>NZ_NKFH01000002.1:0-312219 GCF_002223135.1 Burkholderia sp. AU33423
ATGAATCACTTCATAAACCTGACTTACTTTAGTGTGAGACTCTTGATACTTTCGCTATCTGATCCGAGGATCAGCTCGCTTTCATCAAGCGCCCACACTTATCGGCTGTTAATTTTTAAAGAGCATTTCTGCGAGGAACTTCGTGTTTCTCAGCAGCGCTGCGTTTTCAGCAGCAGAGAAGCGAGATTATGAACCGTTTTTTTAAATCCGTCAACAACTTTTTTAACTACTTCGTTGCGACGACTGCGGTTTTATTCCGTTTGCGCTGGAGTCGTTAAAACCGACATCAACAGCACCACTTCTCTTTTTCCCCCGCGCTGCGTTTCCGTTAGCGCGAAAGAGGCGTGATTCTAAGCACCTGCCCCAGTCTCCGCAACCCCTTTTGTGAAATTATTTTGACATGCGGTGCCGGGGGTCGCCGAACCTCTCGAATAGTCTTATATAAGCGACACGGCAGAAGCAGCCTCGGTCGCCCGTGAACCGCCCCGCCGCATCGAGCTCAATCCTCCGCCGCTCACCGCCCCACCATCGCCCTCACCACGCCGTCCCGGCGAATCAGCCCGTGATACAGCGCAGCGGCAAAGTGCGCGAGGAACGTCGCGAAGAACAGATACGCCAGCACCCGGTGCGCGACCCGGAGCCAGGCAAACGTCACCGGATCCGCTGCCACGATCGCCGGCAGCTGCACACCACCGCCCAACGTCACCGGATACCCGCCGGCCGACAGCATCGCCCACCCGATCAGGGGCATCGCGAGCATCAGCGCATACAGCGCGAGATGCGACCCGCGCGCGGCAACCTTCTGCCACCACGGCAGATCCTCGGGCAATGCCGGCGGCTTCGACAGAACCCGCACCACGATCCGCACGCAAACCAGCACGAGCACGGCAATACCCAGAGGCTTGTGGATCGCCACCAGAAGCGCATGCCGCTCAGAGACAGACGCCACCATCCCCACCCCGATGAACAGCATCGCGATGATCATCGCGGCCATCACCCAGTGCAGCACCCGCGCCGGCAAGCCAAACGTCGTCGAAGCCTTCATCACCGTCCCTCCCCACTCAATCGCGCCACGCCCGCTACCCCGGCCTCTTCACTCGTCCTGCGCAGATACGAATCCGCATAGGCCGCCGACCGCGCCGCCAGCAACGGATCCCCCGACGCCTGAATCCCCTGCGGCAGCACCGTCGGGTCGTAATTCACATCTCGGCACGGCCCGCTGTCCTGCGCCTCCACGCGGTCGAGCACGAGCGTGCCCGCATCGAGCGTCGTGCGCTGTGCAGGCCAGACCTTCGTCGCGTCGTCCACCGGGTCGCCAGGCGCCGCCAGCGTGACCAGCAGCTTCCACTTCTGCGGACCGGCCGCGATGCGCTGCGTCACGTCCTGCTGCAACACGTTCGGGTCCGCCGCCGTTGCGACGTCGCCGGCGCCGGCCGTCTGCTCCGGCACGACGCGCCACCGCACCGCCTGGCGCTTGCCCGCCGCGTCGACGAAGTAGAACGCGTTCAATCCGTAATAACTTTCGGTGACGTAGCTCGCGCTCGGCTTCGCACCTTTCACCCATTCGCGGAACGCGGCCGTCTCAGGGTGCGCACCGAAAAACGCCTTCACCTTCGCCGGATCGGGCTTGCCCGTCTTCGGATCGGCTCGCGTCGCCAGCAATTGCGCGTAGAACGCCTGCGGCGTCGCGACCGGGAACACCGGCATCGCGTTCATCCCGGTGCGCCATTGCTCGCCATCGGGCGCGGTGAGCTTCAGCGCGAGGCTGCGGATCGGCACGCTGCTGTCGGGCGCATACGGATTCCCGCCCGGCAACGCGAAGCGCCCGACCACCGGCGTGCGCACCGCCTTGAAGAATGGCGCGACCGAATACGCGCTCGCGGCGCCGTTGCCTTCGAAGTAACCGGTCACGCACACGCCCTTCGCGTGATTGCGCCGGAAACCCGGGTGAATGCCGCCGCCGGCCGTCTGCAACGCATCGACGACCCGGTGCGGGGTCAGACGCGCCGGCGCGAGCCAGCCGCCGACATACCCGAACGCCACGGCCACGCCGGCCACCGCGCCGCCGATCGCGGCCCAGCGCCACCACCCGCGCCCGGGCTCGCGCTGCGGCGAAGAAGAGGAAGAAGATCGCTCCATATATAGGCTCCCGACCGTCAGGTCATTGTCGAACCCGCGTAGGACGCCGCCCGCGCCGCTTTATTCCAAGAAAAGTTTTTTCGTATGCTGGTGGAATAAGCGGCGCCGACCGGCGTCCTACGTGGCATCTCGACCCATTCGGCAACCGGCCTAGCCATGCCCTCTACCGCCCTCGACGACGACGCACTGCGCGAACTCATCCCCAGGCTGCGACGCTTCGCGCTCTGGCTCGCGCGCGACGTCCACGCAGCCGACGATCTCGTCCAGTCGACGCTCGAGCGCGCGCTGTCGCGCTGGACGAGCCGCCGCGACGACGCCTCGCTGCGCAGCTGGCTCTTCACGATCCTGTACCGGCAGTTTCTCGACGGCAAGCGCAGCGCGAAGCGCTACGCGTGGCTGCTTGGGCGCATCCGCGACGACGATGACGCGCACTGGCCCTCCGCCGAACGCGAATTCGCGGCGCGCGCGACGCTCGAAGCATTCGGCCGGCTCTCCGACGAGCAGCGCAGCCTGCTGCTGCTCGTCGCGGTCGAAGGCTTCACCTATCAGGAAGTCGCCGACCTGCTTGAGGTGCCGATCGGCACCGTGATGTCGCGGCTCTCCCGCGCGCGCCAGGCGCTGCGCCAGTTGAGCGACGGCGAGCTCCCCGCTCCTTCTTTGCGTTTGATGAAAAAATGAACACGCCTCCGAACGAACACGACCTCCAGGCCTATGTCGACGGCCAGCTCGACGACGATGCGCGTGCCGCGGTCGAGCGCTATCTCGCGCTGCATCCTGAACGCGCGGAACAGGTGAAGCAATGGCAGCAGGATGCGCAGCGGTTGCGGGCCGCGCTTGAGAGCGTGCGAATGCCGGCGGACAACCCGGCGCTGGATCCGACGGCGATTCGCGGCCGGCGGGCGGAGCGCTCGCGGATGCGGTTCGCAATGGCGGCTTCGTTCGTGTTTTGCGTCGGGCTCGGGACGTTCGGCGGATGGCAGGCGCGCGGGTGGAACGCGGCGCCGCCCATCGCGCCGATGAGCGATGCGGTCAAGGCTTACCAGATGATGGTGGTCGATCGGACGGCGAAGGTCGATTACCGGCCGACCGGTGCGGGCGATTTGCAGGGATGGCTCACCAAAGGCGTGGGCGCATCAGCGAAGCTGCCGGATTTGAGTGCGGCGGGGTTCAGGCCGGTCGGCGGCCGGTTGTTCACGACAGACAGCGGCGCTACCGCTGCGATGGTGCTCTATGAGGACGAGGCCGGACGGACGCTGAGCTTCTATCTCCGGCCGGCCGAATCGAAACATCGGCTGTTGCCGGCCGGGCAACGCGTGGATGGTGCGTTGCTCGCGCGATATGGATCGGTGAATGGGCTCAACTATGCGGTGGTCGGGCCGGCCGGGAGTCTCGGGGAGAAAGCGGTCGTGCAGGCGCTCGATCGGCAGACTTGAAGTAGCAGGATGCGCGCCCGGTTGGCGGTTGGTGGTAGCCGCCAGCGCCTTTGGTGGGGCGGCCCGGCGGGCTTGAATGGGCGCACGCTCACCACTCGAATGCACAGCGTTTCGACTGACTTTCCCTGGCTGTTATGCACATCGAGGCCACGCCGGTGCCCTCACCTTTGGAATCACAGGGTTTCGAGTCGCCGTGGAGCAGGATATCCACATCGATCACACGTAAGCGATCCGCCTTCCAAGGCGGGCTACGATCCTGTCCGTCCAGGTAGAGTCGCCACCGGGACCTGGCTGCCGGCAAGCATCTTGTTCGTTCGGCGCACAAACACCCAGTGCCAAACCCAGAGGAAAACCGCGACGCCGCCAGCGATGGAGCCAATGGTATTGGGTATCAACGAAAGAACCTGGGCAAGACACCACCCGATGCCGCTGATCCGGCCGAACGAGCGCAACCCCGACAGAGCCGGATTGATACGAGACTCCGCTTCCAGAGACTTCGCAACGTTGGAAATAATGAAGAAGTCCTCGATGAAGTTGTAGGGCAAGAGGAACATCAGCCAGACGCTGTTGGGTTCAGCCGCACGCGATCCTCGATTGACCGATTTCAGGGTAGTCCTGAGGTCGCTCGCGTAGGCATAGACCAGCGCCAGGAAAACCGCGATGACGACGATGCTTCCGATTGTTCCAAGCACCGCTATTTCGCCGAGAACGCCCCCGTCTTCGGAGGGATAGACAAGGGGATAGGCGAGCCCAAAGGCAATGGGGATGCTCAGAATGGCCTTGAGAATGGTCCGTGCAGTTGCGCTCATGTGTATCGGAGGGAATCGGTGCGTTGTCACCGGCAGCATAGCGAACGATCATCCTCGCTGTGCGACTTTGTCCTGCTCTATGCCGCCTTCTCTCGCGACGCTAGCCGAGTCGGTATCTGAACCGCACCGGGAATCGTGACGTCGAGTTGTATGGAAGCGCGATATCCACGACCCGTGAAGTAACGCGAACCTCCTCGCCGAATTCGCGTACCCTCACCCATTGAATGCACAGGATTTCGAGTGCGTTGGCGGCTCGATATCCACAAGGCATTCCATCACGGCAGATCGTGCGAACACGCTCCACATCGCCTGCGCTATTCCGGACAATCCCTGTCAGACAAGACGTTCGGGCTGATTCGCATGGTCGAATGCATGGTGCTCACCTGTCCGACGCACAGCGATTCGACTGGTTGGGCGTGCGGGTTGTCCACATGCGCGCTGTGGACAAGCGCACGAAACCCGATGCACGTTCCGCATGCACCTCGTGCTCAGGGCTTGCTTCTCTCCGTTCAGTCGCGCCCAGCTTATGATCCGGGCACACGCTCACCTTTTGCCCGCACAGCGTTTCGCATCGTTTTGTGCCTGGTTATCCACATATGAGGGCTGACTACCTTCATCGTCTCCGAACCTCGGCGGTATGCAAAATCGAGGCACCGCTCATATAGCGTTCGTGCTTCTCGTTCACGGCTTGCTCATGACGTTGCCCGGATATTGCGGGTTCGGGCTCATCTTCGGCACCTGCTGCGGCTCCAGGAAATACTGCGATTCGTCCGGGATAACGCCGTCTACATATCGATTGTCCTCCCACAACAATCGCCAGTGCGTCTTGACGGGCGTTCTCATCTCGTTGTCCCTGAGGTTCGGCGCACAGATGTCCCGAATGAGGTAATTGAAGCAGCCATTGCCGCGCAGACTGCGTTCGCCGACCGGCACGATGCCCAGCCATTTCGATCGCTCGACGGCAACAGGCTCCCAGATGCCGTCACGAGGCACCTTCTCGCCGGACTTGATCACCGGGCCAACTGGTTCTGGAACCTCGGGCAAGTCCTCCGGAAACACCGGATACGGAACCGTGTAGAAGGTGCTCCTGTATGCGTCCGGGGACAGCAGCAGCCCCACCGAGCGCAGTTGCGCCAGATCGTTGTTCAACCTCGACGGCTCGAGTGGCACATGGTCCATCTGGTATTCCGATGCGTGAAGCAGTTGGGCCAGCGCATCGATCTTTGGCGGATACGGGGCGAACTGCGCGCCACGCTCCCAGTAGTCGCAGTGGGGGAAAAAATACGCGTTCAAATAGTTGGACCGATCGACCGCGTATTCCAGCGGCTCGCCGGTCTGCCAGACGAACCGCTGCCCGCGGGCCAACTCGGACCCGCGTGCTCGTATTCGTTCGCGAAAATCGCAAACGCATCGCGCTTGCGCTTCCAGAGCGAATAACTGGTCAGACGTTGAAGCAGCCAGAAAATCTTGCGTCGAGTGGCGTCGTCCGTCATGTCGTACAGCTTGATCGTGTCCGTCATCGCCGACCTTCGCGATTCGCCGTCGATCGAGTCGTTGCGGTCATTTTGTTGTTGATCATCTTGGTCTGGATGTCGCCGCCCGCCCGCACTACGAACGCTTCACCAGATGCCACGTCACCCAGTGCACCTTGAGCTCGCCGAGATTGTCCCTGACGAGCATGTCCGGCATCGCCGCGCCGGCTTCGACGTGCAGCGTCTTGCCACCGTACTCGGCCGTCTGCCATTCGCCTGAAACCGGGCAGCGATCGCCGGTCCGGACCTGCGTGACGGTTTCCCGGTCCGGCTGCGGCGCCGGCGGCTCAAGGAAATACTGCGATTCGTCAGGAATGACGCCGTCCGCGTATCGCTTGTCTTCCCACAACAGTCGCCAGTGCGTCTTGAAGACCTCTCCCGTGTCATCGTCGCTGAAGTTCGGTGCGCGGATGTCCCGAATGAAATAATTGAAACAGCCATTGCCGCGCAAACTACGATTGCCGACCGGCACGATACCCAGCAATTTCGATTGCTCGACGGCAACGGGTTCCCAGATACCGTCGCAAGGCACCTTGTCGCCGGACTTGATCACCTGGCCGACTGGCTCAGGAACCTCCGGCAAATCCATCGGAAACACGGGATACGGAAGGGTGTAGAAGCTGTGCTCGTATGCATGCGGGGACAGCAGCAAATCTATCGAAGTCAGTTGTGCGACGTAGTCTTCCAAAGGTGGCGGCTCAAACGGCGCATACTCTATCTGGTATTCCGACGCATGTAGCAGTTGAGCCAGCGCGTCGACCTTCGGCGGATAGGGGGCAGCCTGCGCACCGCGATCCCAGTAATCGTAATGGGGGAAGAAATACGCGTTCAAATGGTTGTACCGATCGATCGCGTATTGCAGCGGCTCACCGCGCTGCCAGACAAACCGATACCCGCGGGCCAATTCGGGCAATCCTCGATCATAAGCGGCGAGAATCTCGAAGATGGTCGGCAAATTGTCTGCCGGCACGCGCTCAGAATCGTCTTCTGGCCAAGTCTTCACCGCGTGCTCGTATTCGTTTGCGAAGATCGCAAACGCATCACGCTTGCGCTTCCAGAGCGAATAGCTGGTCAGACGTTGAAGCAGCCAGAAAATCCTGCGCCGCGTCGCGTCATCCGTCATGTCGTCCTGCTTGATCGTATCCGTCATCTCTGACCTTCATTGTTCGCTGCCGATCGAGTCGCTGCAGTCACTTTACTGTTGGTTGCCTTGGTCTGGATTTCATCACCCGCCAGCCGGCGTGTCTTCGTCGAGTAGTGGATGTTGTCCTCGTACTTGCTGTAGCCGTACACCTTCTCGACATTCTCCCAGTTCGTCTTGTGAAACTCGATCTTGACGCCGTTGTACTCTTGCTTGACGTGCAGATCCGCGTGCCCGGTGAAATTCTCGAATTGCTTCTTGATCTTGTTCCCTTCTTCGGTCACAAACGCCGACAGTGCGCCGAAGTCGACAACCAATTGATCGGCGCCGCCTTCGAGATACTGCACGGGCGTCGCCGTGCCATACTGTTCGGCAATCTTTCCGGCCCACGCATTAGCCGTCGGCATCCGCTCGCCGAAATCGTGCGGCAACTGCATGACGACGATGAACCCGTTGCCGTTCCAGGTATCCAGCACCGCGGAGAGCCTGCGCCACTCCTCCGCGCTCTTCGGCGGCTCGCCGACGCCCCAGAACGCGGGGTTCCGGCCGCCCGCCGAACTGCCGGCCTCCCATGTCGCAAGTTCGGACGGGTTACCGAACACGCGATACACCTTCTTGCCAGCGAGCTCCTTCGCACTCAGCGCCGTGATCGGGCCGCTGAACGACGCGATGTCGAGAAACACATCCTTATCGCCGTATAGCGGCATCTTGCCTTTCCGGTCGATGATGTTCGGCCAACCCTGGGCAATTTTCTTGCCGTATTTCGCCTTGAGCCGCGCCTCGCCACTTTTGTTCGCCAGGCACTCCTCGGACGGAAAACGACCTCGACGAATATCGCGGGCAAACTTGCGCTCCTGCAGATACGCCTCTGCCTCGCGCGCGATCTTCGGTGCGCCGCCCGTCGCGATTTCGTGCATCTCGCCGCGATAGACCATGTTCTGCAGCACCCTGAGCTTCGCGTTCAGCTCCTTGATCGCCTCCGGGACGATCTTGTCGGCCATATCCTGAATCGCGTGAAAACCGCTGCTGACGCGCTCGAGCGCGGCGCGATACTTGTCCGGGAGCAACCTGCCGACGCCTGCCTCGAGCACACGACTAATGGAAACTCGTATGCCCGCGCAAAAGTCCTTCAGCTTCCCGAGGACCAGCGCCTGGTACTTGGTCAAGTCCAGCGCCTTCAACCACTTCGGCGCGTCGCCGTGCCCCATCCGGTTCAGGAATTGCACGACCGCCTTGAGCAGTTCGGCATCCTTCGCGACATCGCCGGTGACCTTCAGCAGCAAGCGTCCGAGCCCCTTGATGACGCCACCCACGACCGGGATCAGCGCGAAGATGAGCACGACCAGCAGCAAGCGCTGCATCTTGTCGTCGCGCTTGGCCGGATCCTGGCTCATGCCGATGCTGACGGCCAGCAGGTCGCGAACGGCGGTTGCGTCACCCACGAGCGGAACCATGCCGATCGCGGCATCGACGATGATCTGGCTGATGGTCTGCTTTTCGTTGAATGCGCCTTCCAGCGTTCCCCAGCACCATTGCCCGACCTCCAGCGACGTTGCCTTGAAATCCTCGATCGTCCAGCTCACGCTCACGCTCCCCCGTGCTTGTTGATGATTGCGTCAATGTCGGCTTCGGAGAGGCTTTCTCCCTTGTAGTCGGGATTGGCGGTCGTATCCTTGCGCGCATACGGGCGCGCGTCCGGCCCGAGTTCGACCTTGATCGCGCCGGCCGGCACGTTCTCCAGATGCATCCGCCCCTGCGAATCCAGCACGCCTTCGCGCGTGGCGCCATCGGACAGCGTCGCGATGTACTTCGCGCCCTGCACCGGCTCGTTGTCGTGATACTGGTATTGCAGCGTGGCCGCATGCACGGAAGTCGGCAGCGCCGGCAACGGATAGGCGAGACTCGTCGGCCCCGCGAACGTATGCGACGCACCCTTGATGTCGACCTTGCCCGGCGCATGAACCTCGACGTTTCCACCCTGGATCCGGATGTACGCGCCGCCGCTCGTCAGCAGGATCCCCTGATCGGCCGCGATCTCGATCCGATCCGTCGACGACACCACCTTCACCGCCTTCTGCGCGGTCACCTCGATGTTGTCCGCCTGCGCCTGGATCTCGACCTTGCCCTTGCCCGCGAACAGCTTCATCCCCGCGTTCTGCGCGAACAGGCTCAGCTTCTGCCCGATGCTCGCGATCAGCGACTTGCCCGCCGCAATGTGCACGCTCTGCCCGCTCGCCACGTTCACGTGATCGTTCGCAACCACATGCACCGACTGCTGCGTCGACATCCCGATCCCTGACGGGCTGCCGAACAGCATCACCGGTTCCTTGAATGCATTCGCGCTACCCATGCCCCCGCCGGCCGTTCGTCCGCCCGCCGCGCTGCCCGATGCGCTGTCCTGCGTCGCATCCGTGAACGCGCGCATCGTGTCCTGCGCGTCCTTCAGGCTTTCCGCCTGATGCTGCTCGCTTACACCCGACATCGCCTCGACGAGGCTCTCGCCCGTCACGAGCTGCTGCTGCGCTTCCTTCACGTCGAGCGGCTGGCTGTTCGCCGCCTTCGGATGGGTGGTGACGTACAGGCCCTGGCTCGCCCGCACCGCGCCATACGCATCCGAGCGCAGGTCGAACCCGCTGCCGAGGTACGACCCGCGCGAATTGCCGTTCTGGTCGATGATGTAGCCCAGATGCAGCAAGCTGTTCGCGCTGCTGCTCATCAGCTGCACGCGGTTCTGCCCGGTCGCGTCGTCCATCACGAGCTGGTTGTAACCGCCGCCCGAATACTCCTTCGACCGATACCCGGACAGGATCCCGTCGGTATGCCACTGCGGCTGGTTCGCGCCGTTGTACACGCGCCCGACCGCGAGCGGCCGGTCGCAGTCGCCGCCGACGTAGTCGATCAGCACTTCCTCGCCGATGCGTGGCACGTGCACGCCGCCGTAGCCGCCACCCGTATCCGACTGCACGACGCGCACCCAGCACGACACGTTCTCGTTGCCCGGATTCAACCGGTCCCACACGAACTGCACACGGATCCGGTTCAACTCGTCGGTATAGACCTCCTCGCCCTGCGGCCCGACGACGATCGCCGTCTCGAGGTGCATCTCCGGCTTGTGATGCTCGAACGGGCTGCGATACGGCATGCTCACGCGTTGCGCTTCGACTTCGACGAGATAGAAGCCGGTCGAGCCGTCGTCGTGCGATACCTGAAGGCCGGCGGTATTTTCGTATCGCGCGCGCACCTGATCGAGCGCGCGACCCAGGCTGTGCGGGAAATCCGAGTCGGTGCCCGAGACGGGCAAGTTGTTCTCGATCCACCAGGAAACGCCGATCGCGGCAAACTCACGCTGATCAGAGGGATCGCGATCGTGCGCGGGATGATCGGCCAGCGTGAAGCGCCGGCCCGCATCGATCGCGCGCACCCCGCCCGCGCCATGAAAGCGCTTCGCCTGCGACTCCCATTCCTCCATCCGCACCTTCGTCAGATGGTCGCCGCGCGACTGGTCGAGATACGTGTAGGCGCCCGTGTATTCGTAGACCTCGAGCTGATCCGGCAGCTCGCCCTGGCCGCCCATCGTCGGCAGCGACGTGCCCTTGGGGTTCGCCGACTGCGAGGGATTCTTGTAGTCGAACGTGCGCGTCGTTCGCGTCACGCTCTGCAGCGTGCGCGTACCCGACCATTGCGTGAATGCGTCGGCGTCGCTGCCCACGCCGCCGCTGTAGAAGCGCAGCGTTTCCGGCGACAGCGGCACGAGCGCCTGCAGGTTGTCGGTGATGACGAGCGTGTGCGACTTGCCGTCGTCGGCCTGCTGCCACGTGCCGTACAGCCCCTCGTCTTCCATCAGCCGGTGCACGAAGTTCCAGTCCGTCTCGCTTTGCCGCGTATTCGACCGGTTCTCCAGGGGCTGCGACAACGCAAACCGGAACCGTCCGCGTGCTTCCGGATGCATGCCGAGCACATCGGAAATAATTTCCTCTGCATTCTTGTCGATCCAGATTTTCTCGTCGCGGCGGAACCGCAGCACATGCATCCACGCGTGCAGTTCCAGCTGATAGGTCGTCACCCCGCCGTTCGCGCCAAGCCGGCGCGCGGTGTAGATGTAGCCGCTGACGGGCCGGTACGCATTGTTCGCCTGCTGGATCCACAGCGTGGCCGGTTGGGCGATCAGCTTCTTGAGTTCGAGATCGTCGGTGCCCGCGACGACGTCGAGCGTGAACGAATAGTCCCGCCCGATCCGCGATCGGCCGATCGCGCGCTGTACGGCGAGTACGTTGGCGCCCAGCGGCGTATCCAACTTGAGCAAGCGGTCCTGCTGAAGCAATCCACCGCGAAGCGCGGCGTAGATGTCCGGCACGTTCATGATGCAGCCCTTTTTTATTTCAGCACCCTCGGATGGTGTCTATGACTCAGTCGCGCGAGATTCTACCGTTTAATCAGGGCATTAAGGCTAATCGTCGGACCAGGAAAAGGGACATGACAGCAACCCGCGCGGGGTGATCCGTCGCATGTATCGCCCCGGCCGTCGTCGCTTCGTTCGGTTCAGGCTGGTGTGCCGTCGTCACCCAGGCCGCTGCGTTTCAACGTTTCGCGCAGGCAGTACCGGCACACGGGTTCGCCGGCATTCCACAGCATCCGGAACGCTTCCTCGTCAGCGATTCTGAGCGCCGAATCCTCGACCCCGCCTCCCGGCCCAAGCACCTGATGCAGAAACGCTTCGCTGAACCAGTACTTCAGCTCATGCCTCGTCGTGCCATCGGTCACCTGCACGACACGACAATCGCGAATCCCGTCAGTCGACAGGATCGCTGCTTCGATATCAGGCGATGTCGGTACCGGCGAGATCAACCCGTGAAGCTCGCATCGCATGAAACCCTCCGACCGTGTCGCATCGGCCGCGACGACGGATGTGTCGAATGCCTGCTGCAGCGACCTGGGCTCACGTGGTGTTTCACCGGACCGCACGAGCAACTCGTCAACACACGTCGAGCAGCCATAGGCCCGCAAACGCTCGAGCGCTGCAATTTTCGGGAACGCGGTGACATGGGCAACGTTCCCGACGAACGACGCTTCGACTTCAAGTTCGTCGAACTCGGCACGCAGCACCCACATTTCACGGCTGTACTTCGGCCGGTCGAGCGAGACCTTGACCAGTTCCCCGGGCGCAAACTGGCCGCGCACCCGGACGCGTGCATGGACACGCTCCGAGGTCATTCTGACAACGTTGAGCCCGTGCCGATGGCAAACAATCGGTCCCATCACTGGCTCCCCTTGCGAGCATCGTTGGTATCGCCCTGCTTTTTGCCTGGGTTCATCTCGTCGCGGAAAACATCGATTCTTCGCAGCGCTGCAACGCGGTCAGTGAATCGATCTTTTACCGGGACGTCTCGGCGTATCCGGTTCATATCGTGGCGAACCACCTGGCGATATCGTCGATGTCTTTGCGGGACAGCTTCCCGATGCGATCGACGAACACCCCATAGTCGAGATCGAACTTCACGTTGAATCGCTCGCCTTTGTAGCGGCAACACAGGACATCGGCTTCGGGCATCGATACGCGCTGCTCGAACACGATGTCGCCCGGATGTTGCTGCAACCGGTGTACGACAGCATCGATATCGAGTGCGTCGAGCCGGGTCAACGAGGAATCGCTCATCTGTCGCGAGCCTGTGCGCCAGGCCTTCGGATCCTGAATGCCGGCGATTCTACAGACACAGCTGCACATGCATCGTCCGATGCGTCTCACAGCTCGCCGCTTCATTCATCCGATCACCGCACGCAGTGCATATCCTGCGCGGATCACAGTCGACGGACTGTGCTTATCCAAAGGTGTTAACAGAGTTCGTATACATACGTAGTGATAGTTAACAAACCCTGTGCCTCACAGTGGATAACGTCCCTAACCCCATGAATTCTCGACGGGAAGCAGAATGCATAACCCTGGGTGCGCGACGTGAACAGCTCCCGGCAGCACAGAACAACTTTTCGTCGATTCACAGCCGCGGCGACATATCCTCAATCGCTCCACTGTGAATCCAGAGGCTTGCCGGATGGTTATCCAGAGGGCAATGTGGATAACATCACAGCGCATGGACGCGTTTTGCTGTGATGCGAACAGGTGAAGCCAACGTTCCCGGCATCGCCAGCCCACGTCGATCGTCGGCGTCCGCGCACCTCGATTCAAAAAATTTTCACGAAGGGGCTTGTGCTCCTCAAAAACCCTCTCTATAATTCGCGGCTTCTTAGGCTCGTAGCTCAGTTGGTTAGAGCACCACCTTGACATGGTGGGGGTCGTTGGTTCGAATCCAATCGAGCCTACCAACGAACAAATGAAGGGGTCTGGCAGCACAACTTGCCTACAGGCAATGCGGCTCGCCAACATACAAACGCCACGCGGCAACATCGCGTGGCGTTTTTCTTTTTCCGGCCGAAACAACGCCTGTCGCCCCGATGCGTTGCGCGATCCGCGGCATCGCATCGTTCCTCACCGACACCTCGATCCGCCATACAACGGCCACTGCGCCGCGCGTAGAATCGTGTGCGCATCGAAGCGGCTGTTCCGACCGTCGCCCGATTTCCCACACATCAAAACAACGACGCGCGATCCGCGCGACTGAGAGCACACGACCATGTCCGACGTCACGACCGCCACATCATCCGCGAGCAACGACGAGATCGCCGCTTATGTCGGCAAGAAAGCCGCCTGGTTCGAAAGGAAGTGGGAGATCGCCGCGTCGCGAAAGAACCGGCAGTCGTGGAACTGGGCAGCCTGTTTCCTGGGCCCGGTGTGGATGGCGTATCGATGCATGTACTGGCAGGCGGCGGCCGTCCTTGGCGCGTCGCTCGCGATCACGCTGGTCGAGCTGCTGTTCTTCCCGAAATACTTCGAATCGAGCACGCTCGACCCGGTCACCATCGGGATCGCGGTCACGCTCGGCTGGTGCGGGAACAGCCTCTACAGGACGCACGTCGAACGCAGGATCGAAAAGCTGCGCCCGAGCGCGACGTCCCGCGAATCGTTGCTCGCGCTGCTGGAAGCGCAGGGCGGCACGAACTGGCTCGCGGCCGCCGGTTTTGCGATAGCAACGCCGTTGCTCGGCTTCCTGATCTACATCGTGGCCGGGACGTATTGATCGCAGGAGCCGGCGGCCGGTAAAGCAGGGCGGCAGGGCGAAGAAACGTATGCGGTCTTTTAACGACACCCATCAGAGGTTGGGAGTGGCAGGCATGCTCCATGGCATGAGGGCCGCGTAGTCGTCGGCGGTTGCAGCGAGAGGCAGCTTCGTGAACAGCCAGACGAGGTAGCGATACGGTTCGATGCCGTTCGCCTTGCACGTCTCGACGAGGGAGTACAGATTGGCGCTGGCCTGCGCGCCGGCGACAGTGTCGGAGAACAGCCAGCCTTTGCGGCCGACGACGAACGGTCTGATCGCGTTTTCACACAGGTTGTTCGAGAGTGGCCAGTTGCCGTTCTCGATGTAGCGGACCAGCTTGGGCCATTGCCCGCTCATGTATTGCAGCGCCTTGCCGAGCAGACTCGACGGCACGACGGCGGGCAGATGCTCGACCATCATGCATTCGACGAGGGAGAGCGCTCGGGCGCTGTATCGGGTACGCAATCGCTGCCGGCGTTCAGGCGTCCACTTCGCGCTTCGCGCCTCGGCCGTGAACAGCTTGCCGATCAGCTTAACGAAGCGCGTCGCCAGCAGATCCGATGAGCGTGCCGCTTTCGGCACCGACTCCTCGGCCTTGATGAAGCCGCGGCGTACATGCGCCCAGCATCCGAGATGCACGAGCTGGTGATCGTGGGCGATGCCGTTATAGAGTTCGTACCCGTCCGTCATCAGCACAGTGCCGGGCTGCACGCCGGCATAGAGCTTCTGCGCATGTTGGGCACCACGTCCCGGCGAGTACGAGAACATCCGCACGGGCGGCCCTGAGCCGTTGACCTGCGCCCACAGGTAGCTCTTTGCCTGCGGCCTTCGTCCCGGTTCCTTCAGCACCTGGAACGTTGTCTCGTCGCCGTAGATCAGGTCGGATTCGAGCAGCGCGTCACGCATCAGGTTGATCACCGGCTGCGTAGCAAGCCCCACTCGCACCACGCTAGCGGCCAGCGTGTTCGACGAGATGTCGCCGCCGAAGCGACGCAGCAGCGTGGCCTGGCGATACAGTGGCATGCCGTATTGGTACTTGCCAGTGATGATCCACGCCAGCGCGGATTCCGTGAGCAGCCCGCGAGGGATGATGCGCGTCGGCGCTGGCGTGACCTTAATGCCGAGATCACAGCAAGGGCAGGCGTACTTGACCCGCTGGTGCTGAACGACGCGCACTTGCTCGGGAATCACGTCGAGCTGTTCGCTCGTTTCTACGCCAATCTCGACGAGGGCGTGGCCGTCGTGCGCGCAGAATCGTTCAGCTTCTGGCAACTCGTGCCGCACGACCTCGCGCGGCAGGCTCGGATTGAGTGGTTTGCGCCCGCGCTTGCCGCGCGTGTGGGCGGCGACCGAGGTGCCGGGCACGTCTTCACGCGCGGGCGCGTCGGCAGTCGCCGCCAATGCCTCTGCTTCGTTGAACAGGCCGAGCTGGTCGGCATGGCGCGCCTCGCTCGATGCACCGAACAGTTCGTGCTTGTAGGCCCGCAGCTTCTCTTCGGCCAGATCGCGCTGGGCCGTCACGAGTCGAAGCTCACCGCGCAGCGCATCGCGTTCGGCGAGCAGTGCCTGGTATTCCTCAACACTCGGCATGACGGGGCTGTTCGGCATGGCCGATTAGACCATGTCACCCGCGCGGTGTTCAGCTCATCCGCGCGTAATATCGCTGGGGATGCTTCTGGATCACGGCCAGGTCGATGCCGTCGAGCAGCCAGTGCAATTGCTCGGCGCTGAGCGTGATTGTGTCGCCTCCGTTCGGCCAGATGAAGCGATCGGCTTCGAGTCGCTTGAGCAGCAACCAGAAGCCGTTGCCGCCCCAGCCGAGAATCTTGATTCGATCGCGCCGGCGGTTGCCGAAGACGAACAGCGCCGAGGTCATCGGGTTCAGGCGCATCGCCTGTTCGACCAGGATCGACAGTCCGTTGATGCCCATGCGGAAGTCGACTGGATCGCGATGCAGATAAACCTTCAGCCCTTCGTCGAACCGGAACATGGCAGCCTCCCGAGCATTTGCACAACGGCCGTCAGTTCATCGAAGTTCGCCGGGCCCAATTCTAAGGAAACGCCGTTTGGCAGGTGCACATTCAGTGAGAATGCCGCAGCCAATTTAGTCGGAGTGGGAGCAACCGCGGAGGTGACGACCTGCATAAAGGCTGATTCCTCAGGCACGCAAGCCGCCGGCAGTTCGACGCGAGCCTCTCGTGACGGCTCCGTCACGGAGCTGACTATCTCGCCCGCGGCTTGTTCGCGCTGATACTTGGAAATCCACGTCCGAACGAGGTTTGGATTGACGTCGTGCTCCATGGCCGTCCGCGCGATCGACACCCCGGGCTTCAGACACGCCTGTATCAATTCGCGCTTCGCATCCTCGTCGTACTTACGCCGTCCGTCTCGCTTGCGATCGACCACCAATCGGCTCTGCAAACCTCCGCGTTGCTCGTTCATGCACACCTGTCCACGCTCATTGAACATGGACACGTAGCCTCGGTGAATCAGCCTCGCCGTGCAATGGCGTCAATCAAAGAGCGCTTACGAAGAAACAGGTCGTATCGCGGCCGCGCATGCGCGCGGCACCCGACGCGTGATCCCGCCGCACTCAATGCAGATGCTTCAACTTGTCAGGATTCCGCACGACATAGATCGCGACGATTTTCCCGTCCTCGATCTCGAGCGCCGTGGTCTGCAGCTCGCCGTCCGCTTCTTGCGTAACGAAACCCGGCAGCCCGTTGATGAACCCCGCACGCACGAGCTTCGACGCATGCGTGGCGAACAGCCTGGCCAGGTACTCGTGCACCTTCATCACACGCTCGAAGCCGAGCACCGGTATGCCCGCGGCCGGGCGTTTGCCGCCGCCATCCGCGTGCAGGCTCACGTCCTCGGCGAGCATCGCGCCGAGCGCGCGCATGTCGCCGCTGCGTGATGCCGCAAAAAACGCCTCCGCCAATTCGATCCCGCGCTGCTTCTCGACATGGAAGCGCGGCCGCGCCTCGCGCACATGCGTGCGGGCCCGCGCAGCGAGCTGCCGGCACGCGGCCGGGTCGCGCTGGATCGTCGTGGCGACTTCGTCGAACTCGAGACCGAACACGTCGTGCAGCAGGAACGCCGCGCGCTCCAGCGGCGAGAGCCGTTCGAGCGCGAGCAGCAGCGGCAGCGTGACGTCCTCCTGTTCGTCTTCCTCGACGACCGGCTCGGGCAGCCACGGGCCGACATAGGTCTCGCGCTGGTGCCGCGCGGACTTCAACTGGTCGAGGCACATGCGCATCACCATGCGGCGCAGGAACGCTTCAGGCACGCGCACCTCGGTGCGGTCGACGTCCATCCAGCGGATGAACGCCTCCTGCACCATGTCCTCGGCATCCGCAACGGAACCGAGCATCCGGTACGCGACGCGGATCAGCGTGCGGCGCAGCGGGTCGAAGCTCGCCGCCGCATCGGCCCTTGCTTCGGCGCTGCCGGTGGCCGGGTCGAGGTTCGGCATCAGGCCACCATCTTCGCGGCGGCGGCCTTTGCATCGGCCGGCTCGATCCACAGGCCGAAGCCGACCGCAAGCCGGTTCCAGCCGTTGATCACGTTGATCATCAGCGTGAGTTTCACCTGTTCCTCCTGGCTGAAGTGGTCGTTCAGCGCCGCATAGGCCGCTTCGTGCGCCGCGTGGCCCTCCGACAACCGCGTGAGCGCGTCGGTCCAGCCGAGCGCCGCGCGTTCGCGGTCGGTGTAGCAGGGCGCGTCGCGCCACGCGGACAGCAGGTAGATGCGCTGCTCGGTCTCGCCTTGCTCGCGCGCTTCGGCCGTGTGCATGTTAATGCAGTTCGCACATGCGTTGATCTGCGATGCGCGGATCTTGACCAGCTCGACCAGCGTCGGCTCGAGGCTCTGCGCGGCGGCGACCGAGACGGTCATCCAGTGCTTCATCAAGGCAGGCGCGGCGGCAAACGGGTTGAGTTTCGCAGTCATGGTCCTTCTCCTTTTCGTGTGGGTTCCGGTGATATGACGAGCGAGCCCCCCGCGTGTGTGACATCGACGCGAAATTTTTTTCGAAACCGGCGAGCGGATCGACGTGGAAGGCCGCAGGGCCAGGGCGGGCAGGGTGCGCGTCGAACGCAATGAACGCGGCGAGCATGCTTCGCGCGCCCGTGCTGGTCAGACGATTCCGCATTCACGTCAGGGAGACGATCATGGCCGCGCGAACGTCCGCGGCGTGTCGATCTCAACGGCTGACGCATGCCCCTCGATACGCGCTGATGTCAGCAATTGGCAGGTGATCGGTTGCTTTCATTTACATTTATCTGCCGTTTCATCCGCATCTCGGTCAGCAACATTCACATTTCTGGCCCATACTATTCTGCATGGGCAGATGAAGTGACGCCGCATCCGCGGCCCGGCGCGCGCGCCGGCTGCCCGACGACGCAGCAGCAGGTCGCACGTCAGCCGCGCGCATCACGCGCAAGGCTTTCCTTTTTCCGGCAACACGCAACGCAGCGAATCGCGACGTGGACGGTAAACCGATGAGCCTCCTTGCATCACAGCTTCAGCGCCGTTACCAGGACGTGCGCGCCCATAGCGTCGCGTTGACCGCGACGTTGTCCGCCGAGGACCAGGCCGTGCAGTCGATGCCCGATGCCAGTCCGACGAAATGGCACCTCGCGCATACGACCTGGTTCTTCGAAACCGTCGTGCTGATGCGACGCGTGCCCGGCTACGCGCCATTCAACGCGGCATTCCAGTTCCTCTTCAATTCCTATTACGAAGCGCTCGGCCCGCGCCATCCGCGGCCGCAACGCGGGCTGCTCACGCGCCCGTCGCTCGACGAGGTGCATGCGTACCGGCAATACGTCGACGACGCGATGCTGCGCGCGCTGGCCGGCGCCGACGCGGCGTTGCTCGAGACGATCGCGCCCGAGCTCGTGCTCGGCCTGCATCACGAGCAGCAGCATCAGGAGCTGATCGTCACCGACATGCTGCATGCGTTCTCGTGCAACCCGCTGAAGCCGGCATTCCGGCCGCGCAACGGGACGGACACAGGCGCGATGGCCGCGGGCGACGCCGGCGCGCAGCACTGGCTGCACCAGCCGGGCGGGCTCGTCGAGATCGGCCACGACGGCGAGGCGTTCTCGTTCGACAACGAACGGCCGCGCCATACGGCGCTCGTGCGGCCGTACGAGATCGCGAACCGCCTGGTGACGAATGCGGAATTCGCGGCGTTCGTCGCCGATGGCGGCTATACGCGCCCCGAGTTCTGGCTGTCGGACGGCTGGGCCACGGTGCAGCGGGAAGGGTGGCAAGGGCCCGCGTACTGGATGCCCGACGACGACGATGCGGCCGCCACGCGCGTGCGGCGCACGTTCGGCCTGCACGGCGTCGAGCCGCTCGCACCCGACGCGCCGGTGTGCCACGTGAGCTTCTACGAAGCGGCCGCGTATGCGGAATGGGCCGGCGCGCGCCTGCCGACCGAATTCGAATGGGAAGCCGCGTTCCCCGCCGAAGGCATCCGGCAGATGCTCGGGCACGTGTGGCAATGGACGCGCTCGTCCTACGAGCCGTACCCGGGCTTTCGGCCGCTCGTCGGGGTCGCCGCCGAATACAACGGCAAGTTCATGGTTGGCCAGCAAGTCCTGCGCGGGAGCAGCATCGCAACGCCGCCCGGGCACGAACGGCCGACGTACCGCAATTTCTTTCCGCCGGCCGCGCGCTGGCAATTCACGGGAGTGCGACTTGCGCGAGACGTCTGACCGGACGGCCACGAGCGGTGGCCAGCAACCCGCCCGCGATTCGCGGCCGAGCGCGTTCGAGCGCGACCTGATCGACGGGCTGTCGCGTACGCCGCGCAGCATTCCGCCGAAATACTTCTACGATGCGGCCGGCTCCACGCTATTCGATCGCATCTGCGAGTTGCCCGAGTATTACCCGACCCGCACCGAGCTCGGCATCCTGCGCGATCGCGCGGCCGAGATCGTGCGGCGGGTCGGCCCGCATGCGGAACTCGTCGAATTCGGCGCGGGCTCGCTCGAGAAGATCCGCGTGCTGCTCGACGCGTTCGCGGGCAACTATGCGAACGCGCCGGCGCGCTACGTGCCGGTCGATATCTCGGCCGACTACCTGCACGGCGCCGCCGCGCGGCTGCGTGCCGCGTATCCGTGGCTCGACGTCGCACCGATCGCGGCCGACTACACGAAGGCCGAGCAACTGGCCGAGCTGACCGCGACACCGGCGCGGCGCATCGGCTTCTTTCCCGGTTCGACGATCGGCAACTTCGCGCCGGAAGAAGCCGATGCGTTCCTGCGTGATGCCGCGCGGCTGCTGCGTGGCGGCGGCTTGCTGGTCGGCGCGGATCTCGTGAAGGACGAGCGCACGCTGCACGATGCGTACAACGATGCGCAGGGCGTGACCGCGCAATTCAACCTGAACCTGCTGGTGCGCGCGAACACCGAGCTCGGTGCGGATTTCAACGTCGACGCGTTCTCGCATTGCGCGTTCTACGACAGCGTGCGGCAGCGCATCGAGATGCATCTCGTCAGCGACATCGCGCAGACCGTGCACGTACGCGGCCACGCGTTCCGCTTCGATGCCGGTGAGCGCATCCACACCGAGAATTCGCACAAGTTCACGATCGACGGCTTCCATGCGATCGCGCGCCGCGCAGGATTCGCGCCCGATACCGTGTGGACCGACACGGACAACCTGTTCAGCGTGCACTGGCTGCGCAGCGTCGACGATATCCGCGCGTGATGCGCGCTTGCGGACCGCTCGCATCAAGTGCGGGCGGTTCGCTTTCGGCGTATTCAGGCACGCGCCTGCGTGTGTCGATTGCGCGGGTTCGTGCCGAAAATCCCGTTTTTACCGGTCCGATGCACCGCTGCAACGGTGTTTGGAGTGCCGCCTCTTCCTTGTCCCGCAAGGCTTTGCGGGAACCCGTAAACGTCCGTTACCTGTCTCGCATACCCGTTTCACCTGTGTCAGCGTCCGGTGCCTAGACTCCGAACCGTATTCACATGACGCACGACACGTGCAGGGAGTTGCGAGATGAACAAGAAACTCATTCTCGGTGCAGTTCTCGGTGTAGCGGCGCTGGCAGCTTCGGGCGTCGCATCGGCCCACGTCGACCTGTCGGTCGGCATCGGTGTACCTGCCTATGCGGCGCCGGCGCCCGTCTACGTGGCGCCGCCTCCGCCCGTCATGTACGCGCCGGTCGGCTATCGCGACGACGGTTGGCGTGGCGACGGCTGGCGTCGGCGCGAATGGCGCGAACACGAATGGCGTCGCCATGAATGGCGCGAGCACGAGTGGCGCGATCGCGGCGGCTGGCGCGGCGGCCGCTGGGATTGAGCGAAGCGGCTCGACTTGATCGCCACACGAGGAGAATGAAAAGATGATGCCCATTCGACACATCAGGCTGGGTGCCACCGCGGCCATCGTTGCGCTTGCCACCATCGGCAGCGCGCACGCGGCGGGCTGCATGAAGGGCGCGGTGGTCGGCGGTGTGGCCGGCCACTATGCGGGGCACCACGCGGTCGTCGGCGCGGTTGGCGGCTGTATCGTCGGCCACCACATGGCGAAGAAGCAGGCGCAGGAGCAGGCCGCGCAACACAAGGCCGCCGCGCAGGGCATGCAGCCGGCGCAGTAAGCATCATCGTCACCGGGGCGGCGCTGCGGCGCCGCGCCCGCCTGCCTCGTTCCCCCGTCCACGCACGATCCGGATTGATCTGACGAATGCGCGCCGCACGTATCGTTACGATCATTTACAACGTCGCGTGGCGCGAATCTGGCGCGTTCATAGAATGCAGTCACACGAACGCGCTCCAGGGAGCACAAGATGAAACAGCAACGATATCTGTCCGTACTGATGGCCGCGCTACTCGCGCTCGGCACGGTGTCCGCGTATGCCGCAGCCGGCGGCAATGGCGGTGGAAACGGTGGTGGCGGCGGAGGTCACGGTGCAGGCGGCCTGGGCGGTAATGCAGGCGGCATGTCCGCCGGCCACATGAGCGGCCACGCGCTGAGCAACTCGAACGGCATGCACGCGGGCGACCGCGACAAGGGCCTGTCGCGCGCGGCCGACCGCTCCGACACGATCGCCGATCGCGCCGGCGCGCAGCCGGGCCGCGGTCACGCGCACGCACATGCGCATGGCCACACCACGCATGCGTCGACGTCCACGCATCGTTCGCATCACCACGCATTCGGCCGCACGCTTTAAGCGCAGCGTGCAAACGTGATGGAAGGGCGCTTCGGCGCCCTTTTTCCATGGCGGGAATGCAACGCGGCTGTCGCGCGAAAACATCGTGCCGACCCGATTTGCAACCAGCCGTAACCGCGCCTCAGACGGGCGCGCATACGGATCGCTTACACGCGGTTAACAAACGGGAATTCGGCGCGAGGCGCGCGCATCACGCGCGCGCCCGGCCGCGTCCGGAACGCCGATAAAAAAGGGCGGCTCACAACGCCGCCTTTCGTCTTATCGCCCGGCGCCCGCCAGCGGCGCCGCAGGTTCGAACAACGCGTCCGCCTGCCTGACGCGCACGAAGCGCGCCGCGCCGTCGCCGTCCACCAGCGCCCGGAAATGCGCTTCGCCGCACGCGAGCTTCGCGCGCTCGTGCTCGCTCGGCACGTGGCCGTCCGTATTCGGCGTATCGACGACGAAGTACAGCCGCTCGCCGCCGTCCTGTTCCGCGAGCACGGCCCAGTCCGGGTGATAGCTGCCGAGCGGCGTCTGCACGCGGAACCACGCGGGCAGCTTCGCGTACAGCTTCACGCCGTCGTGCGCCTCGAGCGCATCGGCGAACGCGCGCTCCGCGTCCGTCTCGCACACGACCGCCTCGTGGATCGACTTTTGCGCATCCGGCCGCAGGTTGCGCAGATAGCCGGTCAGCGCTTCGCTCTCGAACGATTCGAGCGCATGCACATGACGCTCGCCGAGCTTGTGATACGCGATGCCCGCGACGAGCGCAAGCCGCTTGCAGCGGTTGATCGCATCGGCCGCGACCGCGATGAACTGCTGCGGATTCACGCGGAAGTCCTCGAGCCGGCCGCTGTCGGCCAGGATCGTCGCCAGCGAACGGCGCGTGAGCTGCGTGCGGTCCTGCAGCTCGGTGAGCAGGTCGGGCAACGGCAGCTCGCCTTCGTCGAGCAGCACCGTGCCGGCGCCGTCCACCTCGATCGCCTCGATGCCGGCCTTGCCGATGTCGATCTCGGCCTTGCGCCACTGCAGCCGTGCGCGCGCGATGTCCGGCGCGTCGTGCAGCGCGGCCGCGCAGTCACGCACGAGCTTCGCGTTGTCGAACTCGACGCGGTACACGGTGCGATGGCGGATGCGGTCCCACAGCGCGCGGAAATCCTCGCCGAACACGACGGCCTTGCCCGACGCATCGCGCCGCAGCGCGATCGCACGGCGCTCGTCCGCGTTGCGCACGGCGAAGCGGCCCGACAGCTTGCGCAGCGTCGCGACGATCGGTGCGCGCAGCATCTCGAACGCCTCCGGCAGCACCAGCGCGCTCTGGCGCAGCGCATCCTTCAGCCGGTCGAGCACCTTGCCCTGCGCATCGACGTAGCCTTGCGCGTGCAGGTGGTTCCACAGCACGCGCGACAGCTCGACGCCGAGCGCATGCGCGGGCCCGTCGCCTTCCTGCACGGGCAGCGCCGCGAACTGGTGTTCCTCGACGATGCCGAAACGGATGCCCGTATCGGCCTCGATTTCCTTCTGCAGGTTCTCCGCGAACGACTCGTAGCGCTCGGTCGCGATCACGGTGAGCGTGTTCACGCCCGGATCGCGCACGCGTTCGCCGTCCTGGTCGACCGCGAGGCGCAGCCCGCGGCCGAGCGTCTGGCGGCGCTCGCGTTCGGTCTGGATGTCGCGCAGCGTGCAGATCTGGAACACGTTCGGGTTGTCCCAGCCTTCCTTCAGCGCCGAGTGCGAGAAGATGAACTTCAGCGGCGTGTCGAACGACAGCAGCGCTTCCTTCTCGCGCATGATGAGGCCGTACGCGCGCTCCGCGTTCTCGCGCGCCGCCGCGCTGCTTTCACTCGTGTCGGTCCAGCCGCCCTTGCGGTCGATCGAGAAGTAGCCGTTGTGCGCGCGCTCGACTTCGAGCGTCACGTCGACGCCGTCGAACAACGCACGGTAGGCCGGCACGCGCGCCGCGCGTGCATATTCCTCTTCGAAGATCAGCGCGTAGTCGCCCTTCACGGGCATGCCGTTCTCGTCATAGCGGCGGTAGCGCTCGACCGAGTCGACGAAGAACAGCGACAGCACCTTCACGCCGCGCTCGGCGAGGCGCAGCTCCTTGTCCAGATGCTCGCGGATCGTGCGGCGGATCATCTCGCGCTGCACGGCGAGCGTGTCGATGTCGCCGAACGCCTCGCCGAGCGACAGGAACGCCTCGCCTTCCGGATGGCGCAGCTCGACGTACTCGGCACCCTTCACCGCATGGACTTCACCGATCCGCAGCCCCGCGTACAGCGCGCGCTTGGTCAGGCGTTCGAGATCGTCGCCGTCGGTGGCGGTCACGATCTGGCGCTTCACGCCGGCCGTCGTCGCGACGTCGAGCTCGACGCGCGCGCTGATCGCGCCGCGCCGGTTCGACACGCCCACGAGCCGCACGTACGGCTTGTTGTGCGCATCCTCGACGATCGCCGACGCGATCTCGATCTGCTTGACCAGCTTGCGCTCGTACGCGTCGACCGCGTCGAGCCGGTACACCATGTGGTGACGGTCGACGTGCGTGGCCGAATAGCGCAGCGTGCAGAGCGGCGCCATCGCGGCGAGCGCTTCGCGGCCACGGCCTTCGAGCCCGCCGTCGACGCTTTGCGGCTCGTCGACGATCACGATCGGCCGCGTCGCGCGGATCAGGTCGATCGGCTTCTCGCCGCCGGTCTTCTCGCTGTCCTTGTAGAGGTTGTTGATTTCCTTCTTGTTGATCGCGGCCACCGTCATCACCATGATCTGGATCGCCGCGCTCGCCGCGAAGTGGCGCACCTGGCCGAGCTTCGCGGAGTCGTACAGGAAGTAGTCGTACGGCACGCCCGCGTACAGTGCGCGGAAGTGATCCTCGGTGATCGCGAGCGTCTTGTGCACGCCTTCCTTGATCGCGATCGACGGCACGACGATCACGAACTTCGTGAAGCCGTAGCGGCGGTTCAGCTCGAAGATCGTGCGCAGGTACACGTAGGTCTTGCCGGTGCCGGTCTCCATCTCGACGGTGAAGTCGCGCGAGCCGGGCAGGCCGGACGGCGGCAGCCCGCCGCGCAGCTGCACGTCGGCGAGATTGCGCGCGAGCGCGTCGTCGGTCAGCGACAGCCGGTTGCCGACGCCCTGTTCCGACACCGCGAAGCCGAGCGAGCCCTGGGCGGCGGCCGTCGTGCCGGGCGCGGCGTTCGCGAGCACGCTGAAATCGCCGCGATACGATTCCTGGCCGCGAAACAGGTCGCAGACGGCGTCGATCGCCTCGCGCTGGTAGTCGAGATCCGCTTCGAAATGCAGCCGCATCACAGGCTCCGCACGCGCTTCACGCCGTGCTGTTCGAGCAGCGCGGCGAGATTGAGCTTCGCGACGTCGTCGACGAAGCCGCTGTCGCGGAACAGGCACGTGACGTCGTGCGTCGTGCCGGTCGCATCGAGCAGGTCGACGATGCCGTCGGCCAGCGGCCCCGCGTCGTCGCGCGCGATGCGCGCATCGAAGCACGCGACGATCGAGCGGCCGATCAGGTGCACGGTCTTGCCGGCCACCTGGTGATGCTCGACCGGCGTGCACAGGTCGAGGCCGAGCTTCAGCGTCAGCTCGGCGAGCAGGTCGTCCTCGGTGCGGCCGGTCTTCACGTGCTCGACGGACGCGAAGAGCGCGTGGTCGAAGTCGTCGCGGCGCGGGTCCCACTCGATCACGTTGGTCGTGTCGAGCCGGTACACGCGGAAGCCGAGGTCGCCATAGCTTTCCGGATAGTCGCGCGCGACCTGCTGCGCGGCGCGGCGCAGGCGTTCCTTCGTGATTTCGGCGAGCGTCAGCGGCTTCTTCAGCTTCCCGCAGAAATCGGCAGCGGCCGTCTGCGTCTTGTCGCGGCGGTCGAGCGCCTCGGGCAGTTGCACGAGGATGTAGCGGCGCGCGCCGCCGTCGGTCGCGTTCACCTGCATCACCGCGTGGCCGGTCGAGCCGGAGCCGGCGAAGCAGTCGAGCACGATGTCGTCGCCGCGCGTGCACCAGCCGATCACGGCCGCCGCGAAATCGACCGGCTTCGGCAGGTCGAACGGGATGCCGAGCGTCTTCAGCAACGCGTCGTCGGAGCCGGCGAACGGCAGCACCGACGGCACGTTCTCGTACATGTTCTCGTCGAGGTAGTAGATCCGCTGCGGCTGCGTGGTTTCATCCGGGCCGAATTCGATCTGGCCGCGCTCGATCAGCGCCTGCATCGTCGCGGGCGGGTTGCGCCAGCCGCGCGCCGGCATCGCGCACGGCTTGCCGGTGACCGGGTGGATCAGCGGCGTGAAATACTCGTCCGGCGCCTTCTTCTTGTTCGGCCACGCCATCGACACGAGGCGGTACACGCGGCCTTCCGGCGACAGCCGGTCGTACATCACTTCGCCGCCGGACAAGTTGGTCTGCGCCTTCATCCACGCGCGGTACGCCTTCTGCGCATCCTTCGGGTTGCCGCTGCGGTACACGGCGTCGTGCGCGGCGTCCAGCATGCGCTGCGCATTGCGTTTCGGACGCTTGAGCGGCGCGCGCTCGAGCAGCGTCTCGGCGTTGCGCGCGAACAGCACCAGCGATTCGTGCTGGTACGCGACGCCGCGCGCGTCGCCCTTCGGGTTGCGCTTGTCCCATACGGCCACGCCGAGCTCGTTCTCCTCGCCGAAGATCTCGCGCAGCATCAGCACCAGCGCATGCACTTCATGCTCGTCGATGTGCACGGCGATCAGCCCTTCGTCGGACAGCAGCGCGTGCGCGAGCTTCAGGCGCGGATACATCATGTTCAGCCAGTCGGTGTGGAACCGGCCGTTCGCCTCGGTGTTGGTGCTGCGCTTCACGCCGCCCTGGGTCTGTCCGGTCATCGCCAGGTAGTGGCGGATGCTGTCGCTGAAGTCGTCCGGATAGACGAAATCGCTGCCCGTGTTGTACGGCGGGTCGATGTAGACGAGCTTCACCTTGCCGGCGTAGCTCTTGTGCAGCAGCTTCATCACGTCGAGGTTGTCGCCCTCGATCACGAGATGGCGCGTGTCGTCCCACGCGACGCTGTCGTCGGGGCAGGGCCGCAGCGTGCCGGTCGACGGCGTGAGCGCGGCCTGGCGCGCGCTGCGCTTGCCGTGCCAGTGGAAGCCGTAGCGCTCGTCGGCGTCGCCGACCGTGCGGTCGCCGACCAGCGCCTTCAACACGTCGACGTCGACCGACGCGCCGTCGGGGCCTTCGGTCACGAGTTCGGGGAACAGCGCCTTCAGGCGCGCGACGTTGTCGGCGGTGAAATCCGTCGACATCGCCTGCGGGCTGGCCGCATCGAGTTTCTGCATCGTCTTTTCCATCGGAGCCCGGCCGCGCGCGCCAGGACGTCGGGCGTGCTCACGGCACCGGCGGCAATGGCCGCCCGGGCAAACCCGAAACGCTAGCGAGTCGGTCGGCGCAGGTCAAGCACCGATGTGAGGCGATCGTGCGGGCATCGGCCGCGATTGCCCGCCGGACGGGCCGCAAGCGGCTTCGAGCCGGTTGTCGCAGGGCCGGCCGGCGGATGCCTGGCGGGCGTCCCGGGCGCGCTCGGGAAAGGACGAAAAAAAGGGCACGGTCGGCGCCTGGCGCCGGCGTGCCCGCATGGAGAATCCCGGACGGAGGGTGCGGCGGGGCCCGTCGGGCCCCGTTTCAGGTCAGAAGCGCGTGCGGATGCCCGACGTCAGTTCGAGCTGGTTCTTCGCGCCGAACGTCGACGACACCGTGTAGCCGCCATGCAGCTTCATGTAGTCGCCGGCCAGGTACACCTCGGTGCGCTTGCTCAGGTGGTAGAACACCGACCCGTAGATCGTCTCCTTGAAGCCGTTGGCGACGCCGTTGGTCAGGCTGAACGCGCCGAGGTTCGCGTTCGGCGTGAAGCCGTCCGCGTTGTTCGCGGCGTTCTTGATCCGCATCTGCTGGTAGCCGAGCTCGTAGTCGAGCGCGCCCTTCGGCGCGATCTTCATCGACACCGTCCACGAATCGTCGTGACGCTGGCCGAGCGGGCCCTGGTCGCCGTTGTAGCGGAAGTAGCCGGCATTCAGGCGCACGATGTCGAACGTGTAGTTGCCGCCGACCGAGAACGTCTGGTTCCGGAAGCCGTTGTGGTTCACGTGGTTGTAGAAGCCCGACACGTTGAACGGCCCGCCGTTGTAGCCGAGCGCGGCCTGATACGCGGAGCCGGTCGCGAACGACGTCGAGTTGCTGAACTGGTAGCCGGCGCTCGCGAAGATGCCGTTGCTGAACAGCTTCTTCCACGCGACGCCGTTGTTGTAGCGCGTGCCGGTCGGGCCGGCCGCGTAGAAGATCATCTGCTTGAAGTTGTTCGAGTTGGTCCAGCCGCCTTCCTCGGTCGTCAGCTTCGCGGAACCGTACGCGTCGCCGTAGATCGTCGCCGCGTCGCGCGCGATCGTGTTCTGGAAGCCGGCCGTCAGCTTGCCGAAGCGCTCGTCCTCGACGCCCACCCACGCGTCGCGGTCGAAGATCTGGCCTTCGTCTTCCATCTGGCCGTTCGCGACGACGAATTCGCTTTCGAGGCGGAAGATGATCTTCGTGCCGCCGCCGATGTCTTCAGCGCCGCGCAGGCCCCAGCGGCTGCCGCTGAACCACGGTTCGCCTTCGTTGCCCATCCCGATCACGTGTTTGCCGTTCGCGTCGGCGTGGGTCCGGTAGGTCGGAAAGCTCAGGTCCATCAGGCCGTAGAGCTGCACGCTCGACTGCGCATGCGCCTGGGTACCGGCGCACAGGCCAGCCGCCGCGATGGAAAGGGCAAGGGTTTTTCGTTTCAAGATCGTCTCCTCCGAGCTGCCGCATTGGAATCTGGTCGTTGGCAGTACGCAATGTATGCCGACTCTTGCCGGCCACAGCGAGAGGGCCGACGCGTAGCATCGTAGAGGGGGCAATCCTTCACGACGCTTTCCCGGAGGAAAGAATCGGATCGGTGAAAACACCGAACGCGCAATAATCGCGGATCGGGCAGGCGGGTGGAAGCAGGCAAGCCGGGAGCGCCGGCATGCATTGATGACGTTTCGTGCTGCGAATCGGTATTCAGGGCTCGCAGTGGGGCCCGTCAGTCCTGCGTGCTCTTCATGCGCAGGATGTAACCCAGCCCGCGCAGCGTGATGATCTCGGCCGTGCTGCCCGCGAGATGCTTGCGCAGCCGGTGGATGTAGATGTCGATCGCATCGGCGCTCGGCTCGTCGTCGAGCGCGAACACGCTGTCCATCAGGCGGGCCTTCGACACCGTCTTGTTCTGCTGCAGCATCAGCGTTTCGAGGATCGCGTGCTCGCGGCGGCGCAGTGCAAGCACCGTTTCGCCGCAGCGGAATTCGCGCGTGCCGAATGCGTAGACGAGATCGCCGCACACGAGCTGCGTCGTGCCAACGCCGGCCTGCCGGCGGATCAGCGCGCGAATCCGCGCAACCAGCTCGCGCGATTCGAACGGCTTCACGACGTAGTCGTCAGCGCCCGCGCCGAAGCAGTCGACCTTGTCGTCGACCGAGCCGTGCGCGGTCAGCATCAGCACCGGCACGTTGTCGTTGCGGCGCCGCAGCCGCGCGAGCACTTCCTTGCCGCTGATGCCGGGCAGCCGCATGTCGAGCAGCACCGCGTCGTAGCGCTCGGTCTTCAGCACCGTGTCGGCGCGCTCGCCGTCGCCGACGGCATCGACCGCGAAATCCTCGCCGCGCAGCAGGTTCACGATCCAGTGTGCGAGCTCGGCGTTGTCTTCGACCAGCAAAAGTTTCATGACGGCGTTCTCTTCAATCGAAAGCGGGCAACCGCACGGTTACGACGATACCGCGATTGCCGGCCCCCGGCGCAAGCGACGCGCTGCCGCCGTGCGCCTGCGCGATCTCGCGGACGATCGCGAGCCCGAGGCCCGAGCCTTCGGTGTCGGCCGACACGCGGTAGAACCGCTTGAACACGTGCGGCCGCGCTTCGGCCGGGATGCCGGGGCCGTTGTCGACCACGTCGAGCACGACCGCGTCGCCGTCGCGGCGGGCGCAGACCGTCACGCAGCCGCCCGGCTGCGTGTAGCGCACGGCGTTGTCGACGAGGTTCATCACCAGCGCGGTCAGCAGGCTGTCGCTGCCGGCGACGTCGAGCCGCTCGCCGAGATCGGCGCCGAGATCGATATTGCGCCGCTGCGCGAGCACGATCGTCTCTTCCAGCACGCTCGACACCACGGCCGCGAGATCGACGCGATGCGTGAGCAGCGTCGACGGCGTCGCTTCCGCATGCGCGAGCAGCAGCAGCTTGTCGGTCACGTCGGCCATCTTGCGGCTGCTGCGCTGCATGCTGTCGAGCACCGACGCGAGCTCACGATCGTCGTTGCCGCGCTGCTGCGCGTACTGGATCTGCGTATCGAGCACCGCGATCGGCGTGCGCAGCTGATGCGCGGCATCCGCGATGAAGCGGCGCTGCGTGGCCGTATGCGTGTTCAGCCGCGCGATGCACTGGTTGATCGCGTCGACGATCGGCCGCAACTCGTGCTGCAGCCGCTCGGGGCGGATCGGCTCCAGCTCCATCGGCCCGCGGTCGGCCACGTCGTCCTTCAGCTTCATCAGCGGGCGCAGCTCGAGGGTGAGGCCGAGATAGACGAGCACCACCGCGAGCACCAGCATCAGCGACAGGCGCACGAGCTGCGGTCGCCAGATCGTCGCGACCATCGCGCCGTACGAACGCGTCGTCTTCGCGACGACCACCGTCACCGTCTCGATCTGCCCCTCGTCGTACAGCTGGCGATCGTAGGCCACCGCGCGCAGCGGCACGCCGTCGAGCGACGTGTCGTACAGCGTCGGCTCGACGCCGTGCCGCGCGGGCAGGTCGAGCGCAGGATTGCCGGCGAGCAGGCCGCCGTGGCCATCGATCACCTTGTAGAACACCGAGTCGCGTGACGGCGATTCGAAGATCTCCAGCGCGGCGGGCGGCACGTCGGCCGCCGGCCGCCCGTTGCGCCATTCGACGTCCTCGCCGATCGTGCGCGCGGACGCGACGAGCGCGCTGTCCTGCACGAGCGCGGCCGTGGTCCGCGCGGTGTCGTACGACATCGCGCCGGCGATCAGCACGAACACCGCGAGCGGCAGCAGCAGCCACCACAGCAGCCGCCCGCGCAGGCTGTGCGCCATCCTGTTGCGCTCCTTCTCCGAAATGCCGAACCGCGCCGGGGTCGCCGGCGCGGTCGGAGGTGTCATGTCAGGCGCCGGCCGGCGGCGTTCAGAACGCCGCGGGGCGCCACTTCAGCAGCCGCTTCTCGATCCGCGTCAGCAGATAGTCGGCGGCCAGCGCGACCACGGCTAGCACGATCATCGCCGCGAACACGCCGCTCGCGTTGAATGCGCCCTGGGCGGTGGAGATTAGCAGGCCGATGCCCTGTTTGGAACCCAGGAATTCGCCGACCACCGCACCGACCAGCGCGAAGCCGAAGCTCACATGCAGGCTGGCGAGAATCCAGCTCAGCGCGGACGGAATCACGACCGACGTGGTGATCTGCCGGCGCGACGCGCCGAGGATCTGCGCGTTCGCGATCAGGTAGCGGTCGGCTTCGCGCACGCCCTGGAACGCGTTGCCGAACACGACGAAGAACACCATCACGACGGCCAGCGCGATCTTCGACGCCATCCCGAGGCCGAGCGCGATCACGAACACCGAGCCGAGCACGACGCGCGGAATCGAGTTCGCGATCTGGATGTACAGGCCGAACACGTCGGCCATCAGCTTGTTGCGGCCGAGCACGATCCCGCAGATCACGCCGGCGACCGAGCCGATCAGGAAGCCGATCGTGGTTTCCTCGAGCGTGACCCACACCTGCGTGAGCAGCGGGCCTTGCGACGTGCCGTTCACGAACCAGTCCTGGATCTGCGCGAAGATCAGCGTCGGTTGCGAGAAGAAGAACGGATCGATCCACTTCAGCCGTGCGGCGAGTTCCCACCCGCCCAGCACGATCACGAGTACGGCGATCCGCAGGCCGATGATCAGTTGCCGGCGGCGGCGCAGGCGGGTTTGAGCGGCGCGCGACTCGTCCTCGAGCGTCGTCGCCGGAAGGGCGGTGGGGGGAAGCGTCATGTCGGTCATGCTCCTGTCCTTGCTGTTTCTTGCCTTGAGCGTATGCGTCAGCCGATCTGCACTTCTTCGCGCAGGTCGTGCCAGATGTCCTTGGAAATTTCGATGAAGCGTGTGTGGTAGCGGATCTCGGACGTGACGCGCGGACGCGGCAGGTCGATCTCGTACACGCGCTTGAGCGTGGCGGGCCGTGCGGTCAGCACGAACACGCGGTCGGCGAGCGCGATCGCCTCTTCCAGATCGTGCGTGACGAACACGACCGAGCCCTTGTTCGCGGACCAGAGCTGCAGCAGCTCGTCCTGCATCAGCGTGCGCGTCTGCATGTCGAGCGCGGAGAACGGCTCGTCCATCAGCAGGATTTCCGGCTGGTTGATGAAGGTCTGCGCGAGCGCGACGCGCTTCCTCATCCCGCCGGAGAGTTGATGCGGGTAGTGCTTCGTGAACTTGTCGAGGCCGACCTTGCGGATCCATTCCTCGGCCTGCGTGTACGCGACGTCCTTCGAGCGGCCGCGAAACAGCGGGCCCGCCGCGACGTTGTCGATCACGTTGCGCCACGGGAATACGGCGTCGGCCTGGAACACGAAGCCGATGCGCGGGTCGATCCCGTCGACCGGGCGGCCCATCACGCGGACTTCGCCCGACGCGGGCTTGAGCAGCCCGGTGATCAGGTTCAGCGTGGTCGACTTGCCGCAGCCGGTCGGGCCGACGATCGCGATGAATTCGCCGCGCGCGACGCTCATGCTGAAGTCGCGCAGCGCGACGGTGGCCTTGCCTTCCGGCGAAATGAAGCGGCACGACACGTTGCGAAACTCGATCGCCGGTGTGCTCGGGGAGACTGCCTGATTCATCGCATTGATCCTGCGGGTGAGGAGAGCGTCGCAGCGTGGCGGCGCCGGGCCGGTCAACCGGGCCGGAACGGGGAGCGCACGGCGGCGGGATCGCCGCCGCCGGCGCGACTGCCGAGTTCGATTACTTCGCGTTCACGAAATCGTTCGTGTAGGTGCGCGCCAGGTCGATGTGCTTGCCCTTCACCGACGGGTTGAACGCCGACAACACCTTCAGCACGGTCGCCGGGCCGTCGGCCGGCATCTTGCCGTCGGCCGTGTACATCGGCAGCGACGCCTTCAGCGCGCTCACGTACAGCGCCTTGTCCTTCTGGTAGTCGGCCGGCATCTTCGCGGCGATCTCGTCGGCGCTGTGCGTGTGGATGAACTGCATCGTCTTCGCGAACGCGTGCGCGAGCTTGGTCGCCTGATCCTTGTGCGCGTCGGCCCACGCCGACTGCACGTACAGGCTCGCGGCCGGGTAGGTGCCGCCGAGCGCCGCGCGCGTGCCTTCCAGCGTGCGCAGGTCGACCAGCACCTTCGCGTCGCCCATCTTCTCGAGCGCGGACACCGTCGGCTCGGTCGTCATGCCTGCGTCGATACGGCCCTGCTTGATCGCGGCGATGAAGCTCGCGTCGGCGCCGACCGGCAGCATCGTGTACTGGGTCGACTGCACGCCGTGCTGGAGCGCGAGGTATTGGGTGAGGAAGCTCGTCGACGAGCCGAGGCCCGTCACGCCGAGCGTCTTGCCTTTCGAATCGGCCATCGACTTGAAGGTCGGCGCGGCCTTGGTCGACACCATCTCGACTTCGCCCGGCACCTGGCAGAGCACGGCGATCGCCTTCACGTCCTTGCCCTTGCTCTGCAGGTCGACCGTGTGGTCGTAGAAGCCGACCACGCCTTGCACGGCGCCTGCCAGCAGCTCGTTCTCGGCGTCGACGCCGGCCGGCTGCGACAGCAGCTCGACGTCGAGCCCTTCGGCCTTGAAGTTGCCGAGCTCCTGCGTGAGCCGCGCGGGCAGGTAGATCAGCTTCGCGATCCCGCCGACCATGATCGTGATCTTGCCGCCGTCGTCGGCGAAAGCGGGTTGAGCGGCGAGCGCGCAGCTGAGGCTGGCTGCAACGGCGAGGGTGCGCAGGATGGGTCGCATCGGGATCGTCTCCTTCGTTGTATTCGTATGGCGCGATGCTTGCTGCATCGTCCTGACGAGTATAGGGAGGCGAAACCTTCTGCAACCTTTCGCGGGTTGGCGGTTCCTTTAGGGGTTTTCCAGCAACGGAGGGCCGGAACAGGCGGTAAACGGGGAACAGGGGGGCGGGCGGCGCTCAGCGCCACCCGGTCAGCACCCGTCCCATCGCATCGAGCCCCATGTCGAACAGGTGCGCCACGAACGGCACGAGGTTCGGGATCATCAGCTGCACGAGCAACAGCCCGACGAGCATCGTGACGGGAAAGCCGACCTGGAACACGCCGATCTGCGGCGCCGCGCGGTTCAGGATGCCGAGCGCGAGGTTCGCGATCAGGAGCGCCGCGACTACCGGCAGCGCGAGCAGCAGCCCCATCTCGAACACCGTCGTGCCGAACGACGCGAGCGTGCGCCAGCCGGGCGCGTGCAGCAGGTCGGCCGACACCGGCAGCGACTGGAACGACGCGGTGAGCGCGGCGAACACCTGCAGGTGGCCGTCCACCGCGAGGAACGCGAGCATCGCGACCGCGTTCAGGAAGCGGCCCATCGCGGGCGTCGCGCCGCTCGTGTGCGGATCGAAGAAGGTGGCGAAGCCGAGCCCCATCGACAGCCCGATGAAGTCGCCGGCCGCCTCGACGGCCGCGAACACGATCTGCATCGTGAAGCCCATCGCGGCGCCGATCAGGAACTGCGTGACGAGGATCCAGATGCCCTGCGCGGAGAACACGGTGACGTCCGGCATCGCGCCGAGCGTAGGCGCCACGACCAGCGCCATGAACGCGGCGAGGCCGATCTTCACGCGTACGGGCACCGCCGCATGGCCGACGACGGGCGCGGTCGCGACGAGCGCGAGCATCCGCACGAACGGCCACAGGAACGCCGTGAGCCAGCCGTTGAGCTGCGCGTAGGTAACCGAGAACATCGCCGCCGGGTGGTGCGCGCGGCTCAGCCGACGCCGAGCGTCGCGACGTGCAGCAGCGTCTGCCGCAGGTAGTCGAGCATCGTCGTCATCATCCACGGGCCGGCGATCACGAGTGTCGCGGCCACCGCGAGCAGCTTCGGGATGAACGACAGCGTCGCTTCGTTGATCTGCGTCGCGGCCTGGAACAGGCTCACGACGAGGCCGACCGCGAGCGCGACCAGCAGCAGCGGGGCCGCGAGCAGCAGGCCGACCATCATCGCGTGGTGCGCGAGCGTCATCACTTGTTCGGGCGTCATCGTGCGTGTTCCTCCGCGGCTTACGTGAAGCTCTGCGCGAGCGAGCCGATCAGCAGCTGCCAGCCGTCGACCAGCACGAACAGCATCAGCTTGAACGGCAGCGACACGGTGGACGGCGACACCATCATCATCCCCATCGACATCAGCACGCTCGCGACGACCATGTCGATGATCAGGAACGGGATGAAGACCGTGAAGCCGATCTGGAAGCCGGTCTTCAGCTCGCTCGTGACGAACGCCGGCACCAGCAGCGACAGCGGCACGTCTTCGGGCCCCTGCATCGGCGCGGCCTTCGAGATCTTCGCGAACAGCGCGAGATCGGTCTCGCGGGTCTGCTTCAGCATGAAGGTCTTGAACGGCGCGACGCCGCGCTGCACGGCCTGCTCCATCGGCATCGAGCCGTCTGAGAACGGCTTGTAGCCGTCGTTGTACGCGCGGTCGAGCACCGGCGACATCACGAAAAAGGTGAGGAACATCGCGAGGCCGACGAGCACCTGGTTCGGCGGCGTCGTCGCGGTGCCGAGCGCCTGGCGCAGCAGCGACAGCACGATGATGATGCGCGTGAAGCTCGTCATCATCAGCAGCATCGCCGGCAGGAACGACAGCATCGTGAGCAGCAGCATCGTCTGCACGCTCAGCGAATACGTGGTGCCGCCGTGCGGGCCCGGGCTCGCGTTGAACGCGGGCAGGCCGTTCGCCTGCGCGCAGGCGAGCGCGGGCGCGAGACAGAGGATCAGCACGGGCGCGACGCGCGCCGCGTGACGCAAGAATGCGTGTTTCATCGGAATGCGGAGACGGAAAGAGGGCACGGCGCCATGTCAGCGGTCCTTGCCGCGACCGAGGCGCTTCGCGGCTTCGCCCGCGAGCGCGTCGCGAAACCGTGAGCCGAACGTGCCGGGCAGGCCGCCGTCGGACGGGGCGGCGCCGGCGGGTGCGTCAGCGGAAACCGGGGCCGCCGCCGAGCCGGCCGGCAGCGTATGTAGCAATCGCACGTTGCCCGGCGCGACGCCGAGCACGAGCCAGGTGTCGCCGATCTCGACGATCGTCGCGCTTTCCTTCGCACCGAGCCCGACGCTCGACACGACCTTCAGCGGACCGCCGCGCCGCGCGGGCTGGAAGCCGAAGCGGCGTGCGAGCCATGCGCACGCGAACACGAGGCCGATCACGACCGCGAGCCCGACCAGCGTCTGCAGCACCGCGCCGATACCGAGCGACGGCGCGGCCGAACCGACCATCACGCTCGACGCGATCGAACCGGGGTGGTTCACCGCGTTCATGTCGGCGGCGCCGGCCGATGCGCAGGCGAGCGATACGGCGACGGCAAGCGTCACCGCCGCAATCGCGCTGCACACGCGGCGGCCAGGCTTCACGACGTTCACCGATTCAGCTTCCGGATGCGTTCGGCCGGCGTGATGATGTCGGTCAGGCGGATGCCGAACTTGTCGTTGACGACCACGACCTCGCCCTGTGCGATCAGGCAGCCGTTCACGAGCACGTCCATCGGTTCGCCGGCCATCCCGTCGAGCTCGACGACCGAACCCTGCGCGAGCTGCAGCAGGTTGCGGATCGCGATCTTCGTGCGGCCGAGCTCCACGGTCATCTTGACCGGGATGTCGAGGATCATCTCGATGTCGTTGTGCGTCGTGTTTGCCGCGGCCTTCGACAGCGGCTGGAACACGCCGGCACCGGTCGCACCGGCCGGCACCGGCTGCTCGTTCTGCTCGGCGAGCGCGGCCGCCCAGTCGTCCATGCCCGGATCTTCTTCCGCCGCGGCCGGTGCCGCCTGCGTGGCGGCAGCCGATGCCGCGAGAGCCGCGTCGGCCATCGCTTGTGCGTCGTCCTCGGGCGTCTGGTTCAGCTCACTCATATCCACCTTCCTTCATCGAATCGCCCGCGCTGATCATCTTCTGCACGCGCAACGCATATTGACCATTGAAAATTCCGTAGCCGCATTCCATCACCGGCACGCCGTCGACCTTCGCGGTGATCGTGTCCTCGATTTCCAGCGGCAGCACGTCGCCCGCGCGCAGGTTCAGGATCTTCTCGAAGTTCGACGAGATCTCGGCGAGGTTCGCGGTCAGCTCGACCTCGGCGGACTGCACCTGCTGCGACAGCACGCGCACCCAGCGGCGGTCGACTTCGAGCGCCTCGCCCTGGATCGGCGACGCGAGCACGTCGCGGATCGGCTCGACCATCGAGTACGGCATGCAGATGTGCAGCGTGCCGCCCGTCGGCCCGAACTCGATCGAGAACTGCGTGACGATCACGATCTCGTTCGGCGTCGCGACGTTCGCGAACTGCGTGTGCATTTCCGAGCGCACGAACTCGAATTGCAGTGGCCGTACGCTCTTCCACGCGGTCGTGTAGTGCTCGAACACGAGGTTCAGCAGCTTGCCGATGATCCGCTGCTCGGTGGCCGTGAAGTCGCGGCCTTCGACGCGCGTGTGAAAGCGCCCGTCGCCGCCGAACAGGTTGTCGACGACGAAGAACACGAGGTTCGGGTCGAACACGAACAGCGACGTGCCGCGCAGCGGCTTCACGTGCACCAGGTTCAGGTTCGTCGGGATCGGCAGGTTGCGGGTGAACTCGCTGTACTTCTGCACCTTCACCTGGCTGACGGAGATTTCCGCCGTGCGCCGCATGAAGTTGAAGATGCCGATCCGCAGCAGGCGCGCGAAGCGGTCGTTGATGATCTCGAGGCCGGGCATCCGGCCGCGGACGATCCGCTCCTGCGTCGCGATGTTGTAGGGACGGACGCCCGATGTGTCGCGCTGCTCGTCGACTGAATCGGCTTCGCCCGTGACGCCCTTGAGGAGGGCATCGACCTCCTCCTGGGACATGAACTCCTGGTGACCCATACGCGCTCCTTTCGCGGCCGCGTTACTGGACGACGAACTCGGTGAACAGCACGTCGTCGACCTTCGCGCGCTGGTTGCCCGGCTGCGTCGGCTGCTCGACCAGCTCCCGCAGTTCCTTCGCGAGCGAATGCTTGCCGTCCGGCGTCGCGAGATCCTCGGGATGCTTGTTCGACAGCGCGAGCAGGATCCGGCTGCGGATCTCCGGCATCCGCGCGGTCAGTTGCTCCTGCGCCTTCGGGTCGGTGAGCTTCAGCGACAGGCCGACGCGCAGGTAATGCTGCGCGCCGTCGTCGGACTGCAGGTTCACGGTCAGCGGGTCGAGCGGGAAGAACACCGGCGCGGCCAGCGGCGCCGGCTCGGCGGGCGCGCTCGCATGGCCGACGCCTTGCTTGCTCAGGAACACGTACATGCCGCCGGCTGCGGCAGCTGCCGCGCCCAGCGCGATGACGGCGATGAGCGCGATGCGCTTGAACTTGCCGGAGGAAGCCGGCTTGTCGGCGGTCGGGTTTGCGGTCGTGGAGGCCATGTGAATGCGTGCGTGATGTCTCGTAGCATGCATTGTTCGGCATCCGGGCCGAGCCCGATGGGCGGAAAAGAGGGGGGATTTGCGGCTATCTCAGCCGATTGTCGGCCGGGTGTCGGCTCGATGCAGGGTAAGTGGGGGCGGAAAGGGCCGCCGGGATGGCGGCCGGAGCGCGTGTGGTGGGCCGTGAGCGCCGTACCCGCCGTGCGAAGCCTGCCGCGCCGATGGCGGCGGGCACGATCGCGCGGCGCCTGGCGGGCGGCCGCCGCCCGGTCAGATCGGCAGCAGCGTCAGGAGCGGCGCGATCAGCACCATCGCGACACCCGCGATCATCATCGTCAGGCTCGACACGACGCCTTCCTCGCTGCCGATCTCGCGCGCCTTCGCGGTGCCCACGCCGTGGGCGGCCGCGCCGAACAGCGCGCCGCGTGCGAGCCGCGTGCGCATCGGCACCAGCGCCAGCACCAGCTCGCCGAGCAGCATCCCGCAGATGCCGGTCGCGATCACGAACAGCGCGGTGAGATCCTTCGGCGCGTGGATCTTGTCCGACACGGCGAGCGCGAACGGCGTCGACACCGAGCGCGTCATCAGCGAGCGCTGCAGCTCGGGCGACAGGTGCAGCAGCTTCGCGAGCAGCAGCGACCCGCACACGCCCGCGCTGATCCCGACCGCGACGCCGACCGACAGCGACAGCCAATGGCGGCGGATCAGGTCGCGATAGTCGTAGATCGGCACTGCGAAGGCGATCGTCGCCGGGCCGAGCAGCCACATCAGCCAGCGCGTGTCGTGGAAGTAGACCGAATACGGGATGCCGGTCAGCAGGACGAGCAGCACCAGCACGCCCGGCACGAACACGAGCGGCGAGAACAGCAGCGTCTTCTTGTACGCGTAGAGCCGCTTCGACGCGAAATACAGCACGACCGTCAGCACGAAGCAGCCGAACGAGATCGCGGTGTTCGCCTGGTCGGCGGACAGGTTCGACAATGCGGCAAGCATGGCAGGCTCCGGCTCAGTGGGCGGACGCGGCGGTGAGGCGCGTGCGGCGGCGTTCGGCGAACACGCGCTGCGCGGCGAGCCGGCGCTCGAGTTTCGCGGCGAGGTCGACCGCGACGGCCACCGCGACCATCACGAACGCGGTGCCGGCGAGCATCACCAGCGCGATGCGCCAGCCGTCCTCGCGGAACAGCCCGCCGTACTGCACGGCCGCGACGGCGGCCGGCACGAAGAACAGCAGCATGTCGGACAGCAGCCAGTTCGCGCCGTCCTTCACCCAGGCGGGCGCGACGCGGCCCGAGAACAGCAGCACGAGGAGCACCGCGAGGCCGATCACACCGGACGGAATCGGCAGCCCGATCTTGCGCACGGCCCAGTCGACCGCCATCCACAGCGCACCGAGCGCGGCGGCCTGCAGCGCGATCCGGCCCGTGCGGGCCAGGCTGCCCGAAGCGGCGGGGCGGGCGGCGAGTGCGGCGGTCGGCTTGGTCATGGTGGGCTCCCTGCAGATATTCCATTGATGATGGGAGTATAGGGTTTCCCCTAACCATAAATAAAATGACTTGTCTCTATCCTTGTCATTCCAATTCGGAATTCGTTTTTGATCGCCGCACCACTTTGGGGAGTCATCGATGGAATTGCGCGCGTTGCGGTACTTCGTCGAGGTGGTTCGCCAGCAGAGTTTCACGGCGGCCGCCGACAAGCTGTTCGTGACCCAGCCGACCATCAGCAAGATGGTGAAGGCGCTCGAGGACGAGATCGGCTCGCCGCTGCTGCTGCGCGACGGCCGGCAGATGGTGCTGACCGACGCGGGGCGGATCGTGTTCCAGCGCGGCCAGGACGTCCTCGCCGCGCAGGCGCAGCTGCAGTCGGAGCTGAACGATCTCGGCACGCTCGGGCGCGGCGAGCTGACGATCGGGATCCCGCCGCTCGGCGGCTCGCTGTTCACGCCGATCATCGCCGCGTACAAGCAGCGCTATCCGAACATCGAGCTGAAGCTGTTCGAGCAGGGCGCGCGGATGATCGAGGCGGCGCTGACGTCGGGTGAACTGGAGCTGGGCGGGCTGCTGGAGCCGGTCGATCCCGGCACCTTCGAGCGGCTGCCGATGGTGCGCGCGCCGCTGTGGCTCGTCGCGCCGCGCGAATCGCGCTGGGAGGATCACGCGGCCGTGCCGCTCGCGGATCTCGCGCGCGAGTCGTTCGTGTTCTACGCGGAAAGCCTCGCGCTGCACGACGCGGTGCTGGACGCGTGCCGGCAGGTCGGCTTCACGCCGTCGATCGTGAGCCGCAGCGGCCACTGGGATTTCATGGCGGCGCTGGTGCATGCGGGGGTCGGCATCGCGCTGCTGCCCGAACCCTATTGCCGGCGGCTCGATGCGGGCCAGTTCACGTGCCGGCCGATCGTCGAGCCGGAGATCACGTGGGCGATCGCGCTCGGCTGGCTGAAGAAGGGGTATCTGTCGCACGCGGCGCGCGCGTGGCTTGAAGTGGCGCGGGCGACGCTGCCAATCGCGCCGGGTGACGATCTGGCGTTCGGCGGGTTGCGGGCGAGGGGGTGAGGCCCGCCGAGGCGGGCGTAATCAGACGTGCTTGATCGGGCCGGGATAGCGAGCGACGGTATGGTCGTGCGTGAGCAACGTGATGCCTTCCGAGATCGCCTGGGCGACCAGGAGACGGTCGAACGGATCGCGGTGGATCGACGGCAATTGTTCGACCGCAAGTGCGTGTGTGCTCGTGATCGGCAATTCCACGTAGCCGACATCAAGGAGATTGCGACGGAGCACGTGCGGATCCACCTGGAAATCGTCGCGATCCAGCCCACGCTTGATGACGATCTCCCAGAGGCTCGCAACGCTGAATAGCGGTGTACTGGCTGGATCCTCGATGAGCGCGCCGGCGCGGGCGGGCAGTTCGGCCGCACCGGCTGCCGCCCAAAGAAGCAAATGTGTGTCGAGCAGCAACTTCATGCGTCACCCTCGAACAGCTTGCCGATTTCGTCACTCCCCATCGTGTCGAAATCGTCCGGAATACGGATCTGCCCCTTCATGAAGCCGATCCGGCTCGGCCTCACAGGGTCCGGCGTATCGATCGGAACCACCTTGACGAGCGGCTTGCCCGCTTTTGCGATCACGAACGGTTCGCCAGCATGAACAGCTTCGTCGATCAACCGCGACAGGTTCGTCTTCGCGTCGTGCATGTTGTAGGTATGCATTGCGTCTTCCAATTGAACTAAGTTCAAATATTGACTTAGCTTAGTTTAATTAGGAAAAACAAGCAAGGCGAGTCTCTGCGCATTCAATGCCCCATCGCCGGCCCCGCCCCCTTCCTCGGCTTCGTGACCCACACGAGCGCCGCGAGCGCGCCGAACATGAACGCCGACAGCAGGAAGAAGTCGTTGGTCGCCATCATGAAGCCCTGCTGCGTGACGAGCTGGTTGAGCTGCGCATTGGCCGTCTGGCCGACGATGCCGAGCTGCGACAGCGCGCCCTGATAGTCGGTCGTGCTCTGCGCATACACGCTCACCGATTCCGACAGCCGCGCGTGGTGGTAAATCGCGTCGTTCTCCCAGAACGTCGAACTCGCCGCGGTGCCGATCGCGCCGGACAGCGTGCGCAGGAAGTTCGACAGCCCCGACGCGCTCGCGAGCCGGTCGTCGGAAATGCTCGACAGCGTGATCGTCGTCATCGGCACGAAGAAGCACGCGACGCCGATCCCCTGCACGAGCCGCGGCAGGATCACATGGTTGAACGGCACGTCGAGCGTGAACGTCGAGTTCCAGATCGACACGCCGGCGAACACGATGAACGCGAAGCTCGCGACCATCCGCAGGTCGAGCCGGTGCATGTTGCGGCCGATCAGCGGCGACAGCACGAGCGCGAGCAGCCCGACCGGCGCGGTCGCGAGGCCGGCCTTGCCGGCCGTGTAGCCCATCACCGTCTGCAGCCACAGCGGGAAGATCACGACCGAGCCGAAGAACGCCATGAAGCCGAACGAGATGATCATCGCGCCGAGCGCGAAGTTGCGGTCCTTGAACAGCGACAGGTCGACCACCGGCTCCTTCTCGGTCGCCTCCCACACGAGCATGAACGCGAGCGAGACGACCGCGATCAGCGCGAGCGCGACGATGAACGTCGAGTTGAACCAGTCGCGGTCCTTGCCGAGGTCGAGCATCATCTGCAGGCACGACACGCCGATCACGAGCAGTGCCAGGCCGACCGCGTCGATCCGCTGCTTCGTCGTCTTCGTCTCGCGGCCGCGCAGCAGGAAATACGCGCAGGTCGCCGAGAAGATGCCGATCGGCAGGTTGATGTAGAAGATCCACGGCCATGTGTAGTTGTCGCTGATCCAGCCGCCCAGCAACGGACCGAAGATCGGGGCGACGATCACCGTCATCGCCCATAGCCCGAGCGCGAGCCCGCGCTTCGCGGGCGGGTAGCTGCGCATCAGGATCGTCTGCGACAGCGGCACCATCGGCCCCGACACGAGGCCCTGCAGCAGCCGGAACGCGATCAGCGTCTCGAAGTTGCTCGCGAGGCCGCACAGCGCCGACGCGACCGTGAACGCGAGCACCGACAGCGTGAACAGCCGCACCTCGCCGACCCGCCGCGCGAGCCAGCCGGTCAGCGGCACCGCGATCGCGGACGCCACCGAGTACGACGAGATCACCCAGGTGCCTTCGCTCGTCGCGACGCCGAGGCTGCCGGAAATGGTCGGCACCGCGACGTTCGCGATCGACGTGTCGAGCACTTCCATGAAGGTGCCGAGCGCGAGCCCGACGGTGAGCAGCGCGAGCGCACCGCCGGACAGCGGCGCGGGTTCGGCGGCGGGGGCGGCGGTGGATGCCGTGGTGGCGGACATCGGAATCTCCTAGACGCGGCGCGCGCGACGCGCCGGCACAACGCACGGGTGTGCGCCACAGCGCAACCCGGCCGGGTGGAACGAATCAACGGAAAAAGGGAGCGCGTGCCCTGTCATCTTCTGCCCAGACAGATAAATAAGCGAATGTTTAACCTAGACATGGGGCCTCCGCGCACATCAGCTGTCCGCTTCGTCGTCGGGTTTCGGGCAACCGGTCGAGCCGGGGCCGTTGGCGATGAAGCGTTGCAGCAGGCCGGTGAGCGTCGCGAGCTCGTCGGCCGAGAAGCCGTCGAGCTGCGCGTTGAGCGCGGTCGCGATCAGCGACGGCAGCGCACGCGCGGCTTCGGCGCCGCGTTCGGTCAGCGTCAGCTCGATCATCCGGCGGTCCTGCTCGCTGCGCGAGCGCGCGACCAGCCCCTTGCGTTCGAGCCGGTCGAGCATCCGCGTCATCGACCCGCTGTCGTACGACATCTTGCGGGACAGCTCGAACGGCGTGCGCGCATAGCCGCGCGACAACAGCAGGATCACGCCGATCTGCTGCGCGGTGAGGTCGAGCGGCTCGAGCGCACGGTCCATCCGCTCGACGAGCGCCTGCTTCGCCTTCGACAGGTAATAGCCGAGGCTCGTTTCCAGCGCGATGTTCTCGGGATCGTAGAGGCTGCCGGTCATGCGATTGCGCACGCAGCAATAGTGCGTTTCAGATTTAAACGCGCCCAGTATCTTGAAAAATGATTGCTTAGTCAATATTATTTGAGGCAACCAGTTACGACGTGCATGTTGCACTGCCGGAGACTATGTTCTGACCGATGCGCCCGCGCTGCGGGCACCCCGAGGATGTTCGCGATGCTGTTCCTGAAAAATGCCGCCGGCGCGCTGCGCCGCAACCTGACCGATACCGCTCATCATGCGTTTTCCGGGCCGCACCGCGGCTGGAAGATCGCGCTGTACGTGACGATGCTGGTGGTCCCGGGCGGCTCGCTCGCGGCGCTCGGGTTCGCATGGTTCGATCATCGCCGGCAGCGCAACGCGAAAGACGGCGCTCGCCGCACGGGCCAGCCGGCCGCGACGGAGCCGTCGACATGGCGGTCCGCCGCCGAGCCGCTCCCGCTGCCCGCGCGCTGCCACTGACGTCGCGCGCCTCCCGCCTTCCTGACTGCTCCGACTGAGGACCGAGCGCCGGCCGCGCCCCGCACGGCCGGCGTCGCATCCCCGGCTTCCCGTCAGCGAGCCGTAATGACCGGTAAACCGGCCGCTCGCGCCGGTAACACATTCCTGTCGCCGCGCACCGTACCCTTGGGGCTGCGCAGCTTTCCCGCCGTCAGTTACCATTTGTCCGCCAGCGGCACGACGACCGCATCGCGCGACGCCGCTCGCCGGACGTCGCGCCCAGACAGGAAAATCACCATGCCGTACGCCTCCCTCCCGCGCGCCCTTCGCCCGCTGAGCGCCGCCGTCGCCATCGCGACGGCCGTGCTGCTCGCCGGCTGCGCCGTCGGGCCCGACTATCACCGGCCCGACACGTCGATCCCCGCCGCATACAAGGAAGCGCCGGCCGGCTGGAAGGTCGCGCAGCCCGCCGACCGCACCGACCGCGGCGCGTGGTGGACGGTCTACAACGATCCGCAGCTCGATGCGCTGATCGGCAGGCTCAACGCGTCGAACCAGACCATCGCGCAATCGGCGGCCGCGTACCGGCAGGCGCGCGCGCTCGTCGCCGAGGCGCGTGCCGCGTATTTCCCGACCGTCGGGCTGACCGCATCGGGCTCGCGCGCCCGTACGCCGCGCACGTCGGTGTCGTCGGGTTCGTCGTCGAGCTTCGGCAGCGGATCGACCGGGTCGATCAACAACAGCTACAGCGTCGGCCTCGACGCGAGCTGGGAACCGGACCTGTGGGGCAAGGTGAGCCGTACCGTCAGCGCGCAGCGTGCCGGCGAAGCCGCCGCCGCGGCCGATCTCGCGAACGCGCGGCTGTCGCAGCAGGCGCTGCTCGCGCAGACCTACTTCCAGCTGCGCACGTCCGATGCGCTGCAGAAGCTGCTCGACGACACCGTGAAGTCGTACGAACAGTCGCTGAAGCTCACGCAGAACCAGTACGCGCAGGGCGTTGCCGCGCGCGCGGACGTGATCCAGGCGCAGACGCAGCTGCAGAGCGCACAGGCCGCATCGATCGACAACGGCGTGGCCCGCGCGCAGTACGAGCATGCGATCGCGACGCTGATCGGCGAACCGGCGTCGACCTTCTCGCTACCGCCGAATCCGCTCACAGCCGAGCCGCCGATCACGCCGGTCGACGTGCCGTCCGCGATCCTCGAGCGCCGCCCCGACATCGCGGCGGCGGAGCGCCGTGCGGCGGCCGCGAACGAGCAGATCGGCGTCGCGATCGCCGCGTTCTTCCCGACGCTCACGCTGTCGGCCACCGGCGGCTTCCAGAGCTCGGTGTGGTCGCAGCTGTTCACGCTGCCGGCACGCTTCTGGACGGTCGGCCCGCAGCTCGCGGCCACGCTGTTCGACGCCGGGCTGCGCGCCGCGCAGACCGACGCCGCGCGGGCGACCTACGACCAGGACGTCGCCGCGTACCGCCTCGCGGTGCTCACCGCGTTCCAGGACGTCGAGGACAACCTCGCGTCGCAGCGTATCCTCGCGCAGGAAATCGACGTGCAGCGGCAGGCCGTCGACAGCGCCGAGCATGCGCTCGCGATCGTCACGAACCAGTACAAGGCCGGCACGGTCGCCTACCTGAACGTGCTGACCGCGCAGACCACCGCGTTCACCGCGCAGCAGAAGCTCGCGACGATCGCCGGGCAGCGGATGACGTCGTCGGTCGGGCTCGTGAAGGCGCTCGGCGGCGGCTGGAACGTCGCGGAGATGGCGCGCGAGAACGGCGACATGGCGGCACCGGCGCCCGTGCCGGCGTCCGGCGCGGCCGCGCCCGCGGCCACCGCACCGGCGGTCGCCGCGCCGCTCGCGCAGAAGTAGAAAAGTAGGAAGGAAAGGGGGACGCGCGCGTCAGCGCTGCGCGTCGCCGAAGATCAGCGACACCTCATTGTTGCCGATGGGGTGGCCGAGCAGGTTCAGCAGCCCCGCGAGGTTCGCCTGCTGCTCGGGCGCCGAGTGCGCGGTGCCGCGGAACGATCCCTGGCCCGGGCCGAAGGTGCCGTGGCCGTCGAGAAACAGCGGGCCCTGCGTCGTCGACAGGTCCAGGTCGGCGCCGGCTCCCTTCGCCTGCAGCACCGCACGGTACGAACCGAGCGGCTTCACGCGCGAGACGCGCGAACTCATCGAGTCGATCGTCACCGTCAGCTGGCCGAACGCGTTGTTGCCGATCAGGCGCCAGTCGCTCCAGCCGAGCCGCACGTCGCCCTGCAGGTCGAGCGTGTTGAACGGCGTGCCGAGCCCCGCGAGCAGCGACGCGGGCACGGCCATCGTGCCCGCCGACAGCACCGCGCCGCGCCACGTCGCATCGAGCGTGACCGCCTCGGGCATCGCCTCGGTCTGCCGCATGCGCATCTGCACGCGCCCGGTCAGCAGCGGCCAGAAGCCCGTGGTCCATTCGACCCGGCCCGGCAGCAGCGTCGCCGCGCTCTGGTCGGCCCCCGGCGCGAGCATCAGCGTGCCCGAGCCGTGCCACAGCGACCCGTCGGGATCGACGAGATTCACGTGCCCGCCGGTCGCGCGCGCGAACTGCGGCGCGATCCATGCGGCCGGCGCGAGCGCGACGAGCGTCACCGCCGTCGCCAGGCCACCCGCCAGTACCCACGGCAATGCGGTGGCGAGCCGCTTCAATCCCGGCCTCATCGGCCGACCGCCACTTGCGTCATCCACTGCGTCATTTCTGCGTAGACGGTTGCATCACGGCCGTCAGGTCGACCTGGCCGTCGTCCTTCAGCGCGGTGGCATGCGCCTCGCCGACCTGCACCTTGAACTGCCGGCGCGCATCGTCGAGCCACTGCGTCCACGCCGGGAACGACACGTTCTTCATCTGGATCTGTACGCCGTTGCCGACGATCTGCACCTGCGCGCCCTGCAGCCCGTGATCGGACAGCGATGCGGTCAGCGCGTCCTTCAGCGCGAGGCCGGTCGGCGCGACGCCCTGCGCGGCGGCCGTCAACGACTTCGCCTCGTTCGCCTGCGCGGTCATCTGCGCCAGCTCGCGGCGCATCGTCGGCAGCTCGCGCTGGATCCGCGCGCGGCCTTCCTGCGCGGGCGACCACAGCACCGAATACGCGATCGCGACCGCCAGCACGGCGCCGCCCCAGCCGAGCAGCATCTTTTCGCGCTGCGAGCGCTCGCCCCAGAACTGGGCCAGCGTCTGGTTCAGTTGTTCCGTCTTCATGAGCGGCTCCGGATCGTCCATTTGCCCGTATTGCTGTCGACTTCGCCGGACAGTCCGTTACGCGCGAGGCGCTGCGTGAAATCGGGATCGACCTTGACCTCCGGCTTGAAGCCGACGTCGAGCCGCCGGTCGTGATAGTCGAGCGACGCGATGCCGTTCAGCGGCAGCGCGCCCATCGAACGCGACAGCCCGCTCGACAGCGCAAGGAAATCGTTCGGCGACAGCTCGCCGGCAGCCAGGCGCAACTGGTCGAGCTGGCGCTGCATCTGCGCGGGCGGATCGAGCACCGTCGTCGTTTTCGGGAACGCGGACAGCAGCGTCTCGGTGATCTGCGCGGACAGCGCATCGCGCTCGCGCGACAGCTTCCACCAGTGCAGGTTCATCCCGATCACCGCCACGCCGAGCGTCGCCGCGACGAGGGCGAGCGGCACGCGCAGGCGCTTCACCGTCGCGCGGTCGAAGCGCCACGGCTGCGACTCGAATTCGAACTGGCACAGGTCGAACTTCTCGGTCAGCGCGCGCCGCGCGAACGCGTCGAACGACAGCGGCGCTGCGCCCGGCAGCAGCGGGCCGCCGTCGGTGCGGCCGACCGATGCGAGGCGAGGCTCCGCGCCCGGTTCGCCGAGTTCGTACAGTTCGACATCGCCGCCACCTGCCAGCGCGGCCAGCGTGCCGGCCGCGCGCGACGCGGGCGCCGCGAAGCCTTCGCCGAGCGCACCGCGTGCGACCGCGAGTTCGAGGCGCGGCGCACCGGCTGCAGCCGGCAGTGCGCCGGCCTCGACGAGCACCGGTTCGACCGACGTCGCAAGCCCGAGCACCGCGGCCACCGTCGCCGGACGGGCGGGCGGTACCTCGACGGCGTCGGCGGCAACCGCGGCGGCATCGACTTCGCTGTCGGCCGGCGCGGCGGGCACGTGCGGCGCCGGCAGGCAGCGGGTCGCGGGCACCGCGCTCAGGTGCCGGTGGCCGGCCGCCGTGAACGCTTCGCAGATCGTGCGGAACCACGCGCGATCGACGACGGCCAGCACGCGGCGCCCGTCGGGCAGCGCGTCCGGATCGAGCGCGATATGGCAGCCGAGCGGATCCTGGATCAGCTGATCCTCGACGATGTTGGGCAGCGCCTGGCGCAGCTTCGGTCCCTTCAGCGGCGGCACGGTCGCGGCCAGCAGCAGCACGTCGCGCGCGGCGACGATCAGCACCGTCGCATTCGCGCGCGGCAGCAACGCAAGCGCGGCGCGGCCGGCGCGCTGCACGTGGCCGGCCTTGTCGACGAGCGTGAACGGCAGCTCGGGCCACTGCCATTCCTGCAACGGCACGGCAGGCTCGCGCGGCGGCAAAGAAACAATCAACGTGCTCACAAGAGCTCCTCTCCCGATTGGCGTCGTTATAGCTGGTCGCGGATGCGCACGACCCGTGTCGAGTGCGTGGTCGGATCACGATACACGAGCGAGGTGCGATCAACCTCCGCCCGGTCATGCTGGATCCGGCCATGCACGATGAAATAGCTCGAATTGACGTCGACGAGGCTCGAGTCGGGCGTCACGTTCGGCGGCGCACCGGCGCCGCGCAGCGCGAGCTGCACGTCGGCGACGTTGCGGAAAAACACGGTCTCGCGGCGCGACACGAGCGCCTGCGCGGACGACACGCTCATCCCCGGCATCAGCGCCGCAATGACCTCGGCCGGCGCGGTGTTCATGTTCACGGGCGTCGTGGTCGGCAGCACGGTGACGAACGGGCGCAACCGCGCGACCATCTCGGGCGTCACGCCGTCGACGTCGAGCAGGCTGTCGACGCCCGTCATCATCAGCGGCGCGGGCCCGCGATCGCCGCCCGTCATGCCGGGATCGTCGGTGAAGCCGCCGCCGCCTTGCTGATCGGTCGTCACCGGCGCGGTGACCGGCGGCGCCGTGCCGCCACCCGGCAGCGTCGGCATCTGGAAGCGCGTCGCGGAATTCAGCAGGCTCGCGCGCACCTGCAGCGCGATGCGCTTCGCGAACGCGCCGTCGTAGCCGAGCGTCGTCAGCAGGCGCTGGAACGCCTGGACCTGCGTGACGTTCAACTGCAGCACGCCGGGCGCCGGCGACGCCACGAGGTTGCGCAGGTTGAACTTCGCCTGCGCATCCTCGATCGAGCCGGAGATATAGGTGTCTTCGCCGCCGGTGTCGTTGGGCGCACCGATCCGGCCGAGGAAGTCCGACAGTTTCGTCTTCGCGATCGGCACGCCCCAGATGCCGCCGAGATACGTGATGCCGGGCGCCGTGTCGCCTTCGGAGCGCAGGATCATCCGCGTCCAGTCGAGCGCGCCGCGCGCGACCCACTGCGCCTGCGCGATCACGCGCTGGTTCTCGATCCGGCGGATCTGCACCTGCTGGCGCCACAGCATCCCCGAGACGAGGATCGCCGACAGCGCGACGACCAGCAACGCGGTGATGATCGCCGCGCCGCGCTCGCGGCCGCGTGCCCGTGCGCGACCGCCGGCGCGGGCGCGGGCGCAAAGCAATGAGCGGGGAGGGCGCGCGCGCATCGTCATTCCCCGACGAGGAAGATGCGCGTGACCGGCACGCGCAGCGACGTCGCGCCGATGCTGACCTGCAGTCCCGTCACCGCGCGAGCAGGCGGCGCGTTGCCGATCTGCGGCACCTTGAGCGCATCGTTGTTCTGCGCGAGCGCTTCGTCGGCCGTCTGCAGGTTGGTGGTCCAGCCCACGCGCGACACGTACAGCTTCGCGTCGATCGCGCCGACGCCGCCCATCAGGGCGACCCAGCTCCAGCCTTCGACACTGCTGTCCTTCAGCATGCCGCGCAGCCGGTTCGCGTCGTCGATCGGCGGCGACGCATAGCGCACGACGCGCCCGCCGGCGATCCGGTAGCGGACCACCTGCAGCCGCGGCGCCACGCCCGGCACCTCGAGTTCGCGGACGATCTGCAGCGTATTGCCGGCCACGCCGATCGCCGGCTGGCCGGCTTCGTCGTCGGTCGCGGCGAGCCGCGCGTCGATGCGCATCTGGTCGAACATCTGCGCGAACACGCGCTCGTCTTCCATCGCGGCCGCGACCTTGTCGCGACCGCGCATGATCTGGTCGAGCCCGCGCCACGCGAGGATCGCGACCACCGCGAGGATCGCGATCGCGATCATCAGCTCGATCAGCGTGAAGCCGCGGGCGGGGCGGGCGAGCGGGCGTCGCATCGGCGCGTCAGAGCGGACGGCTGGTTTCATTCGCGACCACCGTCACCATCTGCGCGAGCACGCCGGTGTGCCCGGGCATGCTCACCGAAATCCGCACGCGCCGGAACACCGGGTTGGGCGTGGTGCTCACGCGCTGCGTGCAGACGAGCTGCACGTTGCCTTGCGAGCAGTCGAAACTCTGTTCGCCGATCTCCGGCCACGCGTGCGTGAGCCGCATCTGCGCGAGCGCGTTGTCGGCGCTCCAGCCGGCGAGCAGGCGGCGATGAAGATCGGACGCGTTGGTCGCCATCGTGCCGACCGCGCGGATCGACGCGGCGAGCGCGACCGCGATGATCGCGAGCGCGACCAGCACCTCGATCATCGTGAAACCGCGGCGCGAAGAAAGTCCCGTCGGGGAAGGGCGGCGCGATGAAGCAACGGGGAAGGGCAGGCGACGACGCATCGTCATTGCACCTCGTAGCGGCCATTGCCGGTGCTGACGATCGTCGCGCTGCCGACCGCCGAATGCAGCGTCACGCGCACCGGCGTGTCGATGCTCTCGGTACCGAACACGACGCGATTCGCATGCGTGTCGGCCCCCGGATAGTCGATGTCGGCGCCGGTGACGCCACCGTCCCAGTCGCGCGGGCGCAGCAGGTCGTCGCGCAGCGTGCGCCAGCCGTCGGGCGAGCTCACGTCGAAACGGAAGCCGTGCGCGGTCGGCTGCCACGCGATCGGCCGGGCACGCACCTGCGCTTCGTCGCCGGCCGTCTCGAACAGCAGCGCGATGCGCTGCGCTTCCTCGCGCAGGTCGGTGCGCGGATTGCGCGTGAGCGACAGCGACGCGAGCGACACGAGCAGCCCCGCGATCACGAGCACGACCAGCATTTCGAGCAGCGTGAAGCCGCGCGCGCGATGACGCCGCGCACCACGCAACGCCTGCCCGCCGTCGGCACGCACCGGCACGGACGAAGCCGCGCCGCGACGCACACGGCAATCGCGGCCGCAGCGGAAGGTCGTGCGAGTGGCGAGCATGAAGAAGGGAACGAAGCGTCGGGCCGGTCAGTGAGCGCTTATTGCCACGAACCGATGTCGGTGTCGTTGCCTTCGCCGCCTTCCTTGCCGTCGGCGCCGTAGCTGAACACGTCGATCTCGCCGTGCACGCCCGGGTTCAGGTACTTGTAGCCGTTACCCCACGGATCGTTCGGCAGGCGCTCGAGATAGCCGCCGTCCTTCCAGTTGTTCGGAATCGGATCGGTGGACGGCTTCTGGATCAGCGCGTTCAGGCCCTGATCCTGGGTCGGATAGCGCCCGTTGTCGAGACGGTACAGCTTGAGCGCCTGCATGATCGTGCCGATGTCCTGCTTCGCGGCGATGCGGCGTGCCTCGTCCGGGCGGCTCATGATCTTCGGCACGATCAGCGCCGCCAGGATCCCGAGGATCGCGACCACCACCATGATCTCGATCAGCGTGAAACCGCGCTGACGACGCACGGCCGCGTTGCGGCGAGTGATCCACGTTTGCATGACTGACTACCTCTTTCCAAAAAAATGTCGTGGTTTGAGTGACGCACCCGGCGCACCGGACGATGGCCTGACGGCAACCTTCCGAACCCGCGGGCGCGGAGCACGCATTGTAAGGCGCGCATTGCCGAGGGCTTTCACCCAACGCAAATTTCATATACATCCGTACAATAGCGCGCATGAACGCGCTCTCGATCCGGATCCTCTCCCTAGCCCTCTTCGCGGGTTTGTGCGCGACGGCCACCTACTGGGTCGTCACGCTGTCCGCCCGCGAAGCGCCGCTGCCCGCCGCCGCCGCGCGGATGCCGATCCGCACCGAGGACGCCGCGGCGCTCTTCGGCGGTCAGCTCGACAAGAATCCCGTGCAGGACATCCACCTGTTCGGCATCCTCGCGCTCGACCACGGCGGTGCCGCGATCATCGGTGTCGGTGGCGAACCGCCGCGTGCCGTGTCGCTCGGCGCGGACGTCACGTCCGGCGCGAAGCTCGCCGAAGTCCGCCCCCGCTCGATCATCGTCGAGCGCAACGGCGCCCGCACCGAAGTCCAGCTGCCCGCCAACACGCCGTCCCCGGCGATCTACGTGCGCTGAAGCCGAAGGCGACGGCCCGACCCGCGGTCAGGCCGTCACTGCACCATGTTGTTCAGCTCGATGATCGGCAGCATCACGGCCAGCACGATCACGAGCACGATGCCCCCCATCGCCAGGATCAGCAGCGGCTCGAGCAGGCTCGTCAGGAACATCGTGCGACGCTCGAGCTCGCGCGCTTCGCCTTCGGCCGCGCGATCCAGCATCGTCGTCACGTCGCCCGTCGCTTCACCGGAACGGATCAGGTGCACGAGCACCGGCGGAAACGTCTTCACGTTGTTCAGCGCGCGCGACAGCGCGGAGCCTTCGCGCACGCGCACGATCGCGTCGTCGATGTTCGCGCGCATCGCGCGGTTCGACAGCGTCTCGCCGGCCGCCTGCAACGCGCGCAGGATCGGCACGCCCGCCGCGGTGAGGATGCCGAGCGTGCTCGCGAAACGCACCGTGTTGTAGCCGCGCACGAGCTTGCCCGCGAGCGGTGCGGTGAGCACCCAGCGGTCAAATGCGAGGCGCGGCCCGTCGCGCGACAGCGTCGCCTTCACGAACCACACGACGAGCACCACCGCGATCAGGATCGCCCACCACCAGTGCCGCACGAAATCCGACAGCGCCATCATCACGATCGTCAGCACGGGAAGCTGCTGCTTCGTGCTCGCGAACACGTTGACGACCTGCGGCACCACGTAGCTCAGCAGGAACGTGACGATGCCGAACGCGATCAGCGTGACGATCCCCGGATACGTGAACGCCAGCAGGATCTTCTGCTTCAGCGCGTTGCTCTGCTCGATGTAGTCGGCCAGGCGCGACAGCACGATGCCGAGCTTGCCGGTGTGCTCGCCGGCCGCGACGAGCGCGCGGTAGATTTCCGGGAAATCGCGCGGATGCTGGCCCAGCGCATTCGCGAGCGAATGGCCGCCGAGCACTTCGGCGCGGATCGCGGCCATCAGTTCGCGGATGTAGTCGCGCTCGGCCTGCTCGGTCAGCACGCCGAGCGCCTCGTCGAGCGGCAGCCCGGCGATCAGGAGGCTCGCGAGCTGGCGCGTGAGGATCGCCTGTTCGCGCTGCGACAGCTTGCGGCCGAACGCGAGCCGCTGCGACCGCGCCCCGCGCGTCGCGCTGGCGGCCGGCTCGACGACGAGCGGCGTGAGCCCCTGCGTACGCAGCTGGCCGCGCGCGGCACGTGCGCTGTCGGCATCGATGACGCCTTTCTGCGCGCGTCCCGCCGAATCGATTGCTTCGAAACGGAATGCCGGCATCGCGCTATGCGCCTCCCGTCACGCGCAGCACTTCCTCGAGCGACGTCGCGCCCGACGCGAGCCAGCGCTCGGCGTCGTCGCGCAGCGTGCGCATCCCTTCCGCACGGCCGGCGGCGAGGATCTCCGCGTCGGCCGCGTTGCGGTGGATCAGCGAGCGGATCGACTCGTCGACCAGCAACAGTTCGTACACGCCGCGCCGGCCCGAATAACCCGAATGCCCGCACTTGTCGCAGCCGACCGGATGCCACACGGTGCGGCCTTCTTCCTGGCGTTCTTCCTTGCAGACGGGGCACAGCTGCCGCACCAGCCGCTGCGCGAGCACGCCGAGCAGCGACGACGCGAGCAGGTAGGGCTCGACGCCCATGTCGGTCAGACGCGTGACGGCCGAGGCCGCATCGTTCGTGTGCAGCGTCGCGAGCACGAGGTGGCCCGTCAGCGATGCCTGCACCGCGATCTGCGCGGTTTCGAGGTCGCGGATTTCGCCGATCATGATCACGTCCGGATCCTGGCGCAGGATCGAGCGCAGCGCACGGGCAAAGGTCATCCCGATCCGCTCGTTCACCTGCGTCTGGCCGATGCCGCCGAGGTCGTATTCGATCGGGTCCTCGACGGTCATGATGTTGGTCGTCGCGGTTTCGAGCCGCGACATCGACGCATACAGCGTAGTCGTCTTGCCCGAACCCGTCGGGCCCGTGACGAGCACGATGCCGTGCGGGCGCGCGATCAGCTTGTCGAACTGCACGAGCGTGTCGCGGCCCATCCCGAGCGCTTCGAGGTTCAGCCGCTGCGCATCCTTTTCCAGCAGACGCAGCACCGCGCGCTCGCCGTGCCCGGTCGGCAGCGTCGACACCCGCACGTCGACCGGCCGGCCGCCGACGCGCAGCGTGATGCGGCCGTCCTGCGGCAGGCGCTTCTCGGCGATGTCGAGCTGCGCCATGATCTTGATCCGCGAGATCAGCGCGCCGTGCAGCGCCTTCTTCGGCCGCACGACGTCGCGCAGCGTGCCGTCGACGCGAAAGCGCACGACCGAGGCGTTCTCGAACGGCTCGATGTGGATGTCCGATGCCTGTTCGCGCGCCGCTTGCGTGAGCAGCGCGTTGATCATCCGGATGATCGGCGCGTCGTCTTCCGATTCGAGCAGATCCTCGACTTCGGGGATGTCCTGCATCAGCCGCGACAGGTCGACTTCGCCCTCGACCTCGCCGACCACCTGCGCGGCGCTGCCGTCCTGGCGTGCGTACGCATGGTTGATCGCCTGCGCGAGCTCGTCGGCCGGCACGCGATGCACGGAGATCGAGCCGAAGTTGCGCGCGATTTCCGCGAGCGCCGCATCGCTCGTGCGTTCGCTGATCCACACCTCGAGCGTGTCGTCGAGCTGATGCGCGATCAGCACCTGGCCGCTCTTCGCAAAGCCGTACGGCAATAGTCGCGCGGCGAGCGGCGACGGCGGCTGCCGTTCGCCCGGCGCGCCGTCGTGGGCGGAAGAGGCGTGCACGTCGCTCACTGCGACGCTCCCGGCGTGGCCGTCAGCGGCTGTTGCGGCACGGCCTGCTGCGGCACGCTCTGCGGCTGCGCGGGCGTCGCTTCCGGCAACGGCTGGGCCGGCACCGGCGCCACCTGGCGCTGCAGCTGCTGGCGACGCATCTTGTCGAGATCGAACAGGTTGCCAGCCGGCGTGCCGCCCTGGCTCGGACCCAGCGGCATTGGCGGGACAACCGGATCGTCCTTGTCGCGCATCACGTTGTTGTCCGACTTGTACGCGCCCGTCACGCCCTGAATGTAGTCGTAGCGGTTAGCCGTGACTTGCTGCGCGACATTGCGATCGTTGATGATCACCGGGCGCAGGAACACCATCAGGTTGGTCTTCTGGCGGTTCTTGTTCTCCGAGCGGAACAGCTGGCCGATCCAGGGGATGTCGCCCAGCAGCGGAACCTTGCTGTTCGACACGGCGTAGTTGTCCTGCATCAGGCCGCCGAGCACGATGATTTCGCCGTTGTCCGCGAGGATCGTCGACTGGATCGAGCGCTTGGTGAAGGTCGGACCGTTGACTGCGGTCGCAGTGGAGGTCACGACCGCCGAATCCTCGGTGTAGAGCTGCAGCTTCAGAATACCGCCATCGGTGATCTGCGGCTTCACGTGCAGCGTGAGACCGACGTCGCGGCGATCGTAGGTATTGAATGCGTTGTTCGTGTTGCCGCTCGTCAGGTTCGAATACGAACCCGTCGGAATCGGCACGTTCTGGCCGACGACGATTTTCGCTTCTTCGTTGTCAAGCGTGATGAGGTTCGGCGTCGACAGCACGTTCGCGTCACTCACGCCCGCGAAGTAATTCAGCAGCGCGCCGAGGCCTTGCACGCCGAACATGTTGTGCAGCCAACCGACGTTGAGGCCCGGCAGGAGAGTCTGCCCCAACGCACCGAGACCCGTCGCACCGCCGGCTGCAACCGCGCCCGACACACCGAGGATGTTGCCGGTGGGCGTACCGGGGGCGCTGAAGTTCGTGCCACCGAGAAACTGGCCCTGAGCGATCTGCCACTGAATGCCGAGGTTGCCGGACGTGTTCGAGTTCAGCTCGACGATCAGCGCTTCGATATAGACCTGCGCGCGCCGCGCATCGAGCTGGTCGATCACCGAGCGCAGGTTCCGGTAAACCGGATCCGACGCGGTGATGATCAGCGAGTTGGTCGCCGCATCGGCCTGGATCATCCCGCCGGGCTGGTTGTCGTCGCCCTTGTCCTTGTCGCCACCGAGCAGGCCACCGCTGCCGAGCCCGCCACCGCCGGATGAGCCGCCGTACGACGACGACGAGGACGACGAGCCGCCGAGGCCGCCCGACGGCAGCGGCGGGGTGCCCGACGTGCCGGTCGAGAAGTTGCCGCTCGACGACGAGCCGCCACTCTGGTTGAAGCTGTTCGCATCGTTGGACGACGCCGACGAGCCGCTGTCGCTGCCACTGCCCTTGCCGAGCATCCCGCGCAGCGTCTTCGCGAGCTTCACCGCATCGGCGTTGCGCAGCGCGACGACGTGCATGTTGCCGGGCACCGCGCTCGGTGCGTCGAGCTGCTGCACGAGGCGCTTGGCGGCCGCGAGGCGCGACGCGCTCGACGCGCGCAGCATCAGCGAGTTGGTCCGCGGGTCGGCCGTGACCGACACCTTCAGCGTCGCGTCGCTGTTGCCGATCGCGCCCGGGTCGAGCATTTTCTGGAGCTGCGCGGCGAGGTCGATCGCGTTCGCGTTGCGCAGCGGAACGACCTGCACCTGCGCGCCCGCGGCGCTGTCCACGCCGGCGATGATCTGCGCGATGCGCCGCACGTTGTCCGCGTAATCGGTCACGACGATCGTGTTGTTCGCCGGGTAGGCGGTGACCGTGTTGTTCGGCGAGATCAGCGGCCGCAGCACGGGCAGCAGGTTGTTCGCCGATTCGTTGTGCAGCTCGAATACCTGCGTGATCACCTGGTCGCCGCGCGCCTGCGGCGCATTGCCGACGTAGGTCGGCACGCCTTGCAGTTTCGCGTCGGCCTCGGGCACGACCTTCAGCACGCCGTGATCCTGCACGAGTGCGAAGCCCTGCATGCGCAGCGCCGACTGCAGCGTCTTCAGCGCCTGGTCTTCCGGCACCGGCCGTTCGGCCACGAGGTTGAGCTGCCCCTTCACACGAGGGTCGACGATGATGGTCTTGCCGGTTGCGGCGCCGATCGCCTTGGCGACCTGGTCGATATCCGCATTCACGAAATTGAGCGTGACCTGAGCGTAGGCGGCCTGCGAAACGATCATGCCGGCGACGATCAGGGTCGTGGCGACACGCCGCATAACGAAGCGATTTCTTGTCATGGATGAATGGGTCGATGCCGGCTCAGGCCACTTCCGGCGGTAGTGCTGGGATCCAAGTCCGAAAGAGGCGACATTAGCAGTTTTTCATGTCCGAAATATCACATTGATCCGAGGACTGTCTCACATACGACATGTATCCGGCGAACCGTATGCAATCTGTAAGATTCGGCACCATTCTCGGCGCATGCGGTCCTCGCCCCCATTTCACGATGAACCGACACGGAAATGCGGTATAACCGGGCGGCCGAATTCCTGCATGTCGCAAGCTGACGGACTGCCGGTATGATACGGGCGGCACGTTTCTCGTCGCACGAATAACAGGCACGGGTTTTCCCGACCCTCACGCATTTTCTTGTCGATTTCGCACCATGAACAGACGGTTCGTTTCGATCGTGTTGATCGCCGCCGGCGGGTATTTCGCCAGCGCGAACGCTCGCGCGGACTGTTTCGACGAAGCAGCTAAATATCAGCAGGTCAATCCGCTGATCCTGCGCGCGATCGCGTGGCAGGAGTCGCGCAACCGGCCCGGCGCGCTGAACAAGAACACGAACGGCTCGGTCGACTACGGCCTGATGCAGATCAATTCGATCCACCTGCCGACGCTGTCGCGCTATGGGATCGGCCGCGACACGCTGATGGAGCCGTGCAAGAACGTCTATATCGCCGCGTGGCATCTCAAGCAGAAGATGAACCGTTACGGCAACACGTGGCAGGCGGTCGGCGCCTATCATTCGGAAACCCCGTCGCTGCGCGACAAGTATGCGCGGCAGATTGCCGGCATCCTGACGCAGTGGAAGCTGCTGCCGCCCGTGCAGTGACGCCGCGCCGCAGCGCGGCCTGACCCGGTACCGGCCGGCCGGCGCGCGTTTGATGCACAATGCGGATCTCACGCCGCAATTTCGCCCGCCCGCGGGACGATCGCGCCCCGGAAGGGCGTCGCGGCCGCTTTTTCAATTTTTCCGTTGGTGCATATCGCTATGAATCCGGCAATGAACCAGCCGTTGCCCGTCACCGTGCTGTCCGGTTTCCTCGGCGCCGGCAAGACCACGCTGCTCAATCACATCCTCGCGAATCGCGCGGGCCTGAAAGTCGCCGTGATCGTCAACGATCTCGCGGCGGTCAACATCGATGCATCGCTCGTGCGCGACGCGCAGGCGCTGTCGCACGTCGAAGAACGCCTCGTCGAGATGTCGAACGGCTGCATCTGCTGCACGCTGCGCGACGACCTGCTCGTCGAGATCCGCACGCTGGCATCGGAAGGCCGCTTCGACGCGATCATGATCGAATCGACCGGCATCGCGGAGCCGATGCCGATCGCCGAAACCTTCACGTTCGTCGACGACGACGGCACGTCGCTGTCGAAAATCGCGCGGCTCGATACGCTCGTCACCGTGGTCGACGCGTACAACTTCCTGCGCGACTACGGCTCGGATGATGCGCTCGCGACGCGCGGCATCGCCGCATCGGAAGAGGACGACCGCACGCTCGTCGAGCTGCTGATCGAGCAGATCGAATTCTGCGACGTGCTGGTGATCAACAAGGCCGACCTCGTCGCCGCGGACGACCTTGCCCGCCTGCAGCACATCCTCGCGCGACTCAACCCGCGCGCGCACCAGGTCGTGTCGACGTTCGGCAACGTGCCGCTCGACGAAGTGCTGAACACGGGCCGCTTCGATTTCGACGAGGCCGCGAACGCGCCGGGCTGGCTCGCGTCGCTCGATCACGATCACACGCATTGCGACGACCCCGACTGCCATGACGAACATCATGCGCACGTGCACGGCGAAGCCGACGAATTCGGGATCGGCAATTTTGTTTACCGCGCGCGCCGGCCGTTTCATCCGGCGCGACTCTGGGCACTGCTGCATCAGGAGTGGCCGGGCGTGCTGCGCAGCAAGGGCTTCTTCTGGCTCGCGACGCGCAACGACATCGCCGGTTCGCTGTCGCAGGCGGGCGGCGTATGCCGGCATGGCCCGGCGGGGCTTTGGTGGGCCGCGCAGGATCGCGCGGAATGGCCGGACGACGACGAGCTGCTCGGTGAAATCCGCGCCGAATGGCACGGCGATCTCGACGATCGCGCAGTGGGCGATCGCCGGCAGGAACTCGTGCTGATCGGCATCGCGCTCGACGCGGATGCATGGCGCGCGAAGCTCGATGCGTGCCTACTGACCGATGCGGAATTCGCGCTCGGCGCGGCCGGATGGCAGGCGTTCGACGACCCGTTCCCGGCGTGGGATGTCGATTCTCACGACGACGACGATCACGGCGACACGCAGATCGTGCACGCGTAACGCGTTGTAAAAACAACCGTTAAATCTTGCAAGAGGGGCGCGGACTGTGGCGAAAATGCTGCGCGCGCCCAACAAAAAACCCGCCGAAAGGCGGGTTTTTCTTGGAACAGGCGCTGGTTTAACGCTTGTTGACGGCGTCCTTGAACGCCTTGCCAGCCGTGAACTTGACCGTCTTGGCTGCCGGGATCTTGATGGTTTCGCCGGTCTTCGGGTTGCGGCCCGTACGTGCTGCGCGCTTGCCCGAACCGAAGCTGCCGAAGCCGATCAGCTGAACCGCATCACCCTTCGACACGGCCTTCTTGATGACTTCGAGCAGCGTGTCCAGCGTTTCGCCGGTTTGAGCCTTGCTGGCGCCCGTTTGGGCGGCGACGGCGTCGATCAGTTCCTGTTTGTTCATTAAGGTTCCTTTATCAGGTTAGGTTGACACGAACAGCGCGAACGCGCCGATTATACGTGCGCGAACCGTGCCGTCGAGAGTCAGACTCCGACGACACAGCGCCGAATCCTGGCCCGCGCGACGCGCCCTCCGGTGAGCCGGTGGCCACCCCGCGGTACGGCGTTGCTATGATAGCGCAGCGCAAACCCAATAACGACAAGGGTTTCAAAGATTTTCATCGGTATTTCGCCGAATGAATCACCGACTGCCCGTTTTTTGACCAGCGCCAACCGGACAGGATACGCAGCGCGGTCCGCCCGTGCGCCGCGCCGTTGGCTTTTTCCAACGACCGGTCGGACGGCCCCGCGCAATCCCTTGCCAGGCTTGGCTGCCACGTTTTTTGTTTCGCATGACCGACCGACTTGTTCCCGCCACGCTTACGCTCCGCGACGACGGCACGCTCGTCTCGCCCGAGTTCGGTGATCTCCATCGCGGCGCATCAGGCGCGCTCGCGCATCGCATGTTAGTCGTGGGCAACGGGCTGCCGGCACGCTGGCAGGGCCGCCGCACGTTCACGATCGTGGCGACCGGATTCGGCGCGGGCGGCAGCTTCCTCGCGGCCTGGGCCGCATGGCGCGACGATCCCGCGCGCTGCGAGCGGCTGCATTTTGTCGCAGTCGAACCGCATCCGTTCTCACGCGACGACCTGCGCCGCGCCGCTTCGCATATCGTTGCGGACACAACCATATCGACGGATGTCGATGCACTTGCCGACGCGTGGCCGATGCTCGTACCGGGCCTTCATCGGCTCGAATTCGACGAAGGGCGCGTGGTGCTCACGCTTGCGTTCGGCGATGCAATCGACATGCTGGGGAAGATCGTCGCGCGCGCCGACGCGTTCTGTCTCGACCGCTTCGCGTCCTCGAGCGACGCGGATCTCCAATCGGCCGACGTGGTCCGCGTGCTCTCGAAAATCGCCGGCGAACATGCCACGTTTGCAGCGCATGCGAGTTCGGACGCATTGAAGCACGCACTCGGCCAATCGGGTTTCACGTATCGCGAGGTCGACGGTCTGCTCGTCGGCGAATATGCGCCGCGCTGGCGCGCGCGCCGGCACGAGCCGCCTCTCGCACTGCCCGTTGCGACGCGCCGCGCGATCGTGATCGGCGCGGGGCTGGCGGGCTGCGCGGTCGTCGAGCGTCTGGCCGCGCGCGGCTGGGAAGTCACGCTGATCGAGCGGCACGAGCGGATCGCGAGCGAAGCGTCGGGCAATCCGGCCGGTGTATTCCACCCGCTGATGACACGCGACGACAACGTCGCGAGCCGGCTCACGCGCGGCGGCTTCCTGCACGCGATCGCACGCTGGCGCGCACTCGAACGCGCGGGCCATGCATTCGCGCGCAGCACGCACGGGATGATCCATCTCGCGGAATCCGCTGACGACTTCGAACGGATGCGCGAGGCATTCGATGCTTTCGGTGCGCCGTCCGACTATGTCTCGCTGCTCGACGTCGAGGCCGCGCGCGCGCATCTGAACCTGCCGGTCGCGCAGGGCGGCCTGCTGTTTCCGCACGGCGGCGCCGTCTGGCCGGCCGGCCTTTGCGCGGCCCAATACGCGGCGGCCGGCGAGCGTGTGCGCTTGCTCGCGTCCACCCGCGTTGCACGACTCGAACGGCGCGGCGACGCGTGGCATGCACTCGACGACGCGGGCGGCACGCTGGCCGAAGCGCCCGTCGTCGTGCTGGCGAATGCCGGCGACGCCGCGCGTCTCGCCGGGCTGCAACATGTCGCGCTGCAACCGGTGCGTGGCCAGCTCACGTTGCTGCCGGCCGGCAGCACGGCACCGCTGCCGTGCCCGACGATCGGCGACGGTTACGCGGTGCCGCTCGACGACGGCACGCTGCTGATCGGCGCGACGTTCGAACCCGACGACGTCGATGCCGCGATGCGCGCGGCCGGCCACCTCGAAAATATCGAGCGCGTACGGCATCTGCTGCCGGGCCTGATCGGCGATCCGCCGGATCCCGACACACTGCGCGGCCGCGTTGCGTTCCGCTGGGTCGTCGGCGACCGCCTGCCGCTGCTCGGCCCGCTCGCGGACGAAGCGGGCGCCATCGCCAAGGCTCGCGCGCTAAGCGGTGCGCAGGCGCGCGACCTGCCGCGCATGCCTGGACTCTACGGCGCATTCGGCTTCGGCTCGCGCGGCCTCGTATGGGCGGCACTCGGCGCCGAACTGATCGCCTCGCAACTCGAAGGCGAGCCTTGGCCGCTCGAACGCGAACTTGCCGATGCCGTCGACCCCGCACGCTTCCTGATCCGCGCGTTGCGCGCGCGCCGCGTCGGCCAGGCCGGCTGACCGCTCACCCGAGCCGCTCACAGTTTCCCGACTTTTTCGCGCAAGGTTATCCACTCGACGCTGTGGATAACCGCGCGAAATCCGCGCGCACTTCGTGTGTAATCACAGTGGACGTAAACTGGGCAACTCGGCACAGCTGTGAGGCGGCCCGAAAGTTGCTCAACTCAAACCTCTGTGCACGAACAGTCTGTGCAACGGGTTATCGGCTCTGCAACGCCTTGATCTGTCGACGTAAACCGAAGTTATCCACAGAGCTGTGCATCCTTTGTTAACTTCTACTACGTATATATACAAGTAAACCTTTGAAACCAAAGACCTGCGGTGCCGCACAGCGCCGCGAGTCGATTCAATGGGTTCCAGACCGAAAAAGCTGTGGCACAATCGGTTTCCTTCGCGTTCATCCGGCCAGGCGCCGGACATGCTTCAATGGAACGGTCGGCACGATTTCGAATCTGAATCTTCGAGACTGCGCAGTCCGTTCACACACCAGGCCGACAATCCAGATCGGCAACCTGAACGACTTTCCGCCCTGTGGTGGAAAAGGCGGATCCCATGTCCCGCCGTCGTCGACACAACAATCACATTCGGGGCGATACCCAGCCGGCGCGTATCCATTTCTGACGCTTGACCCCGCGTCGCTGGCGGTTGCTTCCAAAGGAGAAGTCACCACGATGAAGTCGGCGTTCTCATTCCTGCCCAACTGGCCGCTTACGCCGGATGCCGTGTTCTGGGCCGGGCTCGCGTTGTTTGCGGCCGGCCTGTGTGGCGAGCTTTGCTATCGCGCATGGCGTCTGCCTCGCATCACCGGTTATGCGGTGATCGGTCTCATCGCCGGATCGTTCGGGTTCGGCGTGATCGATGCAAGCACCGACGAAACGTCCCGGTTGCTGATCGACGTCGCGCTCGGCCTCTTGCTGTTCGAGCTCGGCAGCCGTCTCGACCTGCGCTGGATCCGGCGCAATCCGTGGCTCGTCGCGTCGAGCCTCGCCGAAGCCACGCTGACGTTCGTGCTGGTGCTGTTCGTGATGCTCGGGCTCGGTGTGTCGGGGATGGTCGCGTTGGTGCTGTCGGCGATCGCGATCGCGACGTCGCCGTCGATGGTGATCCAGCTGAAGACCGAACTGCGCGCGGAAGGGCAGGTGTCGCAACGCCTCATCACGCTCACCGCGCTCAACAGCGTCTATGCGATCGTGCTGACCAAGCTGGTGACGGGCTGGCTCCACCAGGAAGCGTACGGCAACGTTTTCGCGACGATCCTGCAACCGCTCTACCTGCTCATCGGTTCGTTCATCGTCGCGTATGTCGTTGCGCGTTCGTGCAACTACCTGTTCCGCCACATGACCGCGACGATGCGCGACGAGCATTCGTTCGTTGCGTTGTTCGGGCTCGTGATGCTCGCGATCGCCGTCGCCCAGGCGCTGAAGCTGTCGACGCTGCTTACGCTGCTGCTCGCCGGCATCATCGTGAAGAATCTCGAAGCACGTCCGCAACTGTGGCCCGAGCACTTCGGCACGGCCGGCTGGCTGCTGACGGTAGTCCTGTTCGTGCTCACGCTCACGTCGTTCACGTGGGGGGACATCGCGCTTGGCGGGCTGCTCGCGATCGTGCTGATCGTCACGCGGCTCGTCGCGAAGCTGGCCGGCGTCGTCGCGTTCGCGAAGCCGAGCGGCATCGGGATGAAGCAGGGCATCGCGCTCGGCATCGCGCTCACGCCGATGTCCGCGCTGTCGTACCTGCTCGTCGACGACACCTACCAGCTCTATCCGAATTTCGACCCGCACCTGCGCGCGATCGTGATGTGCACGATCGTGATCCTGCAGCTCGTCAGCCCGTTCATCGTGTACCGCTGCCTGTCGGCGGTCGGTGAGCGCAGCGACGGCAACTGATTCCGGAACCTGCCATGGCACTCGAAACCTTCGTCAATTCCGAGCCGTTTACGTTCGGCGTCGAACTGGAGATCCAGGTCGTCAACACGCACAACTACGACCTGACCAAAGCGGCCTCCGACCTGATGCGCCTGATCCAGGGCGAGACCTTCCCGGGCAACATCACGCCGGAAATCACCGAGAGCATGATCGAGCTGTCGACCGGCATCTGCCATTCGCACGAGCAGGCGGTGAGCGAGCTGCATGCGATCCGCGACGTGCTCGTGAAGGCGGCCGACCAGCTCAACGTCGGGCTGGCCGGCGGCGGCACGCATGCGTTCCAGCAATGGAGCGACCGGCAGATCTACGATGCGCCGCGCTTCCAGTACATCTCCGAGCTGTACGGCTATCTCGCGAAGCAGTTCACCGTGTTCGGCCAGCACGTGCACATCGGCTGCCCCGATCCCGACAGCGCGCTGTTCCTGCTGCACTCGATGTCGCGCTTCATTCCGCACTTCATCGCGCTGTCCGCGTCGTCGCCGTTCGTGCAGAACGTCGACACCGGCTTCCATTCGGCACGCCTGAATTCGGTGTTCGCGTTCCCGCTGTCGGGCCGCGCGCCGTTCGTGCTGACCTGGGACAGCTTCGAGGAGTACTTCACGAAGATGGTGAACACCGGCGTCGTCAACTCGATGAAGGACTTCTACTGGGACATCCGCCCGAAGCCCGGCTACGGGACGATCGAGGTGCGCGTGATGGATACGCCGCTGTCGGTCGACCGCGCGGCGGCGATCGCCTGCTACATCCAGACGCTCGCGCGCTACCTGCTGACCGACCGGCCGCTGAAGCTGTCCGAGGACGACTACCTCGTCTACACGTTCAACCGTTTCGAGGCGTGCCGCTTCGGGCTCGAGGGCACCTGCGTGAATCCTCAGACGGGCGAGCGCCGCACGATCGCCGAAGACATCCTCGACACGCTCGACCGGATCGCGCCGCATGCTGCCGCGCTCGGCTCGCGCGCGGCGCTCGACGAGATCGGCGCGCTCGCCAAGGCGCGCGTGAACGACGCATCGTGGTTGAGAACCGTTTTCAAACAGGAAAAATCGCTCAATGAGACGGTCCGCCAGCAGTGCTTACGGTGGCGCGAGTGAAAAAATGTTTTGCAGATTACGGGGTCGACCGAGTCGCGATTCACTGAACGACCGGCGGCCCCGATTGCCGCCGAAATCGTTGCCGGTTGTCCTGAAAATCTGTGGATAACTGGATATTCCGCTGCAAAGTCAACGATCTGTGCACGGGATAACCCGGTGGATCATTGCGGTTGGCTCGATGGCCGATCCGAACAGGAAAATGCCCTCGTGCACCGTTCGGCGGGCGTTCGGCATTGCAGGCACAACGAAAAATTTTGGTTATCCAGTGATTTTCCACAGAATGAAGGGGATAACTTAGCTGTGCGATTTTCCGCTCTCGCTTAGAATGTCGGCTTTGCGGACACCGGAACGAAGCGTGTCTTACCGGTCGCCGCGAACGCGACCGCCGCGTGTGCCCTCGCGACGGCCGTGCTGACATACTCGCAAGAGCATGTCTGTTTTGAGATAGACATTCGATCTCCACACTACGGCCGCTCGGCAAACCGGGCGGCGGCAAAGCGAAAAGACTATGAGCGAAGGCGTTTACGGGAATCAGGCTTCGGGACGTGTGACCCACAGCCTGCTGCGGTTGAGTACGGCCATGCGAAGCCAGGCATGGGATTGGGCGGAAGGCGCAGGCCTCACGCCGACGCAGGGCGAGATTCTCGTGCTGCTGCTGCAGCGCAAGGGCCCGATGCGGCTCGGCGAGATCGCGCGCGAGACGCAGCTGACCGCGGCGACCACGAGCGATGCGGTGAGCACGCTCGAGACGAAGGGTCTCGTCGAGAAGCGCCGTGCGCTGGACGACGGCCGCGCCCTGGCCGTGCGCCTGTCGGCCCGTGGCCGGACGGCCGCGAAGAAGGCGCTGCAATGGCCTGAATTCCTGACGAAAGCGGTCGGCAAGCTCGGCGCGGACGAGCAGGGCACACTGTATCGCGCGCTGCTGAAGACGCTGCGCGAACTGCAGGTGGCCGGTGCGACGCCGCCGCAGCGCATGTGCTTGACGTGCGCCCACTTCCAGCCGGGCAAGCTGTCGAAGAAGACCGTGCATCACTGCGCGGCGCTCGACATCTCGATGTCCGACAGCGATCTGCGTCTCGACTGCTCGGTGCAGGAAGAGGCCGACGCGGCGACGCAGAAGAAGACCTGGAAGATTTTCGCCGGCTGACGTCCGTCGATCGACCGGGAGGCCGATGATGAACGCTGAAGTCGTGGCGATCCGCCACGTGCATTACGAGGATCTCGGGAGCTTCGAGCAGGTGCTTGGCGAACGGGGCCGGCGGGTGCGCTACGTCGACGTCGGGTCGTCGCGGGTCGAGGTGCTCGACGTGCTCGAGCCGTCGCTCCTCGTCGTGCTCGGCGGGCCGCTCAGCGTGTACGACGATGCGCAGTATCCGACGATCGCGCCGCTCGCGGCGCTCGTGCGCAAGCGCATCGACGCCGGGTTGCCGATCCTCGGGATCTGTCTCGGTTCGCAGTTCATCGCTCGGGCGCTCGGTGCGCGCGTCTATCCGGCCGCGCAGCACGAACTCGGCTGGACGCCGCTGACGCTCACCGATGCCGGTCGCGCGTCGCCGCTGCGCCATCTCGATGGTTCGGCGACGTCGATGCTGCATTGGCATGGCGACACGTTCGACCTGCCGGGCGGGGCGATTCATCTTGCCTCGACCCCGGCCTGCCGTCACCAGGCGTTCGCATGGGGCCAGCACGTGCTGGCGCTGCAATGCCATCCGGAAATCCGCACCGACCGATTCGAGCCGTGGCTGATCGCGAACGCCGGCGAAATCGCGGCGGCGCCCGGCATCGACGCGCGGCAGTTGCGCGCCGATACCGCGCAGCACGGCCCCGCGCTCGAGGCGGCCGCGCGACGCATGTTCGCGGAGTGGCTCGACAGCGTCGGACTCTGACGCCGCCGGCGGCGCCGCCGTTCGCCGCGAAGGGATTGCTCGGCCCGCATTCGTTGCAGGCCGGCGCATCGCCGTATGCGCTGCCTTTTCTCCATTGCCGGCGACCGGCCGCCGGTCGTAGCTGACCATCCGCTTACTGCCGGGTGCGCCATCTGCACGCTTGCCGCCTGCGTGCTACGCTCGTTCGCTCTTTCCCTTCCTGGCGAGCGGCCTCCATGACTGCGCTGTTTTCCCCGTTCACGCTGCGCGGCGTGACCCTTCCGAACCGGATCGTGATCTCCCCGATGTGCCAGTATTCGGCCGAACGCGGCGAGGCGACCGACTGGCACATGATTCACCTCGGCCATCTCGCGCTGTCGGGCGCGGGGCTGCTCTGCATCGAGGCGACCGCGGTGGAACCCGACGGGCGCATCACGCATGGCGACCTCGGCCTCTGGGACGACGTGACCGAAGCCGCGCTGAAGCCGGTGCTGGCCGCGATCCGCAAGCATTCGCCGGTTCGCATCGCGATGCAGTTGTCGCATGCGGGGCGCAAGGCGTCGAGCAACGTGCCGTGGCAGGGCGGTCAGCTCGTGTCGGTCGCCGACGGCGGCTGGTTGCCGCATGCGCCGTCGGCCGTGCCGCACAAGGATGGCGAGACGCCGCCGCTCGCACTCGATGCCGCGGGCCTGAACCGGATCCGCGAAGCGTTCGCGGCCTCGGCGAAGCGGGCCGCACGGCTCGGCATCGACGCGATCGAGGTGCACGCGGCCCACGGCTACCTGCTGCACCAGTTCCTGTCGCCGCTCGCGAACCAGCGCACCGACGAATACGGCGGCTCGCTCGAAAACCGCATGCGCTTTCCGCTCGAGATCTTCGAGATCGTGCGTGCGGCGTTTCCGGAAGACCGGCCGGTCGGCGTGCGCGTGTCCGCGACCGACTGGGTCGAAGGCGGCTGGGAGCTCGACGATACGATCGCGTTCGCGCACGAACTGAAGCGCCGCGGCTGCGACTGGATCGACGTGTCGTCCGGCGGCGTGTCGCCGTTGCAGAAGATTCCGCTGTCGCCCGGTTACCAGGTGCCGTTCGCGCAGGCGGTGAAGCGCGCGGTCGGCATGCCGACGATCGCCGTCGGCCTGATCAACGAGCCGGCGCATGCGAACCGGCTCATCGAGGCCGGCGATGCCGATTTCGTCGCGATGGCGCGTGCAATGCTGTACGACCCGCGCTGGCCGTGGCATGCGGCGGCCGAGCTCGGCGCGCAGGTGACGGCGCCGCCGCAATACTGGCGCTCGCAGCCGCGCGAGCACAAGGCGTTGTTCGGCGACATCGCATTCGGCCAGCGTTGAGCACCGCGCGCGCAATATTGCGCGTGATGTTGAACGAAGCAATCGTGAACGTGTAGGATGCGGGTGATTCGCCGCATGCCCCGACGCGGCACCAACCGGTGCCGCGTTTTCGTTTTGCGCGGCGCCAGGCCGTGACCGCGGCCGTCTTCCATTCAAGTCGTCTTCACAAGGATTCGTTCGATGAGTTCACGCAGGATCGCGGTGCGCCGCTCGGGAGTACACGGTAAAGGCGTGTTCGCCGTGGCGCCGATCAAGGCCGGCGAGCGCGTAGTGGAATACAAGGGCGAACGAATTTCATGGAAGGAGGCGCTGCGCCGCCACCCGCACGACCCGAGCGAACCGAACCATACGTTCTACTTCGCACTGGACGAGGGCGGGGTGATCGACGGCAAGATCGACGGCAACAGCGCGCGCTGGATCAACCACTCGTGCGCGCCGAACTGCGAAGCCGAGGAAGTCAAAGGCCGCGTGTACATCCATGCGCTGCGCGACATCGGGCCGGAAGAGGAACTGTTCTACGACTACGGCCTCGTGATCGACGCGAAGCTGACGAAGGCGCTCAAGCGCGAGTACGCGTGCCATTGCGGTGCGGCGTCGTGCCGCGGCACGCTGCTCGCGACGTCCGACGAGGGTGGGAAGAAGAAAAAGAAGAAGGACAAGAAGGACGGCAAGTCCGAGTCCCGGTCGAAAGACAAGAAAAGCAAGAAGTGACGCAGGCGGCGGCGCATCGTGCGCTGCCGCTGCCGTTTCAGCGACCGGCTGTCGCATCGTGCAGCCGTGCTTTCCGCCTTCCTCATCCGGCGCGGCCCGATCAGCGGCCGCCCGCCGCGAGTCCCTCGATCTCTCAGTGCGTCGATGCGGCGGCCGGTGTTTCGCTGGCCGGCTGCTCGGTGCGCGCGACCAGCGGCACCCTCACCACGAAGCGCGAGCCGCCTTCCGATGCATCCTCGTACGACACGGTGCCGCCGTGCATCGCGATGATGTCGTGCACGATCGCGAGGCCGAGCCCGGCGCCCGTCTCGACACCGTTGCCGCTTTGCGCGTCGCCGCGGAAGAAGCGCTTGAACAGGTCGGCCTGCTGATTGGCGGGCACGCCGGGGCCGTTGTCCTCGACGACGATCTCGGCGGCCGGATGGCCGTCCTCGAGTGCGCCGCGCGCAACGTTCACCGTGATCCGTGCGCCGTCCGGCCGCGCGAGCGGGACGTACTTCAGCGCATTGTCGAGCAGGTTCGCGATCACCTCGCGCAACAGCACGGGGTTGCCGCGCACGACCAGCTTCTCGTCGTCACCCGGATCGTCGGTGCGCTGGAAGCCGAGGTCGACGTGCGACGCAAGCGCGCGCGGCACCCATTCGGCACCCGTCTCGAACGCCATCGCCGCGAGGTCGACGTCGACGAACCGCGCGGCCTGTTCGCCCGGCTCGGCACGGGCGAGCGACAGCAACTGGTTGGACAGCCGCACCGCACGGTCGGCGGCCGCGCGCAGTTCGCGCACCGCGGCGAAGGTCTGGTGCGGGTCGCGCGCCACGGCTGCCTGCTCCGCGTGCAACTTCACGGCCGTGAGCGGCGTGCGCAACTGGTGGGCGGCATCGGCGATGAACTTGCGCTGCGCATCGAGCGCGGTCTTCAGGCGGCCGAGCAGCGCGTTCATCGCGCTCGTCAGCGGCCGGATTTCCAGCGGCACCTCGGTTTCGTCGACCGGTTCCAGCGACGTGTGGGTCTGCCGGTTCAGCGAATCGGCCAGGTGCGTGAGCGGGCCGAGCTGCTGGTTCACGACGCGCCACACGATCCCCCAGCCCGCGAGCAGCAGCAGCAGCAGCGGCATCATGATCGCGACGAGGAATTCGGCCGCGATCCGGTAGCGGTGCCGCACCGGCTGCGCGACCTCGACGACCATCGGCTTGCCGCCTTCGACGTCGTCGACGCGCACCTGCGCAACCCGCACCGCACGGTTGTCGTATTCGGCCTCGAACACGTACGCGTGATGCATGCGGCGCACGTTGATGCCCTGGAGCGGCAGCTTCGGATCGCCGGCGAGTTCCTGTTCGCCGTCGCTGATCCGGTAGATCAACGCTTCGGCGGGATCGGAGAACATCGCCTGCGCAAGCGGCGGCACTGTGAACGGCGCGTCGGGGCCGGCGATCTGGATCTGTTTGGAGATGGCGGTCGCGAGATCGGCGAGCGAGCGGTCGATCACGTGCTGCGTGTATTGCCACGCGAGCCAGTAGGCGATCAGGCCGCTCATCAGCGCGAGCATCGACAGCGGGGCGGCGAGGCGCCGAAGCAGCGAGCGGCGCAGGCTGGTGGTCACAGCCGGATCAGGAGACATTTCGACGGGCAAATGGATAAACGCCGCTCACGGGGAGCGGCGCGGTCGTGCGCCGGGCGGCGACGCGGAGCAGCGCGCACACGCGGGCGGCACGGGGCCGCCCGGCGTGCGGTGCCGCGCTCAGACGCTCGCCGTCTGGCGGATTTCCTGCAGCAGGTAGCCGAAGCCGCGCACCGTGACGATTTCGACACGGCACTGCTCGAGTTTCTTGCGCACGCGGTGGACGTAGACTTCGATCGCGGTGTCGCCGAGATCGCCGCCGAAGTGCGTGAGGTGATCCTGCAACTGGGCCTTGCTGACGACGCGGCCGTGACGCAGCAGCAGCATCTCGAGCACCGCGAATTCGCGCGGCGACAGTTCGAGCGGCTTGTCGTCGTTGAAGATGCGGCGATCGACGCCCGACAGGCGGACGCCACCGAGCGACACTTCCGGACGCGGCATGTCGCTGTGCGGGCCGCTGCGGCGCATCACCGCGCGGATGCGCGCTTCGAGCTCGGCCGGCTCGAACGGCTTGAGCATGTAGTCGTCGGCGCCGGAGTTCAGGCCCTGGATCCGGTCGTTCAGCTCGTCGCGTGCGGTCAGCACGATGACGGGCGTGTGGCGGTTGGTCTGGCGGAAGCGCGTGAGCAGTGTCATCCCGTCGATGCCCGGCAGGCCGAGGTCGAGGATCACGAGTTCGTGGCGGTTCTGTGCCAGCGCCTGTTCGGCAAAGATGCCGTCATGCACCATGTCGACGGTGAAGCCAGCCTGCTCGAGGCTGCTCTGGATACCGCGTGCGATGGGGCGGTCGTCTTCAATCAGAAGGAGTCGCATGAAGTTCGCTCAAGTACAATGGGTTGGCGGTTCAGGCACGCGGACAGCACGACGCCGTTTCCACAGGGGCGCCGCAACACCTGACATCAAGCATGGCGGCCAGCGAACGATTAAATCCAAACATGTCCGATATTTCGATCAACGACCTAGAAGCCGCGATCAATTTCTGGCGCGCCCGCTCGCCGTCGAGCGGCGACGAACTCAAACTCTGCGAAGAGGCCAGCGCGCTTTCCAAGCCGTATGCGCTGCTGATTGTACAGCGCGAAAGCGCGCTGCAACTGGAAGGTTTGGACCCCAAGGCACGGAAAGCCTACGAGGCTTACGTGCGCCTTAAGGATGGCTTGGAAAGCTGAAGGCTTCCGCTGACTACATCCTAGAAAACGTTCATCGAAATGAAAAGTTGACGCGCCGCGCATCGAAAGACGCGCGGCGGTAGAGGAATGCCTCAGGCGGCGGGTTGCGCGTGTGCGCCGGCACGGTCGATGAACAGTGCCAGTTCGATGTCGCGTTCGGTCAGGCCGTCGGCATCGTGGGTCGACAGCGTGACGTCGACACGGTTGTACACGTTGAACCATTCCGGATGGTGGTTCATTTCCTGCGCCTTGATCGCGACGCGCGTCATGAAGCCGAACGCTTCGTTGAAATCGGCGAAGCGCAGGCTGCGCTGGATCGCATCGCGGCCCGGGACGGCCGTCCAGAGCGGCAGGCCTTCGAGCCGGGTCTTGCGTTCTTCTGATGTGAGCTTGTGGATCATCTTGCACCTCTCGGTCGGTAACGGCGCCCGCGCGCGGCTGCGCCGCGCGGCGAAGCCGGCATCGGTCATTGTTTCATAGTTGTGGGACGGCCATCCGGGGACGGCCATCCGGCGACGGGTATCCGGGGAAGGCGATCGGGAGACCGCCCGCGGCGCGTCCCGGCGCCCTCGAACGTCACGCGTCGGCGTCGTCCGGCCAGCCTTCGCCCGTGCCGCGATGCAGCACGCGATCGGTATCGAGCACCGCGCCGGCCGCGAACTCGGGCAGCGCCGCCAGCCGATCGGCGAGCGCACGGCCGTCGACGTCGGCGAGCGCGAACAGCTGCGTGAAATCGTCGATCACGAAGTAGGTTTTCTGGAACGTGTCGATCCGGTACTTCGTGCGCATCACGCGCTCGAGGTCGAAGCCGAGCCGGTTCGGCGCCGCGCTTTCGAGGCTGTACAGGCTTTCGCCCTTGCTCGACACGATCCCGGCGCCATAGATGGACAGCCCGTTCGTGCCGCTCGGGTCGCGAATCAGCCCGAATTCCACCGTATACCAGTAGAGCCGTGCGAGGCGTGCCAGCGCCGCTTCATCGTCGGCGACCGCGAGCGCGGTGCGGCCGTACGCCTGCATGTAGTCGGCGAACACCGGGTCGATCAGCAGCGGCACGTGCCCGAACAGGTCGTGGAAACAGTCGGGTTCCTGCAGGTAGTCGAGCTGGTCGGGGCGGCGCATCCACCACGTGACGGGGAAGCGCCGGTTCGCGAGATGCTCGAAGAACACGCGGTCTGGCACGAGGCCCGGCACCGCGACGATCTCCCAGCCCGTTGCCGGCTTCAACTGGCGGTTCACGTCGGCGAACGACGGCACGCGATCGGCCGGCAGGTCGATCTTCCCAAGCCCCGCGACGAACGCGTCGCATGCGCGCCCGCGCAGCAGCGCCGACTGGCGTGCATAGAGTTGCTTCCACACCGCGTGGTCGACCTGGCCGTAACGCGCGAGCGGCTGGTCGATGGTGAAATCGGCGCGGGTTTCGAGGCCCGCATCGAACTGCTCCTGCAGTTTCGCGGTGACGACGGTGGACATGATCTGGCTCTGCACGTGGCGGTTGGTAACCATGCAAGTGTAGAGCGGGCTGCGCGCGGAATGGGCGCATAGTTGGCGTTGATTGGCTTGTTGATGCGATAATCACGCACCAAATCACGAATCAATGCGGAGAATACTCATGCTGGAGCTCGACCACTTCGACCTCGCACTACTGGACGTGCTGCAGCGCTTCGGCCGCGCGACGCACCAGCAGCTCGGCGAGGAGGTGCCGCTGTCGCCGTCGCAGATTGGCCGGCGGCTGCAGCGGCTCGAGGCGGCCGGGGTGATCGAAGGCTATCGCGTGATGCTGCGCCCCGAAAAGCTCGGGCTCGGCGTCACCGCGTTCACGAGCCTCAAGCTCAAGCACCACGGTGATTCGATCATCGAGCAGTTCCAGCAGCAGATCGACGTGCTGCCCGAAGTGCTCGAATGCCATGCGGTGGTGGGCGATGCCGACTATCTGCTGCGGATCGTCGCGCCCGACCTGAACGCGCTGTCGCAGTTCGTGATGAAGAAGCTGATGCGCGTGCCGGGCGTCGACAGCGTGCGCTCGAACATCGTGCTGACGACCTTCAAGCGCAACGGCGCGTTGCCGCTCGCGCACCTGGCGCCCGGCGCCGCCTGACGCGGCAATCGCGCGAGGCAGGTTTGAAGGCGGCGCGGGTTGCGCCGCCTTGGGGCAGGGGCCGGATCAGGCCGCTTCGTGCGGCGTGTCGGCGTTCAGCAGGTCGACGTACGCGACTGCGACGAGATCGTCCTGCGACACGCCGAGCTTCGCGAACACGTCGTGCGCTTCGGCTTCGCCGCCGGCTTCGTCGTCGTCGGGGCCGAGCACGACTTCCAGTTCGATGAAATCGCCGAGGCCGTCGACCCGGTCGAGGTGGATGCGCGTGCGGCCCGCGAGGTACACGTGCCGTTCCTTCGTCACGATCCCGCGCGTGGTCAGCGCGGTGGCGAGCAGCGCGTGCATCGCGTCGGGGTTCGTCACCGGGCTGCGCGTGTAGTACGACGCCTTCGGGCCGTCGCGGTCGTCGCGCTGGTAGAAGATCAGTTCGGCCGGCGTGCCGTCCTCGAAGCGGCGCAGCTTCAGCCGGCCGCGCGGCACGTCATAGAAGAAATCCTGCTGGCGATAGAACAGCGGCGCTTCGGTCGCGAGCCTGGCCGCCTGTTCGCGCAGCTGGTCGAATTCGCGGGCGCGGGCTTTGATCTCGATGTTGCGGGCCATGCGGGTCTCCTTCAATCGGGGTCTCGCGGTGTGCGAACGCACAATCTAGCAAAAAGCCCGCGAAGGTGGCGTGACGACCGGCGGGACGCGGCGACACGACGCGGCCGGGAGGTTCGGCCCCGTGATTTCCCCGTTCACGCGATGGCCCGCACGGGGTCGCCGGCTACCGACCGGCAACGTATCACCCGTTGACGCCCGGTGCGCGGCCGGCCTCCGGCGCTATCAGCGACACTCATATCGCCCACTGCGCTTCGATCAGCCGCAGTGCCGCCGCGATCGCCGGTTCGTCGCGCCGCTCCGCGAGCGTCACGAACGTCAGTTCGGTGGGTACCGTCACGGGCTCGACGATCGTCAGCGCATGCGCGTGCGCTTCGGCCAGTGCGGTCGAGTCGCGCGCGAGCGTCAACCCGATCCCCGATTTGACGAGATCGAGCATCGACTGCTCCTGGTCCACCTCGGCCACCTTGAGCGGCTGCGCGCCGGCTTCGGCGAAGCGCCGTGACAGCAGCCGGTGGTGCGCGGACGCCGGCGGCGTCCAGATCCACGGCAGCGTGGCAAGCGCGCGCCAGTCGTGTGCGCGCTGCACGCGCTCCTTCCAGCCGGCCGGCGCGAGTACGCGGTACTGGAAATGCGTGAGCGTGACGGTGTGGAACAGGGCGCCGTCGAGCGGATCGTCCTCGCCCGGCCGGCCGATGTAGTAGCCGACGTCGAGCGCCCGCGTGCGCACCTGTTCGATCACCCAGCCCGACATCCCGTGCCGCAGCGCCGTCTCGATCTGCGGATGGGTTTCGACGAGCGCGCGCAGGAAGCCGCCGAGCCGCAGGAAGCCCGGATCGAGGATCGTGCCGATCCGCAGCCGGCCGCGCACCTCGTGCCGCAGCGCAGCAGCGGCGCGCTGCACGTCGGCGGCCGCGACGAGCGCGCGTTCCGCATGCGGCAGCAGCGTCTGGCCGTCGCGCGTGAGCGCGAGGCCGCGCGACGTGCGCGTGAACAGCGTGACGCCGAGCGTTTCCTGCAGATGCTTGATCTGCAGGCTGACTGCGGGCTGCGTCAGGTGCAGCTGCACGGCGGCGCGCGTCAGGTTGCCTTCGCGCGCGACCGTCGCGAACGCGCGGAGCAGGGTGAGATCCATCGTCGTGATATGAGCGCAGCTTATAACGCAGTTCAGCATAACTCATTGGATCGGCGGCCGGCGGCCGGAGTACGCTTCATCGGTCGCGGCGCGGGGCCGCAAGCGCGGCTCGCGACGCACTATGCTGAAAATGACGCGCGGCTTTGCGCCGCGTGACAGGAGACAAACCGTGACTACCCAACGCACGCTAGAAGGCGAATTCGATTACGTGATCGTCGGCGCGGGCACCGCGGGCTGCGTGCTCGCGAACCGCCTGACCGAGGATCCCGACATCCACGTGCTGCTGCTCGAAGCGGGCGGCAAGGACGACTATCACTGGATCCACATCCCGGTCGGCTATCTGTATTGCATCGGCAACCCGCGCACCGACTGGCTGTACAAGACGCAACCCGAAGCCGCGCTCAACGGCCGTGCGCTGTCGTATCCGCGCGGCCGGGTGCTCGGCGGCTGCTCGTCGATCAACGGGATGATCTACATGCGCGGCCAGCGCGAGGATTACGACAGCTGGGCGCAGGAAACCGGCGACGCCGGCTGGTCGTGGGACAGCGTGCTGCCGATCTTCAAGCGCAGCGAGGATCACCATGCGGGCGCGAGCGACGCGCACGGCGCGGGCGGCTACTGGCGTGTCGAGAAGCAGCGGCTGCGCTGGGAGATCCTCGAATCGTTCGCGCAGGCCGCGCAGCAGACGGGCATCCCGGCAACCGACGATTTCAACCGCGGCGACAATTCCGGGGTCGGCTATTTCGAGGTAAACCAGAAGCGCGGCGTGCGCTGGAATACGTCGAAGGCGTTCCTGCGGCCCGCGATGGCGCGCCCGAACCTGACCGTGATCACCGGCGCGCAGGCGCAGCGCGTGATCTTCGACGGGCGGCGCGCGGTCGGCGTCGAATACCACGGCGGTGGCACGGATTACGTCGCGCGGGCGCGTTCGGAGGTGCTGCTGACGTCCGGCGCGGTGAATTCGCCGCAGCTGCTCGAACTGTCGGGTATCGGTGATGGCCGGCGGCTGCAGGCGCTCGGCATCGACGTCGTGCAGGATCTGCCGGGCGTCGGCGAAAACCTGCAGGACCACCTGCAATTGCGGATGGCGTTTCGCGTCGAAGGCGTGCGCACGCTCAACACGCTGTCCGCGCACTGGTGGGGCAAGCTGATGATCGGCGCCGAATATGCGTTGCTGCAGCGTGGGCCGATGTCGATGGCGCCGTCGCAGCTCGGCGCATTCGCAAAATCCGATCCCGATGATCCCGCGCTCACGCGCCCCGATCTCGAATACCACGTGCAGCCGCTGTCGCTCGAACGCTTCGGCGAGCCGCTGCACAGCTTCAACGCGTTTACGGCGTCCGTATGCCATCTGCGGCCGACGTCGCGCGGCAGCGTGCATATTGCGAGCGCCGATCCGGGCGCACCACCCGCGATTGCGCCGAACTATCTGTCGACCGACCACGATCGCCACGTCGCCGCGAACGCGCTGCGGCTCACGCGCCGGATCGCGTCCGCGCCGGCGCTCGCGCGCTATCGGCCCGAGGAGATCCTGCCGGGCCTGCAGTATCGAAGCGAAGCCGAGCTGATCGAGGCGGCCGGCGCCGTCGGCACGACGATCTTCCATCCGGTCGGCACCTGCCGGATGGGGCGTGCCGACGATGCGCGCGCGGTGGTCGACAGCCGGCTGCGCGTACGCGGCATCGCCGGGCTGCGAATCGTCGATGCATCGGTGATGCCGTTCATTACATCGGGCAACACCAATTCGCCGACGCTGATGATCGCCGAGCGCGCGAGCGACATGATTCGTGCCGATCGCCGCGCGGCGCGCGAAGCGACACCGGTGCGCACGGAGCAGGCGGTGACAGCCGCGTGACGGAACGCTGACACGCACGACAGCGGGCCGTCATGATGACGCCCGCTGATTCGCTATGCGAAACAAGCTGCTGTTGCAGCGGCGGTGCCGATGATGTCGATGGGCACCGAATAACACCGGTTCGCCCGGCAAGATCCATGCAAGCCGTGCCGCCGCACGGCTTTTTTGTTGCGTGCGTGCCGGGCCGCGCGGGTGGTCAACGCACGATGATGCACGTGTCAAAAAAACGGCGTGAAAAACCGTGCACAGCCGCGTGCGACATGGCGGCCAGCCCTATAAGTGCAAATCCCGATGATTGCACTGCACCAACGGCGAGACAATGTGGCGCAGTGTAGAGACGCGTCGGCGCGGGAGACCACCCTCGAGGCGTAACACGGCGCCCGGGGCAGACCGCTCATCCGCTGACCTGTTTCGCGGACGCTTCTCGCGAATCTTCCCGGTGCTTCGCCTGACTTCGTACGGAAGGGAACATGATTCTCGGCGACACGATTCTGGAAACACGCGGACTGACCAAGGAATTCAGGGGTTTCACGGCCGTCAACGGCGTGAACCTGCGTGTGCGTCGCGGTGCGATCCATGCGCTGATCGGGCCGAACGGCGCGGGCAAGACCACCTGCTTCAACCTCCTCACCAAATTCCTGACGCCGACGGCCGGCCAGATCGTCTTCAACGGCATCGACATCACCGACGAGCGGCCCGCGCAGGTTGCGCGGCGCGGCATCATCCGCTCGTTCCAGATCTCGGCCGTCTTCCCGCACCTGACCGCGCTGCAGAACGTGCGCATCGGGCTGCAGCGCGCGCTCGGCACCGAATTCCATTTCTGGCGCAGCGAACGCACGCTGAAGCGGCTCGACGACCGCGCGATGGACCTGCTCACGCAGGTCGGCCTCACCGATTTCGCGCAGGTGCCGACCGTCGAGCTCGCGTACGGCCGCAAGCGCGCGCTGGAGATCGCGACCACGCTCGCGATGGAGCCCGAACTGATGCTGCTCGACGAGCCCACGCAAGGGATGGGCCACGAGGACGTCGATCGCGTGACCGCGCTGATCAAGAAGGTCGCGAGCGGCCGCACGATCCTGATGGTCGAGCACAACATGAACGTGATCGCGGGCATCTCCGACACGATCACCGTCCTGCAACGCGGCGAGGTGCTGGCCGAAGGCTCGTATGCGGAAGTGTCGAAGAATCCGCTCGTCATCGAGGCCTACATGGGCAGCGCCGACGCGGCGCTCGCGGGGGCGCACGCATGAAGCACAGCGAACGGGAGGAACGCGAATTGAGCGGCGTCGAAAGCGGTACGCCCGCGCTGGAGATCACGGGCCTGGAGGCCTGGTACGGGGAATCCCACATATTGCACGGTGTCGACCTGACGGTGCATCGCGGTGAGGTCGTCACGCTGCTCGGCCGCAACGGCGCGGGCCGCACGACGACGCTGCGCGCGATCATGGGCCTGACAGGCCGCCGCAGCGGGTCGATCAAGGTCGCGGGCAACGAGACGATCGGCCTCGCGACGCACCGCATCGCGCATTACGGCATCGGCTACTGCCCGGAGGAGCGCGGGATCTTCTCGAGCCTGTCGTGCGAGGAGAACCTGATGCTGCCGCCGCTGATCGGGCCGCGCGAGCACGCGATGCCGATCGACGAGATCTACGCGATGTTCCCGAACCTCGCGTCGCGCCGGCAGAGCCAGGGCACGCGGCTGTCCGGCGGCGAGCAGCAGATGCTCGCGGTCGCACGGATCCTGCGCACCGGCGCGAACCTGCTGCTGCTCGACGAGATCTCCGAAGGCCTCGCACCGGTGATCGTGCAGGCACTGGCGCGGATGATCGTCGCGCTGAAGGCGCGCGGCTACACGATCGTGATGGTCGAACAGAATTTCCGCTTCGCCGCGCCGCTCGCCGACCGGTTCTACGTGATGGAGCACGGCAGCATCGTCGAACATTTCCAGGCGGCCGAACTGGAAAGCAAGATGCCGACCCTGCACGACCTGCTCGGGGTATGACGCCGCCCCGTTTCCCTTGCCGCTAGCCGTGGCGGCCCTCGAACAACCACAACGCATCAGAACAACAGGAGACGTCAATGAAAATGAAGACCCTCGCACAGGCCTGTCTCGCGCTCGCGACCGCCGCGTTCACCGCAGGCGCCGCGCAGGCCGCGGATACCGTGAAGATCGGCTTCATCACCGACATGTCGGGGCTTTACGCGGATATCGACGGGCAGGGCGGACTCGAGGCGATCCGCATGGCAGTGGCCGACTTCGGCGGCAAGGTGCTCGGCAAGCCGATCGAGGTCGTCTATGCCGATCACCAGAACAAGGCCGACATCGCCGCATCGAAGGCGCGCGAATGGATGGACCGCGGCGGGCTCGACCTGCTGGTCGGCGGCACGAACTCGGCCACCGCGCTGTCGATGAACCAGGTCGCGGCCGAGAAGAAGAAGGTCTACATCAACATCGGCGCGGGCGCCGACACGCTGACCAACGAGCAGTGCACGCCGTACACGGTCCACTACGCATACGACACGATGGCGCTCGCGAAGGGCACGGGCTCGGCGGTGGTGAAGCAGGGCGGCAAGTCGTGGTTCTTCCTGACGGCCGACTATGCGTTCGGCAAGGCACTCGAGAAGAACACGTCGGACGTCGTGAAGGCGAACGGCGGCCAGGTGCTCGGCGCGGTGCGTCACCCGCTGTCCGCGTCGGATTTCTCGTCGTTCCTGCTGCAGGCGCAATCGTCGAAGGCGCAGATCCTCGGCCTCGCGAACGCGGGCGGCGACACGATCAACTCGATCAAGGCCGCGAAGGAGTTCGGCATCACGAAGACGATGAAGCTCGCCGCGCTGCTGATGTTCATCGACGACGTGCACAGCCTCGGCCTCGAGACGACGCAGGGCCTGGTGCTGACCGACAGCTGGTACTGGAACCGCGATGCGGCGTCGCGCCAGTGGGCGCAGCGCTACTTCGGCAAGATGAAGAAGATGCCGTCGAGCCTGCAGGCGGCCGACTACTCGTCGGTGACGACCTACCTGAAGGCCGTCCAGGCCGCCGGCACGACCGACTCCGACAAGGTGATGGCCGAGCTGAAGAAGATCAAGATCAACGACTTCTATGCAAAGGGCTATATCCGCACCGACGGCAGCATGATCCACGACATGTACCTGATGGAAGTGAAGAAGCCGGCGGAATCGAAGGAGCCGTGGGATTACTACAAGGTGCTCGCGACGATTCCTGGCGAGCAGGCGTTCGGTACCAAGCAGGAGACGCGCTGCGCGTTGTGGAAGTAAGCAGGGCGTAGCGGCGCGCGCGGGCGCGCCGCTCGGTGGCGGCTGCAGCGATGTGCCCGCTGCGCCGCCCGCGTACGCGATGCATGAAGGTTGCGTATGCAACGAAACTCATTCTGACGGCTAAGTCGATGGAAATCTTTGGCATTCCGTTGCCGGCGATGCTGAGCCAGTTGCTGCTCGGGCTCGTCAACGGCTCGTTCTACGCGATCCTGAGCCTCGGGCTCGCGGTGATCTTCGGGCTGCTCAACGTGATCAACTTCGCGCACGGCGCGCTGTTCATGCTGGGCGCGATGCTCGCGTGGATGGGCCTGTCGTATTTCGCGTTGCCGTACTGGGCGATGCTCGTGATCGCGCCGCTGGTGGTCGGCGCGTTCGGAATCCTGATCGAACGCTCGATGCTGCGCTGGCTGTACAAGCTCGATCACCTGTACGGGTTGCTGCTCACGTTCGGGCTCACGCTGGTCGTCGAAGGCGTGTTCCGGTCGATCTACGGTTCGTCCGGCCAGCCGTACGACGTGCCGTCGCAGCTGTCCGGCGCCACCAACCTCGGCTTCATGTTCCTGCCGAACTACCGCGCGTGGGTCGTCGTCGCGTCGCTCGCGGTGTGTCTCGCGACATGGTTCGTGATCGAGAAGACGCGCTTGGGCGCGTACCTGCGCGCGGGCACCGAGAACCCGAAGCTCGTCGAGGCATTCGGCGTGAACGTGCCGATGATGATCACGCTCACCTACGGCTTCGGCGTCGCGCTCGCCGCGTTCGCGGGCGTGCTGGCCGCGCCGGTGATCCAGGTGTCGCCGCTGATGGGCCAGCCGATGATCATCACCGTGTTCGCGGTGGTCGTGATCGGCGGGATGGGCTCGATCCTCGGCTCGATCGTCACGGGCCTGCTGCTCGGCGTGATCGAGGGCTTCACGCGCGTGTTCTACCCCGAAGCGTCGGCCACGGTCGTGTTCGTGATCATGGCGATCGTGCTGCTGTTCCGCCCGGCGGGGCTCTTCGGCAAGGAAAAATGATGCAGAGAAAAGTGCTCTACGGCGTGCTGCTCGCCGCACTGCTCGCCGCGCCGTTCATCGGCGCGTATCCGGTGTTCGTGATGAAGGTGCTCACGTTCGCGCTGTTCGCGGCCGCGTTCAACCTGCTGATCGGCTATACGGGGCTGCTGTCGTTCGGCCATGCGATGTTCCTCGCGACCGCCGGCTATGCGACCGGTTATTCGATGCAGACGCTCGGTTTCACGCCGGAGCTCGGCGTGCTGGTCGGCACCGTTGCCGCGACGCTGCTCGGGCTCGTCGTCGGGCTGTTCGCGATCCGGCGGCAGGGCATCTACTTCGCGATGATCACGCTCGCGTTCGCGCAGATGGTCTACTTCATCTACCTGCAGGCGCCGTTCACGCACGGCGAGGACGGGCTGCAGGGCGTGCCGCGCGGCCACCTGTTCGGGCTGCTCGACCTGTCGAACGACGTCGCGCTGTACTACGTCGTGCTGGCGGTGGTGGTCGCCGCGTGCGCGTTCATCGTGCGGGTCGTGCATTCGCCGTTCGGCCAGGTGCTCGTCGCGATCAAGGAGAACGAAGCGCGCGCGATCTCGCTCGGCTACGACACCGACCGCTTCAAGCTGCTCGCGTTCATCCTGTCGGCGGGCATCGCGGGGCTGGCCGGCTCGCTGAAGGTGCTCGTGCTCGGCTTCGAGACGCTGTCGGACGCATACTGGACGATGTCGGGCCTCGTCGTGCTGATGACGCTCGTCGGCGGGATGGGCACGCTGTTCGGGCCGCTGCTGGGCGCGGCGCTGATCGTCGCACTGGAAGACCGGCTCGGCGACATCGGCGAATGGCTCGCGTCGACGACGGGCGTCGCGTGGTTCCATTCGCTCGGCGAATCGGCGACGATCGTCACGGGGCTGATTTTCATCGCATGCGTGCTTGCATTCCGGCGCGGCATCGTCGGTGAAATGGTCGCGCGGATCAAGCCGCTCAGGGCGTCCTGAATGCGTGCGGCGCGCGTCACCGGGCGTTGATGCGAAGCACCATCCGGCATGCTCCGGAAGGGCGCCGCAGCGGGCTCGGGCCGGCGCCGTGCGGCAAGCTGGTGCCCCATTTTCGTGCGGCGATGCACCATAGGGGTAAATGCTAAGTTGTCGCACTGTGAAAGGTCCTTTAATCTTCGTCCTAGTTCTGATGCACCGCGAAACGAATTTGCAGGTGGAGAACGAGGAGACAATCGAGGCACAAAGTGCCCGGACCCCAAAGCGCTGTTGGACGGAATCCAACAGCGCTTTTTCATTTGCGTGCACGGATTTCCGCTGTTGGTGCATCGGCCTGCGCAGTGGCCGTATTCCGCGCTTGCGTTCGCACCGCGCTTCTTCCGCGCTCCGCCGCGTCCCTCCGTTTTCCGGTTTTCCGCTTTCCCACGATTCGTTCGCAGCCGATGCTCAGCCGTACGCTGGCCGTTCGGGCTAACCCGGTTGGCGTGCGCAAAACGCGTCCGTTACACTCAGCTTTCGCCGACCGAGCGGTCGGGAAAATCGGTCGGCAGTTCTCCTACAAGCAGAATGCAGAAGAGGGAGTACGGTTGGATGAGCAGCGCAGGACGATGGATCGGGGCAGGAAGGGCGGCGGGTGCCGTTCGTTCGTCGTGGGGTTGGGCTGCTGTCACCGCGGCCTTCCCGAGCCGTTCTGCGGCCTGTAGGCGCGTTCTGGCGTCATCGCCGGTCGTTGCGTGCGCATCCGTATCGATATTCGCATCCGCGTCCGCATTCGCATGAGCAACCGGCTTCCCGATCATGCGCCGCTCGCGGGCCTGGCCGCATCAGGCCGGATCGACATGCCTTTCCCTGATCGTTGCGCATGCATCGATTGCCCGCACGATTCCGCCTTTCTCCGCTTTCTTCATCCAGACGACACCGCTGCTGCGCATCGTGACGGTCGAACGACCGTTTCGACCGCCGGCCGGTGCGTCCGCGCGCGGTGCCGTCCGGGTGTCGTTGCGGGTGCGGCGTTTCACGGGAAAACGAGCGTAGGCGTGGCAAGGCGAGATAGTTAAATTATTAACTTGTTTGGGGAACCGGGAGCCGCCCGAGCGACCCGTGGCTTTTTCGAGCAGCGTTTGGAGACAACGTAAATGAAGATGAATCGATGGATGGAGGCCGTGCTTGCCGCGGGCCTCGTGTGCGCGGCGGCAACGGCGTCGGCGCAGGTGAAGATCGGCGTGACGCTGTCGGCCACCGGGCCGGCCGCGTCGCTCGGGATTCCGGAAAAGAACACGATCGCGCTGCTGCCGAAGGAAATCGCCGGCAAGAGCGTGCAGTACATCGTGCTCGACGACGCATCCGACACGAGCCGCGCGGTGCAGAACGTGCGCAAGCTGATCGATGAAGATCACGTCGACGCGATCATCGGCTCGTCCGTCACCCCGAACTCGCTCGCGATGCTCGACCCCGTGTCGCAGGGCAAGACGCCGACGATCTCGCTCGCGGCGAGCGCCCAGATCATCTCCCCGATGGACGCGAAACGCGCATGGATGTTCAAGGTGCCGCAGAACGACCAGCTGATGGCCGATGCGATCGCCGGCTACATGGCGAAGCACGGCGAGAAAACGGTCGGCTTCATCGGCTTCGCCGATGCGTACGGCGACAGCTGGTACAACACGTTCAACGCGGCGGCCGCGAAGAACGGCCTGAAGGTGGTGTCGAACGAGCGCTACAACCGCACCGACGCGTCGGTGATGGGGCAGGTGCTGAAGCTGATGGGCTCGAATCCGGATGCGGTGCTGATCGCCGGCTCGGGCACGCCGGCGGCGCTGCCGGCGAAGACGCTGAAGGAGCGCGGCTACAAGGGCAAGGTGTACCAGACGCACGGCGTCGCGAACAACGACTTCCTGCGCGTGTGCGGCAAGGACTGCGAAGGCGAGATCCTGCCGGCCGGCCCCGTGCTCGTGACCGACCAGCTGCCCGATTCGAACCCGGTGAAGAAGCCGGCGCTCGGCTACAAGGCCGCGTACGAGAAGGCGTACGGCGCGGGCTCGCTGGCGACGTTCGGCGGCCATGCGTGGGACGCGGGGCTGCTGCTGCAGCGTGCGATTCCGGAAGCGCTGAAGAAGGGCCAGCCGGGCACCGAGGCGTTCCGCGAGGCGCTGCGCGCGTCGATCGAGAACGTGAAGGACCTGCCCGTGTCGCACGGCGTGATCAACATGACGCCGACCGACCACAACGGCTTCGACACGCGTGCGCGCGTGATGGTGCAGATCGTCGACGGCAAGTGGAAGCTGCAGGCCGAGTGAGCATCACGTGAAACCGGCATGCGTGGCGCGAATGGCGCCGTGCATGCCGTCGGCAGGGCGGCGGGCCTGACGGCCCCGCGACCGTGCCGTCTGGAACCGCCGGGGCCGCCTGCATGGCGCCACCTTGCCGTCCGCGCTCCGGCCGTCCCGTCGTTCGTTTCTCCGCAGCATTCTCGATACACGAAACGTATGGATCTCTCGATTGCAGCGATCCTCGCGCAAGACGGCATCACGACCGGCGCCATTTATGCATTGCTGTCGCTGGCGCTCGTGCTGGTGTTTTCCGTCACGCGGGTGATCTTCATTCCCCAGGGCGAATTCGTCGCCTACGGTGCGCTGACGCTTGCCGCGTTGCAGGCGCAGAAATTTCCCGCCACCTGCTGGCTGCTGTTCGTGATGGGCATCGCGTGCTTTCTGCTCGAAGTCGGCGGCCTGATCCGGCATCGCGAACGGCGCCATCAGCTCGGCCGCACGCTTGCGACACTCGGCAGCCGCTACGTCCTGCTGCCGCTCGCGGTGTTCGCGATCACGCGCAGCTTTGCCGCGCAGCCGCTGCCGATGCTTGCGCAGATCGCACTGACGCTCGCGATCGTCGTGCCGATGGGGCCGTTCGTCTACCGGCTCGTCTACCAGCCGATCGCGGAAGGCACGACGCTGCTGCTGCTGATCGTGTCGGTCGCCGTCCACTTCGCGATGGTCGGCCTCGGGCTCGTGATGTTCGGCGCGGAAGGCTCACGGACCAACGGCTTCTCGGATGCGTCGCTGTCGATCGGCAGCATGACTGTGTCGGTGCAGAGCATCCTGGTCGTCGTGACGGCGCTCGTGCTGATCGGCGCGCTGTACGTGTACTTCGGCCGCACGATCGCCGGCAAGGCGCTGCGCGCGACGTCGGTGAACCGGCTCGGCGCGCGGCTCGTCGGCATCGGCACGACCGAGGCCGGGCGGCTCGCGTTCACGTTCGCGGCGGGGCTCGGCGTGCTGTCCGGGATTCTCGTCGGCCCGCTGACGACGATCTACTACGACTCGGGCTTCCTGATCGGCCTGAAGGGTTTCGTCGGCGCGATCATCGGCGGGCTCGTCAGCTATCCGCTCGCGGCCGCCGGCTCGCTGCTCGTCGGCGTGCTCGAATCGTATTCGTCGTTCTGGGCGAGCGCCTACAAGGAGGTGATCGTGTTCACGCTGATCATTCCGGTGCTGCTGTGGCGGAGCTTCGCCACGCCGCACGCGGAAGAGGAAGAGGAGTGACACGATGAAGACGATGGTACGCAACAAGACCTTCTGGGTGTTTCTTGTGGTGCTGTTCGCGCTGCCGGTGCTGCCCGGCGCGCTGCAGGTGCCTGAATACTGGATCACGCTGCTGAACTACATCGGCCTCTACGCGATCGTCGCGATCGGGCTCGTGCTGCTCACGGGCGTCGGCGGAATGACGAGCTTCGGGCAGGCCGCGTTCGTCGGCATCGGCGCCTATGCGACCGCGCTCCTGACGACGCGCTACGGCGTGTCACCGTGGTTCGCGCTGATCGTCGGCGTCGTGCTGACGGCGCTCGTCGCGCTCGTGCTCGGCGCGGTCACGATGCGGCTGTCCGGCCACTTCCTGCCGCTCGGCACGATCGCGTGGGGCCTCGCGCTGTTCTACCTGTTCGGCAACCTCGAACTGCTCGGCAAGTACGACGGGATCAACGGGATTCCGGCACTGAACCTGTTCGGTATCGAACTCGGGAGCGGCCGCAGCCTGTACTTCCTGATCTGGGCCGTCGTGCTGGCCGCGATCGTGTCGGTGCAGAACCTGCTGAACAGCCGCCCGGGCCGCGCGATCCGCGCGCTGCGCGGCGGCGGCGTGATGGCCGAGGCGATGGGCGTGAACACGGCTTGGATGCGCGTCGTGATCTTCGTCTATGCAGCCGTGCTCGCGGCCATCTCGGGCTTCCTTTACGCGCACCTGCAGCGTGCGGTGAACCCGACACCGTTCGGGCTGAACCACGGGATCGAGTTCCTGTTCATGGCCGTGGTGGGCGGCGTGTCGCACGTGTGGGGCGCCGTGCTCGGCGCGGCGATCCTCACCGTGCTGCAGGACTACCTGCAGACGCTGCTGCCGAAGCTGCTCGGTTCGGAAGGCAACTTCGAGATCATCGTGTTCGGCGTGCTGATGGTGCTGCTGCTGCAGTACGCGCGCCAGGGTGTGTGGCCGTTCGTCGCCAGGCTGTTCCCGCGCGGGCCGCGTGCCCATGTGCCCGAGCACGCCGATCCGTTGCCGCAACGCCCGAAGCCGACGGCCGGCGAGCCGCTGCTCGTCGTCGACAACGCGCGCAAGCAGTTCGGCGGGCTTGTGGCCGTCAACGACGTCAGCTTCGACGTGAAAGCGGGGCAGATCATCGGGCTGATCGGCCCGAACGGCGCCGGCAAGTCGACCACGTTCAACCTCGTGACGGGCGTGCTGAAGCCGACGGGCGGCACGATCACGTTCCGCGGCGAGCGCATCGACGGGCTCACATCGCGCCAGATCGTCCGCCGCGGCATCGGCCGGACGTTCCAGCACGTGAAGCTGTTGCCGGCGATGACGGTGCTCGAGAACGTCGCGATCGGTGCGCATCTGCGCGGCCATACCGGCGTGTGGCGCAGCGTCGCGCGCCTCAATGCCCACGAGGAAGCGCAGTTGCTGGCCGAGGCCGCACGGCAGATCCGCCGCGTCGGGCTCGAAAAGCACATGTACGACGAAGCGGGCAGCCTCGCGCTGGGCCAGCAGCGGATTCTCGAAATCGCACGGGCGCTGTGCTGCGACCCGACGCTGCTGCTGCTCGACGAGCCGGCCGCCGGGCTGCGTTACCAGGAGAAGCAGCAACTCGCCGACCTGCTGCGGCGGCTGAAGGCGGAAGGCATGAGCGTGTTGCTCGTGGAACACGACATGGATTTCGTGATGAATCTCACCGACCGGCTGGTGGTGATGGAATTCGGCACGCGGATCGCGGAAGGGCTGCCGCAGGACGTGCAGCAGGATCCGGCGGTGCTCGAAGCGTATCTGGGCGGGGTGGAGTGATGACGGACACGACGATGCCGATTCTCGATGTGCGCGGGCTGGCGGTCCGGTACGGGAAGGTGGAAGCGCTGCACGGCGCGGCGATCAAGGTCGGAGCAGGGCAGATTGTCAGCGTGATCGGGCCGAATGGGGCCGGCAAGTCGACGCTGCTGAACGCGATCATGGGCGCGCTGCCGGTGACCGGGCATGCGTCGGGCGCGGTCGTGTATCGCGGTCACGATGTCGGTGCATTGCCGGTCGAGCAGCGCGTCGCACGCGGGATGTGCCTCGTGCCGGAAAAGCGTGAGCTGTTCAGCACGATGACGGTTGAGGACAACCTCGTGCTGGGCGCATATCGGCGCAAGCTGGCCGGTGAAGCGAACTTCCTCGACCAGCTCGATCACGTGTTCGCGCTGTTTCCGCGTCTGAAGGAGCGCCGCAAGCAGGCGGCCGGCACGCTGTCCGGCGGCGAGCGGCAGATGCTCGCGGTTGGCCGCGCGTTGATGGGCAAGCCAGACCTGCTGATGCTCGACGAGCCGAGCCTCGGGCTGGCGCCGCTGATCGTGAAGGAGATCTTTCATATCATCAGTGCGTTGCGCGGTACGGGTGTGGCGACGCTGCTGATCGAGCAGAACGCGCGGGCGGCGCTGCAGATCTCCGACTACGGCTACGTGCTGGAGACGGGCGAGTTTGCGCTGGAAGGGCCGGCAGCCGACCTCGCACAGAATCCGCGTGTGATCGAAACCTACCTCGGGTTGGCGAAGAAAACGGCCTGATCGGTGGCGCGGTTGGCGAGGAACGGGCGGCGTGTTTCACGTGAAACACGCCGTTTTTGTTTTGGGGTCGAGATCTGACTCCAAAGCGTCGGCGGTTAACAACCAGGGGATAAGTACCGGAGGAACAATCAAACGATCTGTGCAGTGGCGGCGGGTCGAGGTATCCACCACAGTGCAGATGGCGATCCGGTTTGTCGTTCGGAGTCGGTCGGTCGTTCCGCAAGCCGACCAGGTGCGGCGTCACAGGGGATAAGTGTCGAGCGGACCGACGGAAATTCTGTGAGGAAGAGGGGCACAGGGTGTTTCGTCTGAGTGTTGGGCGGGACGCAGGCCTCGAACGCGTTATATGTTCCACGTGAAATTTCCCGACAGATGGATCTCTGCACAGGCGCAACGATGTGCGGCGGGCGGGCCGGAAGCTTCGCAGGCGTGGGCGCGGAACCACAGATTCCTCGGTCCAATGTCGAAAAATCGACGAAATGCACAGACCCTACCATTCGGACGGCATTCGGGTGAAAAGCGAACCCGCTATAATTCGCCCCATACATTTCTCAGATAGGTTCGTGCGCAGCCCTGCGTACGGAATCCACCATGCTTTTTCCCACAGAATTTGACGTCATCGTCGTCGGTGGCGGTCATGCCGGCACCGAAGCCGCGCTGGCGTCCGCCCGCATGGGCGCAAAGACACTGCTGCTGACCCACAACATCGAAACGCTTGGGCAGATGAGCTGCAATCCGTCGATCGGCGGCATTGGCAAGGGCCATCTGGTCAAGGAAGTTGATGCACTGGGTGGCGCAATGGCAGCCGCGACGGACGAGAGCGGTATCCAGTTCCGGATCCTCAATTCGTCGAAGGGTCCGGCCGTGCGCGCGACGCGTGCGCAGGCCGACCGCATCCTGTACAAGGCCGCCATCCGCCACCGGCTCGAGAACCAGCCGAACCTCTGGTTGTTCCAGCAGGCCGTCGACGACCTGATGGTCGAAGGCGACCGGGTGGTGGGCGCCGTCACGCAGATCGGCATCCGCTTCCGCGCCCGCGCGGTCGTGCTGACCGCCGGTACGTTCCTCGACGGCAAGATCCACGTCGGCCTGAACAACTACACGGGCGGCCGAGCGGGCGATCCGGCGGCCGTGTCGCTGTCGTCGCGCCTGAAGGAGCTGAAGCTGCCGCAGGGCCGCCTGAAGACCGGTACGCCGCCGCGTATCGATGGCCGCTCGATCGATTTCTCGCAGCTGACCGAGCAGCCGGGCGATCTCGATCCGATCCCGGTCTTCTCGTTCCTGGGCCGAGCGGAGCAGCATCCGCAGCAGTTGCCGTGCTGGGTCACGCACACGAACGAGCGCACGCACGACATCATTCGTGGCGGTCTCGACCGTTCGCCTATGTATACAGGCGTGATCGAAGGCGTCGGGCCGCGCTATTGCCCGTCGATCGAGGACAAGATTCACCGGTTCGCATCGAAGGAATCGCACCAGATCTTCCTGGAACCGGAAGGGCTGACGACCAACGAGTTCTACCCGAACGGGATCTCGACGAGCTTGCCGTTCGACGTCCAGCTCGAGCTCGTGCATTCGATGCGCGGCCTCGAGAACGCGCACATCCTGCGCCCCGGCTACGCGATCGAGTACGACTACTTCGATCCGCGTGCGCTGAAGGCGTCGCTCGAGACGAAAGCGATCAACGGGCTGTTCTTTGCGGGCCAGATCAACGGGACGACCGGCTATGAAGAAGCGGCCGCGCAGGGTCTGCTGGCCGGCCTCAATGCGGGCCGCTATGTGCAGGAGAAGGACGCATGGTGCCCGCGCCGCGACCAGGCCTATCTTGGCGTGCTGGTCGACGATCTCGTGACGCGTGGCGTGGCCGAGCCGTACCGGATGTTCACGAGCCGCGCCGAGTATCGCCTGAGCCTGCGTGAAGACAATGCCGACATGCGCCTGACCGAGATCGGCCGCGAACTGGGGCTCGTCGACGACGTGCGCTGGGACGCATTCAGCCGGAAGCGCGACGCTGTTTCACGTGAAACCGAACGCCTGAAGTCGACGTGGGTCACCCCGAAGACGTTGCCGGCGGAAGAGGCGACCGCACTCCTCGGCAAGGCGATCGACCACGAATACAGCCTCGCCGAGCTGCTGCGCCGCCCGGGTATCAGCTACGACGGCGTGTGTGGACTGAAGGGCGGCGAGTGCGGCCCCGCAGAGCCGCTGGCCAACGATCCGGTGATGCTCGAGCAGATCAAGGAGCAGGTCGAGATCGGCATCAAGTATCAGGGCTATATCGAGCGCCAGGCCTCCGAGATCGAACGCAACGACGCGAACGAGAACACGCGCCTGCCGGACGGTATCGATTACCGCGAAGTCCGCGGCCTGTCGTTCGAGGTGAGCCAGAAGCTCAACGAGTTCCGGCCGGAGACGATCGGGCAGGCGTCGCGCATCTCGGGTGTCACGCCGGCAGCGATCTCGCTGCTGATGGTGCACCTGAAGCGCCGCGGCCTGGGTCGCCGTAATGGCACTGCCGCAGAGGCAACGGAGCAGGGGGACGGCGCCGTCCCGACGCAACAATGACGGCGCGTCGCGCGCCGGCGGTTAATCGGGACGTACTGGAACAGATGCTCGTCGAAGGCACGACGGCGCTCGACCTCACCCTGACGGATGCACAACGCAACCAGCTGCTCGACTATGTCGCGCTGCTCGGCAAGTGGAACGCGGTCTACAACCTGACCGCGATCCGCGACCCGAAGCAGATGCTGATCCAGCACATCCTCGATTCGCTCTCCATCGTCCCGTATCTGCGTGGCCGTGCATCAGCCCGCGTGCTCGACGTGGGCTCGGGCGGCGGGTTGCCCGGTATCGTGCTGGCGATCGTCGAGCCGGACTGGCAGATCACGCTGAACGATATCGTGCAGAAGAAGTCTGCATTCCAGACTCAGATGCGTGCGGAGCTGAAGCTCGCGAACCTGTCGGTGGTCACCGGTCGGGTCGAGTCGCTGCAACCGGGTGTCGAAGTGCCGGAAAAATTCGACATGATCGTATCCCGCGCTTTCGCGGATCTATCCGACTTCGTTAAACTTGCTCGACATCTGGTCGCGCCCGGCGGATCGATCTGGGCGATGAAGGGCGTCCATCCGGACGACGAGATTGCGCGATTGCCGGAAGGCAGCCGCGTGAAGCAGACGATACGGCTGGCGGTACCGATGCTCGATGCCGAACGGCATCTGATCGAAGTGGCCGTCGACGAGGCGAATTGAAGGGCAGGCGCGCAGTAGCGCGCCGTTTGTTTGAAGGTAAAGGGAACACACCAACGATGGCAAAGATCTTCTGCGTTGCGAACCAGAAGGGGGGCGTCGGCAAGACGACGACATCGGTCAATCTCGCCGCAAGCCTTGCAGCGCAGGAGCAACGAGTCCTGCTGATCGATCTCGACCCGCAGGGTAACGCGACGATGGGCAGCGGGATCGACAAGGCTGCTTGCGAAGCGACCGTGTACGAGGTGCTGGTCGACGGCGTGTCGGTGACCGACGCGCGCATCCGTCCGGACGGTGTCACTTACGACGTGCTGCCCGCGAATCGCGAGCTGTCCGGTGCCGAGATCGAACTGATCAGCATCGACAACCGCGAGCGCCGGCTGAAGGCGGCGCTCGAGCGCGTGTCCGACGACTACGACTTCGTGCTGATCGACTGTCCGCCGACGCTGTCGCTGCTGACGCTGAACGGGCTATGCGCGGCGCACGGCGTCGTGATTCCGATGCAGTGCGAGTACTTCGCACTGGAAGGGTTGTCGGACCTCGTCAACACGATCAAGCAGGTTCACGCGAACATGAATCGCGACCTGAAGATCATCGGCTTGCTGCGCGTGATGTTCGATCCGCGCATCACGCTGCAGCAGCAAGTCTCCGATCAACTGAAAGCGCACTTCGGCGACAAGGTGTTCGATGCGGTGATTCCGCGCAACGTGCGTTTGGCGGAAGCGCCGAGTTACGGGTTGCCGGGCGTCGTGTTCGATCGCAGCTCGCGCGGTGCGCAGGCGTATATCCAGTTCGGTGCCGAGATGATCGAGCGCGTGCGTGCGTTCGAGGTGTCGTGATACGGACATGAGCGAAGCGAGGAAGAAAGACATGAACGCGGTACCAAAGAAGAAGGGCTTGGGACGTGGCCTCGAAGCGCTGCTCGGCGGCAGTGCCGATATCACCGAAGCGGTGAAGATCGAAGGGGCACCGAACACGCTCGCGCTCGGCAAGCTGCAGGCCGGCAAGTACCAGCCGCGCACGCGGATGGACGAAGGCAGCCTGCAGGAGCTCGCGGCAAGCATTCGCGCACAGGGCGTGATGCAGCCGATCCTGGTACGGCCCATTTCATCAGACAAATACGAGATCATCGCCGGCGAGCGCCGCTTCCGCGCGGCGCGCCTGGCGGGCCTCGATGAAGTGCCGGTGCTCGTGAAGGACGTATCGGATCAGGCTGCCGCGGCGATGGCGCTGATCGAGAACATCCAGCGCGAGGACCTGAACCCGCTTGAAGAAGCGCACGGTATCCAGCGCCTGCTCGACGAGTTCGGTTTCACGCACGAACAGGCGGCCGAATCGGTCGGCCGTTCGCGCAGCGCGGTATCGAACCTGCTGCGTCTGCTGAACCTGGCTTCGCCGGTACAGACGATGCTGCTGGCCGGTGATCTCGACATGGGGCATGCGCGCGCGCTGCTCGCCGTCGATGCGGCCACGCAGATCACGCTTGCCCATCAGGTCGTCAACAAGCGCATGTCGGTGCGTGAGACCGAGAAGCTCGTCGCGCACACGACGAAGGAAGTGCCGGCCGTGAAGGCGCGTGCGAAGGACGATGGCGGTCGCGATACGCGCCGTCTCGAGGAGGAGTTGTCCGACCTGCTCGCGTCGACGGTGAAGATCAAGCTCGGCCGCCGCGGGCGAGGGCAGGTGACGATCGACTTCGGCAACCTCGACGCACTCGAAGGCATTCTCGTGCGACTGCGCGGCAACGTCGCAACCGAAGAGTAAAGGGCGGCGCATGGCGGAGACGAGCGCACCGGCGCCGCGCCGGTGGTTGGGGTGGCTTGCGCAGGAACCCGTGCTATCGGTGCTCGTGCTTGGGCTGATTGTGCTGCAATGGGTGCGTCCGCAACCATTTTCCGTATTGGCCGATCGTGTCGACTGGCAGACGGTTGCGACGCTCGCGGGCCTGCTGATGCTGACCAAGGCGCTCGAGTTGTCCGGCTGCCTGATGTGGCTCGCACACCGCATCGTGCATCACGTGCACTCCGAACGCGGGCTCGCGATGCTGCTCGTCGGGTTCGCCGCGCTGCTGTCGATGTGGCTCACCAACGATGTCGCGCTGTTCGTCGTCGTGCCGCTGATGGTGTCGCTGCGTGCGCTGACGCCACTGCCGTTCCGGCGGCTCGTGATCGTCGTCGCGCTGGCCGTCAACGCGGGGTCCGTCGCGACGCCGCTCGGCAATCCCCAGAATCTTTTCCTGTGGCAATTGAGCGGCGTGTCGTTCGGCCGTTTCGTGGTCACGCTCGGGCCGCTCGCGATCGCGCTGATGGCGCTGCTGCTCGTGCTGACCGCGTGCGCGTTTCGCGCGAAACCGCTCGACCTGTCCGGCGACGTCGTCGCCATTCCCGTACAACGCATGCACGCGCTGATCGCGGCGGTGCTGTTCGCGGCCTTCGTGCTGCTCGCCGATGCGCACCATCCGCTGCCGGGCCTGCTTGCCGTCGCGATCGTGCTGCTCGTCGTCAAACGTCACGCAGTCCTGAAGATCGACTGGCTGCTGCTGCTGATCTTCGTGCTGATGTTCGTCGTGCTGCGCAGCGCGGCTGCGCTGCCCGTCGTCCATGACGCGATTGCGCACGCGAATCTCGATTCACCGCTGCGCATCTTTGCGGCCGGTGCCGTGCTGTCGCAGGGCATCAGCAACGTGCCGGCCGCGATCCTGCTGTCGGAGTTCACGCATGACTGGCGTGCGCTCGCGTTTGGCGTATCGGTCGGCGGATTCGGTTTCGCGATCGGCTCGCTGGCGAACCTGATCGCGGTGCGTCTCGCGAAGGAGCCGCGCATGTGGCTACCGTTCCACCTGGTCTCGATTCCGTTCGCGCTCGCCAGCGCGGCACTCGGCGCGTGGCTGCTCGTTCACGGCTGAACGATGTGGATGCGTGTGGCACAGGCGTGCCATTCGGGTGGCGGGGAGGGCGCACAGCATTCGTGCTGGTGCGGGGCTGTTGATAAGTGCCGCAATCCACAGTCGATCGACTGTGGTGGCATGACAACTGATTGGATAATTCGCTGCATCGGCGTCGGTCCGGATTTCATGCATCCGGCGCGGTCGGGTGATCACAGTGTTTCGCCTGCTTGGGGTTGGGTGCTGGGCTCGAGCCCGGAGCCGCGTCACAGCATGGATCCTGGGTGGTGATCGTGCCGCCCCGCCGGCGCCCGCGCCGGGCATCGTTTCCTCGACATTCCCTCGTCGCCGGACTTTTTCGAGCAAGAAATACCGGTGCAAAAAAGCGACCTTACAACTGTCATCGTACGTCGTCGAATCGCCCGTTTTTTCACATGATGAGGCGTCGTTTTACGCAGGTTTTTGTCGCGTCTAAAGCCTTGAATCACTTGCAACTATCGCTTACAATCGCCCGGATTTGTTAGCTAGGCACCCCTGAAAGCTTTCAGAAAGCTTGGGGCCGGGTTCAAGGATTTTGCGGAAGATTGCGATGGCGGGTCAGGCGCCGGACGACAGGCACGATGATCAGCGCACGCAACGCACCGCTTCAGCGGCTGGCGAGCGGCGCGAATTCGATGATGACTGGGATGCCGAGCAGCAAGATAACAACATCGTTCCGCTCACACGGGTAGAAGCCGAAAAGCTGTTCGGCCCGAACGTGAGCAAGCCCTCGCGCGTGACCCCCTATAAGGTGGTGCTCGCGCAAGTGGTTCTGTCCCTGGTTGCAACGCTGGCGTGGTGGCTGTTTTCAAAGTCGCCGGGTGCCGCTGCGCAATCCGCGTTTCTGGGCGGAGCGATTGGCTGGGTGCCCAGTGCGGTTTTCGTGGCACGACTGAAGGCAGGTGGCTCGGCCACCGTGATGAGTTGGGTGATGGGCGAAGCCCTGAAGCTCGCTCTGACGATCGGGATGTTCACTGCAGTGGCGTTCGGCTGGTCCGGCGTGCACTGGGTGCCGTTCCTCGTCACGTACCTCGTCGTGCTGAAGACGTACTGGATCGCGCTGGCCTGGCGGTAAGGAACAAGCAGCGTGCGGTTTCGACAACGAACCGCACCAGCCCGTTCCCGCAATAGCGTGTTGCGGAACTGGCAAAACGATTTTCGACAATTTGGGTGGCATTAACGATATGGCAGCTAGCGAAGGCACGCGCGGTCCGGATCCGTCCGAGTACATTGCGCACCACTTGCAGAATTTCTCCACCTCGCATCAGACGTCGATTTTCGACATCCACGTCTGGAATCTCGACACGCTGTTCTGGTCGATCGTTTGCGGCATCGTGACGATCCTCCTGCTGCGTCTGGCTGCCCGCAAGGCGACGTCGGGCGTGCCGGGCCGTTTCCAGTGCGCGATCGAGATGCTCGTCGAGATGGTCGAAGACCAATCGAAGGCCATCGTTCACGGCAATCGTACCTTCATCGCTCCGCTCGCACTCACGGTGTTCGTGTGGGTCGCGCTGATGAACTCCCTCGACTTCCTCCCCGTCGACCTGCCGGGCCGCGTGATCGGCCTGCTCGGTCTGTCGGACGTGATTTCCCACCATCGCATCGTCCCGACGGCCGACCTGAACGGCACGCTCGGCATCGCGCTCGGCGTGTTCGTCCTGATGATCTACTACAGCATCAAGATCAAGGGCGCGGGCGGCTTTGTGCATGAGCTGCTGTCGGCACCGTTTGGCGCCCACCCGCTGCTGTGGATCCCGAACCTCGCGCTCAACATCGTCGAATATCTCGCGAAGACCGTCTCTCTCGGTATGCGGTTGTTCGGCAACATGTACGCGGGTGAGCTGTTGTTCCTGTTGATCGCCCTGCTCGGCAGCATGTGGAGCTTCGGTGGCGACGCAACGTTCCTCGGCTTCGTTGGTCATGTGATCGCGGGTAGCGTCTGGGCAATCTTCCACATTCTGATTGTTCTGTTGCAGGCATTCATTTTCATGATGCTGACGCTGGTGTATCTCGGCCAGGCGCACGACAAGCACTAAGCGCGGCGTGCAAGAAAGAGTTTCCGTTTTAGTTTTTTAAATCTCAGTTCCAAGTCTTTTCACAAAGGAGTGATCATGCAAGCTTACATCGCCAACATCCAGGGTCTGACCGCCATCGGTATCGGCATCATCATCGGCCTGGGTGCAATCGGCGCCTGTATCGGTATCGCGCTGATGGGTGGTAAGTACATCGAAGCCTGCGCACGTCAGCCGGAACTCATCAACCCGCTGCAAACGAAGATGTTCCTGCTGGCTGGTCTGATCGACGCGGCATTCCTGATCGGCGTGGGTGTTGCAATGCTGTTCGCGTTCGCGAACCCGCTCCTGTCGAAGCTCGTCGCAGGCTAAGGTTCCACGGAAATTTGCGTCCGGCGTGAGCCGGCGCAGGGCGGAACGGAGACTTGGGGCGCTGATCGAATGCAACTCGATGAGCGCCTTACCGTTTCATTTTTCCGGAATAGCAGATAAGGAAACACCGTGAATCTCAACGCAACTCTGTTTGCGCAAATGGTCGTGTTCCTGGTCCTCGCGTGGTTCACGATGAAATTCGTGTGGCCGCCGTTGATCAACGCCCTCGACGAACGTTCGAAGAAGATCGCCGACGGCCTCGCCGCCGCCGAGAAGGGCAAGGCAGAACTCGACGCAGCGCACAAGCGCGTGGACCAGGAACTCGCGCAGGCCCGCAATGACGGCCAGCAACGCATCGCCGACGCTGAAAAGCGTGCCCAGGCGGTCGCCGAGGAAATCAAGGCCAACGCCCAGGCTGAAGCCGCCCGCATCATCGCCCAGGCGAAGGCGGAAGCAGAACAGCAAATCGTGAAGGCGCGCGAAGCGCTGCGTGGCGAAGTCGCTACGCTGGCCGTGAAGGGCGCCGAGCAGATCCTGAAGCGCGAAGTCGATCAAACGGCCCACGCCCAACTGCTGAATCAACTGAAAGCCGAGCTCTGATCATGGCCGAACTTGCAACCATCGCCCGCCCTTACGCAGAAGCGCTGTTCCGCGTGGCCGAGGGCGGTGACATCGCCGCCTGGTCCACGCTCGTGCAAGAGCTGGCCCAGGTTGCGCGTCTGCCGGAAGTCCTGTCGGTCGCGTCGAGCCCGAAGGTGACGCGCACGCAAGTAGCCGAGTTGCTGCTTGCTGCGGTGAAGTCGCCGCTCGGAGCTGGCGCCGAAGCGAAGAACTTCGTGCAGATGCTGGTCGACAATCATCGCATCGCGCTGCTGCCGGAAATCGCCGAGCAGTTCGAGGCGCTCAAGAACGAACGTGAAGGTGCAGCCGACGCCGAGATCGTGAGCGCGTTCCCGCTGAACGGCACGGATCTCGAGAGTCTCGTCTCGGGCCTCGAACGCAAGTTCAAGCGCAAGCTGAAACCGACGGTCGCAGTCGATTCGTCGCTGATTGGCGGCGTGCGCGTGACGGTCGGCGACGAAGTGCTCGACACCTCGGTTCGCGCGCGCCTCGCATCGATGCAGGCTGCGTTGACCGCCTGAGCGCCACGCCGGCACGCAACAGAATTGACTATCAGGAGCGAATAATGCAACTCAATCCCTCTGAGATCAGCGAGCTGATCAAGAGCCGGATCCAGGGCCTTGAAGCGAGCGCAGACGTTCGCAACCAGGGCACCGTGATCTCCGTGACCGACGGTATCGTGCGTATCCACGGCCTGTCGGACGTGATGCAGGGCGAAATGCTCGAGTTTCCGGGCAACACGTTCGGCCTCGCGCTGAACCTCGAGCGCGACTCGGTCGGCGCGGTGATTCTCGGCGAATACGAACACATCTCGGAAGGCGACATCGTCAAGACGACGGGCCGCATTCTCGAAGTCCCGGTTGGTCCGGAACTCGTCGGCCGTGTGGTCGATGCGCTCGGCAACCCGATCGACGGCAAGGGCCCGGTCAACGCCAAGCTGACCGACGCGATCGAAAAGATCGCCCCGGGCGTGATCTGGCGTAAGTCGGTGTCGCAGCCGGTGCAGACGGGCATCAAGTCGATCGACGCAATGGTGCCGATCGGCCGTGGCCAGCGTGAGCTGATCATCGGCGACCGTCAGTGCGGCAAGACCGCGGTGGCGCTCGACGCGATCATCAACCAGAAGGGCAAGGACCTGATCTGTATCTACGTCGCGATCGGCCAGAAGGCTTCGTCGATCATGAACGTGGTTCGCAAGCTCGAAGAAACGGGCGCGATGGAATACACGATCGTCGTCGCCGCTTCGGCTTCGGATTCGGCAGCGATGCAGTACCTCGCACCGTACGCCGGCTGCACGATGGGCGAATACTTCCGCGACCGCGGCCAAGATGCGCTGATCATTTATGACGACTTGACCAAGCAAGCCTGGGCATACCGTCAGATCTCGCTGCTGCTGCGCCGCCCGCCGGGCCGTGAAGCGTACCCGGGTGACGTGTTCTATCTCCACTCGCGTCTGCTCGAGCGGGCTGCTCGCGTGTCGGAAGAGTACGTCGAGAAGTTCACCAACGGCGAAGTGAAGGGCAAGAGCGGTTCGCTGACGGCACTGCCGGTCATCGAAACGCAGGCTGGCGACGTGACCGCGTTCGTTCCGACGAACGTGATCTCGATTACCGACGGCCAGATCTTCCTGGAAACCGACCTGTTCAACGCAGGCATCCGCCCGGCAATCAACGCCGGCGTGTCGGTGTCGCGAGTCGGTGGCGCCGCTCAGACGAAGGTCGTGAAGAAGCTGTCGGGCGGTATCCGTACCGACCTCGCGCAGTATCGTGAACTGGCGGCATTCGCCCAGTTCGCATCGGACCTCGACGAAGCGACCCGCAAGCAGCTCGAGCGCGGCCGCCGGGTGACGGAACTGCTGAAGCAGCCGCAGTACCAGCCGCTGCAGGTCTGGGAACTGGCCGTGTCGCTGTACGCCGCAAACAACGGCTACCTCGACGATCTCGACGTCAAGCAAGTGCTGTCGTTCGAGAAGGGCCTGCGCGAAAACCTGAAGACCAGCCACGCTGACCTCATCAAGCGCATCGAAGACACCAAGGATCTCTCGAAGGACGACGAAGGCGCACTGCGCTCGGCGATCGAATCCTTCAAGAAGTCCGGTGCCTATTGATCCGCGAGTGACACACTGAGGCCGCGCGGGTGCTGATGCGCCCGCGCCGCTTCGGTCAAGGAGCAAGCTATGGCTGGAATGAAGGAAATTCGCGGCAAGATCAAGAGCGTGCAGAACACGCGCAAGATCACGAAGGCGATGGAGATGGTGGCCGCATCGAAGATGCGCCGCGCGCAGGAACGCATGCGCGCCGCTCGTCCGTATGCGGACAAGGTCCGTGCCATCGCTGCGCACATGAGCCGCGCGAACCCGGAGTACCGCCACCCGTTCATGGTGGCGAACGAAGGCGCGACGACGGCCGGCATCATCCTTGTCACGACGGACAAGGGGCTGTGCGGTGGTCTGAACACCAACGTGCTGCGTGCGACGGTGCAGAAGTTCAAGGAGCTGGAAGAGAAGGGCCAGAAGGTCGAAGCCACCGCGATCGGTAGCAAGGGCCTCGGGTTCCTGAACCGCTTCGGCGCGAAGGTGATGTCGCAGGTCGTGCACCTCGGCGACACCCCGCATCTGGACAAGCTGATCGGCGCCGTGAAGACGCAGCTCGATCTGTACTCGGAAGGCAAGCTGTCGGCGGTTTATATCGCTTACACGCGCTTCGTCAACACGATGAAGCAGGAAGCCGTGATCGAGCAGTTGCTGCCGCTGTCGTCGGAACACTTCGAAGCCGATGACGGTACGCCGGCGACGTCGTGGGACTACATCTACGAGCCGGACGCGCAGGCAGTCGTCGACGAACTGCTCGTGCGTTACGTCGAGGCGCTGGTGTACCAGGCCGTCGCGGAAAACATGGCGTCCGAGCAATCGGCGCGCATGGTCGCGATGAAGGCCGCGTCCGACAACGCGAAGACGGTGATCAGCGAACTGCAGCTCGTGTACAACAAGAGCCGTCAGGCCGCGATCACGAAAGAACTGTCGGAGATCGTCGGCGGCGCAGCCGCTGTTTAAGCGCGCGCCCGGGACGACAACTGCGCCTTTGCGCGAGTAAAGAATCAGGTATTTAAAGGAAAAGCGATGAGTACTGCTGCTTTGGTAGAAGGCAAGATCGTACAGTGCATCGGCGCCGTTATCGACGTGGAATTCCCGCGCGACAGCATGCCGAAGATCTACGACGCGCTCATTCTCGATGGCTCGGAACTGACCCTCGAAGTCCAGCAGCAGCTGGGCGACGGCGTTGTCCGTACCATCTGTCTGGGTGCATCCGACGGCCTGCGCCGCGGCCTGACCGTGAAGAACACGGCAAAGCCGATCTCGGTGCCGGTCGGCAAGCCGACCCTCGGCCGAATCATGGACGTGCTCGGCCGTCCGATCGACGAAGCTGGCCCGATCGAAAGCGAAACGACGCGTTCGATCCACCAGAAGGCTCCGGCGTTCGACGAACTGTCGCCGTCGACCGAACTGCTCGAAACGGGTATCAAGGTTATCGACCTGATCTGCCCGTTCGCAAAGGGCGGCAAGGTTGGCCTGTTCGGCGGTGCTGGCGTGGGCAAGACCGTCAACATGATGGAGCTCATCAACAACATCGCGAAGGAACACGGTGGTTACTCCGTGTTCGCGGGCGTGGGCGAGCGTACCCGTGAAGGGAACGACTTCTACCACGAAATGAAGGACTCGAACGTTCTCGACAAGGTCGCGCTGGTGTACGGCCAGATGAACGAGCCGCCGGGCAACCGTCTGCGCGTCGCGCTGACCGGCCTGACGATGGCCGAGCACTTCCGTGACGAAGGCCTCGACGTGCTGTTCTTCGTCGACAACATCTACCGTTTCACGCTGGCCGGTACCGAAGTGTCGGCACTGCTCGGCCGTATGCCGTCGGCAGTGGGCTATCAGCCGACGCTGGCTGAAGAAATGGGCAAGCTGCAAGAGCGCATCACGTCGACCAAGAAGGGCTCGATTACGTCGGTCCAGGCCGTGTACGTCCCTGCGGACGACTTGACCGACCCGTCGCCGGCTACGACCTTCGGCCACCTGGACGCAACCGTCGTTCTGTCGCGTGACATCGCTTCGCTGGGTATCTACCCGGCGGTCGACCCGCTCGACTCGACGTCGCGCCAGATCGACCCGAACGTGATCGGTGAAGAGCACTACACGATCACGCGTCGCGTTCAGCAGACGCTGCAGCGCTACAAGGAACTGCGCGACATCATCGCGATTCTGGGCATGGACGAACTGTCGCCGGAAGACAAGCTGTCGGTCGCACGTGCGCGTAAGATCCAGCGTTTCCTGTCGCAGCCGTTCCACGTTGCTGAAGTGTTCACGGGCTCGCCGGGCAAGTACGTGCCGCTGAAGGAAACGATCCGCGGCTTCAAGATGATCGTCGACGGCGAGTGCGACCACCTGCCGGAACAGGCGTTCTACATGGTCGGCACGATCGACGAAGCCTTCGAAAAGGCCAAGAAGATCTCGTAAGGATCGGGTGAGTCGCACGGCGCGTCCTAGTCGGGATTAGCAGTCGGACTGTTAATCCCGGCCAGTCGCGCCGACCGCAACACGCTCAATCCGCCGTGCATGGGATCGGCGCAGGCGCGCAAGCGCCCGCTCCGATCGACAGGAGTCGATATGGCAACCATCAAAGTAGACGTCGTCAGCGCGGAAGAGCAGATCTTCTCGGGCGAGGCGAAATTCGTCGCGCTGCCGGGCGAAACGGGTGAGCTGGGCATTCTGCCGGGCCACACGCCGCTGATCACGCGGATTCGTCCGGGTGCGGTGCGCATCGAAGTCGAGGGCGGCAACGACGAATTCGTGTTCGTCGCGGGCGGCATTCTCGAAGTGCAGCCGGGCGCCGTGACGGTGCTCGCCGATACCGCGATCCGCGGCAAGGACCTCGACGCGGCGAAAGCCGAGGAAGCACGCAAGCGTGCCGAGGAAACGCTGCAGAACGCGAAGTCGGATCTCGACCTCGCGAAGGCGCAATCCGAGCTCGCGACCGCGATGGCGCAGCTCGAGGCGATCCAGCGTCTGGCGAAGATCCGCAGCCGGCACTGAGCCGCGCCGCGTATCCCGCGAAAGAAAGCAGCCTTCGGGCTGCTTTTTTTTCGTCCGTCGTTTTCGTCTGTTTTTTTGCGTGCCGGATCATACCGTCCGGTCGTGCTATTTCATCCGTCCGCCGCGATTTGCTGTCAGAGTATCGTCAGCCGCGCGCGTCATCATCGGTGTGGAGGCTGTTCGTCGCGAGTGCGCGGCGGAGGCGGGCGCCGAAGGCGCGTGCAGGCCGACCAGACAAAAAGGACGGAGACATTCATGGCAGCAGACCTTGGCGTGGGCGCGCTGATCGCGCCCGAAAACGGCTTGTCGTACGTGCGCGGCACGACCGACGTGCCGCTCTCCGAAGCGACGATCGGCCGGTTCCTGCTCGACACGGCCGGGCGCTTTCCCGATCGTCCGGCCGTCGTGTTCCGCGAGCAGCAGGTGCGCTGGACCTGGCGCGAGTTCGCGAACGAGGTCGACGTGCTGGCCGCGGGCCTGGCCTCGCTCGGCATCGTGAAGGGCGATCGCGTCGGCATCTGGTCGCCGAACCGCAGCGAATGGCTGCTCACGCAGTTCGCCACCGCGCGGATCGGCGCGGTGCTCGTCAACATCAATCCGGCCTACCGGCTGTCGGAGCTCGAATACGCGCTGAACAAGGTCGGCTGCAAGGCCGTGATCGCCGCCGAGCGCTTCAAGACGTCCGCGTACGTCGAGATGCTGCAGACCATCGCGCCGGAGCTCGCGACCGCGACGCCGGGCGACCTGCATGCGGCGCGCGTGCCGAGCCTGCGCACGGTCGTGTCGATGGGCGACGTCGCGCCCGCCGGCATGTTCCGCTTCGCGGACCTGATGGCGCGCGGCCGCCAGGCCGTCGATCCCGCATTGCTCGATGCGATCGACGCGACGCTCGCGGCCAACGAGCCGATCAACATCCAGTTCACCAGCGGCACGACCGGCAGCCCGAAGGGCGCGACGCTCACGCACCGCAACGTCGTCAACAACGGGCGCTCGATCGCGACGGCGATGCGTTTTACCGAGCAGGACACGCTGTGCATCCCGGTGCCGCTATATCACTGCTTCGGGATGGTGCTGGCCGTGCTCGCGTGCGTGTCGAAGGGCGCGGCGATGGTGTTCCCCGGCGAAGCGTTCGACCCGGTCGCGACGCTCGCGGCGGTGGCCGACGAGCGCTGCACCGCACTGCACGGCGTGCCGACGATGTTCATCGCCGAACTCGATCATCCCGAGTTCGCGAAGTTCGACCTGTCGACGCTGCGCACCGGGATCATGGCCGGCTCGCCGTGCCCGATCGAGACGATGAAGCGCGTCGTGTCGCAGATGCATCTGTCGGAGATCACGATCGCGTACGGGATGACGGAAACGAGCCCCGTGTCGTTCCAGAGCTCGACCGACGATCCGCTGGAAAAGCGCACGACGACGGTGGGCCGCATCCAGCCGCATCTCGAAGTGAAGATCGTCGATCCGGCCGGCAATATCGTTCCGGTCGGCACGACGGGCGAGCTGTGCACGAAGGGCTATTCGGTGATGCTCGGCTACTGGGACGACGACGCGAAGACGCGCGAGGTGCTGGTGGACGGCTGGATGCACACGGGCGACCTCGCGACGCTCGATGCGGACGGCTACTGCAACATCGTCGGCCGGCTAAAGGACATGGTGATTCGCGGCGGCGAGAACGTCTACCCGCGCGAGATCGAGGAATTCCTGTTTCGGCATCCGAAGATCCAGAGCGCGCAGGTATTCGGTGTGCCCGATGCGAAGTACGGCGAGGAGCTGTGCGCGTGGATCGTGCTGCGCGCGGACGAGCAGATGACCGAGGACGACGTGCGTGCGTTCTGCAACGGGCAGATCGCGCACTACAAGATCCCGCGCTACATCCGCTTCGTCGACGAGCTGCCGATGACGGTGACGGGCAAGGTGCAGAAGTTCGTGATGCGCGACCGGATGATCGAGGAGCTGAAGCTCGACGTGCAGAAGACCGCATAGCGCGGCATGAAGGCGGGAACAACGCGGCGGCCTGCGGGCCGTTGCACTTTCGATGGACGAAAAAAAGCGGGCTTATTAGCCCGCTAAAAACCACACGCTACGGGGTTAGCGCGAGGAGACCAAAGATGAAACCGAGTCCGGCGGGGGGCCGGAAACGACTCCAACAGGGATGCCCCTCGGAAGGGCTTCGGTACGTGACCGACTGGCTCGCAGCGCTTCGCGTCCGCTCACACTTGGCACACGAGACCGCATCCGTGTTGAAACCGTTGAGGCCATTGTGGGCGAATTAATGACCCCTCGCGGTAACAAAGTGTTTCAGGTTGTAACGCCCGCCAGATAAGGCTTTCCGGGATTTTTTGCTGTTTTTGAAGGGTCGAAAAAGGTCATTTTTACCCATATTTTCCGCAGCGTTTTCAGCGCATGCGCAAGATGCGTTTTTCATGCGTACCAGGCTCGACGAATTGCCGATTTGCACGCGAGAAAATGCGCCTTTCGGCCGATACCGCGCATGACGATTCATTCGTCAGAAAGATTTTGAAACGTGATTGGCATGCGCGGAAGTCGGCCGTTCGGCCAATTCGGTGGCTTCGGGGCGATTTTCCGGGCGTCGGCGCGCTGCACCGAAGTGTAACGGCGGCGATTGGGCCACCGCCGCACAAGCGACTTTTGCGGGCGGCGGACGCGGGGTCGATGTCCGCTATCGGCCGCCACGCACGAGCCTGCTTACTTCAGCCATTTATCCGAAATCGCCTGGTATTCGCCGGTCGACAGCGCGAGATGCAGCCACTGATCGACGTACTGCTGGAACGCGACGTCGCCGCGCGGCACCATGTACGCTTTTTCGCCGAACTGGAACGGCTTGTCCGGATGCACCGAGCACAGGCCCGGATTCAGCTTTTGCTGCAGCAGCGTCTCGGACGCATCTGTCACCATCACGTCTGCCTTGCCGGCGAGGATCTGCTTGAAGATCGTTACGTTGTCCGGATAGACGGTGAGGTTTGCGTGCGTGAAATACTGCTTCGCGAAACGCTCGTTGGTGCCGCCCGGGTTCACGATCACGCGCGTTTCCGGCCGGTCGATCTGCGCGACGGTCTGGTATTTGTCGGCGTCCGCGCAGCGCACGATCGGCGTCTTGCCGTCGACCACATAAGGCTGCGTGAAGAACACGCGCTTCTGGCGCTCGAGCGTCGTCGACACGCCGCCCACCGCGATGTCGCATTTCGCGACGAAATCGCCGGTCAGGTTCGGCCAGCTGGTCTTCACGTAGTCGGTCTTCACGCCGAGCGACTTCGCGAGCGATTCGGCCATGTCGATGTCGATGCCCTCGAAGCGGCCGTCCGCGCGGTAGTACGAATACGGCTTGTAGTCGCCGGTCGTGCACACGCGCAGCGTGCCGCGCGAGAGCACGTCGTCGAGCCGCGAGCCGGCGCCCGGTGCGGCGGCAGCGGCGCCCGCGCCGGTCTGCGCGTGCGCGGCGGCGCAGCAAAGCAACGTGGCGGCGGCGAGCGTGGCGAGTGTCTTCATTGGTCTCCTCCTTCGTTTCGTTCGATATGAGCGTCCGATCATAACGGAGCCATCGCGCGCGTCATATGGCCGCCATCGCGTCGGCATGCGCAGCCTGAGGGCGGCTGTCCGGTAAAATGCCGCTTTGCTCTCGCATCGTCGCTCCTACCGTGGCCCATACCCTGCTCAACGACACCTTCCTGCGTGCGCTTCTGCGCGAGCCGACCGACTACACGCCGATCTGGCTGATGCGCCAGGCCGGCCGCTACCTGCCCGAATACAACGCGACGCGCGCGCGCGCCGGCAGCTTCCTCGGTCTCGCAAAGAATCCCGACTACGCGACCGAAGTGACGCTGCAGCCGCTCGAGCGCTTTCCGCTCGACGCCGCGATCCTGTTCTCGGACATCCTGACGATTCCGGACGCGATGGGGCTCGGCCTCGACTTCCAGGTCGGCGAAGGGCCGAAGTTCGCGCATCCGGTGCGTACCGAGGCCGACGTCGCGAAGCTCGCGGTGCCGGACATCGAAGAGACGCTCGGCTACGTGACGGGGGCCGTGCGCGAGATCCGTCGCGCGCTCACCGACGCTCAGGGCCGCCAGCGCGTGCCGCTGATCGGTTTTTCGGGCAGCCCGTGGACGCTCGCGTGCTACATGGTCGAAGGCGGCGGGTCGGACGATTTCCGCACGGTGAAGTCGATGGCGTATTCGCGCCCCGACCTGATGCACCGGATCCTCGACGTGAACGCGCAGGCGGTCGCCGCGTACCTGAACGCGCAGATCGAAGCGGGCGCGCAGGCCGTGATGATCTTCGATACGTGGGGTGGCGCGCTGGCGGACGGCGCGTACCAGCGCTTCTCGCTGGACTACATCCGCCGCGTGGTCTCGCAGCTCAAGCGCGAGCACGACGGCGAGCGCGTGCCGGTGATCACGTTCACGAAGGGCGGTGGCCTGTGGCTCGAGGAGATCGCGGCGACCGGCGTCGACGCGGTCGGGCTCGACTGGACGGTCAACCTCGGCAAGGCGCGCGAGCGCGTCGCGGGCAAGGTCGCGCTGCAGGGCAACCTCGACCCGACGATCCTGTTTGCGCCGCCGGCCGCGGTGCGCGAGCAGGCGCGCGCGGTGCTCGACAGCTATGGCAACCATCCGGGCCACGTATTCAACCTCGGGCACGGCATTTCGCAGTTCACGTCGCCCGATCACGTCGCCGAACTCGTCGACGAAGTGCATCGCCACAGCCGCGCGATCCGTAGCGGAGCCGCCGGCTGAACGCAAGCGCTGTCATGCTGCACTGCGGGATGACAGCGTTTCGCTACCGGCACTAAACAGGGCGCAACCGTCCACCGGTTGCCGATTCAGTGCTTGTCAAGACTTGACTTATACACATTTTCCACGTTGCAGCGCGGTAGAGCCCTGTATCGGTCAATTTGTCTCGCTATGGTTCGGTAATTTGAATAGCAGCCTTATGGCATAAGGCTCCGCGGGGCACCGCAACACGCGGCGAAAATCAGCGCAAAGCACGGCCCCGCGCGCGTTGCGGCCAGTGAGCGCCGAGTTCTCAACAAAGTTATCCACAGGCTGGGCAGGGTATACGGCGATTCCTAATGCGAATCCAAAACTTAGCGCCGAATCTGAAGTTTTACTTTAAGTTCGCTGCCCCGATGCGGGCGCGGATGTCGGCCGCCCATGCCCATGCGGCGCATGCCGCCGCCGGAGCGCGGGGATGAGCGGTACCTATTTGCGCGTCGCGCTCGACCATCCGCTCGCCACCCTGTTCGACTACCGCTGCGACGCGCAACCGGCGCCGGGGCCCGGCACGCTCGTGCAGGTGCCGTTCGGCAAGCGGCAGGCCGTCGGGCTCGTCTGCGAAGTGACGACTCACACCGACGTGCCGCCGTCGCGGCTGCGCGCGATCGACGCGATCTGCACCGACCTGCCGCCGTTGTCGCCGGACTGGCTCGCGCTCGTATCGTTCGCCGCGGATTACTACCAGCGCGGGCGTGGCGAGGTCGCGCTGCCGGCGCTGCCGCAGGCGCTGCGCGATGCCGGGCGCTGGGGGCGGCTGCTCGCGCCCGAGGTGCGTTACCGGCCGACGGAAGCCGGCCGCGCGGCGCTGCCCGATGCGTTACCCGCGCGCGGGGCCGCGCTGCGTCGGCTCGCGCAGGCGCTGGTCGACACCGGCTCGCTGGCGCTGCCCGAGGCGCGTGCGCTCCACCCGAAGGCGGCGGCCACGCTCGACGATTGGGCGGCGCGCGGCTGGGTCGATGTCGAGGAGATCGGCTGGGCCGATGCGCCTGTGCCCAAAGCTGTGGATAACCTGTTGGCAGCCGGTGGACGAACTGTGCCGCCGGCGCTCACGGACCAGCAGGCCGAGGCGCTCGACGCGATTCGCGCCGCGCAGGGCTTCGCGCCGTTCCTGCTGCACGGCGTGACCGGCAGCGGCAAGACCGAGGTCTATCTGCATGCGCTCGCGTCACTGCTCGACGCGCGGCCGGATGCGCAGGCGCTTGTGCTCGTCCCTGAAATCAACCTGACGCCGCAGTTCGAGGCCGCGTTTCGCGCGCGCTTCGCGGGTGCGCTCGCCGACGACGCGATCGTCACGCTGCACAGCGGGCTCGCCGAGGGCGAGCGTGCGCGCAACTGGCTCGCCGCGCATACGGGCCGCGCGCAGATCGTGCTCGGCACGCGCCTCGCGGTGCTCGCGTCGATGCCGACGCTCGCGCTGATCGTCGTCGACGAGGAGCACGAGCCCGCGTACAAGCAGCAGGAAGGGCTGCGTTATTCGGCGCGCGACCTCGCCGTGTGGCGCGCGAAGCAGCTCGGCATCACGGTCGTGCTCGGCTCGGCGACGCCGTCGCTCGAAAGCTGGTGGCAGGCCGAGCAGGGCCGCTACACGCGGCTCACGCTGTCGCGCCGCGCGGTGGCCGACGCGACGCTGCCGACCGTGCGGCTGATCGACCTCGAAGAGGAGCGGCGGCGCGGGCGCGCGTCGATGGGCGGGCTGTCGGGGCCGCTCGTCGCGGCGCTGAAGGCGCGGCTCGAGCGCGGCGAACAGAGCCTCGTGTTCCTGAACCGGCGCGGCTACGCGCCGCAGCTCGCGTGCGACGCTTGCGGCTGGGTCGCCGGCTGCCCGCGCTGCAGCGCGTACGTCGTGCTGCACAAGCCCGAGCACGCGCTGCGCTGCCATCACTGCGGCTGGGAATCGCGCATTCCGCGGTCGTGTCCCGAGTGCGGGAACGTCGACATCGCGCCGCTCGGGCGCGGCACGCAACGCATCGAGGAGGCGCTCGCCGAAGCCGTGCCGGGCGCGCGCGTGCTGCGGATCGACGCGGACAGCACGCGCCGCAAGGGCAGCGCGCAGGCGCTCTTTTCCGATGTGCATGCGGGCGAGGTGGACATCCTCGTCGGCACACAGATGATCGCGAAGGGGCACGATTTCCAGCGCGTGTCGCTCGTCGGCGTGCTCAATGCGGATACCGCGCTGTTCTCGCACGACTTCCGCGCGAGCGAACGGCTGTTCGCGCAGCTGATGCAGGTGAGCGGCCGTGCGGGGCGCGCCGGGCTGCCGGGCGAAGTGCTCGTGCAGACGCGTTACCCGCGTCATGCGCTGTACCACGCGCTCGGGCGGCAGGATTACGTCGGCTTCGCGAATTCGACACTCGGCGAGCGCCGCGACGCGCACCTGCCGCCGTTCGTCTACCAGGCGCTGCTGCGCGCCGAAGGGCGCACGCTGGACGCGGCGCTCGCGTTCCTCCTTCAAGCCGCGGCCGCGTTGCCGGGGCTGCCGGGGGCCGACCGCGTGACCGTCTACGACGCGGTGCCGATGACGATCGTCAAGGTCGCGAACGTGCATCGCGCGCAGTTGCTGCTCGAAAGCGCATCGCGGGCGGCGCTGCAGCATGCGCTGCGCGCATGGCAGCCCGAGCTGCGCGCGCTGAAGGGCGTGCTGCGGTGGAGCGTCGAGGTCGATCCGCTGGATATCTGAGCGGCGCGACATGCAGCCGCCGCGCTGCGTGCCGCTGCGTTGCCCCCCCGCCACCGGGTCGGGTACCCCCGAACCGTCTCTTGCCGCCCGGCCGCGCCCGGGCGCCTCGCCTCCCGCCGCACCCAGTGCAACCCGTTTTCGTCCGCCGCGCCCCCCGCGGAAGGTTGCGCACGCATGTCAAACCGGCCCGATCAGGGAAAACACCGATCCTCCGACCACGGGCAACTCCTAGGTTGCAACCGCATAAGTGGCTGATTATATTGAGTAACCTATGGGTGCAACCTGCCTCGTAATTTGGTTGCACCTTTTTATTGCGTGCCGTAGGATTTCGCGCATCCTCTCACACCACATTGCCGGGCTCGCACCGGCGCACGAACCCACCATGGCAAGCACGACTCTCGGCGTCAAAGTCGACGACCTTCTCCGCTCGCGCCTCAAGGACGCCGCCGCGCGTCTCGAGCGCACTCCCCACTGGCTGATCAAGCAGGCGATCTTCGCGTATCTCGAGCGGATCGAGCACGGCCAGTTGCCGCCCGAGCTGTCGGGCCACAGCGGCGTCACGGAGCTCGCCGACGGTCACGCGGACGGCGACGACGACAACTCGCCGCATCCGTTCCTCGAGTTCGCGCAGAACGTGCAACCGCAATCGGTGCTGCGCGCGGCGATCACGGCGGCGTACCGCCGCCCCGAGCCGGAATGCGTGCCGTTCCTGCTCGGCCAGGCGCGCCTGCCCGCGAACCTGCAGGCGGACGTGCAGGCGCTCGCGACGAAGCTCGTCGAGGCGCTGCGCGAGAAGAGCTCGGGCGGTGGCGTCGAAGGGCTGATTCACGAGTTCTCGCTGTCGAGCCAGGAAGGCGTCGCGCTGATGTGCCTCGCCGAAGCGCTGCTGCGCATTCCCGATCGCGCGACGCGCGATGCGCTGATCCGCGACAAGATCAGCAAGGGCGACTGGCGCTCGCACGTCGGCCACGCGCCGTCGCTGTTCGTGAATGCGGCGACCTGGGGGCTGATGATCACCGGCAAGCTCGTGACGACCAACAGCGAAGCCGGGCTGTCGTCGGCGCTAACGCGCCTGATCGGCCGCGGCGGCGAGCCGCTGATCCGCAAGGGCGTCGACATGGCGATGCGCCTGATGGGCGAGCAGTTCGTCACCGGCGAGACGATTTCCGAAGCGCTCGCGAACAGCCGCAAGTACGAAGCGCGCGGCTTCCGTTACTCGTACGACATGCTCGGCGAAGCGGCGACGACCGAAGAGGACGCGCAGCGCTACTACGCGTCGTACGAACAGGCGATCCACGCGATCGGCAAGGCGGCCGGCGGCCGCGGCATCTACGAAGGCCCGGGCATCTCGATCAAGCTGTCGGCGCTGCATGCGCGCTACTCGCGCTCGCAGCAGGACCGCACGATGAGCGAGCTGCTGCCGCGCGTGCGCTCGCTCGCGCTGCTCGCACGCCGCTACGACATCGGCCTGAACATCGATGCTGAAGAAGCCGACCGCCTCGAACTGTCGCTCGACCTGCTCGAGGCGCTGTGCTTCGATCCGGACCTCGCGGGCTGGAACGGCATCGGCTTCGTGGTGCAGGGCTACCAGAAGCGCTGCCCGTTCGTGATCGACTACCTGATCGATCTCGCGCGCCGCAGCCGTCACCGCCTGATGATCCGCCTCGTGAAGGGCGCGTACTGGGATACCGAGATCAAGCGTGCGCAGGTCGACGGCCTCGAAGGCTATCCGGTCTACACGCGCAAGATCTACACGGACGTGTCGTACCTCGCGTGCGCGAAGAAGCTGCTCGCGGCGCCGGACGCCGTGTACCCGCAGTTCGCGACGCACAACGCCTACACGCTGGCCGCGATCTACCAGCTCGCGGGCCAGAATTATTACCCGGGCCAGTACGAATTCCAGTGCCTGCACGGGATGGGCGAGCCGCTGTACGAGGAAGTCACCGGCCGCGACAAGCTGAACCGTCCGTGCCGCGTGTACGCACCGGTCGGCACGCACGAGACGCTGCTCGCGTACCTGGTGCGCCGCCTGCTCGAGAACGGCGCGAACACGTCGTTCGTGAACCGCATCGCGGATAAAACCGTGTCGGTGAAGGAGCTGGTCGCCGATCCGGTCGACGAGGCATCGAAGGTCGTGCCGCTCGGCGCGCCGCACACGAAGATCCCGTTGCCGCGCAACCTGTACGGCGACGAGCGACCCAACTCGATGGGCCTCGACCTGTCGAACGAACACCGCCTCGCGTCGCTGTCGTCCGCGCTGCTCGCGAGTGCACATTTCCCGTGGCGCGCGGCGCCGATGCTCGCCGACGACGCGCTCGCCGACGCACCGGCCCGCGACGTGCGCAACCCGGCCGACCAGCGCGACCTGGTCGGCACGGTCAGCGAAGCGACGGCCGAACACGTGAGCGCGGCGCTCGCGCACGCGGTGGCCGCCGCGCCGATCTGGCAGGCGACGCCGGTCGATGCGCGTGCCGATTGCCTGGTGCGCGCGGCCGACCTGCTCGAAGCGCAGATGCACACGCTGATGGGCCTGATCGTGCGCGAAGCCGGCAAATCGCTGCCGAACGCGATCGCCGAGATCCGCGAAGCGGTCGACTTCCTGCGCTACTACGCCGCACAGATCCGCGACGAATTCTCGAACGACACGCACCGCCCGCTGGGCCCCGTGGTCTGTATCAGCCCGTGGAACTTCCCGCTCGCGATCTTCATGGGGCAGGTCGCCGCGGCACTCGCCGCCGGCAACACGGTGCTCGCGAAGCCGGCTGAACAGACGCCGCTGATCGCTGCCCAGGCCGTGCGCCTGCTGCGCGAGGCCGGCGTGCCGGCCGGTGCGGTGCAACTGCTGCCGGGCACGGGCGAGACCGTCGGCGCGGCGCTGGTGGCCGACGCGCGTACGCGTGCGGTGATGTTCACCGGCTCGACCGAAGTGGCGCGCCTGATCAACAAGACGCTGTCCGCGCGCCTCGACCCGGACGGCAAGCCGATCCCGCTGATCGCCGAAACGGGCGGCCAGAACGCGATGATCGTCGACTCGTCGGCGCTCGCGGAGCAGGTCGTCGCGGACGTGATGCAGTCGTCGTTCGACTCGGCCGGTCAACGGTGTTCGGCGCTGCGCGTTCTGTGTCTGCAGGACGACGTTGCGGACCGCACGCTGACGATGCTCAAGGGCGCGATGCACGAACTGGCGCTCGGCAACCCGGACCGGCTGTCGACGGACGTCGGCCCGGTGATCGACGCAGAAGCGAAGCAGACGATCGACACGCACGTCGCGGCGATGAAGGACAAGGGTCACGGCGTCACGCAGCTGCCGATGCCCGACGCCTGCGCGCACGGCACGTTCGTGCCGCCGACGCTGATCGAGATCGGCAGCATCGACGAGCTGAAGCGCGAAGTGTTCGGCCCCGTGCTGCACGTGGTGCGTTACCGCCGCAGCCAGCTCGACAAGCTGCTGGAACAGATCCGCGCGACCGGCTACGGCCTGACGCTCGGCATCCACACGCGGATCGACGAGACGATCGCGCACGTGATCTCGAATGCGCACGTCGGCAACATCTACGTGAACCGCAACGTGATCGGCGCGGTGGTCGGCGTGCAGCCGTTCGGCGGCGAAGGGCTGTCGGGCACCGGCCCGAAGGCCGGCGGCGCGCTGTACCTGCAGCGCCTGCTCGCGACGCGTCCGTCGGGCCTGCCGCGTTCGCTCGCGCAGACGCTGATCGCGGACGGCGCGGTGGAAGGCGACGCACGCGGCAACCCGGCGGCGGCGCTCACGACGCTGCGCGACTGGCTGATCGAGCAGCGCGAGCCGGCGCTGGCCGCGCGTTGCGACGGCTATCTGGCCCAGGTGCCGGCCGGTGCGACCGCGGTGCTGACCGGTCCGACGGGCGAGCGAAACACGTATACACTCGGCCCGCGCGGCACGGTGTTGTGTGTCGCGGCGACGCCGGGCGGTGCGCGCGCGCAGTTCGCGGCGGTGCTGGCGACCGGTAACCGCGCGCTGTTCGCGGGTGCGGCAGGCGAGGCGCTGGTGGCCGCGCTGCCGGCATCGCTGAAGGCGCATGCGACCGTGCGCAAGCAGGCCGACGCGCCGTTCGACGCGGTGCTGTTCGAAGGCGACAGCGACGAACTGCAGACGCTCGTGAAGGACGTCGCGCAGCGGCCGGGCCCGATCGTGTCGGTGCAGGGCGTGTCGGTGGGCGCGTTCGAGAACGGCGATGCGGAAGATTACGCGCTGGAACGGCTGCTGACGGAGCGCTCGGTGAGCGTGAACACGGCCGCGGCGGGCGGCAATGCGAATTTGATGACGATCGGCTGATCATCCTTGCCGTTCGGATCAAACAAAGGAAGCGGCCAGGCGATCCCGAAGCCGCTCCATTTACCCTGGTACCAAGGAGATGCTATGCAACACACGATGAAAAAAGTGGCAGGCGCGACGTTCGTCGCTGTCATGTCGCTGGCGGGGACGGCCCATGCGGATGACGTGAAGATTGGTTACGCAGGGCCGATGACGGGCGCGCAGGCGCACTACGGCAAGGATATGCAGAACGGGATCGCGCTCGCGATCGAGGATTTCAACGCGACGAGCCCGAAGATCGGCGGCAAGCCGGTGAAGTTCGTGCTCGACACGCAGGACGACCAGGCTGACCCGCGCACCGGCACGACGGTCGCGCAGAAGCTCGTCGACGACGGCATCAAGGGCATGCTCGGCCACTTCAACTCGGGCACGACGATTCCGGCTTCGCGCATCTACGCGAACGCGGGCATTCCGCAGATCGCGATGGCGACCGCACCGGAATACACGCAGCAGGGCTACAAGACGACCTTCCGCATGATGACGTCCGACACGCAGCAGGGCTCGGTGGCCGGCACGTTCGCGTCGAAGGATCTCGGCATGAAGAAGATCGCGATCGTCGACGACCGCACGGCCTACGGCCAGGGTCTCGCCGACCAGTTCGAGAAGGCCGCGAAGGCCGGCGGCGCATCGATCGTCGACCGTGAATTCACGAACGACAAGGCTGTCGACTTCAAGGCAATCCTGACCAAGCTGAAGGCAGCGAAGCCGGATCTCGTCTACTACGGCGGCGCGGATTCGCAGGCGGCACCGATGGTCAAGCAGATGAAGGCGCTCGGCATCACCGCCCCGCTGATGAGCGGCGAAATGGTGAAGACGCCGACGTTCCTGAAGATCGCGGGCAACGCGGCCGACGGCACGATCGCTTCGCTGGCAGGCCTCCCGCTGGAAGAAATGCCGGGCGGCAAGACGTACGCCGACAAGTACAAGAAGCGCTTCGGCGAAGACGTGCAGACGTACTCGCCGTACGCGTACGACGGCGCGATGGCGCTGTTCAACGCGATGAAGAAGGCCGATTCGACCGATCCGGCGAAATATCTGCCGGTGCTCGCGAAGACCGACATGGCCGGCGTGACGTCGACGCACGTCGCGTATGACGCGAAGGGCGACCTGAAGAACGGCGGCATCACGATGTACAAGGTCGAGAAGGGCGAGTGGAAGCCGCTGAAGAGCATCGGCGGGAAGTAAGCAGCCGGTCTTGATGTTCTGACGCGCGGGGCGGCGGCGCAATGCGCCGTCCCGCGCGTCATGCGAAAGAGCCACCGGGCCTGTCTGGTCTGGTGGCTTTTTCTTTGGTGAGCCACGGCCGGTAGGGCATAGGGATCTTGCAGGCCACGGTGCAGCGGGGGCGCCGCATGCGTACGTCGATACCGCATCGCCGTGGCCGGCGGCAGTATGACGTTACTTGCCGTCGCAGCACTTGTTAGGGCAGTCGGGCAGGAAGGAAATTTCCACACGCCGTCCATTGTCCACGTCGCCATGCGAATAAACGCGGGCGCTCTTCTTGATGGTCCCGCGTAAAAAACCTAATTCCTCCAACAGCGCATACGCGGTTTGCAATCTCGATTGCGCAAGGGCCGGTGCCTCCGGTTCGCTTTCCTCGGCATGGCCGCTGATCAGCGTCGTTTCTTTGGTTAGGTGATTTGCATAATTGATTTTTTGGTCGGCTACCCATTTTGCAATGCGGACGATCTCGGAATTCGATATGTGCGAGCTATCTCTCGAAAAGTAGATGTCGAAATTCTCGCTGGCGATGCATGCAAATGCCGGGCTGGAAGTGATCAGGCATAGGCCGATAATAAATTTAAGCATGTAAATTACGTGTCCTGCAATGCTGTCGGCATTGTTGATTGCTAGTCGCCGTTGCTCAACCACGGTCCTGTCTCGGTAAACGGAATGTCCTGCCCAGAGACGCTATTCCAGATAAGAACCGTTGATCAATCGGACAAGTATGATTCGCTATCCGAAATTTCTTATGCAAGGAGAATATGAGTGCGTGGGTTGTAAGTGCGCTGACTTAATCCCGGGTACTTAGTCTCCGCGACGCACGCGCAGCAGGAACTTCTGCAGCTTGCCCGTCGGCGTGCGCGGCAGCGCCTGCGCAAACGTGAATTCGCGCGGGATCTTGTACGCGGCCAGCCGCTCGCCGCAGAACGCGCGCAATGCATCCGCGTCGGGCACGGTGCCCGCGCGCAGCACCACGTGCGCAACCACCGTCTCGCCCCAGTCGGGATGCGGGACGCCGACGACGGCCGCCTCGGCGATGTCCGGGTGCGCGCCGAGCACGTCCTCCACTTCCTTCGAATAGACGTTCTCGCCGCCCGTCACGATCATGTCCTTCAGCCGGTCGACGATGAACAGGTAGCCATCCTGATCGATCCGTGCGATGTCGCCGGTGCGATACCAGCCGTCCGGCGCGAACGCGGCGCGCGTCGAGGCCGCATCGTCGAGATAGCCGAGCATCATGCTGTCGGTCTTCAGCCAGATCTCGCCGGTCTCGCCCGGCTGCGCGTCGATGCCGTCCATCCGCACGACGCGCAGGTCAACGCCCGGGCCGCCGGTGCGGCCGATCGAACCGGCCTTCGCGATCTGCTCGTCCGGATACAGCGTCGTGCCGGCCGGCCCTGCTTCCGTCATGCCGTACACCTGGAAGAACGCATCGCTGCGATACGCGCGTGCGAGACGTTCGGCTTGCGCGGGGCCGATCGGGCCGCCGCCGGACAGCCAGGCGCGCACGCTCGACAGGTCGAACGCCGCGAAGCCGTCGACCGTGTCGAGCGGCAGCAGGTACGACACCGGCGCGCCGAAATACAGCGTCACGCGCTCGCGCTCGACGGTCTGCAGGAACCGCAGCGGATGGTATTCGCGCAGCAGCACGACGGTGCCGCCCGCGACCAGCGTGCCGCCGAACCAGTTGTTGAGCGGCGACGAATGCCAGATCGGCATCGCCATCAGCGTGCGCTCATGGCGGCCGATGCCGGTTGCGAGCGCCGCCTGCATCGCCGCGAGCGTCACGGTGCGGTGGCTGTGCACGCAGCCTTTCGGGTAGCCGGTCGTGCCGGACGTATAGAGGATCTGCGCGATGTCGCCGTCGGCCGGCTCGATGCCCGCGAGGCCGTCCATCGTCGCGCACAGCGTGTCGAAGCACGGCACGCCGTCGAGTTCGCCTTCGGTCACGAGCTGCCGCGCGGGATGCACGAGGCGTTCGACCACCGGCGCGAGCGCCACGTCGAACAGCAGCGCCTTGCTGCGGCTGTGTTCGAGCAGGTAGTCGACTTCCGGCGCCTGCAGCTTGTGGTTGACCGGCACGAACGTCGCGCCGAGCCGCCACGCGCCGAACATCAGGTCGACGAACGCCGGCGTGTTGAAGCACATCGCGGCGACACGGTCGCCGGCCGCGACGCCGAGCGCGCTCAGCACGGCTGCCGCGCGGTGCGAGCGCTCGCGCGCGGCGGCATAGGTGATCGTCGCGGATTCGCTGACGAGGAACGGCTGGTCGGGCGTCGCACGGGCGGCGCGGTCGAGGGCGGCGACGAGGTTCATCGGGACTCCGGGCGGGCGATCGAAGGCGAACTGGGTCGTACTAAGTTGTCCGAAAAGGCATCAGGCCGGGTACGCGCGCTGCAGCAGCGCGGCGACGTCGATCGCGTGCGGGTCGAAGCCGCCCGCGATGCGGCCCCAGTCGGGTGCGGCGAGCCGCGTCGCGACGAATGCGTCGGCAACGGCCGCCGGCGCATCGCGGCGCAGCAGGCACGCCTGCGCGACCACCGCGAGCCGCTGCGCGAACACGCGACCCGATGCTTCGAGCGTGTCGGCCGGCGCCGCGAGCGTCGCGCGCAGCGCGTCGAGCGCCGCGCGGATGCGCGGTTCGCCCGCGCCGAGGTCGGCGAGTTCGGCGAACAGCGCGGCGGCCGCGTCGGGCTCGCGCGATATCGCGCGCAGCACGTCGAGGCACATCACGTTGCCCGAGCCTTCCCAGATCGAGTTGACGGGCGCCTCGCGGAACAACCGCGCGATCGGGCCGTCGTCGACGTAGCCGTTGCCGCCGAATACTTCCATCACCTCGCCGGTCAGCTCGACCGCGCGCTTGCACACCCAGAATTTCGCGGCGGGCGTGACGATCCGCTTCCACGCGCGTTCGCGCGGCGAGTCGTCGCGCTCGAACGCGTCGGCGAGACGCATCGACAGCGACAGCGCGGCTTCGCTTTCGAGCGCGAGATCGGCGAGCACGGTACGCATCAGCGGCTGCTCGGCGAGCGCGCGGCCGAACGCATGGCGCTGGCGCGTGTACGCGATCGCCTGCACGACGCCCTGGCGCAGCATCGCCGCGCTGCCGAGCACGCAGTTCAGGCGCGTGGTGGTGGCCATCTCGATGATGGTCGGGATGCCGCGACCTTCGTCGCCGAGCATGATGCCCCACGCGTCGTTCAGCTCGATCTCGCTGCTCGAGTTGCTGCGGTTGCCCACTTTGTCCTTCAGCCGCTGGATCTCGACCGCGTTCTTCGTGCCGTCCGGCCGCCAGCGCGGCACGTAGAAGCAAGACGGGCTGCCGGCTTCGGTGCGTGCGACGACGAGGTGGGCATCGCACATCGGCGCGGAGAAAAACCACTTGTGGCCGCGCAGCCGGTATTCGCCGCCGCGTCCGCCCGCGCCGACCGCGGTCGCGAGCGTCGTGTTCGCGCGCACGTCGGAGCCGCCCTGTTTCTCGGTCATGCCCATGCCGAACCAGATCGAGCGCTTGTCGGCGACCGGCACGTCGCGCGGATCGTAGTCGTTGCTGTAGAGCTTGTCGCGCAGCAGGTCCCACAGCGCGGGCTCCTTCTGCAGCACGGGAATCGCGGCCTGCGTCATCGTCGCCGGGCACAGCGTGCCGGCCTCGATCTGGCCATGCAGGTAGAAGCCGGCCGCGGTCGCGGCCCAGCGGCCGCGGCGCGTGTCGCGGAAGGCGAGCGACACGAAGCCTTCGTGGCGGTACTGGCCGAGCAGCGTGTGCCAGGCCGGGTGGAAGTCGACGCGGTCGATGCGCCGGCCGCGCCGGTCGAAGGTGTGCAGTTCCGGTGTGTGGTGGTTCGCTTCGTCGGCGAGCCGAGCGGTGTCGGCGCTGCCGAGCCGCGCGCCGTAGGCGTCGAGCTGCGGCACGGCCCAGTCGGCGCCCGCGCGGGTGAGCGCGTCGCGCAGCGCGATGTCCGTCGCGAAGAGGTTATAGTCGACCAGTTCGTCGAACTGGTTCGTGACGGCGTGAGTCGATTCGGTCATCGAGGTGGTCTCCGGTCTCATGCTTCGCGGGCGGCCGGCGTCATGCCGCACGGATGACGCCTCGGCGCCGGCTCCGGCCCCCGGTAAAACGCATGCCCTGCTGATTTCCAGAGTAGCAAATATGCCGCCGCGACATGTTCAGGTTCCGGCGCCGCCCGGCCAGCCGGCGGCGCAACCCGCGCCCGCCTTGCGTCGCCGGCCGCGCCAGTCGCGCGCGCAGGCGAGTTCCGACGCGCTGCAGCAGGCGTTCGTTCAGCTTTTGCTCGAACGCGGCTACGCGAAGGCGACGATTCGCGAGATCGCGGCGGTCGCGGGCGTCAGCATCGGCACCTTCTACGAATACTTCGGCGACAAGCAGAGCCTCGCGGCGCTCTGCATCCACCGGCACGTACAGGCGTTGGCCGACCGGCTGCGCGACGCCATCGCGCGGCTGCGCGGCGCGCCACGGGCCGAACTCGCCGCCGCGCTCGTCGACCTGCAGGTCGAGGCGATCGGCGCCGACGCGGCGCTGTGGGGCGCGCTCTTCGCGCTGGAGCGGCAGGTGTCGCCGCTCACCGCCTACCGCCGGCATTACGACGCGTACGTCGCGCTGTGGCGCGACGCGCTCGCGCACGCGGCCGACCCGCCGCCGGCCGCACGGCTCGACGGGCTCGCGCGGATGGCGCACACGATCTGCTACGGCGGGCTTTCGCAGGCGCTGCTGACGCTCGGGCCCGCGTTCGACATCGCCGCGCTGCGCGACGAACTGCGGGCCGTGCTGCTCGCCTACCTGACGGCAGCCGGCCGGTAGCATTCCCTAGGGGAAATGCCTGATTCGCATGTCGCCCCGACAGGCTAGCCTTGCCGCTGCGCGCCCCTCTGCGCGAGTCATGAGAAAAATGCATGGCCGCCATGACGAACTTTCGATTGTCCACCGATATTGGCTCGGGCTAAATCGTGCGACAGATGCAGGCCGTGCGCGTCGCGCGCGGCCGCCCGAAGGACATCAGAAGGAGGAGTCATGCGAAGCGCGACCGCGCCCCGTTCGAAACTGCCCGACGTCGGGACGACGATCTTCACGGTGATCGGCCAACTGGCTGCCCGGCACGATGCGTTGAACCTGTCGCAGGGGGCGCCGAATTTCGCGCCCGATCCGGCGCTCGTCGAAGGCGTTGCGCGCGCGATGCGCGACGGGCACAACCAGTACGCGCCGATGGCCGGCGTCATGGCGCTGCGCGAGCGGCTCGCTGAAAAGACCGAAGCGCTGTACGGCGCGCACTACGACCCGGCCACGGAAATCACGGTGATTGCCAGCGCGAGCGAAGGGCTCTACGCGGCGATCAGCGCGCTCGTGCATCCGGGCGACGAGGTGATCTACTTCGAGCCGTCGTTCGACAGCTATGCGCCGATCGTGCGGCTGCAGGGCGCGACGCCGGTGGCAATCAAGCTGTCGCCGGAGCATTTCCGCGTGAACTGGGACGAAGTCGCCGCGGCGATCAACCCGCGCACGCGGATGATCATCGTGAACACGCCGCACAACCCGACCGCGACCGTGTTTTCCGCCGACGATCTCGAACGGCTCGCGCAGCTCACGCGCGATACCGGCATCGTGATCCTGTCCGACGAAGTGTATGAGCACGTCGTGTTCGACGGCGCGCAGCACCAGAGCATGGCGCGCCATCGCGAGCTGGCCGAGCGCAGCGTGATCGTGTCGTCGTTCGGCAAGTCGTTCCACGTGACGGGCTGGCGGGTCGGCCATTGCCTCGCGCCGGCCGAGCTGATGGACGAGATCCGCAAGGTGCACCAGTTCATGGTGTTCGCGGCCGACACGCCGATGCAGGTCGCATTCGCGGAGATCCTCGCGCGGCCGGACAGCTATCTCGGCCTGTCGGCGTTCTACCAGGCCAAGCGCGACCTGCTCGCGCGCGAGCTGGCCGATTCGCGTTTCGAGCTGCTGCCGAGCGAAGGCTCGTTCTTCATGCTCGCGCGCTTCCGGCACTTCTCGGACGAAAGCGACAGCGATTTCGTGCTGCGCCTGATCCGCGACGCGCGCGTCGCGACGATTCCGCTGTCGGCGTTCTATACCGACGGCACCGACGCCGGCGTGATCCGGCTCAGTTTTTCGAAGGACGACGCGACGCTGGTCGAAGGCGCGCGGCGGCTGCGTTCGCTGTAAGGCCCGTACGGAAAACCGGCGACGGGAGCGTCGCACCGACCAGACACAGGAGATCACGATGAAGCACACGGCCACCCTGAAACTCGCGTTCGCACTCGCGTGCGCAATCGGCTCCGGCGCAGCGCTCGCCGAGGCGCAGACGTTGCGCTTCGGCCTCGAGGCGCAATACCCGCCGTTCGAATCGAAAGCGCCGAACGGCGACCTGCAGGGCTTCGACATTGACGTCGGCAATGCGGTCTGCCAGACGGCGAAGCTGTCGTGCAAATGGGTCGAGACGTCGTTCGACGGCCTGATCCCCGCGCTGCAGGGCCGCAAGTTCGACGCGATCAACTCGGCGATGAACGCGACCGAGCAGCGGCGCCAGGCGATCGACTTCACGACGATCATCTATCGCGTGCCGACCCAGCTGATCGCACGCACCGGCAGCGGCCTGCTGCCGACGCCGGAATCGCTGAAAGGCAAGCGTGTCGGCGTGCTGCAGGCGTCGATCCAGGAAACCTTCGCGAAGGCGCACTGGGAGCCGGCCGGCGTCGCGGTCGTCGCGTACCAGGACCAGAACCAGGCATACGCGGATCTCGTGTCCGGCCGTCTCGACGCGACGCTCGTGCTCGCACCGTCCGGCCAGCGCGGCTTCCTGTCGCGTCCGGACGGCAAGGGCTTCTCGTTCGTCGGCCAGCCCGTGCGCGACGACAAGATTCTCGGCAATGGCATCGCATTCGGGCTGCGTAAAGGCGACAGCGCGCTGAAGGCGAAACTCGATGCGGCGATCGACAAGCTGAAGGCGGACGGCACGGTGAAGTCGCTCGGCCTGAAGTATTTCGGCGATATCGACATCTCGGCGAAGTAAGCGGAGCCGCGCGCGATGCAGAACCGGCACACGGCCGCCGCGGGTGGCGAACAGGGCGGCGCATCGCTGTCGGGTGATGCGGTCGAAGCCCTGCTCGTCGCCGAACTGGGCGATGCGCTCGTGACCCGCTCGGCCGACATCGATCCGCGTTACTTCACCGCGTACAACGAGCCGGCCGGCGCGCGGCCGCGTGCACTGGTGCGCCCGCGCAGCATCGACGACGTGTCGCGCACGCTCGCGTTGTGCACGCGTCTGGGCCAGCCAGTCGTGCCGCAGGGCGGCCTGACGGGGCTCGCGCGCGGCGCGGTCGCGCTGGGCGGCGAGGCGGTGCTGTCGATGGAGCGCTTCGCGGGCATCGAGGCGCTCGACGCGGCGGCCGGCACGATGACCGTGCGCGCCGGGACGCCGCTGCAGACGGTGCAGGAAGCCGCGGAAGCGGCGGGTTTCACGTTCGGCGTCGATCTCGGCGCACGCGGCTCATGCCAGATCGGCGGCATGCTCGCGACCAACGCGGGCGGCACGCGCGCGATCCGCTACGGGATGATGCGCGAGCAGGTGCTCGGGCTCGAGGCGGTGCTCGCGGACGGCACGGTCGTGTCGTCGATGAACCGGATGCTGAAGAACAATGCGGGCTACGACCTCAAGCAGCTGTTCATCGGCAGCGAGGGGACGCTCGGCGTCGTCACGCGCGCGGTGCTGCGGCTGCATCCGCTGCTGGCCGCGCCGGCCACGGCGCTCTGCCGCGTGCGCGACTACGACGCGGTGGTCGCGCTGTGGAACCGCGTGCGCACGCTGCCGGAGGTCGTCAGCTTCGAGGCGATGTGGCCGGCGTTCTACGACTACGTCGCGCGTCATACGCCGGGTGTTTCGGCGCCGTTTGTCGGCGACGCTGGCTTCGCGGTGCTGATCGAATGCGCGACGAGCGCGCCGGGCGGCGACGCGCATCATGCGCTGGAAACCGGTCTCGCGGCGGGGTTCGACGCAGGGCTCGTGGAAGATGCGGTGCTCGCGACGTCGGAGCGGCAGGCGCGCGACCTGTGGACGCTGCGTGAAGGACTCGCGATCGACGCGCTGCCGCATCTCGTCAACTTCGACGTGAGCCTGCCGACGGGCGAACTCGGCGCGTTCGCCGAGCGCTGCGAGGCGGCGCTGCGGGCGCGCTGGCCGGACGCCACGTGCCTGTTCTTCGGCCACGTCGGCGACGGCAACGTGCATATCGGCGTGTCGCTGGCCGGGATGACCGACACGGACCTCGATGCGCTCGATCACTGCGTGTACGCGGTGGTGCGGGACATGGGCGGCTCGGTGTCGGCCGAGCACGGGATCGGCGTGCTCAAGCGCGCTTATCTCGCGCATACGCGCAGCGACGCGGAAATCGGATTGATGCGAAGACTGAAGGCCGCGCTGGATCCGTGCGGCATCCTGAATCCCGGCAAAGTGCTTTAACGAGACCGATCGCCGTTGTTCGTGCGAATCGGCCTGCGCGATCCGTCAACCATCCACCCAGCGCAGCGCACCGATCTTCAGGTGTTCGACGACGCTGCGCGCCCAGTCGAGTTCGGCATTGAGCAGCACGAGCGCATGCTCGTTCTGCAGCAGGAACAGGCGCGGTACCTGATCGGCCTGCGCGGTGGCGCGCAGCGTTTCGAGGCGCTCGCGCTCGGCGTCGAGCCGCGTGATTCGAAGCTCCAGCTGGTGGCGTGCATCTTCGGCGTCGAGCAGCGGCAGGAACGCGAGACCGGCGCCGAACGCCGGGAATTCACGCGCGGGCTCCGCGAGCAGCGTGTGCAGCCACGCCTGCCCGGCCGTGTGCCCGGCCTCGGTCAGCGCATACAGCGTGCGCTCCGGAAACGCGCCGTCGCGCTCGGTGTCGTGCACGGCGATCAGCCCGTCGCGCAGCAGCCGGTCGATCGTCTGGTAGAGGCTCGTGCGCTGGCGCACGTTGACGACTTCGTCGTACCCGCGAGCCTTCAGTTGCTGCAGCATCCCGTACGGATGCATCGGCGTTTCGGTGAGCGTCGCGAGGACGGCCAGCGCAAGCGGAGACGGGCGACTGGTGGACATGAATAGTTATTCAATATCTAGTAAGAATATAACTATTCTCATCCAGACTATCATATTTCACAAGGGTTTCAGCCGAGGTGCGAGCGCTTCGCGGCCGGCGCAACGGTTTCCATCGTCGCGAGACCGTGCACGATGCCGCAATCCTCGACCGAATGTTCGCCGACGCACTGGCGGCGCAATTCGGTGAGCTGGTCGCGCAGGTGCGTGAGTTCCGCGAGGCGCGCATCGACGTGCCCGATGTGCTCGTCGAGCAGCGAATTGATCGAATCGCAGGGGTCGGCCGGCGTGTCGGTGAGCTGGAGCAGCGCGCGGATTTCGTCGTGCGCCATGTCGAGCGCGCGGCAGTTGCGGATGAAGCGCAGCCGCTCGACGTGCACGTCGGTGTAGTTGCGGTAGTTCGAGTCGGTGCGCTCCGCATCCGGCATCAGACCCTCTTTCTCATAGAAACGGATCGTCTCGGGTGTGCAGCGGGCCGCTTTGGCCAGTTCGCCGATCTTCATACCTTTCTCCCGTGCAAGGGTTGACCTTGTAGTGGCTTCAGGGTGTTAACTCTACACCGTTAGCCATTGAGGAGGTTGTCATGACCGACGCCCAGCGTACCCACGACCCACGACACCGTCATGCCGGCGGCGCCGCCCCGTGCTGCGCCGACGCGCACGATACGGATACGGCGACCGTTGCCGATGCGGCGCCGTCGGCCGGCGAGCACGCGCACGGCGAGGTCGCTGCAGCGCGCGGCGCGCAGTCGCGTGCCAACAGCCACGATCATGAACATGATCACGGGCACGCGGGTCGTGAAGAGGGTCACGTCCATGGCGCCGGTTGCAGCCACGGCAGCGGCAGGGAACACGACCACGACCAGGGTCATGAGCATGCACACGAGCACGGCGACGGGCATGTCCATGGCGCCGCCCGTGCACACGGCAGCGCCGCGCACGACCATGCCGGTCACGACCACGACCACGACCACGACCACGACCACGACCACGACCACGACCACGCGGCAGGCGATTGCTGCGCGCCTGCCGCGCTGACGCTCGCGCCGCTGCCGGTTGCGCAGGCGACCGCGTCGGGTCACGTGCGCTCCGCATTCCGGATCATGCAGATGGACTGCCCGACCGAGGAAACGCTGATCCGCAAGAAGCTCGGCGCGATGAGCGAAGTGTCGGCGCTCGAATTCAACCTGATGCAGCGGATGCTGACGGTCGAGCACGTGCCGGACGCCCAGCCGGCGATCGAAGGCGCGATCCGCTCGCTCGGGATGACGCCCGAGGCGGCAGCGCCCGGCGCGCCGGCCGCGCGCGTCGCTGACGCGCCCGCGAAGCCGTGGTGGCCGCTGGCACTGGCCGGTGTCGCCGCGATCGCGTCCGAAGGCGCGACCTGGGCGGGCCTGCCCGTGTGGCTGTCGGCGGCGCTTGCGCTCGCGGCGGTGCTCGCGTGCGGGCTCACCACGTACAAGAAGGGCTGGATCGCGATCCGCAACGGCAACCTGAACATCAACGCGTTGATGAGCATCGCGGTGACGGGGGCGATGGCGATCGGCCAGTGGCCGGAAGCTGCGATGGTGATGGTGCTGTTCACGATTGCCGAGCTGATCGAAGCGAAGTCGCTGGACCGGGCGCGCAATGCGATCCAGGGGCTGATGCAGCTCGCGCCGGACACCGCGACCGTGCAGGGCGCCGATGGGTCGTGGCGCACGATCGAGGCTGCGCAGGTGGCGCTCGGTGCGGTCGTGCGCGTGAAGCCGGGCGAGCGGATCGGGCTGGACGGCGAAGTCGTCGCGGGCCGCTCGACGGTGAACCAGGCGCCGATCACCGGCGAGAGCCTGCCCGTCGAAAAGACGACCGGCGACGCCGTGTACGCGGGCACGATCAACGAATCGGGCTCGTTCGACTATCGCGTGACGGCCGTCGCGGCCAACTCGACGCTCGCGCGGATCATCCACGCGGTCGAAGAAGCGCAAGGCGCGAAGGCGCCGACGCAGCGCTTCGTCGACCAGTTCGCACGCGTCTACACGCCGATCGTGTTCGCGGTCGCGCTGCTGGTCGCGGTGGCGCCGCCGCTCTTGATGGGCGGTGTGTGGCACGACTGGATCTACCGCGCGCTGGTGCTGCTCGTGATCGCGTGCCCGTGCGCACTGGTGATCTCGACGCCGGTGACGATCGTGTCGGGGCTCGCGGCAGCCGCACGACGCGGGATTCTCGTGAAGGGCGGCGTGTACCTGGAAGAAGGGCGCAAGCTCGCTTGGCTCGCGCTCGACAAGACCGGCACGATCACGCACGGCAAGCCGGTGCAGACCGACTTCGACCTGCACGCGACCGACGCCGATGACGCACGTGTGCGGCACCTCGGCGCGAGCCTCGCAGCGCGCTCCGATCACCCGGTGTCGCAGGCGATCGCAACGGCTGCCCGCGATGCCGGTACGACGGCATTCGCCGATGTACAGGACTTCGAAGCGATCGTCGGGCGCGGCGTGCGCGGCACGATCGACGGCACGCGCTACTGGCTCGGCAACCACCGGCTCGTCGAGGAGCTCGAGCGCTGCTCGACGGCCCTCGAAGCGAAGCTCGATGCGCTCGAGCGGCAGGGCAAGAGCGTCGTGGTGCTGGTCGACGCAGCGCGCGTGCTCGGGATCTTCGCGGTGGCCGACACGATCAAGGACACGAGCCGTGAAGCGATCGCCGATCTGCATGCGCTCGGCATCCGCACCGCGATGCTGACCGGCGACAACCCGCATACCGCGCAGGCGATCGCGCAGCAGGCCGGCATCGACGACGCACGTGGCAACCAGTTGCCGGAAGACAAGCTCGCGGCAGTCGAGGAGCTGTCGGCCGGCGGCGCGGGTGCGGTCGGGATGGTCGGCGACGGGATCAACGACGCACCGGCGCTCGCGCGCGCCGACATCGGTTTCGCGATGGGCGCGATGGGCACCGACACGGCGATCGAGACGGCCGACGTCGCGCTGATGGACGACGACCTGCGCAAGATTCCCGCGTTCGTGCGGCTGTCGCGTGCGACGCATCGCGTACTGGTGCAGAACATCGGCTTCGCGCTCGGCGTGAAGATCGTGTTCCTCGGCCTCACGGTCGCGGGGCTCGGCACGATGTGGATGGCGGTCTTCGCCGACGCGGGCGCAAGCCTGATCGTCGTGGCCAACGGTTTGCGGCTGCTGTCGTCCTCGGGGGCGTTCGGCGGCGCGCGGGCCAGGCGTTGAGGAGCAGGCGATGAGCTTTCTGAAACGAATCCTGGGCGGCCACGGCGGTGGCCATGGCGGCGGGCACGGCAACAGCGGCCACGGTGGCGGGCATCACGGCGGGCAGCGCCGGGACGGGCATGGCGGTCACGATGCGCGGGGCCGCAATCGCCATGGCTGGGGCTGGCAGGCGCCGGCCGATAGCCGAGGCGCGCAGGGTGGCGGCAACGTGCCGTTGAGCCAGCTCGCCTGTGCGGGCTGCGGCGCGCTCAATGCGTCGGACGCGCGTTTCTGCGCGCAGTGCGGTGCCGCGCAACGCGGCAAGTCCTGCAGCCGCTGCCACTCGGCGCTGGCGGCCGACGCGCGGTTCTGTCCCGGGTGCGGGACGCAGGCTGCGTAAGTCGGTGTGTCGGCCATCCGCGCCGGCGGCGTGCGGACGCCGGCCGGCGCGCTTCGTTTCAGGGCCGGCGCGCACCGGCCTTTCGATCAGCGCAGCGGCAGGTAGATTTCCGTGCGCAGATCGGCCGGCGCCGCATCCATCGGCGTATTGAGGTACAGCTCGAACGGCGGCGCGTCGGCGGCTTCGCGGCCCGAGTGACGCAGCCAGTCGCCGTAGAGCCACTGGTAGGCCGTCTTCAGATCCGCATACGGCCCCGTATGCAGCAGCACCGCATATTCGCCGCCTGCCACCGTTGTGCGCTCCACCGGCGGCGCGGGTTCGATGTCAGGTGCGCCATCGGCCGGCATGAAGCAGGCTTTTGCGCGCAGCTGCGCCTCGGGCTTCGTGTCCGGATCGTCGTAAAAAATGCCGATCATCTTCGCGCCCGGGCCGATCAGCCCGCGCGGACCGGCCCACGCACCGATCCGAGCGAACGCGTCGCCGACCTTCAGGTACGACCCGGTGTGCGCCACTGCATAGCCGTGTAATTCCGGCAGCCGCCGGATCTCGACTTCATGCTTGAACATGTCTTCTTCTCCTCGCTGTAACGGATAGATGGGCCGGTGGCTGCCCGTGCGCCGGTGCTGCACGGGCGGCACGCCGTAGGCGTCGCGAAACGCCCGCGCGAACGCGTGCGTCGAACCGTAGCCGGCACGCCGCGCGATCTCGTCGATCGGCCGCGCCGTGCATACGAGATCCTCGGACGCGCGCACGATCCGCATCCGCCGCACCGTCTGCACGATCGACTCGCCATACAGCGCGCGATAGACGCGCTGCCAGTGATACGGCGACAGGCACGCGACTTCGGCGAGCCGGTTCAGGTCGAGCGGGCCGTCGAGGTGTGCGTGGATGTATTCGTGGACACGCGCCACGCTCGCCGCGTAGCGGATCCAGGCGGGCTGGTCGGGTTTCGTTTCGACGGTCATCGGCGTGTCCGGGCAGGAACCGACGTCACGGTAGCACGGCCCGATTTGATAAATCTTGCGGAAATGCGTAGGAGGCCAACGAATCGAGCCCTTTTTATTTTGGCGAAATGGGGTCTTGCCCCTCCGAGATCTAGAACTAAAGTTAAAGACGGTGAAATCGGGTGATCGCGTCATTTTTCTCGGGTAAGTTGCTCCGTCGGGGCAGCACGTTTTTCGAAGTACGCAGGTAGTTCGTCGATGTTCAATCGCAACACCACGTTTTCGGGAGAAGAAGAAATGGATGCTTCCAGCTTCATCACGTCGCTGCAGACCACGCTAGGGGGGTATCTGCCAAAGATTGCCGGCGCGATCGGCATTCTGGTGATCGGCTGGCTGATCGCCGTCGCGGTGCGGGCCGGCGCGATGCGCCTGCTCGGCGCGCTGAAGGTCGATCAGCGGATCAACGAAAGCACCGGCCAGGGCGCCTACGTCGAGCGCATCATCGCGGGCGGGCTGTTCTGGCTCGTGCTGCTGGTCACCGCGGTGGGCATCTTCAACGTGCTCAACCTGTATGCGGTCTCCAACCCGTTCTCGCTGCTCGTCACGCATATCGTCAACTACCTGCCGAACCTGATCGGCGGCGCGGCGCTGACGCTGATCGCGTGGCTCATCGCGTCGCTGCTGCGCAGCCTCGCGAACCGCGCGCTGAAGGCGAGCAAGATCGACGACAAGCTGTCCGAAGGCGCCGGCATGCAGCCGATGACCGGCTATCTCGGCGACGTGCTGTTCTGGCTCGTGATCCTGATGTTCCTGCCGGCGATCCTCGGATCGTTCGCGCTGTCGGGGCTGCTGTCGCCGGTGCAGGGGATGGTCGACAAGCTGCTCGCGATCGTGCCGAACATTTTCGCGGCCGCGGTGATCGGCTTCGTCGGCTGGATCGTCGCGCGCGTGCTGCGCGGCCTCGTGACGAACCTGCTCGTCGCCGCCGGCGCCGACCGCCTCACGCAGCGCCTCGACAGCCCGACGCCCGTGCGCGTATCGAGCCTGGTCGGCACGATCGTCTACGTGTTCGTGTTCGTGCCGACGCTGATCTCCGCGCTCGACGCGCTGAAGATCGACGCGATCTCGGTGCCGGCCACCAACATGCTGAACCAGTTCCTCGGCGCGGTGCCGGACATCGTCGCGGCGATCGTGATCGTGCTGGTGACGTTCTACTTCGCGCGCTTCGTCGCGTCGCTCGCGCAGAAGCTGCTGGAAGCCGCGGGCGCCGACGGGCTGCCGGCCGTGCTCGGCGTCGAGCGCGTGTTCTCGGGGATCCTGCAGCCGTCGGTGCTGGTCGCGCGGCTGATCGTGTTCTTCGCGATGCTGTTCGCGTCGGTCGAAGCCGCGAACCGGCTCGGCTTCACGCAGGTGCGCGACGTCGTCACCCTCTTCATCGAATTCGGCGGCCACGTACTGATGGGCGGCGTGATCCTCGTGATCGGCGTGTGGCTCGCGGGCCTCGCGCGCCGCGTGATCGAGCAGGCCGACCGCGAGCACAGCGTGTTGTTCGCGCGCATCGCGCAATTCGCGATCCTGGGCCTCGTGTTCGCGATGGGGCTGCGTGCGATGGGCATCGCGAACGAGATCGTCCAGCTTGCATTCGGCCTCGTGCTCGGCGCGATCGCGGTGGCGGTGGCGCTGTCGTTCGGTCTCGGCGGTCGCGAAGCGGCCGGCAAGCTGCTCGACCGCTGGTTCAACCAGCGCGGCGGCGGCCAGTAAAGCCACCGTCGAGCATCCGTCCGGCCGCGCTGCATGGCCGGACGGCACGGCGGCTGCGTGTGTATCCCGCCGGGCGAGAACGGCACGCGACAGCGTTCGCGCGTGCGGCGCCGGCGGCGCCCGGCTGTCGGCGAAGGCTGTCGCTGTGCCCCCTGCGGCGTATCGGCTGCGTCAGCCGTTCCGGGTCTGCATTTCTGCAAGCGAAATGTCAGCCGCGATCTTTGCCGAATTTCGATAACACGTCGTTTAATGACTCTCTAGCATCGATTCTCAGTCGCGCAGGCCGCCAGGCCCGGCGCCTTTGAGGAGAGAGTCCGATGAAAGCAGAGTCGAATGGCCGGCCCGCCGCCGGCGCCAAGTCGTCCGGCCAGCCCGCGCTGCAGCAGACGCTCGGGACCTGGCAACTGTGGGGCATCGCGGTCGGCCTCGTGATTTCCGGCGAGTACTTCGGCTGGAGCTACGGCTGGGCGAGCGCCGGCACGCTGGGCTTCGTCGTCACCGCGCTGTTCGTCGCGGCGATGTACACCACCTTCATCTTCAGTTTCACCGAGCTGACGACGTCGATCCCGCATGCGGGCGGCCCGTTCGCGTATGCGCGCCGTGCATTCGGCCCGACCGGCGGCTATCTCGCCGGTGCCGCGACACTCGTCGAGTTCGTGTTTGCACCGCCCGCGATCGCACTCGCGATCGGCGCGTACCTGCACGTGCAGTTCCCGGGCCTCGAGCCCAAGCATGCGGCAATGGGCGCGTATCTCGTGTTCATGGCGCTGAACATCGTCGGCGTGCAGATCGCGGCGACCTTCGAGCTGGTCGTCACGCTGCTCGCGATCTTCGAGCTGCTGGTGTTCATGGGCGTCGTGTCGCCGGGCTTCGCGTGGAGCAATTTCATGAAGGGCGGCTGGTCGGGCGCCGATCATTTCAGCATGGGCGCGTTCCACGGGATGTTCGCGGCGATCCCGTTCGCGATCTGGTTCTTCCTCGCGATCGAAGGCGTCGCGATGGCCGCCGAGGAAGCGAAGAACCCGAAGCGCTCGATCCCGATCGCGTATGTGGCCGGGATCCTGACCCTCGTTGCACTGGCGATCGGCGTGATGGTGTTCGCCGGCGGCGCGGGCGACTGGACCAAGCTCGCGAATATCAACGATCCGCTGCCGCAGGCCATGAAGTACATCGTCGGCGCAAACAGCGGCTGGATGCACATGCTCGTGTGGCTGGGGCTGTTCGGGCTGGTCGCGTCGTTCCACGGGATCATCCTCGGTTATTCGCGCCAGATCTTCGCGCTGGCCCGCGAAGGCTACCTGCCCGAATGGCTCGGCAAGGTGCATCCCCGCTTCAAGACGCCGCATCGCGCGATTCTCGCGGGCGGCGTGGTCGGCATCGCGGCGATCTACAGCGACGAGCTGATCCAGTTCGGCGGGCAGACGCTGACCGCGAATATCGTGACGATGTCGGTATTCGGTGCGATCGTGATGTATATCGTGAGCATGGCGTCGCTGTTCAAGCTGCGTCGCTCGCAGCCGAACATGGCACGGCCGTTCCGCGCGCCGCTGTACCCGATCTTCCCGGCGTTCGCGATCCTGGCCGCGTTCGTCTGTCTCGGAACGATGGTGTACTTCAACGGGCTGGTCGCGCTGGTGTTCCTCGGCTTCCTCGCGTTCGGCTACGCGTACTTCCTCGCGACGCGTGCGCAGCGTGCGAGTGCGCCCGGCGACGCGCTGCTGGAGGAATGAGCAGGGTGAAGGTGAACGTGAAAGGCCGTTCCTGACGGCATCCGGCGCGCCCCGTCGAACGGGCGCGCCGTCGGCATTTGGCAAGGAGATTCGAACGATGTCCTATACGGAGACGATCGGCCCGCGCACGTACCGTTTCGCGGACCTGAAGACGCTGCTCGCGAAGGCGAGCCCGCTGCGTTCCGGCGACCAGCTCGCCGGTGTCGCGGCGGCGAGCGAGGAGGAGCGCGTCGCCGCGAAGATCGCGCTCGCGGGCGTGCCGCTGAAGGCATTCCTGAACGAAGCGGTGATCCCGTATGAAGACGACGAGGTCACGCGCCTCATCGTCGACGATCACGACGCGGCTGCCTTCGCGGACATCTCGCACCTCACCGTCGGCGATTTCCGCAACTGGCTGCTGTCGCCGGCCGCCGACGGCGCGGCGCTCGAACGGATCGCGCCGGGCCTCACGCCCGAGATGGTCGCGGCCGTGTCGAAGCTGATGCGCAACCAGGACCTGATCGCGGCGGCGAGGAAACGCCGCGTCGTCACGCGCTTTCGCAACACGGTCGGGCTGCCGGGCCGGATGTCGGTGCGGCTGCAGCCGAACCACCCGACCGACGACGTGAAGGGCATCGCCGCATCGATGCTCGACGGGCTGATGTACGGCTGCGGCGACGCGATGATCGGCATCAACCCGGCCACCGACAGCCTCGCGGCGATCGTGAAGCTGCTCGCGATGATCGACGGGTTCCGCGAACGCTACGGCGTGCCGACGCAGTCGTGCGTGCTCACACACGTGACCAACACGATCGCGGCGGTCGAGAAGGGCGCGCCGGTCGATCTCGTGTTCCAGTCGATCGCGGGCACCGAGAAGGCGAACGCGAGCTTCGGCATCTCGCTCGCGCTGCTCGGCGAGGCGCGCGAGGCCGCGTTGTCGCTCAAGCGCGGCACGGTCGGCAACAACCTGATGTACTTCGAGACGGGGCAAGGCAGTGCGCTGTCGGCGAACGCGCACTTCGGCGTCGACCAGCAGACCTGCGAAGTGCGCGCGTATGCGGTGGCGCGCAAATTCGACCCGTTCCTCGTGAACACGGTGGTCGGCTTCATCGGGCCCGAATACCTGTACGACGGCAAGCAGATCATCCGTGCGGGGCTCGAGGATCACTTCTGCGGGAAGCTGCTCGGCGTGCCGATGGGCTGCGACATCTGCTACACGAACCACGCGGAAGCCGACCAGGACGACATGGACACGCTGTTGACGCTGCTCGGTGCGGCCGGCATCAACTTCATCATGGGGATTCCGGGCGCGGACGACGTGATGCTGAACTACCAGAGCACGTCGTTCCACGACCAGCTCTACGTGCGCGAGGTGCTCGGCCTGCGCCGCGCGCCGGAATTCGAGGAGTGGCTGGAGACGATGGAGATCGCCGACGCGCACGGTGCGTTGCGCGCGGCGACGTCGCGCGTGCCGCTGCTCGCGGGCGCGAACGACTGGATGGGGATTTCGGCATGAGCGACGCCGTCGAAAAGAACCCGTGGGCGCAGCTGAAGTCGTTCACGAACGCACGGATCGCGCTCGGTCGCGCGGGCAACAGCCTGCCGACCGCGCCGCTGCTCGCGTTCAACCTCTCGCATGCGCAGGCGCGCGACGCGGTGCACCAGCCGCTCGACGTGGACGCGCTGCGGCGGGAGATCGAGGCAGCCGGCTTCGCGACGCTCGGCGTGCAGAGCGCGGCGCCCGATCGCCAGCATTACCTGCGCCGGCCCGACCTCGGCCGCAAGCTGTCGGATGAAGGGCGCGCGCTGCTGGCTGCGCACGGCGATGCGGTGAGCGGCGATGGGCCTGACGTCGTGTTCGTGGTCGGCGACGGGTTGTCGGCGTTCGCGGCCGCGAAACAGGCATTGCCGTTGCTGCAGGCGGTGCGGCCGCGGCTCGATGCGGACGGCTGGCGGATCGGCCCGGTGGTGGTCGCGACGCAGGCGCGTGTCGCGCTCGGCGACGAGATCGGCGAGCTGCTGCGCGCGAAGGTCGTCGCGATGCTGATCGGCGAGCGGCCGGGGCTCAGCTCGCCGGACAGCCTCGGCGTGTACCTGACGTGGGCGCCGAAGGTCGGCTGCCACGATGCATTGCGCAACTGCATCTCGAACGTGCGGCCCGAAGGGCTGCCGTACGCGGGGGCCGCGCACAAGCTGCATTACCTGATGACGCACGCGCGCCGGCTCGGGCTGACGGGTGTCGGGCTGAAGGACGACAGTGATGCGTTGTTGCCGCAGGCGGAGGCGGAGCGGATCGGGGATGCGTGAATAGCCACTCGCATCGAAAGTCAATAAACACCCGCAGCTTCGGCGACAACTGCCGGCTCGGCGCAACACGTTGATTGCTTGCCGCACGCGGGACGGCGCGAGCGCTGCAAGTGCCGCGCATCTTGGCATTGCTGCGCTCCGTCTCGATCGGTCCGTCGAATAGGTTTCGCGCACCTGGCAAACCACTACCTCGATCGTTTGCACGGCTTCCGGGCTCATCGGCCCTGAAAGTGCGCGACTACTGGCGCATTTGACGCCGGTCAGCGCTCTCGAAAATTCGCATTGCGAATTTCGAATTCGTCTGATTGATTCATCTTTCTCATTCGCGCAAATTTCGTGTGGCGCAACCATCACCGATTTGTCGAGAAAGGAGACCCGATGAGTGACGAGTCGAATGTCCCGCCCCATCGTTCCTTCACCAGCAGCTCACTTGCTGCACGCGTGACCAAGGCCAGCGGCACCATCCGGGTGATGCCAAGGCGAAAGCGATTCTTGGATTGACGCGCGATTAAATCGGATTGGTTGATTCGGTTGGTCTCAATTCATTTGTTGCGGATTTTCCGCAATGGTTTGTCCATGGATAGCGGCCGCGTTTCGATGTGATATGGCTGGCGCCCGATATAACGAGGGTAAGAATGACGGGATTCGATCGCGTGACAAGTTATTTGACGGGGCGGCAATCCGCGCATCTGAAGCTGATGCGGCGCAAGTCGAAGCGCGAGCCGGAGACGGGCGAACTGCCTCCCATGCCCACGGTGTCGGTCGTATCGTGGGTCGTGCGCGAGGCGATCTGCGAGCCGTACAGCGTCAAGGCGGTAGTTGCCGCACCGATTGCGATTCCGAGAAAGATGGTGCTCGGGCAACTCGCGAAATTTTCGGTTCAACCCGAGGACGGACGCGCCAAGCGCGAATTTACCGGCTTCGTGACGCAGTTCGACTCCGTATCGGAATCCCGTGATGGTTACACCTACCGTATTGTGATGCGCCAGCATCTGGCCGTCATGGACGGCCCGAGCAATTGCGCCACGTACCAGGGAATGGCTTCGTGGGAAATCATCAAGGAGATTTTGGCGCGTTACGACCTCCGCTTCTGGATACAGGTCGAATTCAATCTGCGCCGCGAGCATCCCAGGCACTCATTCCGCTTCCAGTACAACATGGGCGACTGGGACTACATCAAGCTCGAGATGGAGCAAGCGGGCCTGTACTGCTACACGAGGACCGGCGAGCACGGCGACGTGCTGGTGATCGCGGACGACGTTGACGGCTATATGCGCCCCGCGATACCTGTGCTGGATCGTCCCACTGCCGGGCTGGCGACCTTCGAGGAAGCGATTTTTTCCTTCAAGGTCCGCTCGCGCGTCGTGCCGGAATCCTATGTGGTTGCCGACTACAACCCCGAGCAGGCGTGGGAGCGCTTCCGTGCCGAGGACCGCGCCGTATCGGACGACGAGACCATGATCGGCAAGCCCTATTTCTGGGGCACGCATCACGACGACGCCAAAGGGGCCAAACGCGAGGCGCAGTTGCGCCATGAAGCGGCACGTGCCAGCCAGATTCGTTACTCGGTGGAGTCGACCGTGCTGGCGATCCGGCCTGGCAGCATCGTGCAGTCTGATCGGGCGCTCGAGGATGCCGGCGCGGCAATGTTTGTGACAACGGTTGTGCATCGCGGCGCGCGGAACGCGAGCTACGTGAACAGCTTCACGGCGATTCCGGCCGATCGTCCGTACCGGCGGGAAATTGACGAGCGTCGGTGGCCGAAAATTCCCGGCACGCTAGGCGCGACTATTACGTCGCCTGACAAGTACAAATTCGCCTACCTGACCGACAAAGGCGAGTACGTTGCGCGGTTTCACTGCGACTTCGGCAACTGGCCCAAGGGTGGGGAAAGCGTTCCGTTACGGCTCGCCAAGCCGTTCGCAAGCAGGAACCATACGGGCATGCACATGCCCGCGTTGGACGGCGACGAAGCACTGATCGGCTTTCGCGAAGGCAATCCGAACAAGCCCTTTATTGCGGCTTTTATCCACAATAGCGAGCGCCCCGACCTGATTAATTCGTCACGACGGCGCATGTCGCGTAACGAGATCCGAACGCAATCCGGCAACAAGTTCTGGATGGACGATTGGGACAATCAGGAAGGCATCGAACTCGGTACGGAGCACTCCGGCCGCTCGCAACTCCATCTCGGCCATATGGTGGACCGCGCACTGAACCAGCGAGGCGCGGGTGCCGAACTGCGGACTTCAGGGCATGCGGTTGCGCGAGGCGGCGCAGGCGTGATGGTGACGGCCTACGACCGGCCGGGCGGCGTGGGCAAGCAGCTTGATATGGCCGAGACGGTCGCGCAACTCAAGGAAATGTTGGCGCTAGCCGAATCGCTGGCGAAGTCGGCCGAGGCGTCGAAGGCATCGCCTGCGGATACCCGGGCGCAAAAGGCGATCAGCGACGGGCTGGACGAATTGAAAAGGCCGGGTGCGGTCGTGACTGCACCGGGACCGGTTGGCGTGGTCTCGGGCGACGGTGTGCAACTCGCCGCCGATGGTTCGATCATCGGGACCGCGAAGAAAGGAGTCCACTTCAGCGCGCTCAAGAGGATCACCGCCGCTGCGGGCGGTCTGTTGTCACTGTTCGCGCGGGAGGGCATGAGCCTGATCGCGTCGGCCGGCGAGGTCATTGTGCAGGCCCAGCGAGGCCGCATGCAGCTTGCGGCGCAGGAAGACATGACGGTCGAAACGGTCAATGGCGTTTTGCACGTGAAGTCGCCGAAGGAAATCCTGCTCAGCGTCGGCGGCTCGTATATCCGCGTGAATCCGGAAGGGATCGAGATGGGCACGCGCGGCCGTGTGCACTTCAGGACGAGTGGCTTGAAGAAGACCGGGCCGGCTCAACTGGACCTGAGCGGCGCGGCGTTCGCGCCGGCTTTCGTGCCGTTCAAGACGGAGTGTGAGGTCTGGCGTACCAACCCGAATTTTGTACAAGCGCCGGCCTTGGCACTTGAGCCGAACCCGTCGCAAATGGGGGCACAGGGTAATACTGGGGCCGTGCCACCCGTCCCGGCGTCAGATACCGACGCAACAGTGCCACCATCATTTCTGGGGGGCATCTTTGGTGGGAAATCAAGTGCGAAAGCAGGAGTGTCAAGCAATCGCGGCCTGACAGTTAACGATTCGGACAATGAGCAACAAAAGTGCATTAGGCTTGATCCGATTCAGCTATTAAGTCCCGCTCCGTGTAATTGGCAACTGGCTGATTTTAGTGAGTCAGTCAGTATGATGCGGGAGACACCGACATACCAGAAATACGGTTGGACGAGAACTGAGCGACTTAAAAATGGTGACGATCCGGTTATGTGTGCCGGAACAGCGCTCACCACATGCCAGTTCACCTACGATGCGAGTAATAAAATGTTGACGGCGAAGGTCGTTGCCGCATTGGTGCCGCGACTGCTGGTGAAAATGAATCGGGCAACAGGGGAGCCGTCGCGCGACGAAAATAACCGGTACATTATAGTGCAATATGAAACGTTCAGGAATGGAGCCAATTCCGGAAAATCGTTTGCCGAGCATGGCTTGATACAGGTCGAACGTGATCCGAAGGAAGTTGACGCCTCAACCTACAAGAACCAGATTGAAAAGACCTTGAATCAAGGTAATTACAAGCTGATTCTTGATGGCTGTCAGAAGGGGGGTGCCTGCGGTTGCCGAATCGCCGTCAAATTCTGTGCTGATGTGCAGGTGGTAAGGGCAGCTGACGCGCCAGCGCTCAACCCGAACATCACCATTAGCCTGTATCCGACGACTGAGCGGGCAGATGCTATGAATTGGCCGGAAAAAGAGTATCAGAAGCAGGTGGCAACTGGGCGATATACGGAAAGGGTTACGCAAACAAAAGCACATGAAATTGGGCATCTCTTTAATTTTCCTGACGAATACTGGCGGCAAGGGGGATTTGTTCACTCGATTTATGTTGGGGATGGCGTGAATATCGATTTTGCGCTTGCCGATGCAAATAAAGATAAGAATACGTTCTGGATTATTGAAACTGAAACCAATCTGATGGGCGGTGGATGTCTTCAGCCGACGGCGACGATCTCCCCGTATTACCTCGAATACATCCGTAGGTGGTTCTCCGCTCATACCAACAAGTTGTGGAGGGTCGGCTATGACGCGCCAGTCAAGAAAGCATGAACAGATAACGAAAGACGAGCCCCAAATATGGGGACTACTCTCGTCGGGCAGGAGTGATTTGCAGTTTTCTAACGCAGTTCGAAAGCTGGCTCTGTTGATAATTCTTGTATGGATGGGGGGTGGATTCGTTATGGCGAATGATTTCGGCAACAGTGCCATGAAGCCTGGTGCATTTTCCCTTTCGTGGTCCGGTGGCCTTGAATATGGTTCGAGAGAAATGACTTTTGATGGCGAAGGAAGGTTTTATTTTGCCAAAGGGGATACTGTCAACGACGAATCACAAACGGGTGTGGGTGTTTTCGTTCTCAGTCTGCAGAATAAAGAGGCGCGGCAACTGAAAGACGTAGCTCACACTCTGTGTGACAAGGATATTCAGTCCGGCGGACCAGAAACCCATGATCCGGCCGCAACATTTAGCGTTATCTGCCAAGACGAAGGTAAAGCCGTACGGAGATCAGGTTCATTGCGTCTGATTCCAGAGCGTTTCAGGCGTCAGGTTTTTGATGCACCTCTCAGGCTATCCGAGCAGGCATGCTCGGATGGTCAAAAGATCATCAAGTTGGATTTCGAGACGGTGAGTATCGAGCATAAGGGCGATCATTACACTGTGTCGATTAAATTTATCAATTCCGGCAAACGATGGATTAAATTTAAAACGCCAGATCTATTGCCTGGCAATACTCGGGGTGGGGGGCTTGCCGTTGCGCCGTTTAGTGAGCTTGGGAAGATGCAGCCTCGCGATGATTGGGGCTTTAATTTGGCTGGTAAAACACTGATAAATAAAAAAGAATTTCCTGATGGATTTGTCGTGCTCAATCCTGGTGAAAGTAGGATTTTGAAGATCGAGGCTGTTCCGGATAATAAAATTTTAAAAGGTGTGTACGAGATTTCCGGTGTGGCTTTTATGAAAATAGAATACGAGGGCTATGGCTGGGGGCTGTCAACGCACGTCGATTTCAGTCCTATTAAAAGCCAAATAGCTTTCGACCATGACTATCCTTCAACGCCACAGGAGCGTGAGCAGTGGGAGGCCATGCATCGCGCAAACATGTCATATCACGCGGTGAAGCCCGGTGAGACGTTCGCGGAGGACGGCCTGTATCGAGCCGTACGTCTGAATTCCGGCGGCAGCTACCGCAGCTTGCAGGTGATGCCATTCAAGGCCGGCGACATCGCCACGACCGACAGCATGACGATGCCGATGGAGTCCGGGGACGGCGTCCATCTCGATGGGCCGGTGCAATGGGTATGGGAAGGCAGTGCCCCGACCCCCACGAAGCCATTCTCGTCCGCCTATGTCGAAGGCACGGAGCAGTTCAGCTTGCCCGGCGCGCCGTGTCCGCGTGGCGGCCGATGGGTGGCGCGCGTGCGCGCGAATGCCGACTACTCGACGCCGGAATATCGCTATGACCTGTCCCGCATCGTCACGATGCGGCGCGGCCAGCCGATGCCGTCGATTCCGAGCGACGCCGGCAACGCTGAATGGGAATGGGTGGGAGTCTGAAATGCGCGAACGTGCCCTGATCTATCAGCATGACCGGACGACGGCGAACGGCGTCGTGCTTGACGGCCTCGATGACGTTGAACTCGACGATCGCAAGTTGAGCCATGTGGGCGCGCGGGTCCAATGTCCTGCGTGCAACACCATTGGCCGGATCGAGCCGGTCGGTGAGCGCTCGGACCATGAACTGAGCGACAAACAGCCCGCGCTCGAAGACGACCTTTGCCGGTGCGCGTGCAATTCCTCGCCGCGGCTGATTGCATCGCAGCGCCACTCGATGATCGAAGCGTGACGCGATATTCACGGAGACGCGATGAAATTTCGCTGGGATCAACGCGTGCCGCCCGAGTGGCAGCACCCTAAGCCGCCGCCTGTATGGGTCTACCTCGTCTTGTTCCTCGTGATCGAGGGCGTGTGCCTGGCCTATACGGTGACAACGTGGCCGGCGGGCAAACCGGTTGGCTCGCCGGAATTCATGCGATCCGCGCTGACGGTCCCGCTTACTTTTTGGCTCACGATCTGCGCCGCGCTTTATTCGACGTTTTACGACGGCTTGGCGTTTGAGGCAGCGGTCAGGAATGCGGCGCGCTGGCATTTGCTGGTCCGATGGCAGCGACTCAGCCGTGCAGGCATGGCCGTGCTCGACAGTGTCATTCTCACGCCCGAAGCCGACCTGGCCGAACGCATGCTGAAACTGGAAGGCAGTCCACCGGAGAATCCGGGGAAGGTCATGTTGCTTGGAGGCGTCGACGCAACCCACGTCGCATCACGCGTCAGCAGCCTGCTGGAAACCCTTTTGACACCACTGGCGGCGCGGCTGGCTGAGGCGGCGCGCAGCAACTCATTCGAAATCGTGATGCAGTGCGACCGACAGGAATGGTCGACGGACGTCAAGGCTGTGTGGGAGTGCTTGAAGTTGCCAGGGCGGCCCCGTGTTCGATGGATCGACAACGACCGCAACGTGAACTTTGCGGAGAACTGGTTCACGGACAAAAGCGACTCGCCGTTTGCCTCTAGCCACTATGCAGTTGACGGAACACCGAGGTATCGCCTTGTTGTCGCATGGCATTTGAATGATGACGCCCCCGGCATTGCGCCGGCGACATCGGAAGCAGCGGTTGCGCTTCTGCTCGGTTCGCGCGCGCTCATACAGGAAAAACCTGAGCTAAAGCGGCAGGCTTGGCTACTTCGTCAGGTCGTCGGGGAAGCCGATCAGGTCGACAGGTCGCTAGCGTTGCTGCTCAACGCGGCGCAGGCGCCACGCGAGCGAATCCGTCACTTCTGGCATAGCCGGCTCAAGGGACTCGCGCAGCATGCGACGCTGGGCGCGGTCAGGGATGCCGATCTGAAGATTGAAGCACATGCGCTTGATCCGGCGATTGGTCCGCAGGCTCCGGTCGCGCGCTGGGTTCTTCAGGCGCTGGCCGGCAAGATGGCGTTATATGGTCAGGGGGCGCAGCTTGTCGCACTGCCTCACGCGGAGGGCGTCGCGCTCAATCTTGTCGTCAAGGAGCTGCCGAGCGTGGACGCGCCGTGGAAGACAGACTATGAGTACAACCTGTTCCCAGCCGTCGAACTCGTCGCGTGTGTGGCGATGTGGGTATTCGGGATGCTGCTGTCCCCCGACAATGCGTGGGGCACGTTCGAAACGGTGTTCACCAGTGTCATGGTTGTCGTCGTGATCGTGTGCGGTGGCTGGCGCATCCTCGCACAGCGGCTCTATGCCGACGACGTGTGGCGCCAATACGGGTAAGCAGCGATGAACGCATTTCGGCAATTCAGCATTCCCCGGTTCGTGGCGTTGTGGTGGCTCTCGCTGCTGGCGTGTGCCGTCTGGATGACTGCGAGTTACTGGTATGTGTCGGAAGTACTGGGTACGGCAACCCCCCCTGCAATATGCGTTGATCTTTCTAAGCTTCACGGTGGGGCTGATCGCGGACGAACTGTGTGATCGATGGCGACGGCATCTCGCATGTTTCCTTCATATAGAGGATGTCGTCGACGGCGTGTGTCCTGACCGGGAACACGAGATTGCGCAGGCGGCGGTGTGGCGCTGGTATGAGCATCGAGGCAAGCCGTGGTGGATCAGTTCACATCGGGAACGGCCCCATGTGCGCACAGCGGATGCGTGGCAGCGTTTTGAGGCGTACGACCGTGCGATGAAGCGGCAGATACGCGCGGCCCGAAGCGACGAGGTATGACGTCGCATCGGCGTTCCTGGTTCACTGGCGCCGGACTGAATGCTACCTGAACAACCGCTCGCACAGAAAATCGACGAACACGCGCAGCTTCGGCGACAACTGCCGGCTCGACGGCCACACGATCGAGAACTGCCCCGGCGCGATCCGGTAGTCGTCGAGCACGGTAACGAGCGCGCCCTGTTCGAGCGCGTCGCGCGCGAGGAAGTCGGGCATGTAGCCGATGCCGAGCCCCGCGAGCACGGTGCCGCGCAGCGCCTCCATGTTGTTGCAGGTCAGCGCGGTGCGCAGCTTCAGCGGCGTGCCGTCGTCGGCCGCGAGCGCCCAGTCCTGCAGCTTGCCGGTGGTCGGGAAGCAGTAGCGCACGCAGTCGTGCGCTTCGAGATCGCGCGGCGTGCGCGGCGTGCCGGCCTGCGCGAGATACGCGGGCGTCGCGCACAGCACGAACGCGAACGGGCCGAGCCGCCGCGACATCAGGCTCGAATCCGACAGCGGGCCGCTGCGGATCACCGCGTCGAAGCCGCCTTCGACGACATCCACCATCCGGTCGTTGAAATCGAGATCGAGCTCGACGTCCGGGTAGCGCTGCCGGAATTCGGGCAGCACCGGCAGCAGGAACCGGTAGCCGATCACCGGCAGGCTCACGCGCAGCTTGCCGCGCGGGCGCTGCGCGGATGCCGTCACGGTCGCTTCCGCGTCGCGGAAATCCTCGAGGATCCGCTGGCAGCGTTCGTAGAAGTGCCGCCCTTCTTCGGTGAGCGTGACGCGCCGCGTCGTGCGGTTGAACAGGCGCACGCCGAGCGACTGTTCGAGTTTCGCGATCGTCTTGCCGACCGCCGACGCCGAGATGCCGAGCGCGCGGCCGGCCGCGACGAAGCTCAAGGCTTCGGCGGTGCGGACGAAGGCGACGATGCCGGTCAGGTTGTCCATCGAATCGAAGGCGTGCGTCGACGCACGTGGCCAAGTGAATTGCGGAATTCTAGTCCGTTATATGCGGAGCTTCGCGTGGTTTTTCGCCGATTGAATCGGATTTATCTTCTGTCGCTCTGACGGCGCATCCGCGCCGGCTTTTCGAGGAGCGATGATGGATCACCCTTTTTCAGCCGCTTCGGACCCGTCGGCACGCCGGCGCGCGTGGGTGCTGGCGGCCGTCTGCATGGCCGCCGTCGCGCTGCCGCTGTCGTTTTCGGGCGGCGCCGTCGCGACGCCCGCGATCGGCCGCGACCTGCACGGCGGGACGGTCGCGATGAACTGGATCACCAACGCGTTCATGCTCGCGTTCGGCAGTTTCCTGATGGCGGCCGGTGCGCTGGCCGACCAGTTCGGCCGCAAGCGCCTGTTCGCGATCGGCGTCGGCGGCTTCACGCTGATGTCGATCGCGCTCGCGTTCGCGCCGTCGATGCTCGCGGTCGACCTGCTGCGCGCCGCCCAAGGGCTCGCGGCGGCCGCGGCGCTGGCGGGCGGCACGGCCGCGCTTGCGCAGGAGTTCGACGGCGCGGCGCGCACGCGCGCCTTCAGCCTGCTCGGCACCACCTTCGGCATCGGGCTCGCGTTCGGGCCGGTGCTCGCCGGCGCGCTGATCGGGCATGTCGGCTGGCGCGCGATCTTCGTGGCGAGCGCGGTGGCCGGCGGGCTGTCGCTCGTATTCGGGCTGCCGCGCATGCACGAGTCGCGCGACCCGCACGCGACGGGGCTCGACTGGCCCGGCACGGCCGCGTTCACCACCGCGCTGACGCTGTTCACGTTCGGCGTGATCGAGGCGCCCGCGCGCGGCTGGTCGAGCCCGCTGGTGATCGCGCTGCTGGCCGGCGCGGCGCTCGGCGCGTGTGCGTTCGTCGCGATCGAGACGCGCGTCGCGCGGCCGATGCTCGACCTGTCGCTGTTCCGGATCGCGCGCTTCGTCGGCGTGCAGGTGCTGCCGGTGTCGACCTGCTGCTGCTACATCGTGCTGCTCGTCGTGTTGCCGCTGCGCTTCATCGGCATCGACGGCTTCAGCGAGATCGACGCCGGCTGGCTGATGCTCGCGATTTCCGCGCCGATGCTGGTCGTGCCGTTCATCGCGGCGACGCTCACGCGCTGGCTGTCGGCGGGCGTGATCTCGGGGCTCGGGCTCCTGATCGCGGCGGCCGGGCTCGTGTGGCTGGGCATCGTGCTGCGCAGCGGCGCAGGGCTCGCGGCGATCACGCCGATGGTGACGATCGGCGTCGGGGCCGGGATGCCGTGGGGGCTGATGGACGGGCTGTCGGTGAGCGTCGTGCCGAAGGAGCGCGCGGGGATGGCGACGGGGATTTTCAGCACGACGCGCGTGGCCGGCGAGGGGATCGCGCTCGCGATCGTCGGTGCGGTGCTGGCCGGGCTCGCGCGGACCGGGCTGACGCAGGCGGCGGGTGCCGCCGGCACGCCTGACGCGACGCTGCGTGCGGCGGCGCGGCTCGCGACCGGCGATCTCGCGGGCGCGGCGGCCGTGTTGCCGGGTGTCGGGCATGCGGCGCTGCTCGCGAGCTACACGCATGCGTTCGATCGATTGTTGATCGGGCTGGCGGTCGTGACGGTGCTGTGTGCAGGGGTGGTGTTCGCGTTTCTCGGCGGGCGGCGGGTGGCTGCCGAAACGGGCGACGATACCGACGGGCACGCGCATGCCGACGTGCCGGTGCACAGCCGGATCGAAGCAGCGTGTGCGGAGACGCACGGGCGTTGAGCGTCGCGTCATCGCGCACAGGGCGCGTCGGGCTGGACGGCCGGCGCGTCGTTTCCATTACGTCAGCTGCATTCGCACGCTGACGATCCGCCACGCCCATCACGCCAGCACCAGCGGCGGCAGTGCCGCATCCGCCCGTGCCTGCGCATGTTCCACTTCAACCACCACATGGCGCCGCGCATCGGGCCACAGATGCGCGCGGCTTGCCGCATCCTCGTCGATCGTAGCGCGCCCCTGCACGAGCCAGGTCGTCTGCCGCACGAAGTCGACGAACAGCAGCGCGATGACCGGATTCACGAGCAGGTTGCCGATCGTGTTGAACAGATTGTTGCCCGCGAAGTCGGGCAGCACGAGCGTACGGCGGTCGGGCAGGTCGACGAGCGGCTCGAACGAGCCGTCCGCGCGTGGCTGGCGGCCGCGATACGAGCAGTCGCTGTTGCCGGCCGCGTCGGCGGTCGCGACGATCAGGAACGCCTGCTCGCGGATGAACGCGATGGCGTCGTCGGTCAGGGGGCCGCGGTCGTTCATGGTGTCGGTCGGCGCACACGCCGTTGCGTGGGAATGCGCAGGGCGCATGCAAGCGACATGCCACGCGGCGCGGCCTGCCTCCGCGCGCAGATGCGCTCGCGCACTGTGGAAATTTCGAACACCGTCCCGGCGCGCTGCGCAACCGTGCTGTTCAGAATCGGCACACCCGCCATGCTGCGTCGGTGAACACGGCACGGTGCGCACGCGGGCCGGCCGGGGTTACCGTGTTTCCGTCCTGTTTGGCACGCATGTTGCGTAAACGAGGGCAGCGCAATGCCAACCGGCGCTGTACTCACACAAGCACGATGAACAGGAGACATGTATGAACCCGTTTGACCTGAAGCAACTGGGCCTCGACGTCGAATACCCGTACCGTCAGCAATACGACAACTACATCGGCGGCAAGTGGGTTCCGCCGGTGAAAGGTGAGTACTTCGAGAACGTGTCGCCGATCAACGGCCAGCCGTTCTGTCACATACCGCGCTCGGGCGCCGACGACATCGAGCTCGCGCTCGACGCCGCGCACGCCGCGCGCCGCAAGTGGGGCAAGACGTCGGTCGCCGAGCGCGCGAACCTGCTGCTCGCCGCCGCCGACCGGATGGAAAAGAACCTGAAGCTGCTGGCGGTGGCCGAGACGATCGACAACGGCAAGCCGCTGCGCGAGACGATGGCGGCCGACCTGCCGCTCGCGATCGACCACTTCCGCTACTTCGCGGGCTGCATCCGCGCGCAGGAAGGCGGCATCTCCGAAATCGACGACAACACCGTCGCGTATCACTTCCACGAACCGCTCGGCGTCGTCGGCCAGATCATCCCGTGGAACTTCCCGCTGCTGATGGCCGCATGGAAGCTCGCGCCGGCGCTCGCGGCCGGCTGCTGCGTGGTGATGAAGCCGGCCGAGCAGACGCCCGCGTCGGTGCTGGTGCTGATGGAGCTGATCGGCGACCTGTTCCCGGCCGGCACGATCAACATCGTGAACGGCTTCGGCAAGGAAGCGGGCGAAGCGCTCGCGACCAGCAAGCGCATCGCGAAGATCGCGTTCACGGGCTCGACGCCGGTCGGCAAGCACATCCTGCGCGCCGCGGCCGACAGCCTGATCCCGTCGACGGTCGAACTGGGCGGCAAGAGCCCGAACATCTTCTTCGCCGACGTGCTCGACCAGGACGACGCGTTCCTCGACAAGGCGCTCGAAGGGCTCGCGATGTTCGCGCTGAACCAGGGCGAAGTGTGCACGTGCCCGTCGCGGATCCTGATCCAGGAATCGATCTACGAGAAGTTCATCGAGAAGGCGGTTGCGCGGGTCGAGCGCATCAAGGCCGGCCACCCGCTCGACCTGCAGACGATGATCGGCGCGCAGGCCTCGCAGCAGCAGCTCGACAAGATCCTGTCGTACATCGACATCGGCCGCGGCGAAGGCGCGCAATGCCTGACGGGCGGCGAGCGCACGGCGCCGGCGGCGGAACTCGGCACGGGCTACTACGTGAAACCGACGATGCTGCTCGGCAACAACAAGATGCGCGTGTTCCAGGAAGAGATCTTCGGGCCGGTCGCGTCGGTGATGACGTTCAAGGACGAGCAGGACGCGATCGAACTCGCGAACGACACGTTCTACGGGCTCGGCGCGGGCGTGTGGACGCGCAACGGCACGCGTGCGTACCGGATGGGCCGCGAGGTCGAGGCCGGCCGCGTGTGGACCAACTGCTATCACCTTTATCCCGCGCATGCGGCGTTCGGTGGCTACAAGCAGTCGGGGATCGGCCGCGAGACGCACAAGATGGCGCTGTCGAACTATCAGCAGACGAAGTGCCTGCTGGTGAGCTACCAGGCCGAGGCGCTCGGGTTCTTCTGATCCCGCGTGCGCGTCCTGACCGGCTGGCGGCGCGGTATGCGTCGGCCGGTCGGGGCGCCGTCTTGAGCGGAAAAGCTTCGGACACCGGAGGGTCGTCGAGTGCGTGTCGTGTCGGGCGACGGTGGTTGCCTGGCCGACCACGGGTGCGCGGATGCGTGCCGCGCGGCCGACCGGTGATCCGGAGATTGACCGTTTCCGCCCATTCGCATTTGCAACCTGGTACCGGCGCGCATTGTCGCGGCCTTCGCCGGAAACGATACCGATGGTCGTTCGTTTTCCGCGGCAAGTCGAGCCGGCGCGCCGGCCGTAAAACCCCATGTCAGAACCGCCCCGATCCTATCCGCGCCATCCCGTGTTCCACGCAGGTGAACTCGACGCGCAACACCGTTTCGGCGTCGCCGACGAGGCCGAGCGGATGAGCGACGTCGTGACGACGCGGCTGAGCATCGGCGTGCGGCAGTTCATCGAGACCCAGCCATTCATGTTCGTCGGCACGGCGTGCGGCGGCCAGGCGGGCGTGACCTGCGACATCGTGCAGAGCCGGCGCGACGCGAACGGCGACCTGCTGCCGGTCGTGCGCGTGATCGATACGAAGACGCTGCGCTTCGTGCTGCCGGTGTACGGCGAGGGCGACGGTGGCCGGATCGATGCGGCGCGGTGTAATGGCAGCGGCGTCGGGTTGCTGTTCGTCGACTTCATGCGCGGTATCCGTTACCGGATCAACGGGCGCGCGACGCTGCGGACGGATCTGTCCGAGGCGGACGCGGCGCCGTGGCCGGCCGGCTGCGCGATCGTCGAGCTGGCGGTCGCGCAGGTGTACGGCAATTGCGGCACGCGGGTCGTGCGGCTGCGGCCCGCGAACGGTGGCTAGCCGGCCGCCGTGTATCGCGCCGGATGGGCGGCGCGCACCGGGTGCGCCGGCGTGGCGCGTGCCGCACTGGCGGAGTGCGTACGGCTGGGCGTTTGGATGTGCCTACATGGCGCGCGCAGGCCGCGCGGGCGCCGAATGACGGGCTTTGCGCAGGTCGCGCACGGTTCGGCACGGGACTTGCGTGACAGGTGCGGTTCCGGGCAGGTGAAGGAGGACACGATGGATCAATACGTGGCGTGCAGCAAAGAACCGACGGCCGAAGACACGCGGCGCAACGCGCAGGGCGACGATGCGCTGGCCGGGCAGGCGGTCGTCAGCGTCGCGCATGACGCCGACGAGCAGGCGCGCAACCTGATCGGCTGGCGGCAGACCTACGACCAGCTCGCGGCCGGCCGCTTCGTCGGCACGCTGACCGAGCTGCCGCTCGACACGATGAAGCTGTTTCGCGAATCGACGAGCCACCTGCTGCGCCAGGCGTGCGAGGTGCGCGGCGACGCGTACTGGTTCGGCATCCCGCTCGTGAGCGACGGCACCGCGCGCGTCGATGCGTGCCGCATCGGGCCGGGTGCGCTCGCGTTCCGGCCCGGCAACGTCGAGTTCGAACTGGTGACGCCCGCGCAGTTCTCGATCTACGGCGTCGTCGTGCGCGGCGACGTGCTGCGTCACTACGCGGAAGAGGTCGAGCACTGCGCGCTCGACGAGCGGCTGTTCACGCAGCGCGTGATGCAGGTCGGCGATGCGCGGCTCGCGCGCCTGTGCGCACTGCTCGGCCGACGGCTCGACGGTGCGGTGGCGATGGCCGGCCCGCTGGCCGATGCGCAGCGTGACGACCTGCAGGGCGAGGTGCTGGCCGCGCTGTTCGACGTGTGCGCGCAACCGGCCGACGACGACGCCGGCCGTGCGCCGTCGACGCGCCGCTGGATCGTCGAGCAGGCACGCGACTACGTGCTTGCGCACCGCACGCGCCCGGTCGGCGTGCCCGAGCTGTGCGAGCAGTTGCACGTGAGCCGGCGCACGCTGCAGTACTGCTTCCAGGACGTGCTCGGCATGGCGCCCGCGACCTATCTGCGCACGTTGCGGCTGAACGGCGCGCGGCGCGACCTGTGCGGCCGCGCGGCCGGTTCGGTGCAGGACGTGGCGGAGGCGTGGGGCTTCTGGCATCTCAGCCAGTTCGCGACGGATTACCGGCGGCTGTTCGGCAAGCGGCCGTCGGAGACGCTGCGCGATCGCGCGGTGATGGTGGCGGTGGGGTGAGCGCGGGGCGGTAGTCGAAGCGGTTCTTGGTTCGGCTTAGGCACCGGCACTGACATCGACATCGACATCGACATCGACTCAGGCTCAGGCTCAGGCTCAGGCTCAGGCTCAGGCTCAGGCTCAGGCTCAGGCTCAGGCTCAGGCTCAGGCTCAGGCTCGGGCTCAGGCTCAGGCTCAGGCTCAGGCTCAGGCTCAGGCTCAGGCGGCGCGTACACGCAGCAGCGACGCTTTCGGCCTCGCAACCGGCCGCCGCCGCCCTGTTTCCCTATTCGGCCGTAGCCGCCGCTTCGCGCGGCGCGGGCCACGCCAGCGCATCCCAGTCGATCGCGCGATAGGCGGCCTCGACCGCCGCGAGATCGGCCGGCCGCTCGCTGCGATGCATCCCGCGCAATTCGGCGGGCACGTCGAGCGCGACCGGCACGCAATGCGGATAGTCGCGCACGCGCAGCGCCGGCCCGATCGTCGTGAAGCACGCGAGCGTCGGCACGTCGAAACCGTCGGCGAGATGCAGCGCTGCCGTGTCGGGCGCGAACAGCAGGCTGGCACCCTTGACCCATGCCATGAACCGGGCCGTACCGCCGGCCGCATCGGCGCTCACGTCGACATACGCGGGATGCGCGACGGGCCAGAACCCGGCGACCGGCAACCCGTAGCGCTGCACGAGCTGCTCGACGATCGTTGCCTGCAGTGCCGGCGGCACGCTGCGCAACGCGGTGCTCGCGGTCGCGCAGAACAGCACGTACGGGCGCTGCCATTGCGCAGGCAACGCAGGCAGCGGCAACTGCGCGAGCCAGCGGTTGCGCTTGGCCGACGCCGGCACCGACGCGGGTTCCACGCCGAGCGCGTCGAGGAAGAAATCGATCATCGGCAGCCGCGCGAACGCGGGCCAGTACAGGTGATTGCCGACGTCGATGCACGGCGCGTCCGCCGGCAGCGCGCCGGCGGGGTACGGCAGTGCGCGCGACGGCGCGACGCTGTCGGCAGCGAGCGCATACAGCGCCTCGACATAACCCGGCGCGCAGGCCGGTCGATACAGCGTGAAGTGCAGGCCCGGGTGCGCGGCGCGCAGCGCGGCGAGGGCCGTGAGCCCGATCACTGAATCGCCGAGCGTGACACCCATCCCGTTGATCACGTGTACGTGCCGTGCGCTGTCGTAGTCGAGCCTGAACGGCCGGTGCGCGGCGTGCAGCAGGCCGCGTGCGGGCGCGGCCGGCACGTTGCCGCCGGCACGCGCGCCGCCGTGCTCCAGGTCATAAGGCGCGACGAGCGTGCCATCCGGCGCGAGCAGCGTGCCAGGGAACGTGAGTGCGTCGTCGTGCGACAGCGCGACGCCGGGCGGCGCGGCGTACGTGTCCACCGTCATCCGCCGCGCGCGCGGCGGCCCTGCTCGCGGATCTGTTCGAGCGTCGCGGCCGGCGTGCTGGCGTCCTGCGGGATGCGGATCTCGATCAGTGCAGGCAGCCCGCTGGTCAGCGCGCGCTCGAGCGCGGGCGCGAAATCGGCGGTGCGCTCGACGGTCTCGCCATGCGCGCCGAACGCGCGCGCATACGCGGCGAAATCGGGATTCGTGAGCCCCGTGCCATGCACGCGCCCCGGGTAGTTGCGCTCCTGATGCATGCGGATCGTGCCGAAATGCCCGTTGTTGACGACGATCACGACGATGTTCAGCCCGTACTGCATCGCGGTCGCGAGCTCGTTGCCGGCCATCATGAAGCAGCCGTCACCCGCGAGCGCGACGACGGCGCGCGACGGGTACAGCGACTTCGCGGCAAGCGCGGCCGGCACGCCGTAGCCCATCGCGCCGCTGGTCGGCGCGAGCTGCGAGCGGAAGTGCCGGTACGCGAAGTGGCGATGCAGCCAGATCGCATAGTTGCCGGCGCCGTTGGTGAGGATCGCGTCATGCGGCAGGCGCTCGCGCAGCTGCACCATCACGTCGCCGAGCTGGACGTCGCCGGGCATCGGCAGCGGCGCATGCCATTCGCGATACGCGCGATGCGCGTCGGCAGCGGTGCCGGCCCATGCGGGGTGTTCGAGCGGCTCGAGCGCGGCGAGCGGCGCGGCGATTTCGGGCATGCCCGACACGATCGGCAGGTCGGCCGCATACACGCGGCCAAGCTCGTCCGCACCCTGGTGCACGTGGATCAGCGTCTGGCGTGTCTTCGGGATGTCGAGCAGCGTGTAGCCGCCGGTCGTCGCTTCGCCGAGACGCGGCCCGATCACGAGCAGCAGGTCGGCGTCGCGGATGCGCTTCGCGAGCGCGGGGTTGATCCCGAGCCCGACGTCGCCCGCGTAGTTCGGGTGCGCGTTGTCGATCGTGTCCTGGTAGCGGAACGCGCAGGCCACCGGCAACTGCCAGCGCTCGACGAAGGTGCGCAGGTTCGCGCACGCGTCGGGTGTCCAGCCGCTGCCGCCGACGATCGCGAACGGCCGTTCCGCGCGCGCGAGCCGCTCGCGCAGTTCATCGAGCTGCGCGGCCGACGGCGCGGCCGCGACGCGTTTCGCGGCCGGCACGACCGGCTGCGGCGCGCACGCTTCGGACAGCACGTCTTCCGGCAGCGCGAGTACGACCGGGCCGGGACGGCCGGACGTCGCGACATGGAACGCGTGGCTCAGGTATTCGGGAATGCGGCGCGGGTCGTCGATCTGCGCGACCCATTTCGCCATCTGGCCGAACATCCGCCGATAGTCGATTTCCTGGAAGGCTTCGCGGTCGAGGTGCTCGCGTGCGCACTGGCCGACGAACAGGATCATCGGCGTCGAATCCTGGAACGCGGTGTGCACGCCGATCGACGCGTGGGTCGCGCCGGGCCCGCGTGTGACGAACGCGATGCCGGGCCGGCCGGTGAGCTTGCCGACGGCCTCGGCCATGTTCGCGGCGGCCGCCTCGTGGCGGCAGACGACCGTCTGGATGCGCGCGGTGTCGTCCGCCAGCGCATCGAGTACGGCGAGGAAACTCTCGCCCGGCACGCAGAACACGCGTTCGACGTGATTGGCGAGCAACGCATCGACGAGCAGTCGCGCGCCGGTGGTGGCGGGCTGCTCGAGATCCTTGGAATGCGACATGGGCTGCCGTCTCCCTGGGTAGCGGGACGTACAGCTTACGCCGGTTGGCCGGGCGTCGGTATGCCGGCCGGTGAAAAGTGTCGGAACGGTGAGCGGTTCGGCGTCGGCTGGCCGATTGGCCAGCTTGTGCACGCTTGCGTGACGGCGGAAAGTGAGCGCCAGGGACGTAGACCTGACGCTTGTCTCGATCCGGTACGCAGGCATCCCAAATAACAATAAAATGGGATGCCATTCAATAGTAAAATTTTAGAGAATGAGCGAAGAAAGGGGGGCGAGAATCGCCATGACGACCGAAACGATCGATCAAAAGACACTAACGGAGTTGGTCGAAGCCGGCGCGGTGTGCGCGGCCCGCGTGGTCGGTTGCGGCAACGGCTGGGCGCTGTCGGCCCGTTGCGGTGCGAACGAACGCTTCCTGTCGGCCAAGCGCGGCGACGTGCGGGTGTTTCGCCGTTTCGAAACGCTGGTCGGCTTTCTGCGAGACATCGGCATCAGCCGGTTCGACGTGGATGCATCGACGTTCGATCCGGATGCGGCCGGTCGGGCGGCCAGGCCCGATCGTTCAGCCGCGTTGAAGGCGGCGCACGAGGCCGCAGCCCACGACCGCTGGTTTCGCGAACAGGTTCAGCAGGCGCTGGACGATCCGCGTGCGTCGATTCTCGACGCCGAAGTCAGCGCCGACTTCGCGTCGCGCCGTGCGGCGCTGCGTGAGCGACTCGCGGGCAGGCGCGGGGATGCTTCTTGACCCTCGAGCTGCACTGGAATCCGAAGGCGTACGAGGATCGCGCCGCGATCATGGACTACATCGCCGAGAATGACCCGCTGGCCGCGCTCGAACTCGACGAACTGCTGGAACAAAGGGCGGCGGCGTTACCGGCTCACGCCGAGTTGTATCGGCAAGGGTGGGTGGCCGGCACGCGCGAGCTGGTGATCGCGCCGAACTATGTGGTCGTGTATCGCATCCGGCCGGCCGAGGGCGTCGTGGAGATCCTTCGTGTGTTGCATGCACGACGGCAGTGGCCGTGATGCGGTATCTGCACGGGCTGATTCACCAGGTGTGGGTGGGGCCACGCCCGGAACGGAGAAGACTGCCGGGGCGGCGTGTGTTTTCGAATCGATGCCGGGTGGATGACCATGCGCGCGCCTGGACGTACATCATCGACTGCATGATTTAACGGATATCTCCGGTACATCCGGATGTGGGAGAAAGACATGTACACCACAAAGGTATTTCGGAATGGCAACGCGCAGGCCGTGCAAATTCCTGCCGACCTCGCCTATGAACGCAGCGATATCGAGCTGGAAATCAAGCGCGTCGGCGACGAGATCCGTATTCGGCCGGTGCGACGGCCTTTGACCCATGTGCTCGAGAAATTCGCGAAATTCGGGCCGGATTTCATGGCCGATGGGCATCGCGACCAGAAGCAGGCCGAACGCAAGGATGGGTGATTTTGCACCCGATGGTCATGCGAGACGCGGAGTGTCCCCATGACCATCGGATCCCGCATCAGCACTCGACGATATTCACCGCGAGCCCGCCGCGCGACGTTTCCTTGTACTTCGTCTTCATGTCGGCGCCCGTTTCGCGCATCGTCTTGATCACGGAGTCGAGCGACACATAGTGCGAGCCGTCGCCGCGCAGCGCCATGCGCGCCGCGTTGACTGCCTTCACCGACGCCATCGCGTTGCGCTCGATGCAGGGGATCTGCACCATCCCGCCGACCGGGTCGCAGGTGAGGCCGAGGTTGTGTTCCATCCCGATTTCGGCCGCGTTCTCGACCTGCTGCGGCGTGCCGCCGAGCACGGCCGCCAGCGCGCCGGCCGCCATCGAGCACGCGACGCCCACTTCGCCCTGGCAACCGACTTCCGCACCCGAAATCGACGCGTTGAGCTTGTAAAGAATGCCGATCGCGGCGGCCGTCAACAGGAAGTCGATCACGCCCTGTTCGTTCGCACCGGGCGTGAAGCGCGTGTAGTAGTGCAGCACGGCCGGGATGATGCCGGCCGCGCCGTTGGTCGGCGCGGTGACGACGCGGCCGCCGGCCGCGTTTTCCTCGTTGACCGCGATCGCGTACAGGTTGATCCAGTCGATCATCGACAGCGGGTCCTGCAGCGCGCGCTCGGGGCTGCCCGTCAGCGTGCGGTACAACTGCGGCGCGCGGCGCTTGACCTGGAACGGGCCGGGCAGGTTGCCGTCGGCTTCCGGGTTGCCGATCCCGCAGCCGCGCGACACGCACGATTGCATCACGGCCCAGATCTTCAGCAGGCCGTCGCGCGTCTCTTCCTCGGTATGCCACGCGCGCTCGTTTTCCCACATCAGCTGCGCGATCGACTTGCCGGTCGACTCGGTCAGCGCGAGCAGCTCGGCGCCGGTGCGGAACGGGTGGGTCATCTGCTCGGCCGCGCTCAGCACCTTCGTGTTCGGTGCGCCGGCCGTCACGACGAAGCCGCCGCCGACCGACAGGTAGGTGCGCTCGACCAGCACGTTGCCGCTCGCGTCGGACGCGCGCAGTTTCATCCCGTTCGGGTGCTCGGGCAGCGCCTGGCGGTAGAACGCGATGTTCTCCTTCAGCACGAACGGCACCGGATGCGTGCCCAGCAGCGCGAGCTGCTTCGATTTGCGGACGTCTTCCAGCCGCGCGTCGATCGTGTCGGGATCGACGGTATCGGGCGCGTCGCCGAGCAGGCCGAGCATCACGCCGCGGTCGGTGCCGTGGCCCTTGCCGGTCGCGCCGAGCGAGCCGTACAGCTCGACCTTCACGTGGGCCGTGGCGTCGAGTTGCCCGTCACGCTCGAGTCCCTGGACGAACATCAGCGCCGCGCGCATTGGCCCGACCGTATGCGAGCTGGACGGACCGATGCCGATCTTGAAGAGGTCAAAGACGCTGACTGCCATATTGATTCCTGCCTTGCTTTAAGAATATTGCTAGCGCGCCTGCAACGGCAGGCACGCGGCGAGCCATGCGGGCGGCGTTGGGGAAAGCTGCTGCGCGACGCGGGCATAGCGCCCGTCGAGCCGCGCGGCCAGATGAAAGAGTTCGGTGGCGTTTTTCGGGTCCCACTGCCCCGTGTAGCCGGGCAAACCGGCCTCGCGGCGCTTCGCATCGAACGGCACCGGCGAATTCACGAATTCCTCGTGCGTTTTTTCGCCGAGCGCGTACGGCACGAGCCAGTCAAGCGCGGCCGCGAGCGTCGCGCCGTTCGCGCCCCGTTCGCGCAGCCAGTTGCGGTTGAAGCGGCGCGCGGCGAGCGCTGCCGTCACCAGCGGCTGCAGGTCGTAGACCGCGTAATGCAGCGCATCGCGTTCCTCGAAGTCCCAGGTCTTGCCGTCCGGGCCGATGTTGTCGGCGAGATGCTCGACGAACAGCCGCTGCGCGGCGTTCATCATCTTGCGGTCGCCGAGCGTGAACGCGGACAGCGCGATCAGCTTGATCCGGTGGCTCTGCCAGTTGTTGCGCCAGGTGCCCGTGAGCGGACGCTTCTGCGCGTCGATCTGCGCGACGTAGCCGGCGCCGAGCTTCGCGATGAACGCGGCCGTCGCGTTGCGGGTCTTCACCGGCAGCGCGCTCGCGGTCATGTCGTACGCGACGATCAGGCTTTCGAAACGCGTCTCGTCGATCGGGTTGAAGCTCGGCTGGTAGGTCGCGACCCACGCGGACAGGAAGCGGTCGACGAGCTGCAGGTAGCGCGGCGCGTTCGTCACGCGCCACGCGAGCGCGGCATCGCGCATCAGGTCGAGATCCTTCAGCGCGGCGGCACTCTGGTCGTAGATGCCTTCGTGCGGCAGCGTGCCCTCGGTGTGCACGCGCGCCATCGCCTTCGGCTGCTCGCCGATGCGCGCGTCGACGCTGCGGATCAGCGCCTGGATGCCCGGCTCGGCCTGTGTCGTCTCGCTCGCCTGCAGTGCCGGCGCCGCGCAGAAATTCATCGCCGCGCGCGCGCTGCCGGACGCGCCGAGGCCGGCGGCGGCAAACGACAGCGACGCGACGAGCATCGGCACGACACGGCGCGCGCGCGGCCGCCCTTGCATTGCACCATGGCCCGGAAACATCGGACGCACCATGCGGAACTCCTTCATTGGCTGGATCGCGTGTGATGTTAGCCGGATTGGCGGACGAACGTGAACCGGTTCGAGCGGCGAACAAAAAAACCGCACGCAACCCGGGTTGCGTGCGGTGCGGTCACCATCGGGCGGCTCCTGGCCTGGCGCGCGTTACGCGTAATCCGACATCGGCACGCACGAGCAGAACAGGTTGCGGTCGCCGTAGACGTTGTCCGCGCGGCCGACCGGCGGCCAGTACTTGTTCGTGCCCAGCGAGGCGACCGGGTACGCAGCCTGCTCGCGCGAGTACGCGTGCGGCCATTCGTTCGCGGTGACGACGGCCGCCGTGTGCGGTGCGTGACGCAGCGGGTTGTCCTCGCGGTCGGCACGGCCTTCCTCGACTGCGCGGATTTCGTCGCGGATCGCGATCATCGCGGCAATGAAGCGGTCGAGTTCTTCCTGCGATTCCGATTCGGTCGGCTCGACCATCAGCGTGCCCGGGACCGGGAAGCTCATCGTCGGCGCGTGGAACCCGTAGTCCATCAGGCGCTTCGCGACGTCGTCGACGGTGATGCCGCTCGATTCCTTGATCGGACGCAGGTCGAGAATGCATTCGTGCGCGACCAGCCCGCCCGGGCCCGAATACAGCACCGGGTAGTGCGGCGCGAGGCGCTTCGCGATGTAGTTCGCGTTGAGGATCGCGGTTTCCGTCGCCGCGGTCAGGTTCTTCGCGCCCATCATCGCGATGTACATCCACGAGATCGGCAGGATCGACGCCGAGCCGTACGGCGCGGCCGATACCGCACCGATGCCGTCTTCTTCACGCGTGTAGCCGGTCGAACGCTGGTTCGGCAGGAACTTCGCGAGGTGCGCGCCGACCGCGACCGGACCGACGCCCGGGCCGCCACCGCCGTGCGGGATGCAGAAGGTCTTGTGCAGGTTCAGGTGCGACACGTCGCCGCCGAACTGGCCCGGCGCGGTCAGGCCGACCATCGCGTTCATGTTCGCGCCGTCGACGTACACCTGGCCGCCGTGCGCATGGACGATCTCGCAGATCTCGCGGACGTTCTGCTCGAACACGCCGTGCGTCGACGGATACGTGATCATGATTGCCGCGAGGTCCTTCGCGTGCGCGTCGGCCTTCGCCTTCAGATCGGCGATGTCGACGTTGCCCTGCGCGTCGCATGCAACGACCACGACCTTCATGCCGGCCATGTGCGCCGATGCCGGGTTCGTGCCGTGGGCGGACGCCGGGATCAGGCACACGTCGCGATGGGCTTCGCCGCGCGACGCGTGGTAAGCGTGGATGATCAGCAGGCCCGCGTACTCGCCCTGCGAGCCCGCGTTCGGCTGCAGCGACACGGCCGCGTAGCCGGTGGCCGCGACGAGCATCTGCTCGAGCTGGTCGATCATCTCGCGGTAGCCGACGGTCTGGTCGGCCGGCGCGAACGGGTGGATGCCGCCGAATTCGGGCCACGTGACGGGCAGCATTTCCGACGTCGCGTTCAGCTTCATCGTGCACGAGCCGAGCGGGATCATCGAGCGGTCGAGCGCGAGATCCTTGTCCGACAGGCTGCGCAGGTAGCGCAGCATTTCGGTTTCGGAATGGTGGCGGTTGAACACGTGGTGCGTCAGGTACGCGCTCGTGCGCTCGAGGCCGGCCGGCAGCGCGGGGACGCCGGCGAGGCCCGCGTCCAGCGCGTCGACGGCCGGTGCGGTGCCGCCCGCGGCTTGCGCGAACACGGCGAGGAGATCGGCGAGGTCGTCGCGCGTCGTCGTTTCGTCGACCGACACGCCGACTTGCGTGTCGCTCACGCGGCGCAGGTTGATGCGCTTCGCCTTCGCGTATTCGTGAACCTGCGCGGTGCGCGCACCGGTGTCGATCGTCAGCGTGTCGAAGAACGTGTCGTTGACGGTCGCGAAGCCGAGCTGCTTCACGCCGGCGGCGAGCAGCGCCGCGATGCGGTTCACGCGCAGCGCGATCGTCTTCAGGCCGTGCGGGCCGTGGTAGACCGCGTACATGCTGGCCATGATCGCGAGCAGCGCCTGCGCGGTACACACGTTCGACGTGGCCTTCTCGCGGCGGATGTGCTGTTCGCGCGTCTGCAGCGCGAGGCGCAGCGCGGGCTTGCCCTGCGCGTCGACCGTCACGCCGACGAGGCGGCCCGGCATCTGGCGCTTGAATTCGTCACGCACCGCGAGATAGGCGGCGTGCGGGCCGCCGAAGCCCATCGGCACGCCGAAGCGCTGCGTGTTGCCGATCGCGACGTCCGCGCCCCAGTCGCCCGGCGGCGTGAGCACGGTCAGCGCGAGCAGGTCGGCCGCGACGACCACGTGGCCGCCGGCCGCGTGGATCGCTTCGGTGAGCGCGCGGTAGTCGCGCACGTCGCCGTTCACGCCCGGGTACTGCAGCAGCACGCCGAATGCATTCGCTTGCGCGGCGTCGGCGGCCGGGCCGGTCTTGACCTCGATGCCGACCGGCAGCGCGCGCGTGCGGATCACTTCGAGCGTTTGCGGCAGCACGTCGTCGGCGACGTAGAACACGTTCGACGTCGGCTTGCCGGTGCGCTGCAGCAGCGTCATCGCTTCGGCGGCGGCGGTGGCTTCGTCGAGCAGCGACGCGTTCGAGATCGCGAGGCCCGTCAGGTCGGCGACCATCTGCTGGAAGTTCAGGAGCGCCTCGAGGCGACCCTGGGAAATTTCGGGCTGGTACGGCGTGTAGGCCGTGTACCACGCCGGGTTTTCGAGCACGTTGCGCAGGATGACGGCCGGCGTGTGCGTGTCGTGGTAACCCTGACCGATATACGAGCGGAACACCTGGTTCTTGTCTGCGAGCGCACGCAGTGCGGCGAGGGCTTCGGCTTCGCTCTTCGGCTGCGCGAACGGGCCGAGCGGCAGCGTTTCGGCGCGGCGGATCGAGGCCGGGATCACGGCGTCGATCAGGGCGGCGCGCGACGGGAAGCCGAGCGTGTCGAGCATGGCCTGCTGGCTGGCGGCGTCGGGGCCGATGTGGCGTTCGGCGAACGCGTCGTGCGTTTCGAGCGCGGCGAGCGAGAGGGGCGTGCGGTTCATCAGGCGGTCCGGGTGTTCGAGCTTCATGGCGTTCCTTGGTCGGCCCAGGCTGGCGCTTCAGCGCCGACTCGGGCCCCATGCTTTGCGGTCGACCCGGAGCGGCGCCTTGACGCCGGCCCGGGTTCCGCGCGGGGCAGGGTGGCTGACCCGTCCCGCGCGATTCAGGGAGGGTTAGTCGATCAGCTTGCTGTAGGCGGCAGCGTCGAGCAGGTTGTCGGTCGACGCGCCGGCCGCGAGCTTGATCTTGAACAGCCATGCGTCATACGCATCGCCATTCACGTCTTCCGGGCTGTCGGCCACGTCCGTGTTGATCGCGACGACTTCGCCGGTCACGGGCGAGTAGATGTCCGACGCGGCTTTCACCGATTCGACGACGCCGATCGCGTCGCCTGCCTTCACTTGCGTGCCGACTTTCGGCAACTCGAGGAACACGATGTCACCAAGCGTGTTCTGCGCGTGATCGGTGATGCCGATCGTCAGCGTGCCGTCCGCCTCGGTGCGGATCCATTCGTGTTCGTCGGTATATTTCAGATCGGCCGGGACGTTGCTCATCGGATGCTCCTGATAAAAGGGTGTGTTCGTTTTGCTGGCGCGCCGCCGGGGCGCGCCGGGTGTGGTGTTGCGCCGGGCGCCATCTCCCGGCTTCCCGGGAGGCGGGCCTCCCGGCCGTTACGCAGCGAGGACCTTGCCGTTGCGCACGAACGGCAGTTTTACCACGCGCGCGGGAAGATTCTTGTCTCGAATTTGAACCTGGACCAGGTCGCCGATCTGGACGGCGGCCGGCACACGCGCGAACGCGATCGATTCCTGCATCGACGGCGAGAACGTGCCGCTCGTGATCTCGCCTTCGCCGTGCGGCGTGACGACTTTCTGGTGCGCGCGCAGCACGCCGCCTGCCTTGCCGTTTTCCTTCTGCAGGATCAGGCCGACGAACGCGGCGCGGGTGCCGTTGGCTTCCAGTGCGGCGCGGCCGACGAAGTCGCGCGGCGTGGAGAGATCGACCGTCCACGCGAGGCCCGCGTCGAGCGGCGAGACGGTGTCGTCCATGTCCTGGCCGTACAGGTTCATGCCGGCCTCGAGGCGCAGCGTGTCACGCGCGCCGAGCCCGCACGGGCGCACGCCGTTTTGCTGCAGCGCGTTCCACAGCGCTTCGACGTGCACGGCCGGGACGATCACTTCGAAACCGTCTTCACCGGTGTAGCCGGTGCGCGCGACGGTGAGATCGCCGAACGGCGTGCCGGCGACCTGCGCGGCGTTGAACGGCTTCAGTTCGCTGGTGGCGGCACGCGCGGCGGGCACCGTCGTCCAGGCCTTTTCGCGGGCGTTCGGGCCCTGAACGGCGATGATCGCGAAATCGCGGCGCGGCGCGATCGTGACGCCGAAGCCGCCTTGCTCGTTCAGCTGGTTGAACCACGCGATGTCTTTCTCGGCCGTGCCGGCGTTGACGACGACGCGGAAGAATTCTTCGGTGAAGTAGTAGACGATCAGGTCGTCGATGACGCCGCCCTGCGGATTGAGCAGGCACGAGTAGAGGGCCTTGCCGGGCGTCTTGAGCTTGCCGACGTTGTTCGCGATCGCATGCTCGAAGAATGCGCGCACGCGGCTGCCGGTGAAATCGACGACGCACATGTGCGACACGTCGAACATGCCGGCGTCGGTGCGCACGGCTTCATGTTCTTCGATCTGCGAGCCGTAGTTGACGGGCATGTCCCAGCCGCCGAAGTCGACCATGCGGGCATTGAGCGCGCGGTGCGCGGCGTTGAGCGGGGTGTGATTCAGTGCAGTCATCGAGGCCTCAGGCAAGGCGCTTGCGCGCGGATCAGAACGGCCATGTGCCGACCACCGCGGCCGATGGCCTGCGAGCGATCCGGTACATGCCCCTCTGTCCTCGATACCTGAGAGATTGCGCTGCCGGCCAGGCCTGGCGAACGCGCGCCCCTTCGGTGGGCAGCTTGCCCGCGCAGCGGATGCGCTGCGGGCTACTGCCGCTCTCCAGAGTGCGGGGAGAGTGTGGCCCGCGCAATGCGCGGACGGGATTCCCCGACGCGGTCGGTCCTTTTGCCTGAGAGTTTGCGGGTGTGCCCCTTCGGCGGCGCAACCGGCTGAAACAGCCCGGTTACACGCTCTCCCGACGCGTGCGGGCGACTGTACGCGAGCGGGTGGGCCTTGTCAATTTGAGCAAAAGAATGTCGCTTCGCGACAAGCGGCGGCAGCCGGTGCCGCCGCTTTTCCGCTCCGGCGGGCGCCGGTGCGTTACTCGCCGATCGCGCGCGCGGCCGTGTCGAGTTCCTGGTTCAGCACGCGCTGCTCGTCGCCGGACAGGCCGCCGCTGTGCTGCGCGGACATGTCGTTCGATTCCTGGCGGATCACGTCGAGGCGATGATGAAGCTGCGCGCCGTACGGCGGCGGGTAGTAGCCGCCGTTCACGCGTGCATCGATGCGGCGGTGCAGGTTGTCGATCCGGCCCTGGATCTGCTGCATCCGCTCGTTCGCGACGACCTGCGGATTCGGCCGCGGCGGGGGCGCCGGGCGGACCGGCTGCTGCGGCTGCACGATACAGGCCGCAAGCGAGGAAACCAGCACGCAGCACACTGCTGCGCGAATCAACCGTTGCATCAACATTCTCCTGACGGATTGGTGTCGGATCGACTTTTTCGAGAAACGCATCAGACCAGTCTGCCGCTGACTTTCGTTCCCCCGGCATTTGTAACCGAATGTTCCGGTTGATCCCCTGCACCGGCGCTGGCCGGATGCCACCGGCCGCCGCGCGGTGTCAGATCGTGCGGCGCACGAACGGCAGCCGGCGGCCGTCGTGCTCGCTCTGCGCGGCGAGCTCGATGATCGTCATCACGTCGACGGCGTCCTGCGCGGTGACGGGGAACGGCGCGCCGTCGCGGATCGATGCGGCGAGCGCGCGGTAGAACTCCGCGTACTGGCCATCGAGCGTCGGCACCGGGCGCTCGACCTCGACGTCGACTTCGCCGTCGAGCACGCGCAGCAGGCCGGGCGGGTTGCCGCCGCCGAATTCGACGTCGTCGGCGGTGAGGCCGGCCTTGAGCTGGTCTTCCTGCGTGTCGAGCCCGAACTTCTGGTAGCTGCCGCGCGTGCCGTGCAGCGTGAAGCGCGCGGGTTCGATCGCCGACAGCGCGCTCGCATGCAGCGCGACGTCCTTGTCCGGATAGCCGAGCTGCAGGTGCACGAAATCGGGCGCCGTGCCGTTGTCGCGGCGCGTCTTGACGGTCGCGCTCACCGTTTCCGGCAGGCCGAACAGCGCGAGCGCCTGATCGATCAGGTGCGGGCCGAGGTCGAGCAGCAGGCCGCCGCCGCGGGCCGGCTCCTCGCGCCAGCGCGTGCGTGGCGTCGGGCGGAAGCGGTCGAAGTGCGACTCGAAAAAGGTCAGCCGGCCGAGCTCGCCCGATTCGACGATGCGACGCACGGTGAGGAAATCGCCGTCCCAGCGGCGGTTGTGGAACGGCGCGAACAGCCGGCTGCGCGCATTCGCGAGCCGCGCGAGCGCGAGCGCCTCGTCGGCGGTGAGCGTGACGGGCTTGTCGACGACCACGTGGCGGCCGGCTTCGAGCACCTGGCGCGCGAGCGCGAAGTGCGTGTCGTTCGGCGTGGCGATCACCACGCACTCGATGTCGTCGAGGCCGAGCAGCGCGTCGAGGTCGGGGACGACGCGCGCGCCCGGATACGCAGCCTGCGCGCGATCGGGCTGACCCGTCGCAATCGCGGCGACTTCAGTGCGGCCGCTCGTGGCGATCACGGGCGCGTGGAACGTCGCGCCGGCGAAACCGAAACCCATCAAACCAATCCTGAGCAATGACGACATGGCAATTCCTGGCTGCGAAGGAAACTAAAGGATGGCGCGCCGAGACGGCGCGAAGACGACCGGCTATTTTGGCATGGCGCCGCCGCTTGCATCGGCGCGTCCGGGCGAAATGCGCGGTGCGATGCGGCGCTTGCGCAAGGAAAGCCGGCATTTTGCGCGGTTCCGTGTGCCGTGCGGGCGGGGTTGCCTGTCTGCCCGTGCGGTGAACGGCTGCCGCCGGGGCGCCGCCCGGCGTCATACGGTTGCGCGCTGCCGCATGGCGGCGGCGACCTGCTCGGCCCACACCGCGCAGGCGGTCGCGCCGGGGTGGAAGCCGTCGGTGGCCATCAGGTGGCGCTCGAGCGGCAGCGCGACGCGCAGGAACGTGCAGTGCGGCTGCGTGGCGGCCCACCCGGCGAGCGCCGTGTTGAGCCGCTTCGCGCGCAGCCCGAGATACCACGCGAGCGGCTGCGGCAGCGCCGGAAAGCGCTCCATCGGCGGCACCGCCGACAGGATCGCGTGCCCGACCCGGAAGCGCGCGGCGAGCAACCGGACGAGCTCGGCCTGCTGCGCCTGCCAGCGGGCCGGCGGCACGCCGCCCGTCACGTCGTTGACGCCGAGCGACGTGACGGCCACGTCGAACGGCTCGGCCGGCTCGGCGGCGAGCCAGTCGACGAGCTCCCGCGTGGTCAGGCCGGTGCGCGCGAGCAGTTTCCAGCTCACGCGATGGGTGGCCGCGAGCGCGCTCGCCAGTTGCCCGGACAGCGCGTCGCGCTGCGTCGCGACGCCGACGCCCGCGGCGGCCGAATCTCCGACTACCAGCACGCGCAGCGGCGGGCCGTCGCCCGCCACGCCGTCGCGCGGGCCGGCGGCCTCGGGCAGCCGCGGCGTGACGCGGCGCACGTAGCGCCCCTGCGCGAACAGCAGCGGGCCGAGGGCGGCGGTGGCGAACGGGTATCCCATGATGTCGATCCGGTGGCGATTCAGGTGACGCAAACGGGCCGGCGCGGGGCGGCGCCGGAGTGGGCATATTGTGGCCGATCGGTGCGCGAAAGGGGCCGGATTGGCCGGACGGACAGGGGGCGGCCGGCCGGTCGGCCCGCGCAGCCCCGTCCGGCGGCGCTCCCGAAAAGCGCGCCGCCGACGTGTTAACATGCGCGTCCTGCCCGCGTGTCCGCTTGCTTCGCCAGCCCGCCGCGCACGGCATCCTCCCGGCGTTCCGCCGTCAACCGCAACACCATCCGCCATCATGTCCGCAGGCCTGAATCCCGCCCAGAACGAAGCGGTGCGCTACCTCGACGGTCCCTGTCTCGTGCTCGCCGGCGCGGGCAGCGGCAAGACCCGCGTGATCACGCAGAAGATCGCGCACCTGATCGAAGCGAAAGGCTTCGAGCCGCGCCACATCGCTGCCGTCACGTTCACGAACAAGGCGGCCGCCGAAATGCGCGAGCGCGTGTCGAAGCTGCTCGAGGGCAAGACGCTCACCACGCCCGGCAAGGAAGGCCGCAAGGTGCCCGTCAACCAGCTCACCGTCTGCACGTTCCACTCGCTGGGCGTGCAGATCCTGCGCCAGGAGGCCGAGCACGTCGGCCTGAAGCCGCAGTTCTCGATCATGGATTCGGACGACTGCTTCGGGATGATCCAGGAGCAGATCGGCACGACCGACAAGGGCCTGATCCGCAAGATCCAGAGCACCATCTCGCTGTGGAAGAACGGCCTGATCATGCCCGACGAGGCGATGACGATCGCGGCCAACGAGGACGAGCACCAGGCCGCGCTGGTCTACCGCAACTACGTCGCGACGCTGCATGCGTACCAGGCGGTCGACTTCGACGATCTGATCCGCCTGCCCGCCGAGCTGTTCGCGAAGAACGAGCCCGTGCGCGACCGCTGGCAGAACAAGCTGCGCTACCTGCTGATCGACGAATACCAGGACACCAACGCGTGCCAGTACGAGCTGCTGAAGCAGCTCGCCGGCCCGCGCGCGGCGTTCACGGCGGTGGGCGACGACGATCAGGCGATCTACGGCTGGCGCGGCGCGACGCTCGAGAACCTCGCGCAGCTCGGCAAGGATTTCCCGAAGCTGCACGTGATCAAGCTCGAGCAGAACTACCGGTCGACGGTGCGCATCCTGACCGCCGCGAACAACGTGATCGCGAACAACCCGAAACTGTTCGAGAAGAAGCTGTGGTCCGAGCACGGGATGGGCGATTCGATCACCGTCACGCCGTGCAACGACGAGGAGCATGAAGCCGAATCGGTCGTGTTCCGGCTGTCCGCGCACAAGTTCGAGCGGCGCGCGCAGTTCCGCGACTACGCGATCCTGTATCGCGGCAACTTCCAGGCGCGGATCTTCGAGCAGGTGCTGCGCCGCGAGCGGATTCCGTACGTGCTGTCGGGCGGCCAGTCGTTCTTCGACAAGGCCGAGATCAAGGATCTGTGCGCGTACCTGCGGCTGATCGCGAACGCCGACGACGATCCCGCGTTCATCCGCGCGGTCACCACGCCGCGCCGCGGGATCGGCAACACGACGCTCGAAGCGCTCGGCTCGTTCGCGGGCCAGGCGAAGGTGTCGCTGTTCGAGGCCGTGTACATGGGCGGGATCGAGGCGCGGCTGTCCGCGCGCCAGGTCGAGCCGCTGCGGATGTTCTGCGACTTCATCCAGCGCCTGACCGAGCGTGCGGACAAGGATCCCGCCACCGCTGTGCTCGACGACATGATGGAGGCGATCCACTACGAGGCGTACCTGTACGACGCGTTCGACGAACGGCAGGCGCAGTCGAAGTGGCAGAACGTGCTCGAATTCCTCGAATGGCTGAAGCGCAAGGGCACCAAGCCCGAGAAGGAGGCCGTCGACGGCGAGGCGGAAGGCTTCCACAACGCGGACGGCCTGGCCGATACGGGCAAGAACCTGCTCGGCCTGATCCAGACCGTCGCGCTGATGTCGATGCTCGAGGGCAAGGATGAAGATCCGGACGCCGTGCGGCTGTCGACCGTCCACGCGTCGAAGGGGCTCGAGTATCCGCACGTGTTCCTGGTCGGCGTCGAGGAAGGCATCATGCCGCACCGCGGCAGCTCCGAGGATGACGGCCCGATCGACAACGAGCGGATCGAGGAGGAGCGCCGGCTGATGTACGTCGCGATCACGCGCGCGCAGCGCAGCCTGCACCTGAACTGGTGCAAGAAACGCAAGCGGGCGCGCGAGACGGTCGTGTGCGAACCGTCGCGCTTCATCCCGGAGATGGGGCTCGACGATGCGCCGCCGCCCACACCGGAAGAGGCGCCGATGTCGCCGAAGGACCGGCTCGCGAGCCTGAAGGCGTTGCTGCAGAAGTGACCTGGCGGTGCCGCCGCCGCGCGCACGGCGGTCCGGCGATCCGGCGGTCCGCCGACAAAACAAAACCCCCGCGATGCGTATGCGTCGCGGGGGTTTTTTACTGACGGCCGGGCGGGGTTACTTCGACGCGTTGACCATGTAGTCGACGGCGGCCTTCACGTCGGCGTCCGACGCGTTCGACCCGCCCTTCGGCGGCATCGCGCCCTTGCCGTGCAACGCGTAGTTGTAGACCGTGTCCATCGAGTCCTTCAGGCGCGGCGCCCAGTCTTCCTTGCTGCCGAACTTCGGCGCGCCGAGCACGCCCGCCGCGTGGCAGGCCTGGCAGGTCGACGTGTACAGCGCCTTGCCGGCGTCGGCGCCGGCCGGGGCGGCTGCTGCCGCGGGCGCTTCGCCGGCCTTCGGGATCGCGGCGATCGCAGCCTGGGCCGCGGCGACCTGCGCGCTGGCGGCGTCCGCCGCGCCCGACGCGGCTGCGGCGCCGCTGGCGGGTTGCGCCGCGTTGGCGGCCGGCGCGGCCGGTTCGGGGAAGTTCGCGCCGTCGTTGTTCGCCATGTAGACGATCGCACGGGCGATTTCATAGTCGCTGACGTCGTCGGGGCTCGTGCCGCCGCGCGGCGGCATCGCGCCCTTGCCGGCCAGCGCCGTCTTCAGCAGCGTGTCGAAGCCTTGCGAGATGCGCGGCGCCCAGTCGTCCTTGTTGCCGAACTTCGGCGCGCCGGCGGCGCCCGTGCCGTGGCAGGTCACGCAGACGGCCTTGTAGACTTCCTCGCCGGTCTTGTACGTGCGGGGCGCGTTAGCGTCCTTCACGTCGACCTTGGCGAGCGGGGCGACACGTGCGGCGACCTGTTCGTCGGATAGCGCGTCCGTGCCGGCGCCGGCACGGAACGCATGGTTCGCATAATTGGCGAACAGGACGATCAGGATGATCGGAATCGCGAACGACGCGATGATGACGGCAATCAGTTGCCCGGGGGTTTTGACGGGAGATTCGTGGGGTGCTTCGCTCATGCTTGCCTCGTCTCCGTGATTAGGAATTGTGAGCGCGGTGCAACGGCAAATGGCAGTCCAATGAAGCCCGGTCGATTATAGACGGAACGTTTACATCACGGCGAGCGGTGCGATGGCGCGTGTTTACCCGCACGCGGCCCGGCCCGGCGGGGATTCGTCGGGCAAGGTGGACGCGTCATGGGAAACCGGGTATCCTTGCCGTCTTGCCAATCGTGGGTGGCCTGTATATTGGGGTCGCTTCACTGTCACAGGCGCCCGTAGCTCAATGGATAGAGTACTGCCCTCCGAAGGCAGGGGTTGCTGGTTCGATCCCAGCCGGGCGCGCCAAGCCTATCAAGGCTCTCAGCGGTTTTCTCCCTTCGTCGCATTGTCTCGTTGCAGCTGAATTGCAGCGGGCACCGTCACGGGCTCGGGCTCGGCCGTCAGCGGCGTGACCCACTGCGCGAGGTGGTCGGCCGACAGGTGCGCGTACCGCTGCACCATTTCCATCGTCTCCCATCCGCCCAGCTCCTTGAGTACCTGCAGCGGCGTGCCGCGCTGCACGTGCCAGCTCGCCCACGTGTGGCGCAGGTCGTGCCAGCGGAAATCGCTCAGGCCGGCACGCTGCAGCGCCTTGGCCCAGGCGGCCGTGGCCGTCTGGTAGACCGGCTTGCCGCGATAGGTGAACACGCTGTCCGCGCATGCCGGCGCCCGCGGGTTCGCGCGCTGGCGGCGCAGCACGGCGATCGCGGTGTCCGAAAGCGGCACCGTGATGGCCTTGCGCGCCTTCGCCTGGTCCGGGTGGATCCACGCGACGCGCCGCGCGAGGTCGACTTGCGACCACCGCAGCCCCGTCACGTTGGCGCGGCGCAGGCCGGTCTCGAGACTGAAGCGCGCCATGTCGGCGAGATGCGCGGGCAGTTCGGCGAGCAGCCGCTCCGCTTCGGCCGGGGTCAGCCAGCGGATGCGTTTCGAGACGATCTTCGCGCGTTTCGTGACCGGCGCGCGCTCCAGCCATTCCCATTCGACCGCCGCATTCAACACCGACTTCAGCACGCCGATCACGCGTCGCACGGTGCCGTCGCTGACGGCCCGGTCGGTCTCGACGATGCCGTGCCGGGTGCGCACCGTGCGCGGTTCCTGGCGCTTCGCGAGTGCGATCGCGTCGATGCGGTTCCGGTCGATGTCGGCGAGCGCGACGCCGGACAGGTGCCGGTCGAGCCAGCGCAGGTGAATCTTCGACGTTTCCAGGCTGGCGAGGCCCGCGCGTTCGCCGACGTAGCGCACGACCGCGTCGTTCCACGAATGGCGCGGCTTCGTGCCGAGCCGCGCCTGGTTCCACAGGTCGACCTTCAGCCGGTCGTGGAATTCCTGGGCCTGCGCTTTGTCGCGGGTGCCAGTGCTTCCCTGTATCGGCGTTCCGCCGCCAGGGGGGTACAGCTTGTATTGCCAGTTGGGGCTGGTCTTGCGCTTGTAGAGCGACATGGGCGGGTTTCCTCTTGCTGATCGAGATGGGCGACTGGCGGGAGCCATTCGCCGGCGAGGTAGCGCTGCAGGGCGGCGACGGAGAAGATCCAGCGCTTGCCGACCTTGCGGCCGGGCAGCGCGCCGGCCCGGGCCTTCAGGCGCACCGTTTCGGGATGGGCGCCGAGCAGCGTCGCGGCGCCGGCCAGGTCGACGGTGGCCGGATGCGCGCTGTCGGCAGGCCGCGCGCCGGGCGGGCACGCAGCGCAACTCGTGGAATGGTGGTTTGCGTGTGAAGAGTGCATAACACGTTGATGTTCAAGCGTTTTGTTGGCCATCGGTTGCCATCATTCAGGCGTGGCGGCCGCGCGGAACCCGTGGCGCGAAATCGCTGCATCGCCTGCGACCGATGGCAATGCGGCCCCGACTCGTGGTGCGCGATGGCGGCGCGTCGCAGCGGCTTCCCGGGTCTCTTTCTTCTTTTTCTTCAATGAGTTGAAGAGAGAGAAAGAAGAAGGGGCTGCCGCCGGCGCGCCAGCCGGACTCATGGCAAAAGCGGCATGACACGTGGCGAACCCGGCGCGACGCAAGGCGGCAGTTTCTTCAGGAATCAAGGACTTGCGTGCCGGCAGCCGCGATAACCACGACTCGCGTGCGCTGCCCGCCGGCTCCCGACGGGCGCCGCCGCACGATGACGGACCGGACAGGGCGCGTCTCATGCGCGGCCTCCCTGCAGCGCATCGGTCGCCAGGTCCTCGCGCACCGACACGTGCAGGCCGAATGCGGCCAGGCGCTCGAGCGACACCGGCGTCAGGTACGGTACGCGGCGCATGTAGATGCGGCGCTCGACCTCCTTCTCGCCGACCACGACGCCGGCGTGCTTGAGCTGCGCCTTGAACACGCGATCGGACTTCACCGGCAGGCCGTTCCACTTGTCGCGCAGCGCGCTCGTGTGCGCGAGGTGATCCATCACGTGCCCGGTGCGCAGCAGCAGGCAGAATTCGCCGTCGACGGTGTCGAACGTGTACGGATGCTTGTAGTTGCCGCCGTCGATTTCCGACAGCACCGTTTCCATGATCCAGACCCACGGCTCGCGGTCGGCGCTGGTTTCGGCGACGTGGCCGTTCATCTCGGCGATCAGGTCGCGCGGGAACTCGCCTTCGCTCGGGTCCATGCCGGCGAATTCGCACAGGTAGCGCCACGCGAGGCCGATCGCCGCGTAGTTGCCGGCCATGCGCCGCGCGCCGTCGTCCTCGCCGCTCGCGCGGCAGCCGGCGAGCGCCTTGTCGCGCAGCGTCGCGTACTGGTCGAGCGCGGTGCGCCGGTCGAGGCCGGTCAGGAACTCGAGCCATTGCCGGACGGGGAAGCGCGGCAGGTCGTCGGGCAGCAGCGGCCCGCGCTTGCCGGTCAGCGTCGTGCGCACGAGCTTGCCGAGCAGGCTGCGCACCGGCACGTCCTCGCCGGCGAGCATCACCGGCGCGCACAGCAGGTATTCGGTCATGTCGGTGCCGCGCCGCGTCACCGTGTACTGGTAGTTCTCCTGCAGCAGCCCGACCGCCTTGTCGATCACGTCCTGCCGCCGTGCCGACAGTTCTTCCCAGCCGACCGGGTGGCTCGTGTGACTGATGCTGGTCAGCAAGCGGAATTCGGTCTGCAGCGATTGCCCCGAGAACATCGTGAACGCGAGCGAGCGTTCGAGCCGCTTGATGAGCGTCGACTTGCCCGCGCCCTTGTTCGCCTGGATCGTGAGATGCGGCCAGAAGCCGAGCAGCGCCTTCAGGTGGCCGCCGAGCGCCCACACGAGCGGGATCGTCGCGGCGTTCTGGCGGAACGTCGTCTGGTAGGCGGCGATCACGCGGCGCGCGTCGCTCACCGGGCCGCCCGGGAACGTGAGGTTGTGATACGGGCACTGCTTGTCCGCTTCGGTGAAGTAGCAGTCGGGGCCTTCGTTGACGATCAGCCGCCCGTCGCGCCACGCGAGCCCGACGAAGTTCGCGGCGCGGCGCGCGCCGAGGTCGGCGCCGCGCTCGAGGATGTTCACCATCCGCTTGAACGGCGCCGGCGCCCAGATCGGGCCGAACTTGCTCCACTGGTCGACGTTGTGCAGCTGATCGTCGAGCATCACGCGGCGGATCAGTTGCGCACCGTGCCGCGGCGCCTGCACCGACACGGCGAAGTAGACGGTGGGCGCCTGGTCGGCGTCACCCGTCATCGTCGACGTCGCGCTCGCGACGGCCACGCGGCTGATGCCGGCGATGCGGAAGCCGCACAGGTCGGTCATCACGGGCGTGTCGACGCCGGATTCCTCGTTGCGATCCATCTTGGTGATGTAGCTCGTGAAGTCGGGCCGCACGCGAAACCGCCAGTACTGCGCGAAATCGTGCGCCGGCAGGAAGATGCGCGGCCGGCCGCGGCGCGATGCGTCGCCGGGCAGGCCGGCGACGAGCCACGGCTCGAGCTGGTCGAGCGCGCGCGCCAGGTCGGCCGGGCCGCGCAGCTGCAGGTAGTCGTTCACGTCGTTGATCGGCGTGCGCGCGGCGTCGCCGTCCGCCAGATCCGCCAGCCAGTCCGACTGGTCGACCAGCACGGCGCTGATGTCGAGCGCGGTCAGCCGTTCATGGAGTGCCCACGCGGCCTCGGGGCCGGGGCGTTGCCCGGCGCGCGGGTGGCCTTCCGCGAACGGCTCGTCGTTGTCCAGGCAGATCGTGACCTGCTTGCCGCGCAGGAACGTGAAGTCGATGCGCTCGACGTTCGCGAGGCCGCGCAGCGCGAGCGCGGCCGTGCCGGGCAGCGCGCACGTGTCGATCGACAGCGCGTTGATCGCGCTTTCGACGATGATCACGCGTTTCGCGCGGTCGAGCCGGCGTGCGTCGGCGGTCCAGCCGTAGCCGGCCTTGTCGCCCTGGGTCTGCGTCTTGACGCCGCCGTTGAGCGCGGGGTCGACGTAGCGCATGTCGACCGCGACGACGCGCGCATCGCCCGGCGCGCGCACCACGAACGCGGCGGCGGGGCCGCCGTGGCCGACGTCGCCGGCAGCGATCTTCGGGCTCGTCCACGTATTGAAGCCGAGCGTGCGCGCCGCGAACGCCGCGTCGAGCGCCGCGGCGGAAATGCCGCGGCCGCCGAGATAGTCGCGCACGCGATCGCGCTCGGCCGTGCAGCGGTCGGCGATGTACTCGATGGTGGATTTCTCGCGGCGCTCGGCGGGGGCCGGGCGCTCGGACGGGAGACCGTAAGCGTCGTGGAGATAGCGGACGGCGTCGGCCACCGTGCCGCCGCGCGCGTGGATCACGAGGTCGATGCACGAGCCGCCGGCGTCGGCGCTGTGATCGCGCCAGCCGGTGCCGTACTTCGGGTGATTCGCATAGATCGACAGCGACGGGCTGCGGTCCGCGTGCTGCGGCGAGTGATAGAGCGCGCGGTCGCCGCCGCGGCCCCGTTTCAGGCCGAGGCGGCCGGCGAGGTCATGCAGGTCGATGTGTCGTTTCAGTTCGTCGATCGAGGCCATGTCTGGGTCATTGCTGCCGTTCGGGTTGCGGTGGTGCGGGCGGTGCGGGATGGCCCATCGCGGCTGGGGAACCGGCGAGCGCGCGCAGCGCGGCGGCGGATTGCGGGAAACCGAGCGCGAGGCGATCGGCGAGCGCCGACACGAAGCGGCCGAGCGTGCGTTGCCGCTCGGGGCTGTCCGGCGGGGCGTCGAAGCTCAGCGTGTCGGCGGCTGCAGCGATCGCGGCGCGCAGTGCGACGTCATGCGGCGCGGGTTCGGTGGCGTAGCGGTTCATGGGCGCGCCTCCTGGTAATAGACCCGTACGCATTGCGCAGGGTGGCGGACAATCGCCGGGCTGGCGGAGCATCGGACGGCGCGGCCCGCTTGGATCGGGATCATGAGGTGTCCTTTTCAATGGCAAAGACGATCCCTCGCGCCGTTCAGGCACGATGCGAGGGAAACGCGGGAACGAGGGGTTAGGGCGTCAGACCGGCAGCTCGAGCTGCGCGGCCAGGCGTTCGCGGACGTGCGGCGAGAGCGGCAGCTGCAACGCGAGGTTCGGGACGGCGGACGGCGACAGCGTGCGGGCGAATTCCATGTTGACGACGTACGTGTGGCCGCACTCCGGATTCGCGCACTGGAACGTGATTTCGCGGAACGTCAGCGACATTTCGCGGCTGCTGCGCGCGGTGGCGCGGGTGCGGCAGTGCGGGCAACGGTTCAGGATTCGCATGGGGGCGTGCTCCGGGCGAGAGTCTGCGCAGGGCCGGACGGGCAGCGGGCTGCGCGGGCGATCCGGCTGCATCGCTGGCCGATCGGCGGATTGGTGCGGGCGTGCGCGCGGCTCACAATCGACGCTGCGGGCACGGACGGTCGGGCGCGTTCGACGGTGCGGAACATGAGGGCGCCCGGTTCAACGGCCGGCGGTGCGCGAGCGCGGTGTCGCGATCGCGCGCAGGTGGCTCGCGCCGATGCGGATCAGTTCGCGCGCCATGCTCGAGATCGAGCGGTTGCGCTGCGCCGCGAGTTGCTCGAGCTCACCGCGCTCGACCGGCGTCAGCCCCACATAGACGGGTTTGTCCGACATCGTGCCGCGCGGCGAACGGTGCGGGCCTTTGGGAGTAGTCATGGTCGGTATACTTTGTCGAGATAGTCTTGCGTTACGGTAAGGCCAGTGTAATGAGCAAAAAACAGCGCGTCAATTGTTAATGGGTAATTTATGACACAAATCGGGAGTCGCTTGCGGGACGAGCGCTTGCGGATCGGGCTCAGCCAGGACGAGTTTGCGACCGTGGGCGGAGTCGCGAGGCGCTCGCAGTCGGCGTACGAGTCGGATGAGCGCTCTCCCGACGCGTCCTATCTGCTGGCCGTTCGAGAGATCGGTGTCGATATCGGCTACGTGCTGACCGGCGAACGGTCCGCCGCAGGCGAACCGGCGTCGGAGGCCGGCGGCCGCGACGCGGACGAAGCCGACGTGCTGGCGATGTACCGGCAGCTCAACGACGCCGGCAAGGCATCGCTGCACGCGTTTCTCGCCAGCTGCATCAGCACGGGCGCGATGGTGCAGGCGGCGCCGGCGCGGCGCGCGAAGCGCCTGCCGGAGAATCGCCGTGCGGCACTCGATCAGCGCACGGCGGAAAACGTCGAACGCGCGATGGCCGAGGTCGAACGGCTGAAGTCCGAACGCGCGGCGAAGCAACCGAAGAAATAAGCGGCCGCGCGACCCGACGCACGCGCCGCTGCGCATGCCGGCAGCGCGCTACATGCGGTCGCAGGCTGCACGATTCGAGCGGCGGCGCGTCCGGTGGCGCGGGCGGCCTGCCCCCTTTCCGTTTTCCGATTCCACAGCGGTGCGCCGAGCGCGCCGCGCCGTGCCATCGGATAAAATCGGACGAATCACTGTATATCCATACAGTATTGGTTTAGCATTCTGAAAGCCGGTGAGCTGGCGGCGGGGCGTTCCGAGGCGACCCGTCGTGTCAGGCGGCCCCCGGTGGATGACTGAGTTTGCGGAGACCGGAAAATGGACACCAACAGGAAGCACGACATCGGGACGATCGGCGCGTCGGCGCACGCCGACCACCGCGCGGACACGCGCGGATTGACGATGGGCCCGCCGCGATATCGTCAGGACCTGACCGACGACGAACGGGCCGACGCACACGCCGCGATCGACAGCGCGATGCAGTCGGTCGGGCAGGTGCTCGAGGCCGCGCTGCAGGCGATGGCCAATTTGCGCAATGCGCGTGCCACGTTGCAGCAATGCGGCGACGCGCGGGACACGCGCATGACGCTCGGCGGGCGTCAGCAATCGAGCTGAAGCACCACCTCTCATCCCCGCCGGCCGGCATTCGCTCCGGCCGCTGCGTCGAACCCGAGCCGCGCATCCCGCGCACTGCCTCGCCCCGCCCACCGAGATCCTGAATTCGCCACCGCGATCGCGTGCCTGCGATCGCGGCCCTGGCCGTTACTTCACCCGTCAGCGCTTGCCGGTTCGCCCCGACTTCTTTGGCGCGTCGCGTACCTCGAGCTCGAGCGCGGTCGTGAACCCGCCGTCGCCGATCGTATGCGTCGCCTTCTTCACGAGCCACGGCGTCTCGTCGATTTCCGGCTTGAACCCCGTCACGGTGACGGGCATTTCGGGAAACAGCTCGGGCCGGCCGAGCGCGAGCGTGTAGCTCAGCGTCGACTGGCCGCGCTGCGTGCGCGCATAGTCGGCCTGCGCGGCCGCCCGGGCCTCGGCTTCCGTCGCGTAATCCTCGGGCAGCACCTTGACGTTCTTGCCTTTCGCGTCGCCGACGACCACCGACAGCCGCCGCGCGCTGCCGTTCGAGTGATAGTGCGCGCGCACCGACGTGTAATCGTCGCGCTGCGCGATGTGGTAGCGATGCTGGTCGCCGCTCGCGCGGGTGATGGCCAGCACGTCGAGCGGCTTGCCGCTGACGGTCTTGCCGCTGCCGATCGGCGTGAACAGCAGGCGCTTGTCCTTCACGGTCATCACCGCGTCGTAGCGCCTGGCGAGGCGCGTCAGGAACGACATGTCGGATTCCTGCGTCTGGTCGACATGGTCGATCCGCGTCGCGGCGAGCGTGGCGTCGACGGCGGCCGTGAGCCCGTGGCGCGTCGCGATGGTGCGCACGATCGCGCCGATCGTCTGCCGGTGCCAGCTTTTCTCGCGGCGCTCGTGCATGCCCTTCGTCATCGATGCCGAGCGCGCGCGGATCGTGATGACGTCCGGTGCGCCGCCGTGCTCGACTTCGTCGACCGTGAACGCGCCCTTGTCGACGAGCGGCTCGCCGACCCAGCCGATCGACAGCTTGATGCTCGCGCCGCGCTTCGGAATCGCGAACGTGCCGCGCGCGTCGTCGAGCACCAGGTCGAGCATGTCGGCCTCGTCCGCACGCGATTCCGACAGCGACAGGCTGATGAGGTTGGGCGCGATCAGGCGCGACAGGTCGCGGCCGTCGAGCGTGATCCGATAGTCGGCCTGCGGCTGCACGCGACCCGCGCGGGCCTGCGCATCGCCCGGCTTGCGTTCCAGCGTGCTCATTGCTCGTCCGCTCCGCTTTCGTCGTCCTGCTGCGGCTCGGCTAGCACGCCGTCGTCCACGCGCTTGAGCGTCAGCGTGAACGCGATCTTGCGGGCGATGCCTTCCTTCGTGTGATACGTGGCCGTCTCGTTGAGGCTGTCGATCACGTACGCGCCGTACACGTTGCCGTTCCCGTCGACGAGCACGTAGGCGTCGCCGGCGTCGCCCATCCGGGCGAGTGCCTCGATCGACGCGATCTCGCCGATGCCGTTGTCGGGGGCGACGATGCCGGACAGGGTGATCGTGTCGTCGCCGGCGCCGGTGAACTGGCTCGCATCGCGCACGCCGATGCGCGAGCTGGTGCGGTGCTTCCAGTTGCGTTGGCGCTGGAGCTCCTGGTACGGCGTGGTTGCCAGGCTGAAAACGAACTGGTCGAGCGACATCATCATGGGCGGGTTTCCTTCAACGAATGGTCAATCGGACAGGCGCGAGCCGGCGCGCGACGCCTTCGCGCGTTCGGCGCGTTCGAGCTCGGCGCGCACCATGCGCGCGATCTCGGCCGCGTCGGCGCCGGGCGGCGGTGCGATGTTGATGGTGACGGGGCCGCTCGCGGGCGCGGCGCTGGCGGCAGCGGCGGCCGGCGCCGTGAGCGGTGCACGGTAGTCGAGCGACAGGTTGTAGCGCTCGAGCGGGGCGGCAGCGGCGATCGCGGGGCTCGCGGCGAATGCGGGCGGGCCGACCAGCGCGGCGGTGGTCGTGAGCGCGGCGGCGGTGCGGGCCATGAGTGACGGGGCGCCGGCCGTGGCGTCGTCGGGCGTGGTCGAAGCCTTTATGCCGAGTTTTTCCTTGGCCCAGTCGCGCATCGAACTGCCCAGGCCGCCGACCGTCTCCTTCACCGCGACGAAGCGGCTCTTGATGCCGTCGACGAGCCCCGACACCAGGCTGGCGCCGATTTCCTGGAAGCGCGTGCCGATGTCGCCAAACCAGTCGCCGATGCCGCCTATCGCGGTCTTCACCCACTCGACGGTGGCGTCCCATTTCGCGGTGATCCAGTCGCCGGCCGCGCCGAACGCGCCCTTGATGGCTTCCCACAGCGCGAGGAACTTCGGGCCGAGCGTGTCCCAGTTCTGCCAGACGTAGATGGCGGCCCCCGCGATCACGGTGATCACGGCCATCAGCGGATTCGCCAGCGCCAGCCGGCCGAGCACCATGAATGCCTGCCCGACGAGCCTGAACGCGCTGACCATCGACGTCGCGAAGCGGAGCACGTTCACTGTCCCGAGCACGTTGCCGAAGACGCTTGCCAGCGTGCCCACGACGGTGAGTACGCCGCCCAGCCCGGCGAACGCCGTGGCGAGGATGCGGGTGGCCGTGCCGTGTTCGCGCACGAACTTCACGATCTTCTCGAGCACGGTGGCCGTGACGTCCAGTGCCGCGTTGTACATCGGCGTGATCTTCTCGCCGATCTCGAGCTTCAGGTCGCGCAACTGCGCGAGGACGATGAGCTCGCGGCCCGCGGTTGAATCCGCGGCTTTCGCCCGCATGCCGGTGATGCCGTCGGCGGCGGCGCTCTGCCGCTCGGTGTCGTGGATCTGCTCGCGCTGGTCGTACATCGTGGTGAGCAGGTTCCCCGCGGCCTTGTCGGGAAACAGTTTCGCCAGCTCGGCCTTGATCTTGTCGGGACTCGTGATGCCCTTGGCGGCGAGCTTCGGCAGCAGCACCTTTTCAAGCCATTCGAGCGGCGACGCCTGCAGCATGTCGCTGCCCGCCAGCGCCCCCGGCTTGAGCCCGGCGATCGCACCGTTTTTCCGGTGCGTGAGCCCTTTCGGATCGACGAGGCCCAGCGCCGCCAGCCGTTGCGCGGCGAGTGCGGACGCCTTGCCCTCGAGCGCGCTGCCGGACAGGGCGGCCAGGCCTGCGCCGGCCGACTTGCCGCCCAGCTTTTCGATGAGCGGCTGCATCTGGTAATAAAACGCGTCCGTGCGCAACTTCTTGGCCGCGTTGCCACCCGATTCGGCGAAGTTGTTCCACTCGTCGCCGCTGACCTTGCCGCCGGTCGCCGTCTGCATCTTCTGCACGATGTTTGCTTCGGCGGGGAACGCCGCGTCATCCTTCGTGCCGCCGCGCAGGTCGATCACCTTCACCATGCTCATGATCTGGTCGACGTTCTTCTTCGCGCCTTCCTTGCCGAACAGCGCCTCGTTCGCGAATTTCATGCTCTCGAGCAGAGGCATGACGACCCGTGCGCGTTGCTCGTCGCCGCCCACCGCCGACAGCGACTCGCGCATCAGGCTCAGGTTGTCGATGGTCGACAGCCCCGGGGCCTGCTGCGCGCGCGCGAACTTCACCGCGTCGGCCGACGCACCCGCCGCACGCATGCGCAGCGTTTCGCTTTCGGCCTGCTTCGCGGCGTCGAGTGGATCGGACAGCATGCCGAGCATGTTCTTGCCGACACCCTTGACCGTCTCGCCGCGCTTCGCCCACTTCTCGCCGACGCCGCGCAGTGCGTCGATCCTGGCGCGCCGGGCATCGGCCTGCTGCTGGCGCCGGGTGTCGTACCCGCGCACCCCCGCGTCGATCATCGACGCACGCGACGCCATCGTCGCGCGGAGGTTGCGCTCGTCCCGCGACAGGTTGCGCGTGTCGATGCCCGCGCCGGCGAGCTGGGTGCGCATGGCTTGCACACGGCCGGCCTGGTAGTGGTGCGCGGACGCCAGGTTCTCGGCCGCGCGTTGCGCCTTGTTGAAGTCACTGATCATCTGTTGCGACGGCGAGCGGGTCGCGCGCAGCGACTGGGCGAGCGTGTCGACGCGTGCGCGTGCCGCCGAGAGGTCCGATGCCGTCGTGGCGAGGCCCTTGCGCATCTCGCGAAACTCGCCGATGCGCTTCTGCGTCTTCGCCATGTCATCCAGCTCGCGGCGGGTGGCCCGCAGCGAATCGGCCAGCCCCTTGTTGCCGGTCAGCATCATTTGCAGGGGCTTCGTCATGTTGTCGACCATGTCGAACATGACGCGCAGTTTCGTGGTGTTGTCCATCGTCGATCGTTTCGCTCATTGGGCGCCGGCGCGTACTCGGGCGCGCTCGCGCCAGTCCATCAGCTCGGCCAGGCTGAAGGCATCCATCACGGGCGGTGTCCAGCCGAACACCGTCGCGATGTCTGCCATCGGGTCTTCTACGCGGTCTGGGAGGCCAGTCGGGATTTCACGGCCTTCGGCATTAAAAAACCGGCGAAGATGCCTCCCAGCTGCACGAGGTCGGCGGGGTCGATGCCGGCGACGTCGGCTTCGGTCAGCATCGGCGAGCTGATGCGCGGCAGCACTTTCGACAGCGCGACGACGTCGAGGCTGACGAGGTCGGACAGCGATACGCCGCGCAGTTCGCCCGATTTCGGCTTGCGCAGCGTGATCGACGTGATCGTCTGGTTGCCGCGCACGAGCGGCGTGTCGAGCGTGTGGGTGGCCGGATCGTCCTGGTCGGGCGCGGCGACGGCGGTGACGGCGGACGCATCGGCCTGCGAGTCGTTCGCGGCCGGGTCGGGTTGCATCGGATTCATGGTGGTCCTGTCGGTGATCAAGCGGGGGGAAGGGCGAGGAAGGGCCCGGCCGGCGTGACCGGCCGGGCGGCGGATTACAGGCCGATCGCGTTGCGCAGCGCCGCGAACAGGTCGTTGCCGTTGACCTTCTCGATCATGTTGACGAAGTCGATCTCGATCACGTCCTGGCCGTTCACGGACAGCTTGTAGTAGCTGGCGACGGTCGTGACCTTGAACGCGGTGTCTTCCTTCGACTTCGCGGTGCCCGGGTCGATTTCGCTGTGGCGGCCGCGGATCACGATCTCGATCGCGTCGACGTTGGTCGAATCCTCGGACTGGTAGCCGCCGGCGAAGCGCAGCAGCACGCCGTCGTGCTTCGTGATCGCGTATTGCCCGAGCACGGAGCGCATGAAGCCGCCGCAGGTCCATTCGAGCTGGATCCCTTCCTGCCCGAAGTCGACCTTGATCGGGCCGCTCATGCCGCCGCCCTGGTAGTCCTCCATCTTGCGCGTGAGCTTCGGCAGCGTGACTTCGACAACCTGGCCGACGAAGTTCTCGCCGTTCTGGAACAGGTTGAATCCCTTGAGTTTGCGAGGCATACCCATCGTGTTTGACTCCTGGTGAGGCCGGTCGTTACGCGCTGACGCGCGCGGCGAAATCGGCGAGGTAACGGTCGGTGATGCGCTGGCGCAGCATCAGGTTTTCGAGCGGCGGAACCGGCGTGTATTCGTAGTCGAGATACGCCTTGCCGGACTTCAGCACGTCGGTCGTGTTCGGCTCCGGGTCGTACCAGGCCGAGCCGCCGATCAGGTAGCCCTGCGAGATCCATTCGCGGAACTTGGCGTTGATCGTTTCGATGATGTCGCGCGGCAGCGACGGGTTGAGCGGGCCGTCGATGATGGCCATCTGCGCTTCGGCGATCGAATCGGCGATGACCTGCGCGGTGCGCGTGTAGTTCTCGAACGCGAACAGCGGATCGTCCGAGCACGTGCGCGAACCCCAGAAGCGGAAGCCGTTGCGGTTCACGAGCGTCGTCACGTCCTGCTCGTTGAGGAAGCCCGCGTCCGTCGCCGGATCCTGCAGGTCCCACGACACGTCGGCGCTGATGCCGGTGACGCCGTTCACGCCGACGTTCGACAGCGTCTTGTGCCAGCCCGTGTCGTTGTCGATCTTCGCGCGCAGGCCGGCCGCGTACGCGGTGGCCGGCACGACGACGGTCTTGTTGGTCGTGTCGTCCCACGCGAGGAAGTCCGGCCAGACGACCATCAGTTCGCGCTGGCTGAACTGCTTGCGATAGGTGACGGCTTCTTCCTTCGTCTTGCAGCCGTTGGCCGATACGTAGGCGAACGCGCGCAGCGACTGCGCGATCGACGCGAGCGCCGCGGCGACGGGTTGCGTGTCGAGGCCCGGCGTCGCGAGGATGCGCGGCTTCACGCCGAAGCGCGCCTGCGCGCCGAGCAGCGCCTTCATGCCGGTGTACTTGCCGTCGGCGGTGACCGTGCCGATCACGTTGGTCGCCGTCTCGGCGGCGTCCTTGCCTTCGGCGACGCGCACGACGATCGTGACGGGCTTGGTCTGCCGGCCGATCGCGTCGAGCGTGCGGCGCAGCGTGCCTTTAGTGCCGGCCTTGCCGAGTGCGGCGACAACGTTGGTCAGCAGGACGGGCGTGTCGAGCGGGAAGGCGGTGGCATCGGCGTCGGACGCGGTGCAGACGATGCCGACGACGGCCGTCGACACGGTGCGGATCGGGCGCGAGCCCTCGTTGATTTCGATGACGCGTACGCCGTGGTGGTAATCCTGCGGCATGGTGTGTGGCTCCTGTGTGTGCAGATCAGATGAAAGAGAACGGGAGAAATCCCGTGCGGATCAGGCCGCGGGGTCCGCGACCGGAGCTGCAGGTGCGCTTGGCTCGTCGGGCTGGGGTTGGGGGGCCGGCTGTGGCTCCGGCTTCGGTTCCGGCTGCGGCTGCGGTTCCGGCTGCGAAGGCGGAGGCGGTACGTACGGCGCCGGCGTAGTCGGCCACGTCACCGCATCGGGGAACGTGTCGGACTGGACGACCGAAACGAGTGCCATCTGGTAGGCCGACCAGGCCTTGAAGTAATAGACGCCCTCGTCGTCGAGCAGGCCCGCGGCATAGGCATCGGCCTTGCCGGCGTTCGCCTTGCGTGCGGCTTCGAGTCGTCGCTCGAACTCGGCCATCGCGGCGTCGCGTTTTTCGCGTTCGAGCAGCGCAGCCGGAACGGCCCACGCGCCGTTGATCCATGCGTGGCGCGGCGACGGTTGCGGTTCGGTCGTGAGGCCGAGTTCGTCGGGCGTCTTGCCGGCAGTCGCGATCTCGACCGGTTCGCCCGTGTCGGTGCGATAGCAGAGGCGGCCGCGGAAGTCCGGCAACAGCGTCCACGCGTTGTCGCGATAGAACGGCCAGGTCGTCGGCGTGCGCGCCGGCGGCTCGTCGAACGTCGCCCATGACGGCACGAGCCAGCGTTCGGGGTTGCGCGGATCGGCGTCGGGCTGGCCGCTGCTCAGGTATTCGCCGGTCTGCGAGCTGTAGTGGTGAATCAACATAGATTGGAGTCCGAGAGTTAGTAAGCGCGGATCATCGCGAGCAGCGCAATATTGCGCGGCCGTGCTTCGTTCCCGCCGTCCGCGTTGACGGTGATGGCGTGGCTGTGATTGCCGGCGCCGCCGATGCCGACGTTGTGGCCGTGAGTGCCGGCGCCTTCGGTGTTGAATTCGTGGTTGTGCCCCCCGGCCGGACTCGTCATCCCCCACACGTTGTCGCCGTCGCTGCTGCCGGAGCCCGTGTTGCCGGACCCCCAGGTTCCCCATGGCGGGCGGTAGACGGACGGGTTCTCGCCCCACGGCGACACGTGCTGGTGATCGCCTACGCCGGCGGTCCAGCCATGGTGGCCGTGCCAGCCCTGTGAGTCGGTCCACGCGGAGTGCACGTGGTCGCCGACTGCGGCCGCGCTTGCGCCGTGTGTGTGCGATCGGTTCTGGGCGCCTTGATACGAGCCGATGCCGCGTTGAGCATCGATGTCGTCGCGACCGTCTGCCCAGCAGCGAATGAACTCGCCGCGCAGCTCCGGGAGGCGGAACGTCGTCGTGCCGTCGCCGGTGGAGAAGCAGCCCCAGCGTTCGTTGCGCCATTCATCGTCCGAGACGAGCGTGCCACTGGCCTGCGCATAGGCCCAAAGAGCGGGGTAGTCGGCACGATTGACGAGCACGCCGTTCGCTTTCAGGAACCCGGCGCGCGGCAGCGTGCGCGGCTCGAATACGATCTGGCCGACCGTCGCCGTCGAGAGTGCTGCCAGTACCCATTCGGTCGTGGCGAGCGCCTTCGAGCGATCGCCCGTTGCGGGTGTCGGGCCCTGCACGGGTGTCTGGAAGACGGTGCCGCCCGGCGTGAACGAAACCTGCGGGATCGAGTTGCAGGTCACGCCGAACGAGCCGTCGTTGATGTGGTACAGGCCCGTATCTGGTTTGCCGTCGTTGATGAACGTAATGCCGGGCGCGGATGGCGTGCCTTCGGCTGCGAGAATCTGTGCGCCGGCCGACATCGCGAAGCCGGTCGACTGGATCGGATTCGGGAGGTTGCCGGTGTGCCATACCGGTTTGCCGTCTACCCGGAAAGTTCGGTCCTCCGAGAAATACTGGAATGCGCCAGCATTACCTCCCCACCAGCCAACCGATCCGGCGTTGCCATAGATATATCCGGCGGCGGAGCCGAGCCTGATATGCGCTTCGGCATTGCTCATCCCGACGGAAAGTTCGCCGCCGATATAGGTCATTGCCCCGCTGCCATTGATCCGGACCGTCCCGTCGGCGAGCGACCAGGCGAACGGGCGGAAATCATTCCACTGGCCGTCCAGATCGCCTTTCTTGGTCGACAACAAGTAAACGTTTGTACCGTCGTTGCGCAAAAAGGCGCCGTAGTCGCCGTAGACCATTCGGAAATGCGCACCGTTGGCGTCCATGTCGCGCGAGGTTACCGCGCCCTTGAACGAGGCACTTCCGGCGGCCTGGATTACGTTGCGGCCGTCATCAACAGACGTCCCAACCAACATGCGACCAGACGGCAGCACGCGAACGCGCGCTGCATTGCCCGCGACGATGTCACAGGAGCCGTTGGCGTTTTCCGAACCGATGGTTGCGTTGCCTGCGGTGCGGAAGTAGCCATTGGCGTCGTCGGCAGAAACCCAGGCTTTGACGGTGCCTTGGCCTCCGGAGACGCTCGTGCCATACGTGCGAGAGTTGCCGTCGACCTGCAGCCGCGAGCTCCCGTCGTCATTCTTGACGTCGCCGACGAGCATCCGGCCGCCGTACGCGATGCGCAGGGCGCGCGCCTGGTTCGCGTCTATCTCGGCGTCGTTGCCGGTCTTGTTGACCCACAGATCGACGTACTCGCGTCCCCACGCCCCGTTGTCGAAGCCCGCCCGAACCGTCGCGATCAGGCGCGTCCCGATATCGGCGTGGTTGCCTCCAAACGTGCCATGCAGGCGTACGCGGCTTTCCCGGCCGTTCTTGCCGGTCGGCGGACGAATCGTGACGTGTGCGGTATCCGGACCCGCGTCGAACTCGGTGACGACCGGCCCGGTGAATCTCGCCCCGGTCAACGCCGCGTAGCGCGACGCCGCGGTTTTCGGCGTCACTGCACGCGTATCATCCGCACCCGCGTTCACTTCCGCCTGCGTCGCCAGCTCGACCACGCCTTGCCGCTCCGTGGTCGCCGGCGGATTGAGGAACGACGCGTCGCCGAATACGAGTTTCGTCGCATCGATCGCCGTGAACTGCATATCGGACGACAGCAGCAGCAACGCGGCCGGCGACTTCTCCATGATCGGCGTCGTCTGGCCATACGCGGCCAGCAGCACACCGTTGTCGAGGTAGAGGCCGAACCCATAGAGCGAGTACTGGTCCGTCGAGTCGTCCTTGAGCGTCGTATGAATCGTGTCCGGCGCGACGTTGGCGCCGCCGAAGGACTGGATCCGCTTCAGCTCGTTCGGCAGCTTCGTGAGCCCCTTGTCGGCGACGAACGGCGCGTTCGCCAGGCCGATTTCCACGACCTGGTGGGCATTCGTGCCGCCGTTGCCGGCGGCGACGAGCGCGGCACGGCCGGCGTCGGTGATGATGATCTGGGTTGCCATGTGCGATCAGTAGTCGGTGAGGTTCAGGCGGCGATAGGCCGCCACGCGCGCGGCGGCGCCGACCGGTTGTCGGCCCCGCATCTCGAAGCCCTGCGTGAACGTGTAGTGCGCCCGTACGGGCTTGGTCCGGTCGATTTCCGCGAGGATGTCGGCGACGTATTCGGCGGTCGGCGGGTTGCCTTCCTGGCCGCTGACGGTCATCACGAGGTCGAACGTGCCGGGCCGGCCCGGCGGGCGCTGCTCGAACCATTCACGCAGGACGATGTTTCCGCCGAAGGCCGCGACGACTTCGCGCACCGCGGCGGCGGTGCCCTTGCGGCGCGCGATCGGAATCGCCTGGCCGACCCGGGCACGCTTCACGTACTCGGGCCAGTAGTCCTTCCACGCATCGACGCCGAGGTGCCACGCGAGCCACGGCAGCAGGTCGGACCGGATCGCGTCCGGGTTCATCAGCGTCGCGAGCGGCGTCGGCACGTCGTCGATGCGCGCGTTCGTCGCGGCGAGCCGGCGTTCGAGCCGCGTCGCATTCGGCGGGAGGACGTCATTCATTGCTGTACACCCCGCCGTCGATCAGCTCGATTGAGGTGCAATACGGCGCCTGCTGCTTCGTCGCCGGCAGGCCGGCCGACGGGCTTTCGAGGATCACCTTCTGCACGCCGGCCGCGCGGGCGGCCGCGTAGATCCCGTCGAGCGTGACTTCCATCCCGAGGCGGTGCATGGATTCGGTGTATTTCTTCATCGCGCGGTTGGCTTCCGCGAGCGCCACCGCGCGATCCGGCCCGGCGAAGAACACGAGCCGCGCGCGCACCTGGTAGCGCAGGATTTCCGCGCCGCGCACCGTGACCTTGTCGGTCAGCGGCCGCACGTCGTCGGCCTGCAGCGCGGCCGCCACCGCGGCGATCAGTGCAGGGTCCGCCGTGCCGTCGCCATCGCGCGCCAGCACCGAGACGAGGACTTCGCACGGGGCCGGGCTGACGGCCGACGCGTCGAGCACGCGGCCGTCCGCGTTGCGTGCGTGCGAAACGTACGCGCCTTCGGGGCCGGCGACGGACAGGCTCTGCGGCGCGAGCTGCGTGCGGGCGCGCAGGTCGGTATCGCTTTCCATGACCGCCGCGACGTTGTGTTCCGGATCGGCGGGCGTGATCGTCAGGCGCCGGATGCCGAACAGCGCCGCGAGATGATCGAGGTCCGTGCCGACCGCGTAGGCGAGCATCACGGCGCGCGCGGCGTCGTTCACGCGTTGCCGCAGCACGATCTCGCGGTACGCGTTTTCCTGCAGCAGCTTCACGACCGGCTCCGATTCGAGCGCGAGCGTCGCGGCGATCTCGGCCTGTTCGTCGGCCGGGTAGAGCGACACGAAGCGTGCCTTGCGCGCGGCAAGCAGGGCTTCGTAGTCGATCGTTTCGACGACGTCGGGTGACGGCAGCTGCGAGAGGTCGATCGGCGTCACGCTCATGCCGGGCTCCCGTTCGTCATCGGCACGCGGGTCGATACGGCCGTGCCGTTCTCGCCGGTCCAGCCTTCGATGTCGAGATAGACCGACCCGGTGGCCGCATTCGCGTCGTCGGCGGCGAGCACGACGCGGGTGAGCGTCAGGCGCGGCTCCCAGCGCAGGAGCGCCGTCGCGACGGCCGCGTACAGCCGGGTGCGCACGGTGCCGTTGCCGGGTGCGTCGATCAGGTCGGGCAGCTCGGATCCGAACGTGCGGCGTTTCACGCACGACGCGAGCGGCGTCGTCACGATCCTGCCGATCGACTGGTAGAAGTGGTCCAGGCCCGAGATCGAGCGGCCGGTGTTCGCGTTCATGCCTTTCATTGCGGTGCGCTCACGAGTTGTCCATCGCCTTGTTCGCGATGCGTGTGATGCGGGAGGCTGATGCCCTGGGATTTCACTTCGCGGGTGAAGGTGGCCGCGCCGTCGATCTGCATCGTGGCGCCGCCGCCGGTGCCGCCGGTGCCGGTCATGCCGGATTCGAACGCGAACGGGCCCTTGACCGTCATCGCGCCGGTGCAGGTCGTCTGCGGCGCGTCGAACGTGATGCGCTCGGCCTTCACGGTGGCGTCGCGGGTCTGCACGATGACCGATCCCGGCGCGACGATGCGCACGGTCGCGCCGGCGGGCAGCTCGGCCGTGAGCGCATGCGCGGCGTGGTCGTACGTGATGCTCGCGCCGTCGGGATAGACACGTGCGTGGGTGTCCGGGCTCGAGGCAGGGGCCGGTGCGGCATTCGAATAGACGCCGCGCAGCGCGACGCCTTGCGCCGGATCGCCCATCGGGCAGAGCAGCACGACCTGTTCGCCCGGTGTCGGCGGCAGCCAGTCGCGCGTGCCGCCGGCGGTGCCGGCAACCCACGGAATCCAGTTGGTCTGCAGGCCGCTGCCGTCGGAGTCGGCGTCGCCGACCGAGACGCGGCACAACGCGGCCGCATGGTCGACCGCGAGGATCGTTCCTTTGCGCACCGCGTTGCGTGCCTGCCGTTGAATTTCATTTGCGTCCATGCAGCCATGGTGACGGTCCGGCAGCCAGGGCGCGAGCGATGGCCTGTGTCGTCGCAACGAGGACAGCGCGCACCGGATGCCGGCATGAACGCGCGCGTCGAGAATCGCATCACCGGTCAGCGTGAGGATGGCGTCGTGCGCCCTGGCGATGGGGTTGCGAGGCTGGAATGCGTGAGCGGATCGACGGCGCAGCGGCGACTCGGCGGAGGTGCGACGGGTTGCGTGGCGACGAAATGCAGATGGGGGTGTCGCGGCGGAGAGCCGCATAGACGGGACGTTGGTGCAAGGGGCACATGGAGGTGCCGCCACGGGTGATGCTGTCAATGCAGCTCGCATCGCCTGCACCGGCTGATTCGACGGCAATGCGCGAGCGGGGAAGCGGCCGATCGGCGTTGCGATCGCGGCGTGCGGATTCGTTGCGGTGGGCGAAACGAGGCGGCCGAAACGAGATGGCCGGCTGCGACGCGCAGCCGATGCAGGGACGATTGAATGTTGCGGAACACCGCGCACTCACGGCGCACGGCGTTCTCTCGACCGCACGCGACTCCGATGCCGTGTGCGTGAAGGTGGGCTTACCGGGCTTACCTGATCTGCGGCAGCGCGACCCAGGTGAGCGTGTTGGCCGGATCGACCAGCGTGTCGTCGACGTGGGTGATCACGTGCCGGCCGTCCGGCCCGGTTGCGACGTTGACGCTTTCCGTCAGCGCCAGCCGGATCGACAGGTCGACTGCCGCCGAGTCGCGAACGCCGACCTCGAAGGTGATGCCGCTCGTGCGTGCGGCGGGATTCGTCACGAGATCCGGCTGGTTCTTGCGGACCCATTCGACGATCGCGACGAACACCGGATCCGTGTCGCCGGAGAAATTCGTCGCGAGCACGTGGGCCGTGTACCGGTATTCGAACGACGGCGTCAGCGTGCCGGTGGTCGCAATCGATCCTTGCTCGACGAGCACGGTCAGCGCGCCCGGTTCGGTTCCGAGTGACGGGATGGCGGCGACGAGCGCCCGCCGCAGGCTGTCTGGCTTAATCATGCGGATGCGCTCCGTGGCGGGTTGCGGGTGTGCCGGCCTGGCATGCCGCGATCATGTCGACCTGCGCCGCGCAGGTCGCCCACGCGGCCTTCGCGAGCGTGAGCGCGGCGTCGAGCTCACCGTTGGTGCGGGGCGCGAGCATCGGCAGCGTGCAGGGGCTCACTGCCTGGCACGTATTCGACGTAAGCGTCGGCGCCGGTGAGAGCGGGATTGGCTTGCAGGCGGACAACGTCGTCAGGCAGACGAGTGCCAGCCCAGGCGCGAAGCGTGGCGTTTTCATCGGTCAATCTCCGGTTTTCAAGTCGGGTGGCGTCGAGCTTCGATGCGATCGCGGCCTGCGAGCGGTCGAGCCGGGCCTGCTGTCGGGCGCGCTCGGCGGTGTCCTGCCGCATGCGCGCGATGACGTCGTCGCGCCCGGCAAGCGCCTGTCGTGCGTCGACGATTTGCTGCCGTGCGGCGCCCAGGTCGGCGCGCAGCGCGTGCACGTATAGCGCCGCGGCGGCGCACGCGGCAAGCGCGGCGATGCAGGCGGCGAATTTCGCGGCGAGCCCGTTCATGCGGCGGACGGGGCGCCGGCCGATGCGGATCCGCCCAGCGTCGACGCGGCCGGTTGCGACGCATAGCGGTCATAGGCGCGCGCGAGCTTCACGTCGTAGAGGTTCGCCGCGTAGTCGGGGCCGTTGTACGCGCGTGCGAATGCGGCCCACTGGCGGGCGGCGAGCGCGCGGCGCAGCGCGTCGTCGGCCGCGATGTAACGGACGAAGGCGTCGAGATGCCGGGCTTCGCCGCTTTCCATGCACGCGACGAATTCGTCGATGCCGGCATAGCCGAGGCGCGCCCAGTGATAGCCCATCACCTGGAACGCGCCCCAGCTCGCGGATTCCCACGCGGCGCCGGCATCGATCGACTCGGCCGTCGCGAGACGCGTGTATTCCGCGGCGCCGCCGCGATAGCCGCCGCGTGTGCGCGACACGATGTCCGGCTGCCGCGCCGCGAACGGTGCGGGATCGATGCCGCGTGCCTGCAGCCGCTTCCAGAACACGTGGCGTTCGAACAGGATCACGGGCCGGCCGTCGGGCAGGAACCCGGCGCCGCGCGACTCGACTTCGTTGACCGCGCGAATGCACGCGAGCGGCACGTCGAGCGTGCGTGCGGCGCGTTCGAGATCGGCGAGCGCGAGGTGGGTCGGATCGCGCCGGCCGGTGGCCAGCGCGGCGCAGGTCTTCGGGCCGGCGATGCCGTCGTCGACGAGGCCGGTGTTCCGTTGCAGCGCGATCACGGCGGCTTCGGTCGCCGCGTCGTAGAGGTGCGTGACCTGCACCGGATAGCCGGCGCGGATCAGCCGGCGTTGCAGCAGGCCGACGTCGTCGCCGTGGTCGCCGAGGCGGCGGGTCTTCATGATTCATTCACTCCTGAGCAGGCGGGCGACGTTGCCGCGCGTGCCGCAGACGGACATCGCCAGCAGGACGGCGGTCGCCGTTTCGAAGAAGCCGACGGAGCCGGCATGCAGCAGCAATTCGATCGATGCGCCGCCGGCGACCGCCACGACGATCCAGGCGAACCAGGACGCGCGATGCCGGTGCCGCGCGCCGTTGCGCCGGTAGGTGAGCACGCGCACGAGCACGGCGACGTGGGCGCAGAGCGCGATCAGCACGAGCGGGAGCGGCATGTCATCCCCCCTTGCGGAACAGCGCGAGCAGGTCCAGCGTCTTGACCCGTTCGATGAGTTGCAGCGTGACGGCGATGACGAGCGCGGCCGCGAAGAACGCGGCGACGCCCGTCGAATGGATCGGGGTGGCGCCGACGATTTCCGGCGCGGCGAGATAGCCCATCACGAGCGAGATCAGCAGGTACGCGGCGCGCCGTGCGACGCCGATTTCCTTCGACGTGACGACCACGAGCGCGGCGCCCGTGAACGCGCCGATTAGCGCGTTGCCGTCGATGCCGGGCGCGAGCCCGGCGACGCCGATCGCGGCGGACAGCATCGCGGCGGTGGTGAGGTTCGGTTCGGCCATGCGGGCGATTCCAGGGTCAGTCAAACAGTTGCAGCAACGGCCGGGCGCGCGTGGCGGTGTCGAGCGGCGGCAAATGGACGGGCGTGCCGGCCGGCAGCACGACGCCGAGGCTGGCGAGCCCGGTGTTGGCTTCGAGCACCGTTTCGACGGTGCCGTCCGTGCGGCCGTAGTGGCGCCAGCACAGCGCGTCGACGGTGTCGCCCTGCAAGGTGCGCACGATCATGGCCGGCGCTCCCGATGCGGGAGCGCGTCGCAGTCGCCGGCCGGCGCGGGGTGGAGGCTTGTCGATGTCGTGCTGCTTGCCATGGCGAGGTCCCGGGCAGTAAGGCAGTGGAGAGGGTTCCCATGGTCGAGCTTCGCCGGGCGGCGTTCAACGACACGCATGCGTGGCCTGTGCGGAGACGCAGCGCGGCGCGTGTCGCGACGGGCATCGGGCCTTACGCTGTCCGTGGGGAGTGCTTGATGGGTGCTTGATGGGCACGTCACGGGCGGGTGCGGCACGAGCCGTGCAGCCGGATTGCAGCTGGCGTGAGCCGGGGCGGCCTTGATTGACCTTGTGCAGCCTTGGTTTTGCGCTGTGCGACGCGTGTCGAGCCCTTGCCGGGCAAGGGCGGGAGGAACGTAGGTAAAACTCCGAAGGCAGGGGTTGCACAGCGGATCGGCATCAGTCGCTCGGACTACGCGAAACGCGAAAAACGCGAAAAACGCGAGAAGCTGCGCAAGTCGGTGCGCAGGAAGATCGCGGCCGCGCTCGGCATCACGCTGGCGCAGCTTGATTTCTGACGCGCGGGCCGGCGAACGCGCCGGCCGCCCGGACAGCCGGCGTGCCGATGTCGGGTTGCCTCGCCGTTGTGCGAGAATCGCCCGCAACGACACTCCAAGCGACGATCGCGGCGGCCGTCCGCGCATCGCGCCGACTCCCGATGGCTGCCATCCTGTCTACCTCGACCGCAGTCGATGCCCGCGCGCTGACCGATGCGCAGCAGGCGCTGCTCGCGCGTCTGCACGCCTATTCCCCCGACGACCCGACCGCGCCGCTGCCGTACAGCCTCCGCCTTGCCGAAGCCGAAGGCTGGTCGCATGCGCACGCGCTGGCCGTGATCGACGAATACAAGCGCTTCGCGTTTCTCGCGCAGGCGGCCGGACATCCGGTCACGCCGTCGGTCGCAGTCGATGCCGCGTGGCATTTCCACCTGCAGTACACGCTCGAATACTGGGACGTCTTCTGCGCCGGCGTGCTGCGCGCGCGGCTGCATCACATGCCCGGCACGGGCGCGCCGGACGAGGCCGCCGTGTACGCGCAGCGCTATCGCGACACGCTCGACAGCTATCGCCGGCTGTTCGGCTGCGAGCCGCCCGAAGCGATCTGGCCGCGCCCCGTGGCCGAGCCGGCCGTGCTCGCCGACGCCCCGGTGCAGCGCGCAGAACTGCGCGACGGCCCGTCGAGCGAGCCCGCCGCGCGCCCGCGACGCTGGCGGCGCTTCGCGAAGTTCGCGTGGCCGACGGCGGCGATCAGCGTCGCGGCGACCTGCGCGAGCGCGAGCGATTTCAATGTGCTGGACTTCTCGGGGCCGGACTTTCTCGGGTTGTTCTACGTGCCGCTTTGCGTCGCCGCGCTGCTGCTGATCGCCGGCCTGCAGTGGATCGAATACCGCCACCGTGCGTGGGGACCGCGCGCCCCCGAATCGTCACCCGACCTGAGCGCGGAGGAAGCGGCGTATCTCGCGGGCGGCGGTGCGCGAATGGCGCAGGTCGCGATGCTGTCGCTCGCGCATGCCGGTGCGATCGAGCTGCGGATGAGCAAGGTCCACGGCGCGCGGGTGCGGATCGACGATCCGCGACACGCAGGCGCGTATGGCGCCGACTGGGAATGGCTGAGGCGGCAACCCGGTGGCGAGACGAGCTGCCACGCGTTTCGTCAGCGTCTCGCGTGGCGCGAAGCCGACTGCGCCGCAGCGTTGCAGCGCAAAGGCTGGCTCTGGGCGCCGGGCGAGATGCGGGCGACGCGGATGGCCGCGCGCGCGATCCTGCTGCTCGTGTTCGGCGCGGGCGCGGCGAAGCTCGCGGTCGGCCTGAGCCGCGGCCGGCCCGTGCTGCTGCTGATGATTGTCATGGCGGCGTTCATGGTCGCGTACCACTTCATGGTCGGACGCCTGCCCGGCTTCGGGTGCGGCGGCATGACGCGCAGCGGCGAGGCGGCGCTCGACGAGCACCGCGACCAACGCCGGGGTGACCGCGCGACGCCGGACGGGCTCTTGTGGACGGCCGCGCTGTTCGGCGCCGGCGCGCTCGCCAGCACTGTGTGGGCCGCGCATTCGAAAGTGCTGATGGCACCGCCGCCCGTTGCCGTGCAAACCGGCGGGTCGAGCGGTTCGTTCGACTCGGACGCCGGGGACAGCAGCAGTTCGAGTTCGTGCAGTTCGTCGAGCTCATGCAGCTCGAGCAGTTGCGGCGGCTGTTCGAGCAACTGAGCACAGGGCGCGCTGCCGCGATAGCGCGCCGGGCCGCCAGCGTCAGGCAGGTGGCACGGCGCCCGCCGAACTACGCGATCGCGGCATCGGCGGGCGTGCGTGCCTGCGCGGCACGCCCGTCGCCCGCCTCGACGATCAGCGTCCAGTCGAACGCCGGCAGTGCGCAGAGCTGCTCGACGGTGGCCGTGTACTCGTGCGCGGGCGCGTGCAGGTAGCGCACCTTGTCGGTCCATTCGGGCAGCGGCGCCTGCGACGAGGTCACCACGACCGCCAGCAGATCCTGTTCCGGCCGCCTTGCGATTTCCTGCAGGCTCAGCCGGACCTTGTCTAGGTCACCCTCGGCGTCCAGGATCAGCGCGCCGGGGATCGGCGCATCCGGCCGGCCGGGCGGGGTGCCGACAGCGCCTTTGTCGATGCACTGCTGATACACATGGCGATAGCGCGGCAGCGCCTGCTGCAGCGCGTGATGCTTGCGGACCTTCGCCTGCGCCGTGCGCGCGAGCCCGCGGCGCAACGCCGGGTTCGCGATCAGCCGGTCGAGCGCGTCGACCCAGGCCTGCGGCGCATCCGGGGCCAGCAGGCCGTCGCAGCCGTCGTGCAGCGCGAAGCGATAGGCCGGCCGGTCGCTGACGATCGAGGCGATGCCGGCCGCCGCGTATTCCTGCCACTGGATCGTGCTCGTGCCGGCGTTGTAGTCGTGGTCGGCGAGCGGCAGCAGCGCGATGTCCCAGCGTCGTTCCGGCAGGCGTCGTGCGTGCGCGTCGTAGTCGTGAAGCTCGGGCTCGCACCCGGCGGCCGGGTGGCCGGCCCAGCCCGGCGGGAGGTCCGCGCCGACGAAACTCACCCTGACCTTGCCGGGATGGCGCGCGCAGATCGCCTGCAGCGCCGCGTCGACGAGCGCGAAGTTGTCGGCGCGCAGCGACGCGCCGGCGATGCCGATCGTCACGCAGTCGTCGCCGCGCGCCGCCACGGGGCGGTAGAACCGGTCGAAGTCCACGCTGTCGGGCAGCACGTGAACGCGCGGGTGCGACAGCCGGTAGCGGCTGGCGATGTACGGCGTGGATACGATCACGGCGTCCGCGTTGCGCAGCACGAGCTCGATCCCCGCGCGGGCCATCCCGCCTTGCGCGGCGAGCGGATGCGTGGCCGGCAGGTCGGTCAGCAGGTCGTCGGTCTCGTAGATCACCGGCTTTTCATGCCTGAAGATCGTATACAGGTCGTTGCCCGTCAGCATGCCGGGCGTCAGCCGGTGCAGCAGGATGGCGTCGGCCGTGGCCAGCGCGCTGCTGTCGATCTGGCCGTCCCGGAAGCCCGGGACGAGTTCCCATTCGTCGTTCAGCAGACCGAACGGCAGCGTGAGGCGAATTCGCGACGACGCGCATGCGTCCGGATCGATCGAATACACGATCAGGCGCTTGCGGCGCGGTGCGGCGTCCGCAGTCGCGGCGACGGGCGCCAGCGTCCGGTTCTCCGCCAGCAGCCGCGCGTACAGCGCACCGTGGCGCGCGGCGTTGCGGCCGATGTCGTGCTGCGCGCGGATCGCATCCTGCGCGGCCGCGGCGAGTTGCGCGCGGGTTTGCGGATGCTCGATCAGGTGCGCGATCGCGTCGATCCACGCGTCGGTGGTGTCGGCGACGAGCCAGCCCGTGCGGCCGTGGACAACCGGGCAGCCTTGCGCCGGCGTGGCGACGAGCACGGTGGCCGCGCCGGCCGCCGAGGATTCGAGCCATGCACGCGGCGGCGCATCGTCGCGCAACGTGACCGGCGCCGCGACTAGCGCGATGTCGAGGTCCGCGCGCTTCAGCGCGTCGGCGTAGCTGTCGTAAGGGGCAGGCTCCGCGATCAGCGTGACATCCGGTTCGCGGTCCCAGCCGGCCGGCAGCGCCGCGCCGACGAACGACACCCGGAGCTTCCCCGGAAACCGGCGGCGGAGTTCGGCCAGCGCCTGGCGGACCTGCTCGAGACGCACGCCGTCGAGACCGGTACCGGAAACCGCGAGGTTCACGTGGTCGCGCACGCCGGGCGCCGCGCGGTGCAGACGCTCGAGATCGACGCCGGTCGGCAGCGCGTGGACCGATGCGTTGACATGACGGTACTGCCGCACCAGCGCTTCCGACGGCACGACGAGCGCATGCGCGCGCTGCACGGCGCTGCGGATGCCCGCCTTGCGGCGCGCGTTGTCGGTCGCGCCGGGAATGTCGGCGAGCAGCGTGTCGAGCGGCGCGTCGATCTCGAGGACGACCGGCTTGCCGAGCGAGAACAGGTGTTCCAGCGTGGCGGGGGACAGCAGGCCCGGCGTGTCGCCCTGCAGCACGATCAGGTCCGCGCGCTGCAGCGCGTCGGGATCGATGCCGGCTTGCGTGACAGGGAAAGTCAGCGCCCATTCGCGGTCCAGCCGCGCGAACGGCTGCGCGAAGCGCAGGCTGGTGCGCGCGTGGTCGGCCGGTTCGGCGGTGACGACCGCGATGCACGAGCGCGGCGCGGACGCGGGCTGTCCCTGGGCGGCGGCGGTCGCGACGGCCTGCGCATCCAGTTTGTCCGCGTGGGCCTGGGTCCGCTCGACGAAGTTCCGCAACTGCTGCCAGAAGGTTTCCTCTTCCTTCAGGTAGACGCTGCGCGCTTCGTGAACGGTGGCCTTCGCGTGGGCGATCTCGTGTTCGTCGAGCCCCCACGCGATGCCCTTGCCGTCCATCACCCACCGGGTCGGCTCCGACAGCGACGCGTCATTCATGATGCACACGACCGGGCAGCCGCACAGCAGCGCTTCGAACACGGCGGTGGACCATTCGTACATGTACACGCACTCGACCTGTCGGAACAGCGCCGCGAGTTCGTGCGCCGAACGTTCCGGCACGCGGGTCGAGATTTCGATCGACTCGGCGGTGACCGGATGCAGCGTGCCGCCGCGCCGCAGGTGGCGATTGATGAAGACGGCCGTGCCGTTGCGGCGGGCATCGTCGACACCGTCGCTATTGAAGATGCGCGTGTCGACCAGCGGCATGCGCAGCAGGTCCGCCTTCCAATCTTCGGGTACCAGTGACGGCCCGAACGTGAAGATGAGGTCGTTCGGTTGCAGGCTGATCGGTTCGCCGTTGATGCGGCCGGGCTCGGCCAGCAGGTAGCGCACGACGCAGCGCGCGTTGAACGGATTGCCGGCGACGACGTCCGGATAGACGACGATCGGGCTGCGATTCGCGCGGGCGTGCGCCTGCACGATGTCGTGGGTCAGCGGCGGCGTGCGCAGCTCAGGATGCACGACCGGCGTGCAGACGTACGCTTCGTGGCCGAGCAGGTTCAGCACGTGGCACAGGTAGTGCATCGCGCGGATCCCGCCGGAGGTTTGCCGGAAATTCGGCGCGTGTATGTAGTACGGGTGGTCGAGTCGCGTAAAGATGCGCGAACTGCCGTGCGCCGAGCGAGGTTGGGGAGTCGTCATCGTTATCGGGTGCGGTAGAAATTGAAGACCACGTCGAGGATGCGATCCTGTTCGGCTTCGGTCATGTCGTGGTACAGCGGCAGCCGGACGAGCCGGTCGGCGACGAGGTCCGTCACCGCCATGCCGGACCCGCAGCGCCCGTAGCGCTGGCCGGCCGGCGAACTGTGTAGCGGCACGTAGTGGAACACCGCGTTCACGCCCACCGCGCGGATCTGCTGCAGCAGCTCGGTGCGTTCGGCGAGGTCGCGTGCGAGGAAATAGAACATGTGGCCGTTGCCGCGCTCGGCGAGCGAAATCGCGGGCAGCTCGATCAGCCCGTCCGCGTGCAGCGGCTGCAGCGCATCCTGATAGCGCTGCACGGTCGCGCGCCGCTGCGCGGTGATCACGTCCGCGTGCTCGAACTGCGCGTACAGGAACGCCGCGATCAGCTCGCCCGGCAGGAACGACGAACCGACGTCGACCCAGGTGTACTTGTCCACCTGCCCGCGGAAGAACTGACTGCGGTTGGTGCCCTTCTCGCGGATGATCTCCGCGCGCTCGACGAGGCGCGGGTCGTTGACCAGCAACGCGCCGCCTTCGCCCGAGATCACGTTCTTGGTCTCGTGGAAGCTGAGGCACGCGAGGTGGCCGAGGCTGCCGAGCGGCTTGCCGTTCCACGTCGACTGCAGCGCCTGGGCGGCGTCCTCGATCACCCACAGGTCGTGGTCCGCCGCGAGCTGCCCGATCACGTCCATGTCGCATGCGACGCCCGCGTAGTGCACCGGCACGATCGCGCGCGTGCGCTGGGTGATCGCGGCGGCGATCTGCGTCTCGTCGAGGTTCAGCGTGTCGCGGCGGATGTCGACGAACACCGGCGTCGCGCCGCGCAGCACGAACGCGTTGGCGGTCGACACGAACGTGTAGGACGGCATGATCACTTCGTCGCCGGGCTGCACGTCGGCGAGGATCGCGGCCATCTCGAGCGCGGCCGTGCACGAGTGCGTGAGCAGCGCGCGCTGGCAGCCGACGCGCGCTTCCAGCCAGCGGTGGCAGAGCTTCGTGAACGCCTGGTCGCCGGCGAGGCCGCCCTGCTCGACCGCTTTCGCGATGTAGTAGAGCTCCTTGCCGACCACGAACGGGCGGCCGAACGGAATGCAGTCGAGATTGGGTGGGCCGAACATGGTCAGGCTCCGCGGTAAGGGGGACGTTTGGCCGCGCGGCTCGCGCGCGGCGCCGCTCAGATGTCCTTGCGGACGAGAATCGTGAATTCGTACAGGCCGTAGTCGTGCAGCAGCGCGACGTGGCGCGAATAGCGGCGCTTGCAGCGATCGAACAGCGCGCACGGGTCCGCGTAGTACAGGAGGTCCGGGCGCATGAACGGCGGATCGGAATACGACGTCAGGCAGTTGAACGCGAAGCCCAGCCGGCTCGTCGCGTGCAGCGTGTCGAGCGTCGCGTGGATGTAGTCGAGCCACGCGTCGTCGCCGTGACCGCGCCTGACGTTGAAGATGCCCGATGCGATCCCGTAGTCCGACGCGGCCTGCGGCACTGCGCCGACATGAAACGCGACGTTCGCGTCGTCGCGGTAGCGCTGCCGCGCGGCGTCGACCATGTCGGACGAGATGTCGTAGCCCGCATACGCGAAGCCGTCCGGCAGCGCACGCGCCTTCAGGAAATCGACCAGCGCGCCGTAGCCGCAGCCGATGTCGTTCACCGAGTGGCCGCCGGACGCGGGCAGGATCTTCGTCAGTTGTTCGAAGCGCAGGAACTGGCCGGTTTCGCCGTTCCAGTCGACGCCGCGCGCGGTCGCGCCGTGCTCCGCCAGCCGCGCGCTGTAGTACGCGGCCACTTCTTCCAGCAGGCTCGCATGCCGGGATTCGCTCATGGACATCACCTCAGTCTTTCGAGGTCAGCGCGTACCGGCGCGCTTCGGGACCGCAGTTGAACAGCACGTCGAGCACCGTCACGCCGTGGACGAAGTCGCCCCACTGCTGCGGATACTCGGGATAGGTCGGATAGTCGAACCAGCGCACCGCGACGCCGGCATCGGCGAACAGGTTCTCGTCGAGGTAGCTGCGCGCGGCCGGGCCGGACAGATACTCGGTCGCGCCCGCCTGCACGCACAGGTTCAGCAGCTTCTCGGTGCGGTCGCCGTGCAGCGCATAGTCCGACGTCGACGACACGCGCGTGCCGATCTCCAGTTGCCGGAGGACCCACGTCAGCATCGCGAAATTCAGCTCGCTCAGCATCCCGTAGGTGCGACCGGTGTAGAGCGTTTCGAGCTCGTCCGCATAGCGCGCGAAGTGCGGCGCGCGCGCGTAGTTCTGCTGCAGGGCCTTCCAGTGCAGCGGAGCCCAGTCGGCGCCGTCGATCTCGGTTTCGCGGATCGACTGGTGATACTTGCCCTTCACCTTCACCGGCACGCTCAGCCATTGCACGCCCTGCGGCGTCTTGATCTGGTTGCGGTTGCGCCAGTCGCGGCGCGTGTACTGCGCGTCATCGTAGAGGATGAACTCGTCGCTGGCGGCGATCAGGTCGAAGTAGCCCTTCCACGGAATGTAGTTGGACTGGACGATCGCCACCCGCTTCGCGTCGCGGTTCATGGTTGCACCGCTCATGCCGGAATGTGGCCGTACCGGTACATGTCGACGAGCTCGGGCGGAATGCCCCAGTCCGTTGCGCCCAGCTTGTCGTGCAGCGCCTCCAGGTCCGCGCGGATCGCGTTCTGGAGCTGTTCGACCATGCGGTTGCGCGCCGGCACGAAGTCGTGCTGGTACGCGGCATTGATCTGATGGCGTACCGTCTTCGCGATCGCGGCCTCGCGCGTCATGTTGCGGATCAGCGGGCGTTCGGGCGCGAGTTCCGCGTAGCGCGGATCGATCGGCTCGCCGCGCATCGCCGCGACGAGATCGCGGCTCAGCACCGGCGACAGGTGGAAGCCGTCGCGCTTGGTGCCGCCGAGAATCCACAGGTCGCGCACGCTGGTTTCGCCGAACAGCGGATACAGGTCGGACGTCGTCGGCCGCCAGCCGACGTTGACGTTGACCAGGCTCGCGCGCGAGAAGCGGGTGTTGATCTGGTCCATCGCGGACTTGAGCAGCGTGTACGCGCTGCCGGCGTGGCCGTGCTCGTGCGGCACCGGGCTGATGTAGTTGCTGGCGCCGACGAGGGTCCGGTCAGGCCCGTGCGGCGCCGAATATACACCGCACGCGAGGCCGCGGTTGGTCGTGCGCACGCAGTGCGTGTGCACGTTCTCCGCGCTCTGCAGTTCGACCGACATGCCGACGCCGTAGAACATCCGCTGCACCGGCAGCTCGGGCAGGCTCGCCTGCAGTACGCGCGTCACGTTGGCGCCGTTGCAGAGGATGAAGCGGTCCGCGCCGAGCATGCTGCCATCGGACAGGCGCGCCCCGGTGACGCGTCCGGCCGCGGTGTCGAGCCGCTCGACCTCGGCGTCGATGAAGCGCACGTTGCCGGCTTGCGCGACCGACTCGGTCAGCGCGTCGAGAAACTGTTTCGGATTGACCCAGCCTTCGCGCTTCAGGAAGACCGCCTTCAGCGCGCGATAGCGCGGGTCCGGATGATAGTTCGGGATGCCTGACGGATCGACCGCCTCGCAGGGCTCCTCGAATTCGCGGCAGAACCGCTGCATGGCCGCGAAGTTCTCGTCGTCGAGCGCGTCGGTCGCCGCGTTGTTCAGCACGAAGGTGCCGAAGCCGTGCGCGATCGCGCGCTCCGGCGTGCAGATTTCAGCGAATACGGCGGGCCAGGCCGCCGTCGCGCCGCGGCTCAGCTCGAACTTGAAGCGGTCGATCGGCGTGCCGAGCGAATCGCCTTCCAGCTCGGTGAACGAATTGAGCATCGCCGCCGCAGCGCGCGTGGCCGAGCCGGGCCGATGCGCGTGGCCGACGATCACGAGCTCGACGCCCGGGTCGGCCCGCTGCCATGCGCGGGCCGTCATCAGGCCGAGAATGCCGTTGCCGAGGATGGCGATTTTCATTTGCGTGCGCCTCCACCCTCGGGGAACGACAGGTAGCACAGCGACGGATAGGCCGCCGCCTTGTGGATCTGGTGCGGACGGTTGCCGAGCAGGTCGCGCAGGTAATGGACGCCTTCCGCGGGCAGCTGGCCGCCGCGGGTGAGCTGCCAGAACGCAACGACGCCGCCGGGCACCAGCCGCTCCATCACCGCGTCGAACGCGTGCCGGGTCGGCTCGATCACGTTCAGGTCGAACCACGCAAGTGCGACCATCTCGCCGGGATGCGCTTCGTCGAACGCCGCCAGCGTGTCGCGGCAGTCGCCTTCCCACACGTGGTGCTTGTCATGCACGTGCCCCATCGCGTTGCTGCGCTCGTGCAGGTTCAGCAGCTTGCGCAGCAGGTCGGCGTACTCGCCGGACAGCGAGTACGTGCCGTCGGAGAACAGCTTGCGGTCGCGCGTGTCGTGCTCGGCGAAGCCCGTGTAGCCCGTGAACGTATCGAATGCGTGGATGCGGCGCTGGAAGTTCAGCGGCTCGAGAATCGCGCGGAAGTTCTCGCACAGCACGGCGGTCTGCCCGCGCCACGTGCCGAGATCGAGGATCGCGCCCGGCAGCGGCACGATTTTTTGATAGATCTCAAAGGTCGCGAGAATGCGTGCGAGGAGCGAGCCGCGCACGAACAGGCCGAGCGACCGTTCCAGTTCCTCGCGCGTCGCGGGGTAGGTCTGCATCAGGTCGAACAGTTCGCGGCGCGCCGCGAGCTGATCGCCATCTGCGTTGGTGATGATCGCTGATTCGTGCATACACAGGGCTCCAGGCACAAAGGGTGTGACCGGACGAGCGCGTGTCGGCGCGGTGGCATCGGAATGCGCAACCGTCCGAACGTCGCAAGTCGGACATCTTTCTGCGATCAAGTCTATCGAGCGCCGCCAGGATCGAATGTCGGATTAGCGGGTGGTTTCACCCCGCATTTCGATGGATGCGCGGGTGTCCGGCGCGAATTCGGGGCGCCCGCGGGTGCGGCATGCAGTAGCAGGAATAGCGACCAATTCCAGCACCTGCTCGCCAAATTGGAACGCGGCGTGCGCGAGGAGAATTCGGACACGTCGGAGACCGTCGGTGCGTGCGTCCGCGGGCGAAGGCGTGCGCCGACGCAGCGGTGCCGGCCGCGATTCGAATCCCGTATTGGCTACCAGGACGACATAGCTCATGATGCCCACCTCCCCCGCCGCCGCCACGATCGAACAGGCGCTGGCGCACCATCAGGCCGACCGGCTGGAAGAGGCCGAGACGCTGTACCGGCGGATCCTCGACACCGATCCCCGGCACGCGGACGCGCTTCACCTCCTCGGCCTGATCGGCCATCAGTACGGGCGCTATCAGGAGGCATCCGACCTGATCATGGCGGCGATCGAGGTCAGGCCGGACGCGATGTACTACTACAACCTCGGCAACGTGATGCAGGCGGACAACCGTCACGCCGCCGCCGCCGAGTGCTTCCGTCTCGCCATCGAGCTGCGACCCGACTACGTCGATGCGTACAACAACCTCGGCAACGCGCTGCGGCTCGCCGGCGACGCCCGCGCGGCCGTCGATGCGTTCTGCCAGGCCATCGCGCTGAAGCCGGACAACGGCCAGGCCTACAACAACCTTGCGAATGCGCTGTTCGACCTGAACGAGATTCCGGCCGCGCTCGAGGCTTACCGGCACGCGGTCGCGCTGCGCCCCGAACTGCCGGAGCCGCGCAGCAACCTGCTGTTCGCGAGCCACTGCAGCGAAGCGTTCGACCACGACACCTATCTCGCCGAGGCCGCGCGCTACGACGAAGTCGTCACGCGGTGCGCGACGCCGTGGACGAACTGGCTCGTCGACCTGACCGCCCGCGCCGGGCGGCCGCTCAAGGTCGGCATCGTGTCGGGCGACCTGAAGGCGCATCCGGTCGGCTATTTCATCGAGAGCATGCTGAAGCATCTCGACGCGAACCGGATCGAGATGCATGCGTACCCGACGCGCGACGTCGAGGACGACGTGACCGCCCGCCTCAAGCCGGCCTTCGCGACGTGGACCTGCATTGCCGGCCTGAGCGACGAAGCGGCGGCCGCGCGTGTCCGCGCGGACCGCATCGACGTGCTGCTCGACGCGGCGGGCCACACGGTCTACAACCGCCTGCCGCTGTTCGCGTGGAAGCCGGCGCCGCTGCAGGCGAGCTGGCCCGGTTATTTCGCGAGCACCGGCGTGCGCGCGATCGACTACGTGATCGGCGACCGTCACGTGCTGCCGCCCGCCGAGGCCGCGCATTTCACCGAGCGGCCGTGGCATCTGCCGGACAGCTATCTGTGCTTCACGCCGCCGGCCGAGCCGATCGACGTCGGCGCGCTGCCGATGCTCGCGAACGGCCATCCGACCTTCGGCTATTTCGGCAAGCTCGCTAAGATCACCGATCACGTCGTCGCGGTCTGGTCGCGCGTGCTGCAATCGGTCGCGGGCGCGAAGCTGTTCGTGAAGGCGGAGCATCTCGACGATCCGCGCGAGCAGCAGGCGCTTGCCGCGCGCTTCGCGGCGCACGGCATCGACGCGCAGCGCCTGATCCTCGAAGGCCGCTCGCCGCGCGCCGAATACCTGGCCGCGTACCGGCGCGTCGACCTGATGCTGAGCCCGTTCCCGTATCCGGGCGGCACGACGACCGCCGAAGCGCTGTGGATGGGCGTGCCCGTTCTGTGCCGGCGCGGCGAGCGCTTCCTGTCGCACATCGCCGAGAGCCTGCTGCATTCGGCGCAACTGCCCGAGTGGATCGCGGACGACGACGACGCGTATGTCGCGAAGGCCGTCGCGCAGGTCGGCCAGCCCGCCGAGCTGGCGGCGCTGCGCACGACGCTGCGCGCGCAGGTGCTCGCGTCGCCGCTGTGCGACGCGCCCCGCTTCGCGCGCCACTTCGAGGACGCACTGCACGGCATGTGGGCGCAGCACGTCGAAGCCGCGCCGGGCGCATCCGTGTGAGGCCGCTCACGACGTGACGTGCGTGGGCATTTCCACGCCGGCGGCAAGCGGAACATGGCGCCCCTCGCGCTGAACACCGCGCCGGCCGCCGCGATCGTCATTCCGACCGGTGGCGCGTGCGCGACACCGTCGTCGGGATAGCACGCGATGGGATTGCGGCGTCGGCCGTGATGATCGGGCACGGCGGCAGGCGGATCGACTTCGGACACGATCCGCATTCCTAATGAGCAAAGCAGACGAGATGGACGGAACAGGACAGGCATTGCAGGCGGCGCTGGCGCATCATCAGGCGGGGCGTCTCGCGGAAGCGAAGACGCTGTACGACGCGATCCTCACCGCGCAGCCGGGCCAGCCGGATGCGTTGCATTTCCTCGGGCTGCTGGCGTGTCAGCTGAAGCAGTACGACGCGGGGCTTGCGCTGATGGAGCAATCGCTCGTCGCGCGGCCGGACGCGTCGTACTTCAACAACCTGGGCAACATGCTGCGCGAAAGCGGCCGGCTCGACGACGCGATCGCGCACTACCGGCGCGCGGTGGCGCTGCGGCCGGACTATCCGGAGGCGCACAACAACCTCGGCAATGCATTGCGCGACGCGCGCGAGCCGGCGGCTGCGATGGAGAGCTGCGCGCGCGCGATCGAGCTGCGCCCCGGCTATGCGCAGGCGTACAACAACCTTGGCAACGCGTTGCAAGACCTGGACGACCTCGATGGCGCCGCCACGCACTATGGCCGCGCGATCGAGCTGGACGCGTCGATGGCGATGGCCCACGCGAACTTGAGCGCCGTGCGTCACCGGCAGCTGCGCTGCGCGGAAGCGCTCGTGCATGCGCAGGACGCGATCCGGCTCGCGCCGAACCTTGGCGAAGCGCACAACCACGCGGGCAACGCGTATCACGGACTGGACCGGCTCGACGAGGCGCAAGCGAGCCATCGCACGGCCGTCACGCTGAATCCGGCGGACGCCGGCGCGTGCCACAACCTGTCCGTCGTGCTGCTGAAGCTGCAGCGGCTCGACGAGGCGCTCGTGTATTGCCGGCAGGCGTTGCAGGCCGGCCCGCCGGCCGTGTTGATGCACGTCAATCTCGGCGACATCCTGCGCGCACAGGGCAACGTCGATGCCGCGGTCCACGCGTATCGCGATGCGCTTGCGCTGGTGTGCGACGACGCCGACGACGTCGCAGCGACCGTGCTGAACCGGCTGCTGTTCAGCGCGGCGGCGTCCGCTTGCGTGAACCCCGCCGACTACCTGGCCGACGCGCGGCGCTACGGCCGGCACCTGGCCGCGCGTTCGACGCGCCATGCGCACGATCCGCGCGAGCGGGCGGCGCGCGCGCAGGGGCGGCCGCTGCGTGTCGGCTTCGTGTCCGGCGACCTGCGCCTGCATCCGGTCGGCATCTTCCTGGAAAGCGTACTTGCGCACCTCGACCGCACGCGCATCGACCTGCGCGTGTATGTGACCACGGACGTGGAGGACGCGATCACCGCGAAACTGAAGCCGCACTCGAGCGCCTGGCGCTCGATCGCCGCGCTGGGTCCGGAGGCGGCTGCGCGGATGATTCACGACGACGAAATCGACGTCCTCGTCGACCTCGCGGGCCATACGCAGTCGAGCGGGTTGGCGGTGTTCGGCTGGAAACCCGCGCCGGTACAGGCGAGCTGGCTCGGCTTCTTCGCGTCGACCGGCTGCGACGCGATCGACTACTTCATCGGCGACCGCTACACGCTGCCGGACGCCGAAGCGCATCACTTCGTCGAGCAGCCGTGGCGGCTGCCGGACAGCTTCCTGTGCTTCACGCCGCCGGCCTGCGACGTCGAGGTCGGCCCGCTGCCGATGGCGGCGCGCGGCCATCCGACGTTCGGTTGCTTCGGCCAGCTCGTGAAGATCGGCGAAGACGTCGTGCGTGCATGGTCGCGCATCCTGCACACGCTGCCTGACGCGCGGCTGCTGCTCAAGGCGCACGAGCTCGGCCGCGAGGGCGTGCGCGACGCGACCGTCGCGCGCTTCGCGCGGCATGGCATCGGTGCGGACCGGCTGATCCTCGAGGGCGGTTCGCCGCGCGCGGAATACTTCGACGCATATAACCGTATCGACGTCGCGCTGAGCCCGTTCCCGTACCCGGGCGGCACGACCACCGCCGAAGCGCTGTGGATGGGCGTGCCGGTGCTCGGGATGAAGGGCAGCCGGTTCGTCACGCACATCTGCGAAAGCGTGCTGCACGCGGCGGGCATGGGCGAATGGGTCGCTGACGGCGAGGACACCTACGTCGCGAAGGCGATCGCGGCGGTGCGCGATCGCGAGCAGCTCGCGACGCTGCGCGCCGGGCTGCGCGCGCAGCTGCTCGCGTCGCCGTTGTGCGACGCGCGCCGGTTCGCGGCGCATCTCGAAGCGGCGTTCATCGGCATGTGGCAACGCTATACGAACTCGGAACACGAAGCATGAACGATATCCACGACACGCTGCAGTCCGCGCTGGCGCATCATCAGGCGGGGCGTCTCGCGGAAGCGAAGACGCTGTACGACGCGATCCTCACCGCGCAGCCGGGCCAGCCGGATGCGCTGCATTTCCTCGGGCTGCTGGCGTGCCAGCTGAAGCAGTACGACGCGGGGCTTGCGCTGATGGAGCAATCGCTCGTCGCGCGGCCGGACGCGTCGTACTTCAACAACCTGGGCAACATGCTGCGCGAAAGCGGCCGGCTCGACGACGCGATCGCGCACTACCGGCGCGCGGTGGGGCTGCGGCCGGACTATCCGGAGGCGCACAACAACCTCGGCAATGCATTGCGCGACGCGCGCGAGCCGGCGGCTGCGATGGAGAGCTGCGCGCGTGCGATCGAGCTGCGGCCCGGTTACGCGGAGGCGTACAACAATCTCGGCAACGCGCTGCAGGACCTGGGCGAGCACGAAGCGGCGGCGGCGAGCTACGCCAAGGCGGTCGCGCACCAGCCGCAATACGCGGATGCGTACTGCAATCTCGGCAACGCGCTGCATGCGCAGGAGAAATTCGACGATGCCGCGGATGCCTATCGTCGCGCCATCGCGCTGCAACCGGGCTTCCGTGTCGCGCACCAGGGCCTGAGCGAGACGCTGCGCGCGGCAGGTGATCTGCGGGGTGCGGTCGACCATGCGCGCGAGGGACTCGATCCGGGCGACGCGGACGCGCACTGCGTACTGGCCAGGCTGCTGCAGCGCATGAGCGAGTTCGACAAGGCGGTCGAACTGCTCGAGCGGGCGATCGCGATCGATCCCGCGCATGCGCGGGCGTGGGCCTGGCTCGGCGACCTGCGCAACCAGCAGGGCGAATACGGGCAGGCTGTGCAGGCGTGCCGGCACGCGATCGAGCTCGATCCCGAACTGGCCGATGCGTACAATTTCCTCGGCTTCGCGTATCACAACCTCAACCTGCTGGCTGCGGCGGAGCTGAGCCACCGGCACGCGATCGACCTGAACCCCGACGATGCCGACGCGCATCACAACCTCGCCGCCGCGCTGTTTCGGCTCGAGAAGTTCGACGAGGCGATGAAGCACACCGAGATCGCGCGGGCGCTCGGCATCGATCCGCTGAAGGTCCAGATGACGCTCGGCGACATCCTGTGGGCGAAAGGAGATCTCGCTGGCGCGCTGGATGCGTTCCGCTCGGCGATCCGGCACGACCTGCATCGCGCGTACTCGCGGATGCTGTTCAACATGTCGAGTTCGCCCGCGTTCGAGCCCCAGGAGTGGGTCGCTGAGGCGCGCCGCTACGGCGAACATCTCGAGCGCGATGCGCTTCCGTTCGAGCACGACCGCGCGCAGCGCGTCGCGCAGGCGCAGGGGCGGCCGCTGCGCGTCGGCTTCGTGTCGGGCGACCTGCGCCAGCACCCGGTCGGCATCTTCCTTGAAAGCGTGCTCGCGCGGATCGACCGGTCGCGCATCGAGCCGCATGCCTATGTGACCTTCGTCGGCGAGGACGACGTGACCGCGCGGCTCAGGCCGAACTTCGCGAGCTGGAAGAAGGTGGTCAGCCTGGGCCGCGAGGAGGCCGCGCAACTGATTCGCGACGACGGCATCGACATCCTGATCGACATGGCAGGCCATACCAACTGGAGCGGCCTGCCGATCTTCGGGCACAAGCCCGCGCCGGTGCAGGCGAGCTGGCTCGGTTTCTTCGCGACGACCGGTTGCCGCGCGATCGACTATTTCATCGGCGATGCGCATACGCTGCCGGCCGACGAGGCGCATCACTTCACCGAGCGGCCGTGGCGGCTGCCGGACAGCTACCTGTGCTTCACGCCGCCGCCATACGATGTCGCGGTCGGCCCGCTGCCGATGGCGACTCATGGCGGCGTCACGTTCGGCTGCTTCGGCAAGCTGATCAAGATCAGCGACGAGGTCGTCGCGCTGTGGTCGCGCATCCTGCACGCGCTGCCGGACGCGCGCCTGCTGCTGAAGGCCCATGAGCTCGGCGCCGACGACGTGAACCAGGCGACGCTCAACCGCTTCGCGCGGCATGGCATCGGCGCGGATCGGCTGATCCTCGAAGGCGGTTCGCCGCGTGCGGAATACTTTGCCGCGTATAACCGCATCGACATCGCGCTGAGCCCGTTCCCGTACCCGGGCGGCACGACCACGGCCGAAGCGCTGTGGATGGGCGTGCCGGTGCTCGGGATGAAGGGCAGCCGGTTCGTCACGCACATTTGCGAAAGCCTGCTGCACGCGGCGGGCATGGGCGACTGGATCGCGGAAGACGAGGCGGCGTACCTCGCGAAGGCCGTCGCGTTCGCGCGCGACCGCGACGGGCTGGCGACGCTGCGTGCAACCCTGCGCGAGCGCGCGCTGGCGTCGCCGCTGTGCGATGCGTCGCGCTTCGCACGCAACCTCGAGGACGCGCTGCACGGCATGTGGACCCGCTACGCGGCCGGCGAGACGGCGCCCCGGGACGCGTGACGAGCGGGATCGCGCCACGGCTGGAAGCCGCGCTCGCGCATCGTCGGGCCGGCCGCCCGAGATGATCGACGCGGCCGTCGAGCGCGCGACGCGGGCGTAGCCGGCGCGATCCGGCTCGCGCTCCGCCTGCCGGCGAAAAAAAAGCCGCATTGAAGCGGCTCGACGGTACGGCGACAACGGACCGCTCGACTGGCGGCGTCTTTTAATTCGACATGCGCGGCGGGCGAGACGCCCGGCCGGTCACAGCATGCCGGCCTTCTGGTACTGGCTCGCGGCCTTGATCCGCTCCTGGGACTGCGCAAATTCCGCAGCCAGGCGGTCACGGTCCGTCTGCGCATGCTCCGTGATCGACGCGTCGATCGCCATGATCTGCCGTACCTGGTCCAGCACGTCCGGGGTCTGCTCGCCGGACAGGTTCATCAGCAGCGGCGAGCGTTCGTCGACGAGGGCCGCGACGCGCACCCAGTCGCGTGCATCGGCCGCCGACTGCATGGCACGGGTCAGATCGAAGGCGCGGGACAGGGTGTCGTTCGTCATGGTTCGGCTCCGAAGGGGCGGTGCGGCCAAGGCTTACTTGTTGTTGGCCATCGCGCCGGCGCTGTTCTGGCCGCCGAACAGCTGGGTCAGGTAGCGGGTGTTGTTCGACATCGTCGCCATCAGCGTGTTCAGCGCGGTGAACTGCGCATTGTATTGCTTGGTCAGCTGGTCCGAGTAGGTCTGCAGTTGCGTCGCCTGACTCTGCACGCTCTTCAGATCGGCGTTGATCGCGTTGGTGCGCTGATCGATCAGGCCGGACGTCTGCGTGTACGAGTTGATGTTCGCATTGAGCGCCTGGGCGATGCCGTTCGTCTGGTTGAAGATCGCCGTCACCGCGGAACTATTCGACTTGAGCGCGGTGGTCAGCGCGGCGGTGTCGACCGACATCGCGCCGGTCGAGTCCACGTTGATGCCGATGCTGCCGAGCGCATAGGTCGTGCCGCCCGTCGTGACGCCGCTGCTGAGCGTCGTCGCGAGTGTGTTCCTGATCGTGTTCATCATCGCGTCGCCGAGCAGCGGGCCGGCGGTCTTCGCCGTCGGGTCGTAGCTCGTCAGCGATTTCGCGGTATTCACGAAGTTGGTATATGCGGTCGCGAAATTGTTGATCGCGGTCGTCGCCGCGGCCGTGTCCTGCGACAGCGTGACGGTTTGCGTCGTGCCGACAGCGGCCTGCGACAGCGCCAGCGTGACGCCCGTCAGCGCGCCCGACACGTTGTTCGACGCGCTCGACACCGGCGTGCCGTCGATCGTCAGCTTCGCGTCGGCGGCCGGCGTGACCGTCGTGTACCCCGACGTCAGTTTCGAGTTGACGCCCGTGCCCGTGATCGAGATCGTGTTGGCCGCGCCGGTGGCGTTCGACTGCATCACGAGATGCTGGCCGTCCGAACCGGTGATGACCGACGCGGTGACGCCGGCATTGCCGGACGCGGAATTGATCGACGACGCGATGTCGGACAGCGACGCACCGGCCGCCACGTTGACGTTGAACGCGGGGTTGCTGCCGAACGTGATGCTCAGCGAGCCGGCCGAGATCGTGTCCGCCGACGTCACGCCGGCCGACGACAGCTTGTTGGCGGTCGCGAGCTGCGTGACATTGACCGAATACGAACCGGCCACCGCGCCGCTGCCGCTCTTGATCGTCGTCGCGATGCCCGTGCCGCTCGCCGTCGCGGCCAGGCTGCCGAGCGCGGTGCCGTCCGAGAGGCCGGTGAGCGCGGTCTGCAGCGCGGACAGCGCACCCTTCAGTTGGCCGATCGCGGACAGCTGCGTATTGTCGTTCGTCTGGCGGGTCTGCAGGGTCTGCAATTGCCCGGCCGTCTTCGCGTTCACCAGCGTCGTGACGAGCGTATTGACGTCGAGCGACGAATTGGTCGCGCCGCTGATGATCGATTGACCTGCGTTCGCCAGGATGGTGCTGATGTCCGTGCTGCTGACGGGGGTCGTGGTGGCCATGCCGTTGCTCCGGTCGTCCGCGCAATCAACGTGCGCGATGCGGCGGGGCGCCGCGGTTCAATGCAAAGAGGGAGGCGTGCCTCCCTGGAGAATTCTGATCCGGGCGGTTTCGGCGGCGTCGCGATGCGTCGCATGGCGACGCCGCCGGGCCCGGAGGCGGGCGGGCGCGTGGCCCGCCGCGGGTGCTGCTCGATTAGCCGAGGAGCTTCAGGACTTGCTGCGGCAGCGAGTTCGCTTGCGCCAGAACCGAGATACCAGCTTGTTGCAGCACTTGCGCCTTGCTCAGGTTCGCCGTTTCCGTCGCGAAGTCCGCGTCGGTGATCTGCGAGCGAGCGGCGGTCATGTTGGTTGCCTGGGTTTGCGTCGTCGAGATCGCAGCCTGGAACGTGTTCTGTGCTGCGCCCAGCGTTGCCTGGAACGTGTTGACTTGCTTCAGTGCCGCGTCGATCGCCGTGATCGCCGATTGCGCGCCCGACTGGGAGGCGACGCTCAGGGTGTTCACGCTCATGCCCGTGCTGTTCCAGTTCGCCGTGCCGAAGTCGACGGTAACGACCTGGTTCGCTGCTGCGCCGATCTGGAACGTGACGCTGCCGGCGCCGCCCAGGATGGTCTGGCTGTTGAACGTCGTTTGCGATGCGACACGGTCGATTTCGCCGAGACGCGTCGACACTTCAGCTTGCAGGTTCGCGCGAGCGCTCGAATCCAGCGAGCCGTCGCCCGCTTGTTGCGCCAGCGTACGGATACGCTGCAGGTTGTCGACCGTCGATTGCAGCGCGCCGTTGGCGGTCTGGATCATCGAGATGCCGTTGTTCGCGTTTGCAACACCTTGCGTCAGCGCATTGATTGCCGCCGTTTGCGACGTCGAGATCGCCAGGCCTGCTGCATCGTCAGCAGCGGTGTTGATGCGCTTGCCCGACGACAGGCGGTTGATTGCTTGCGACAGTGCGCTTTGCGAGCCCGACAGATTCGTCTGCGTCGTCAGCGAAAGGATGTTGGTGTTGATGTTCAGCATTTGCTTCCTCGTGTTAGAAAATGGCTGGGATACAGACAGGTTCTGATTTCGGCGTTGCGCTTTATCGCGACTGGCGCTGCCCCGCCTTTCCTGGTTGACGGCGGCACCCGGCGAAAACTTTAGAGGGATGTTTGGGTAAATTCGGGACGGAAGGATGGTTGTCGGCCGAAAGGCCCGCCCGGCTTGGCCGGCCGGGCTGCGGGCAGGCGCGGCACCCGGCTCCGTTCGACGGGGGCGGTCGGCCACGCCACGCGGAGCGACGCACCGGGAGATGCAAAAGGGTGGTTTTGTCTGTGATTCTCTGCTATGATGGCGGGCTGAATTGAGATTTCTGTCAAGCCTCTGCCGTTTTCGGCATGTCTGCTGGCAGTCAAACGCGGCGCTGCACGCGGTTGTGAAGCGTACTCGCGGTGCTTTCCGCCTCTCTTTTCCGGCCTCCGAGGCCGTATTTCCGCTCGTTTCGCCTGTTTGTGGGGACGCTCGGATGGCCGGTGCGTGGCGCTTGGCCGCTACGTTTTTGACCGTTTAAGCAATTTAGGAACGACATGACGACGATTCTTCTGAAAGAAAACGAGCCGTTCGAAGTGGCGATTCGCCGCTTTCGCCGTGCTATCGAAAAAAATGGCCTGATCGCTGAACTGCGCGAACGCCAGTCCTACGAAAAGCCGACCGCAGTCCGCAAGCGCAAGAAGGCAGCAGCCGTCAAGCGCCTGCACAAGCGCCTGCGCAGCCAGATGCTGCCGAAGAAGCTCCACTAAGAGCGTCTTACGGTTCGCCGCGAAACGGCGGAGCGTGCTTCGAAAGAAGCCGCTCCGCCGTTTTGCTTTTGGGTCCGGGAAAAATCCCGGGGCCGTGGCGGCTCCGGTGCGCCCCGCGCCGTCAGCCCGCCTTACGGCGGCGTGCGGGTTGCTTGCCGCTGAGCGCCGCGCATTGCGCGTGGCACGGGCAGTCAACCTCGTGATCGTTGACCATGCCGGTGGCCTGCATCAACGCATAGCAGATCGTCGAACCGACGAACTTGCAGCCATACGCCTTCAATGCCTTGCTGAGCGCGTCGGACTGTTCGGTCGACGCGGGCGCGTCGCGGTACGACTGCCACGCGTTCTGGATCGGCGTATCGCCGACGAACGACCACAGGAACGCGGCGAGCGACCCGTGCTCTTCGCGGATGCGCTGCACGGCGCGCGCATTGGTGACCGCCGATTCGACCTTCGCGCGGTTGCGCACGATGCCGGGATTCTCCAGCAGCTTCTCGATGCGCTTCGGCGTGAAGCGCGCGACGGCATCGACGTCGAAATCCGCAAAGGCTTCGCGATAGCCCGCGCGCTTGTTCAGGATCGTCGACCACGACAACCCGGCCTGCGCGCCTTCCAGGATCAGCATTTCGAACAGGTGGCGATCGTCGTGCGACGGCACGCCCCATTCGGTATCGTGATAGTGAGCATCCGCTTCCGTCTTCACCCAGTTGCACCGCTGCGACATCGTCTGCCTCGCTTTCCGTATCGATTCGATCGCGTCAGCATAGCGGAAGCCCTTTTCACGGAACAGCCGGCCGAACGGCAGATGGGCGCGCGGCGCCGATCCGGTTAAGCTTGGCGCCTGTTCGAATCAGCGGGATGAAGGCATGGCGGCATTACTTTTTGCGATCGGCATCGACGGCGGCGGCACGGGCACGCGCGCGGTGCTGGCCGACCGGCACGGGCGCGAGCTTGCGCAGGGGCGCGGCGGCCCGTCGGGGCTCGGGCTCGGCATCGAGCGCGCGTGGGCGTCGATCGGCGCGGCCTGCGCGGATGCGTTCACCCAGGCCGGTTATGCATTCGACTGGTCGCAGTGCGCGCTCGGCTGCGGGCTCGCGGGCGTCAACAATGCGGCGTGGCTGGCCGCGTTCCGCGCGCAGGCGCCGCTCGGCGCGCTCGCGGTCGAGAGCGACGCGTATACGACCGTCGTCGGCGCGCACGGCGGCGCGCCGGGGCTGATCGTCGCGCTCGGCACCGGCAGCATCGCGGCGGCGCTCGATGCGGCCGGCGCGTGCCGGATCGCGGGCGGCTTCGGCTTCCCGTCTGGCGACGAGGCAAGCGGCGCATGGCTCGGCGTGCGCGCGCTCGCGTATGCACAGCAGGCGCTCGACGGCCGCGTGCCGCGCGATGCGTTCGCCAACGCGCTGCTCGCGGAAACGGGCGCCCAGGATCGCGACGCGCTCGTCCAGTGGTCGTGCGATGCGAACCAGACGATCTACGCGCGGCTTGCGCCGATCGTGCTCGCGCATCGTTCGCATCCGGTCGCGGGCGCGCTGATCGCGCAGGCGGGCGACGAGATCGGCAAGATGATCGACGCGCTCGATCCGCAGCAGGCGCTGCCGGTCGCGCTGTGCGGCGGATTGGCGGACGCCCTCGCACCGGCCGTGCCGGCGCGCCATGCCGCCCGGCTGCGCGCGCCGCTCGACGATTCCGCGCACGGCGCGCTGCGGCTCGCGCTGCAGGCGCTGCGGGCGGCGGAGGGGCGCTGACGGCGTGTCGAGGTGGGAGGAAGGCGCACCGCAACCGCGCCGCTGGCGGCAATCGACCGGGAACCGCCCGGCGGGCAACCGGGTACGACGTTAAAATGGCCGTTCCGCAGAGCCCTGAGCGCCATTCTTCTGTCCCATGTACAAAGTCATCGCCACCGATCTCGACGGTACCCTGCTGAACAGCGACCACCAGCTCGATCCGTACACGATCGATACCGTCCGCCGGCTCGACCGTGACGGCTTGCAGTTCGTGATCGCCACCGGGCGCCATTACGCGGACGTCGCGGGCATTCGCGACGTGCTCGGCATCCGGCCGTACCTGATCACGTCGAACGGCGCGCGCGTGCATGCGCCGGACGACACGACGATCCACGCGCAGGACATCGATCCGGCAATCGTCCGCGGCCTCGTGCAGCCCGAGGTCGTCGGCGCGCACGGCCGCGTGATCGTCAACCTGTTTACCGACCAGGGCTGGCTGATCGACCGCGATGCGTCGCACCTGCTCGAATTCCACCAGGATTCGGGCTTCCGCTACGACGTGATCGACATGCCCGCGCACGACGGCGCGGATATCGCGAAGGTGCTGTACATCGGCGATCCGGCCGATCTGGCGGTCGTCGCCGAGCAGATGCGCGTGCGCTTCGGCGATGCGCTGTACGTCACGTACTCGCTGCCCGACTGCCTCGAAGTGATGACCGCGAACGTGTCGAAGGGCCGCGCGCTGCGCTCGGTGCTCGCACGGCTCGGCGTCGACACCGGCCACTGCATCGCGTTCGGCGACAACATGAACGATATCGACCTGCTCGAAACCGCCGGCCACGCGTTCATGATGAACAACGCGAATCCCGACCTGGTCGCGCGGCTCCCGCACATCCCGCGGATCGGCAACAACTTCGATGCGGGCGTCGCCCGCCACCTGCGCACGCTGTTCTCGCTCGAAGACAACGTCGCCGCATCCTGAACGTCCTGCCGGGGCGGAAATGAAAAACGGGCGCCAGTGGCGCCCGTCGAAATTACCTGCCTCGATCTTCTTTGACAGCGTGAGGCTCGCTGCTCTGCTCGCTTGACCCCGTAGTGTTTTATTCGCTTGTGCGAGCCGATGCCGGCAGCAGGTCGACGGCGTCGTCACGCCCCGCGACCAGCGGATAGATGATCCCGGCGAGTACCGCGCCGATGATCGGTGCCACCCAGAACAGCCAGAGCTGACCGATCGCATCGCCGCCCACGAACAGCGCGGGGCCGGTCGAGCGGGCCGGGTTCACCGACGTGTTGGTGACCGGGATCGAGATCAGGTGGATCAGCGTCAGGCACAGACCGATCGCGATCGGCGCAAAGCCGGCCGGCACGCCGCGCTTGTCGGTGGCGCCCAGGATCACGAACAGGAAGAAGCCCGTCATCACGACTTCGCAAATGAACGCCGAACTGAGTGCGTAGTGGCCGGGCGAGCGTTCGCCGAAGCCGTTCGTCGCAAAGCCGCTGCCGACGACGTCGAAGCCCGGTTTGCCGGTCGCGATCAGGTACAGCACGAATGCGCCGAGCGTCGCGCCGACCACCTGCGCGACGATGTACGGCACGAGATCGCGTGCGGGGAAGCGGCCGGCGACCGTCAGGCCGACGCTCACCGCCGGATTCAGGTGGCAGCCCGAAATGTGGCCAATTGCGAATGCCATCGTCAGCACAGTCAGGCCGAAGGCAAGCGAGACGCCGGCAAAGCCGATGCCGAGGCCCGGAAAGGCGGCGGCCAGCACGGCGCTTCCGCACCCGCCGAGCACCAGCCAGAACGTGCCGAATACCTCTGCAGCGAGACGCTGAGAAAGATTCATGTAAGGACCTCGTTCAAGTGGATTGAAGACAACCGGACGACGCGACGGATTTAAATCGTCATCCGGAATTGGTCTGGATTATAGGAAATGAATCGGGTCGGGGAGGGTCAACGATTGTTAAATTTGAATGGCTGACGAATGCCTTTTATTAGAATAAGTCCGCATTCTCGATATAGCCGAATCGGTTAAAGATGACAGCATTCATTTCAAAGGGCAGGGCGGCAGTGCGGATGGCGTAACGGATGTTGGTGTCCCGGCCGGATTCGCCGGGGCCGCATCATCAAAAAGGGGAGTCAAAAAATGTCTCAATACGCGAAACTCAAGGCGCAGATCGCCGATCTGCAGGCCCAGGCGGACGATGTGCGCCGCCAGGAAGTGGCGGCGGTGATTGCGGAGGTCCAGCAAAAGATTGCCGAATATGGGCTGACTGCCCAGGATCTGGGCTTCGCGGAGCGAGCGAAGCGCGGGCGTCCGCCGAAGAAGGCACCGCTGCCCCCGAAATACCGCGATCCGAAGTCGGGCGCGACCTGGAGCGGGCGCGGCAAGCCGCCGAATTGGATCGTCGGTAAAAACCGCGACCGTTTCCTCATCGAATGACCGAAAGCCCAAACAAAAGAGCCGCATCGAGATGCGGCTCTTTTGTTATCCGCGCCAATTTCGGCGCGGATTGGATTACGGCATATTTCCTTGCGGAATTCCGTGTCAGGCGCCGGCGACCCGGCGCAATGCCGGTTGACGGGCTCCCGTGCAAAGCGATTCGTAAGTTTCGACGTACCGCTGCGCCATGGCCTTCGAGCTGAAGCGCGTATCGAAACGTTCGCGGATGGCGGTGCGCGACAGGCTGTCGATCCGGTGCAGCGCGCCGACCGCGCCCTGCACGTCCTCGACGATGAAGCCGGTCAAGCCGTCCTCGATCACTTCGGGCACCGAGCCGCGGTTGAACGCGACGACCGGCGTGCCGCAGGCCATCGCCTCGATCATCACCAGGCCGAACGGCTCCGGCCAGTCGATCGGGAACAGCAGCGCCTTCGCGCCGGACAGGAACGCGGGCTTCTGCGCCTCGTTGATCTCGCCGATGAATTCGACGTGCGCCTGGTCGAGCAGCGGCTCGATCACTTCCTTGAAGTAGTCGGCGTCGGCCTTGTCGACCTTCGCGGCGATCTTCAGCGGCAGCCCGCTTTGCGCGGCGATCCGGATCGCGGTGTCGACGCGCTTTTCCGGGCAGATCCGGCCGAGGAACGCGAGGTATTCGGGCTTCACGCCCGGTTGCGGCGTGAGCAGCGTGTCGGGCAGCCCGTGATACACGGTGCCGGCCCACGCGGCCTGCGGCAGCGGCTTGCGCTGGTTGTTCGAGATCGACACGACCGGCGCGTCCGGGAACGCGTCGAACACGGGCTGCAGTTCCGGCAGGTCGAGGCGGCCGTGCAGCGTCGTCACGTACGGCGTGACGAGGCGTGACATCAGCGGGAACGGCAGGTAGTCGAGGTGGAAGTGCAGCACGTCGAATTCGTGCGCGACCCGGGCGACCTTTTCGAGGAGCCGCATATGGGGCGCCATCGAATCGCGGATCGACGGGTCGAGCCGCAGTGCGCGCGGCCAGGCCGCCTCGAGACGGGCCGACGTGACGGAGTCGCCGCTGGCGAACAGGGTCACATCGTGGCCGAGATCGACGAGCGCCTCGGTGAGGTAGGACACGACACGCTCGGTGCCGCCGTAGAGTTTCGGCGGAACGGCTTCATAAAGCGGCGCGATCTGGGCAATTCGCATGGATGTTCTCCTGTTTCGATCCGGGGGCGCGGGGGCGCCGATGCGGATCCCGTGCAAGGTTGCGGAACTCGCCGGCGTACGCGGTTGGCGGTACGTGGCCGTGCCCTGGGCGGGGTGCGCGGGGCGCCGGACGGCAAGCTGCGGGGCGGGCCGGCACGGCTCGCGCCGCCGCCCATTGGAGTCCATTATCGATATCGCCCTGGGGGGTTCGAGTGTTTTTTCAAACACTTAAGGCTTGTTACACGATGAAATACGCGAAAACCCCGATAAAAAGGGCGCGGATACAGAAATGGAGATAGACGCAACTATTGTTGCGTCTTCGTGAAAAAGCACTATAATTTTTACCGATCCGATTGTCGGCAGCCTTGCCGGCAAGCCTTTCGGTACATCGGACCCATCGCAGCCGAATCCTTGCTGCCACGCGCTTCCCCGCTTGCACCTTTCAATTCGCCTTGTCGGAAAAATTCCTACACGGTTTACAGAGAAATCCTGCACGGCATACGCCACTTCGCTGATACCGGCATAAATGCCGTTTAGCCAAAATTCGCCCTGTAAGACTATAAACGAGCCGACTGAGTGCCAAGAGCGCTCTGATCGAGCAAACGTTTTCATAACACGAATGGCCAAAGCACTTTAACGGGGGAATCATGAGCGCTACCAGCGAAATGCTCAGTGAGATCAAAGAGGTCAACCTGTCGTACCTCCTCCTCGCGCAACGCCTGCTGCGGGAAGACAAAGCGATGGGCATGTTCCGCATGGGCATTTCCCAGGAACTCGCCGACGTGCTCGGGAACCTCACGCTCGCACAGACCGTGAAGCTCGCCGCGTCGAACCAGATGCTGTGCCGCTTCCGCTTCGATGATCACGCGCTGCTCTCGTCGCTCGCCGACAAGGGTCGCAGCGATGTCGTCGCGCACGCCCACTCGGCCATCCTGATGGCCGGGCAGCAGGTCGAAGGCGTCCGCTGATCCATCCCGCCTTGCGTTTGTCCCGGCGTGCCGCGCCGGTGGGCAGCGTATTGGCCATCCATCCGAATAACGTCAAGCGGACGGTTTTCACCATGGCAAGCAAAAGCGTCGTGATCGAGGTGAAGGAAATCACCCTCGCTATCGAACTGATCGAACTGGGCGCCCGGCTGCAGTTGCTGGAAGCGGAGACGAGCCTGTCGCGGGACCGTCTGATCAAGCTGTACAAGGAACTGAAGGGCGTGTCGCCGCCGAAGGGGATGCTGCCGTTCTCGACCGACTGGTTCATGACGTGGCAGCCGAACATCCACTCGTCGCTGTTCTACAACATCTACCGGTTCATGCAGGACCACGGCCGCTGCGAGCCGATCCAGTCGATCGTGAAGGCGTACCGGCTCTATCAGGAGCACGTGAACCTGTCCGGCGACGAGGCCGCGCTGAGCCTCACGCGCGCGTGGACGCTCGTGCGCTTCTTCGATTCGGGGATGCTGCAGATGACCCCGTGCACGCGCTGCGGCGGCCACTTCGTCGCGCATGCGCATGATCCGCATCAAGGTTTCGTCTGCGGCCTCTGCCAGCCGCCGTCGCGCGCGGGCAAGACCCGCAAGGCCGCCGCCGCGCGCGCCGAACTGGCCGCCGCCGCAGCCTGAGCGCCAGCCGGGCAGGGCCGGGCGGGGCGTTCAGGCCGCGCCGGGATGGCGCGAATCGTCTGCATATTGCTGGTAAACACCGTCGGGCCGCCGCCTGGCCGCCCGCGAAAGTTTTCCTGCCGACTGCCGTAAACCTGTTTAACGGCGGTCTCCCCGCCGGTCATTCGTGAGGGACAGGCAGTGCTGATTATCGTGGGAACACTCGTGACGTTGTTGTCCGTCTTCGGCGGTTATGCGCTGGCAGGCGGGCATCTGGGCGCCTTGATCCAGCCCATCGAGATCCTGATGATCGTGGGTGCCGGTGTCGGCGCGTTCATCCTCGGCAACGGCGGCAAGACCATCAAGGCCACGCTGCGCGTGCTGCCGACGCTCTTCAAGGGCTCGAAATACACGAAGGATGTCTACATGGAGCTGATGGCGCTTCTTTACGTGCTGCTCGCGAAGGCACGCAAGGAAGGCACGCTCACGCTCGAGGCCGACATCGACGATCCGGAAAAGAGCCCGATCTTCACGCAATACCCGAAGATCCTCGCCGATCGTCACATCGTCGAATTCCTGACCGACTACCTGCGCCTGATGGTGGGCGGCAACATGAACGCGTTCGAGATCGAGAGCCTGATGGACGAGGAGATCGAGACGCACCACGCGGAAGGCGAAGGCCCCGCGCATGCGCTGATGCGCGTCGGCGATGCGATGCCGGCGTTCGGTATCGTCGCGGCCGTGATGGGCGTCGTGCACACGATGGCGTCCGCCGACAAGCCGCCCGCGGTGCTCGGCGCGATGATCGCGCAGGCACTGGTCGGCACGTTCCTCGGGATCCTGCTGTCGTACGGGCTGATCGGGCCGCTCGCGAGCCTCGCGGAGCAGCGCGTCGCCGAGTCGACCAAGATGTTCCAGTGCATCAAGGTGACGATCCTCGCGACGTTGAACGGCTATGCGCCGGCGATTGCGGTCGAGTTCGGCCGCAAGGTGCTGTTCTCGACCGAGCGCCCGTCGTTCTCCGAGCTCGAAGAACACGTGCGCCGCGTGAAGGCGAAGTGATGCGGAGCGCCCCATGAGCAAGAGCAAGGATCGTGCAATCGTCGTCAAGCGCGTGGCCCCGGCGAAGAAGGGCCACCATGGCGGCGCATGGAAGCTCGCGTACGCGGACTTCATGACCGCGATGATGGCGTTCTTCCTGCTGATGTGGCTGCTGAGCTCGGTCACGCCGGTGCAGCTGAAGGGGATCGCCGAATACTTCAACACGCCGCTGAAGGCCGCGCTGTTCGGCAGCGGCGACCGCAGCTCGCAGGATTCCAGCATCATCAACGGCGGCGGCCGCGACCTGTCGAGCGTCGACGCCGGCACGCTGCGCCGCACCGACGGCACGACGCAACTGGCCGAACGCCTCGCGAAGATGGGCGACGAGCATTCCCGCTCGCAGGCGCAGACCGCGCAGGCCGCGCAGGACCGGCTCGAGCAGACGCGCCTGCACGACCTGCAGATCAAGCTGATGGCCGCGATCGAGGCCAATCCGACGCTGCGACAGTTCAAGCAGCAGATCCGCATCGATTCCACGCTGATGGGGCTGCGCATCGAGATCGTCGATTCGCAGAAGCGGCCGATGTTCGCGATGTCGAGCGACCACGTCGAGCCGTACATGCGCGACATCCTGCGCGAGATCGGCAAGACGCTGAACGACGTGCCGAACCGGATCATCGTCCAGGGCCACACCGACGCGGTGCCTTACGCGGGCGGCGAGGGCGGCTACAGCAACTGGGAGCTGTCGGCCGACCGCGCGAACGCGTCGCGCCGCGAGCTGATCACCGGCGGCATGGGCGAGGCGAAGGTGCTGCGCGTGCTCGGCCTCGCGTCGACGCAGAACCTGAACAAGGCCGACCCGCTCGATCCGGAAAACCGCCGGATCAGCGTGATCGTGCTGAACCGCAAATCCGAAGAGGCGCTGATGCGCGACGATGCGACGACCACGACGCTGTCGGCCGATGCGGCCGGCTCGCAGCAGCTCGCGCAGCAGCTGGCCCCGGCGCCGGCAGCGCGCCCGGCGCTCGCGGCGTCCGCCGTCGCCGTGCCGAAACCCTGACGTTTACGAGATTCCGAGACAGACATGATCCGAACCATTCTCGCCATCGACGACTCCGCGACCATGCGTGCGCTGCTTCAGGCAACGCTGATGCAGGCCGGCTACGACGTGACGGTGGCGCCGGACGGCGAGGCCGGCTTCGACCTGGCGGCCACCGTGCCGTACGACCTGGTGCTGACCGACCAGAACATGCCGCGCAAGAGCGGGCTGGAAGTGATCGCCGCGCTGCGCAAGCTGACCGCCTATACGGAAACGCCGATCCTCGTGCTGACGACCGAAGGCAGCGACGCGTTCAAGGACGCCGCACGCGACGCGGGCGCGACCGGCTGGATCGAGAAGCCGATCGACCCCGCCGTGCTGGTCGACCTGGTCGCGACGCTGTCCGAGCCGGCCGCCTCCTGACATTCACGCGACGCATTCAACCCGGGACCGGGCATGACTCTCGACATCACTCAGTTCTACCAGACATTTTTCGACGAAGCGGACGAGCTGCTCGCGCAGATGGAGCAGTTGCTGCTGAACCTCGACGTCGGTTCGCCCGACCCCGAGGATCTGGCCGCGATCTTCCGCGCCGCGCATTCGATCAAGGGCGGCGCGGCGACGTTCGGCTTTTCCGCGCTGACCGATACGACGCACATCCTCGAATCGCTGCTCGACCGCGCACGCAACCACGAGCTGACGCTGACCAAGGAAATGGTCGACGCGTTCCTGGAGACGAAGGACGTGCTGTCCGACCAGCTCGTCGACTACCGCGCGAGCGCCGAACCGGACGCGGCCGCCGCCGCGACGATCTGCGCGAAGCTCGAACGGCTGAAGGCCGAGAGCGGCGCGGGTGCGCCGGCAGCCGCAGCCGCTGCGCCCGTGGCGCCGGTCGCTGCCGTCGCCGCACCGGCTGCGCCGGCCGCGGAACCGGCTGCCAGCGATGACCGCGTGCCCGACCACGTGATCGAGCAGGCCGTCGCGGCCGCGCATCCGGCGGGCGACGCAGGCGAAGGCGGCCCGCACCTGAAGATCACGCTCGTGGGCGTCGACGCGAAGGATCGCGAACTGCTCACCGAAGAACTCGGCAACCTCGGCCGGATCGTCGGTCGCGAGGAAGTGGGCGCCGACCTGACGCTGTGGGTCGAATCGGACGTGCCGTCCGACGACATCGTCGCCGTGTGCTGCTTCGTGATCGACGAAAGCCAGATCCGCGTCGGGCGCGGCACGGCGCCGGCCGCACCGGCTGCCGCGCAACCGGCGCGCGCCGAGGTATTCGCGCCGCAGGCCGCGGCACCGCAACCGGCCGCATCGGCACCGGCGGCGCCCGCCGAGCCGGCCGCCGCCGCGCAAGCGCAGGCACCGCAGCCGGCCCAGCCGGCGCACGCCGACCACGCGCCGCAGGCCGCCGCGCATCACGACGACAAGCGCGCCCGCCCGGCCGCCGCGGCGGCATCGGGCGCCGAAGGCAGCTCGATCCGCGTCGGTGTCGAGAAGGTCGACCAGCTGATCAACCTGGTCGGCGAGCTCGTGATCACGCAGGCGATGCTCGCGGAAACCGCGAGCGCGTTCGATCCGGCGCTGCACGACCGCCTGTTCAACGGGATGGCGCAGCTCGAGCGCAACGCGCGCGACCTGCAGGAAGCCGTGATGTCGATCCGCATGATGCCGATGGACTACGTGTTCAGCCGCTTCCCGCGTCTGGTGCGCGATCTCGCCGGCAAGCTCGGCAAGCAGGTCGAGCTGGTGACGTTCGGCCAGGCGACCGAGCTGGACAAGAGCCTGATCGAACGGATCATCGATCCGCTGACCCACCTCGTGCGCAACAGCCTCGACCACGGGATCGAGACGGTCGACAAGCGCGTGGCCGCCGGCAAGGACGCGGTCGGCCAGCTCGTGCTGTCGGCCGCGCATCACGGCGGCAACATCGTGATCGAGGTGAGCGACGACGGCGCGGGCCTGAACCGCGAACGCATCCTCGCGAAGGCCGCGAAGCAGGGCATGCAGGTGTCCGACAACATCAGCGACGACGAAGTCTGGCAGCTGATCTTCGCACCGGGCTTCTCGACCGCCGAGACGGTGACCGACGTGTCGGGCCGCGGTGTCGGGATGGACGTCGTGAAGCGCAACATCCAGTCGATGGGCGGCCACGTGGAAATCACGTCGGTGGCCGGCCGCGGCACGACCACGCGGATCGTGCTGCCGCTGACGCTCGCGATCCTCGACGGGATGTCGGTGAAGGTCGGCAACGAGATCTTCATCCTGCCGCTGAACTTCGTGATGGAGTCGCTGCAGCCGTCGAACGACGACATCTACACGGTCGGCAACGGCGAGCGCGTGGTGCGCGTGCGCGGCGAATACCTGCCGCTGGTCGCGCTGCACGAGGTGTTCTCGGTCGAGGACGCGCGCACCGACCCGACGCAAGGGATCGTCACGATCATGGAAACCGAGGGACGCCGCTTCGCGATGCTGATCGACGAGCTGGTCGGCCAGCAGCAGGTGGTCGTGAAGAACCTTGAAACCAACTACCGCAAGGTGCACGGCATCTCGGCGGCGACCATCCTCGGCGACGGCAGCGTCGCACTGATCGTCGACGTCGCGGCGCTGAACCGCGAAACCCGTGCGATGCACGGCGCCCGTGCCGGCGCCGAGCTCGCGATGTTCTGATGTCACTCGCCATTCAACCGATTGGGGGCAAACGTGTCTGCTGAAGTCCAAATGATCAATCCGGCCGCGGCGAACGCGGCTACGAGCCGCCGCGACGCGGAACAAGGCGACGCGACGGGCCAGGAGTTCCTCGTGTTCACGCTCGGCGACGAGGAATACGGGATCGACATCCTGAAGGTGCAGGAAATCCGCGGCTACGACAGCGTCACGCGCATCGCGAACGCGCCGGAATTCATCAAGGGCGTGATCAACCTGCGCGGGATCATCGTGCCGATCGTCGACATGCGGATCAAGTTCCATCTCGGCCGCGTCGAGTACGACCACCAGACCGTCGTGATCATCCTGAACGTCGCGCATCGCGTGGTCGGGATGGTGGTCGACGGCGTGTCGGACGTGCTGACGCTGCAGACCGACCAGATCATGCCGGCGCCGGAATTCGGCGCGACGCTGACGACCGAGTACCTGACGGGCCTCGGCACGGTCGACGGCCGGATGCTGATCCTGATGGACATCGAGAAGCTGATGTCGAGCCGTGAAATGGCGCTGATCGAGACGCTCGGCGGGTAAGCGCGCCGCGCGCGCAGGAATTTCGGGAGAATCTGCAATGTTGCATAACTGGTCGATCCGCACGACGCTCACGGCGGTCGGACTCATCCTCGTGGCGCTGGCCGCAGCCGTCGGCGGGCTCGGCCTGGTCGCGCTGAATCACGCGAGCCGCTCGCTCGACGCGATCGCGCACGTCGACCTGCCGGCGATCCACTCGCTCGACGATACCTCGTCGTACCTGCTGCGCGCGCGCGTGTCGCTCGACCGCTTCCGCTCGTTGACGGAAGCCGGCAACACGGCCGAAGCGGCCAAGGTGCTCGACCGCGCGCAGGAGCTGTACGCGAAGTCGAACCAGAACTGGCAGGCGTTCCAGGCGACGCCGAAGCTCGGCGTCGAGCAGGCGCTCGTCGACGACCTGACCACCCGCTACACGACGATCGTGAAGGAAGGCGTCGAGCCCGAATTCGCAGCCGCGCGCGCGGGCGACATGGCCGCGTACCACGCGGTCGCCGATACCAAGATCAGCCCGATGTTCGTCGCGTACGACCAGGCCGCGGCGGCCGTGGTCGCCTCGCTGCAAAAGCGCGCGGAAGATCGCCAGGCCACGACGCAATCGCAGATCTCGCTGATGATCGGGCTGATCGCGGCCGGCATCGCGATTGCGTTCGTCGTCGTGATCGCGATCCGCTTCGCGCTGCGCGGGCTGATCGTGCAGCCGCTGGAAGACGCGATCGCGCACTTCGAGCGCATCGCCGGCGGCGACCTCACGCAGCCGGTCAACGTATTCAGTACCAACGAGATCGGCCGCCTGTTCGGCGGCATCAAGCGGATGCAGGACGCCGTCACGACGATGGTGCAGGCCGTGCATCGCGGGACCGAGTCGATCGACGTCGGCGCGCGCGAGATCTCGACCGGCAACACCGACCTGTCGCAGCGCACCGAGGAGCAGGCCGCGTCGCTGCAGGAAACCGCGTCGAGCATGGAGCAACTGACGGGCACCGTGCGGCAGAACGCGGAAAACGCGCGGCAGGCCAGCCAGCTCGCGGTGAATGCATCGGACATCGCGACGCAGGGCGGCGAGGTGGTCGGCCAGGTCGTGTCGACGATGCAGGACATCGCGGCGAGCTCGGGCAAGGTCGTCGACATCATCGGCACGATCGAAGGCATCGCGTTCCAGACCAACATCCTCGCGCTGAACGCGGCGGTCGAAGCCGCGCGTGCGGGCGAACAGGGCCGCGGCTTCGCGGTGGTCGCGGGCGAGGTGCGCTCGCTCGCGCAGCGCAGCGCGAGCGCCGCGAAGGAAATCAAGCAGCTGATCGGCGATTCGGCCGAGAAGGTCGAAAGCGGGTCGGCGCTCGTGTCGCGCGCCGGCTCGACGATGGACGAGATCGTGCAGGCCGTGCGCCGCGTGACCGACATCATGGGCGAGATCAGCGCCGCGTCGGACGAGCAGTCGACCGGCATCGAGCAGGTCAACCGCGCGGTCGGCCAGATGGATTCGGTCACGCAGCAGAACGCCGCGCTCGTCGAGCAGGCGGCCGCCGCGGCCGCATCGCTCGAGGAGCAGACGCGCCAGATGAAGGCGATCGTGTCGGGCTGGCGCGTGATGGGCGGCATCGCGCTCGCGCCGTCGCGCGGTGTCGCGCGGCCGGTCGCGCATGAGCCCGCGCCGGCGCTGACGTCGGAGCCGCGTTTCGACGCGGCGCCGGTCGCCGCGCTGCCGTCCCCGCAGGCCACCGCACAACCGGCACGGCGTGCTGCGCCGGCGACGCGTGCCGCCGCCGCGGCTGCGTCGGGCGCGGGTCACGAACCGAAGCGCGCGGCCGATGCCGGCGCGCACGCGCAGAAGGAGGCCCCGGCTTCCCGCGGCACGGCCGCGGGCGGCTACGGGCCGCGTCTCGCGAAAACCGCCGCACCGGCCGACAAGCCGGCCGCGAAGCCCGCGCTCGTGCGCCCGGCGCTGAACGGCGAGAAGCCGGCGGCGGCCACGGCCGGCACGTCCGACGACGATTGGGAGACCTTCTAAACCATGCCGCACGCGCGCGCGCCGTTTCGACCCGATGTACCGGATGCCTCGCCTCGCGCGGGCGAGCCGGGGCGCGACTTCGCGTTCACCAGCGCGGATTTCGCACGCATTCGCGCGCTGATCCATCAACGCGCGGGAATCTCGCTGTCCGAGCACAAGCGCGACATGGCGTACAGCCGTCTCGCGCGCCGCTTGCGGGCACGCGGCCTCGACACGTTCCGCGACTACCTCGACCTGCTCGAGCAGGAAGACGATCCGCTCGAGTGGGAAGCGTTCACCAATGCGCTGACGACGAACCTGACCGCGTTCTTCCGCGAGTCGCACCATTTCCCGATCCTGTCGGATTTCGTGAAGGGGCGGCCGGCGCCGGTCTCGGTCTGGTGCTCGGCGGCGTCGACCGGCGAAGAGCCTTACTCGATCGCGATCACGCTGATCGAGGCGCTCGGCGAATCGGCCGCGCGCGGCGCGTCGATCCTCGCGACCGACCTCGACACGCAGGTGCTCGCGAAGGCCGAAGCCGGCATCTACACGTACGATCAGGTCAAGCACCTGGCGCCGGAGCGACTGAAGCGCTTCTTCCTGAAGGGCACGGGCGCGCAGGCCGGCCGCGTGAAGGTGCGCCCCGAGCTGCGCGCGATGATCCGCTTCGAGCAGCTGAACCTGACCGATGCGGATTACGGGATCGCGAAGCCGTTCGACGCGATCTTCTGTCGCAACGTGATGATCTATTTCGACAAGCCGACGCAGGGGCAGGTGCTGTCGCGCTTCGAGCCGCTCGTGAAGCCGGGCGGGCTGCTGTTCGCCGGCCATTCGGAGAACTTCACGTATGTCACGCAGGCATTCCGGCTGCGCGGGCAGACGGTGTACGAACTGACCCGCGACGCCGCACAGGGCACGCGGCCGCGGGGCGCGCAGGCGTCCGCGATGCCGTCTCCCGCGCGCATGCATGCCGCGGGCGCCGCATCAGCTCTTGGAGAGCGCGGATGAGCGCCCTGCCGATCGCCACCAATCGCTACTTCGACAACCACTTCGGCCGTCCCGGCGTGAAGCTGCTGCCGAACGAGTTCTACACGACGTCCGAGGACATGGTGCTGATGACCGTGCTCGGCTCGTGCGTTGCCGCGTGCCTGCACGACCCGTACGCGGGCATCGGCGGGATGAACCACTTCATGCTGCCCGACGACGGCGCCGATCCGGGCGCGGCCGCGTCGGAATCGATGCGCTACGGCGCGTATGCGATGGAAGTGCTGATCAACGAGATGATCAAGGCCGGCGGGCGCCGCGAACGCTTCGAGGCGAAGGTGTTCGGGGGCGCCGCCGTGCTGGCCGGGATGACGACGATCAACATCGGCGACCGCAACGCGGATTTCGTGCGCCGCTACCTGGCGCTCGAACGCATCCGCATCACGGCGGAAGACCTGCAGGGTGTGCACCCGCGCAAGGTCGCGTTCATGGCGGCCACGGGGCGCGCGGCGGTGAAGAAGCTGCGGCTGCAGGTGCCGGGCGTCACCGAGCGCGAAGCCGCGCTCGCCCGCGAGGCCGATCGCGCCCGCACCGCACGGCCGCGTCCGCAGGTCGAGCTGTTCGCGGCGAAGCGTCCGGCCCCGCCGCAGCCGGCGCGGCCGCGCATCGAGCTGTTCGGCGCGCGCAGCGCGGCGCCGGCCGGCGGCGTGCGGGCGGTGAACCTATCAAGAAAGCAGGAGGCATGACCGCAGTGCAGAAGATCAAAGTGTTGTGCGTCGACGATTCGGCGCTGATCCGCAGCCTGATGACCGAGATCATCAACAGCCAGCCCGACATGACGGTGTGCGCGACCGCGCCCGATCCGCTCGTCGCACGCGAGCTCATCAAGCAGCACAACCCCGACGTGCTCACGCTCGACGTCGAAATGCCGCGCATGGACGGGCTCGACTTCCTCGAGAAGCTGATGCGCCTGCGGCCGATGCCGGTCGTGATGGTGTCGTCGCTGACCGAGCGCGGCTCGGAAATCACGCTGCGTGCGCTCGAACTCGGCGCGGTCGATTTCGTCACGAAGCCGCGCGTCGGGATTCGCGACGGGATGCTCGACTACGCGGAAAAGCTCGCCGACAAGATCCGCGCGGCGTCGCGGGCGCGCGTGCGCCAGGCGCCGCAGCCGCAGGCCGTCGCGCGCACGGCGGACAGCCACCCGGCCGCGCCGATGATCAACAACCCGCTCGTCAGTACCGAGAAGCTGATCATCATCGGCGCGTCGACGGGCGGCACCGAGGCGATCCGCGAAGTGCTGACGCCGCTGCCGCCGGATGCGCCGGCCGTGCTGATCGCGCAGCACATGCCGCCGGGCTTCACGAAGTCGTTCGCGCAGCGGCTGAACGGCCTGTGCCGGATCGCGGTGAAGGAAGCCGAGCACGGCGAGCGCGTGCTGCCGGGCCACGCGTATATTGCACCGGGCCACGCGCACCTGTTGCTGGCGAGAAGCGGGGCGAACTATATTGCGCAACTGTCGGACGAGCCGCCGGTGAACCGGCACCGTCCGTCGGTGGACGTGCTGTTCCGCTCGGCGGCGACGCACGCGGGCAAGAACGCGCTCGGGGTGATCCTGACCGGGATGGGCCGCGACGGGGCGGCCGGCCTGCTGGAAATGAAACGCGCGGGCGCTCACACGTTCGCGCAGGATGAAGCAAGCTGCATCGTGTTCGGGATGCCGCGCGAGGCGATCGCGCTCGGCGGCGCGGACGAGATCGTGCCGCTCGCCGAGATGAGCCGTCGCGTGATGGCGCGCCTGGCGACGATGGGCGACCGCGTGCAGCGCGTTTGAATGGAATGTCACGGGGCGCGTGCCACGATACGCGTCCCGACGGAAACGAATCTGGAAAGGAACGACGATGGACAAGAGCATGAAAATCCTGGTGGTGGACGATTTCCCGACGATGCGCCGGATCGTCCGCAACCTGCTCAAGGAACTGGGCTATTCGAACGTCGACGAGGCCGAGGACGGCGCGGCCGGCCTGGCGCGGCTGCGCGGCGGCGGTTTCGACTTCGTGATCTCCGACTGGAACATGCCGAACCTCGACGGCCTCGCGATGCTGAAGGAAATCCGCGCGGACGCGACGCTCACGCACCTGCCGGTGCTGATGGTCACGGCCGAGTCGAAGAAGGAGAACATCATCGCGGCCGCGCAGGCCGGCGCGAGCGGCTACGTCGTGAAACCGTTTACGGCCGCGACGCTCGACGAGAAGCTGAACAAGATCATCGACAAGATGGCGAAGACCGGGAGCTGACGTGAACGAGCCGATCCATGCCGCGCTGACCGGCGCCGGGTTCAGTGCCGACGGCCACGCCGAAGGCGCCGATTTCGCGAGCGACCGCATCCTCGCGCGCATCGGCCATGTCACGCGCGCGCTGCGCGATTCGATGCGCGAGCTCGGGCTCGACAAGCATGTCGAGCGGGCGGCGGAAGCCGTGCCCGATGCGCGCGACCGGCTGCGCTACGTCGCGACGATGACCGAGCAGGCCGCCGAGCGCGTGCTGAACGCGATCGAGGTCGCGAAGCCGATGCAGGAGCGCATCCAGAACGAGGCCGAGGCGCTCGACGCGCGCTGGGCGCAGTGGTACGCGGCACCGATCGAGCACGCGGAAGTGCGCGAGCTGATGGACGATACGCGCACGTTCCTGCGCACGCTGCCCGAGTCGGCTTCGGCAACCAGCGCGCAACTGCTCGAGATCATGCTCGCGCAGGATTTCCAGGACCTGACCGGGCAGGTGATCAAGAAGATCATGGACATGGTCTACCTGATCGAGCAGCAGCTCCTCACGGTGCTCGTCGAGAACATCGCGCCCGAGCGGCGCGAGCAGTTCGCGGCCACCGCGGCCGCGCTCGCGGCCGAGCAGATCAGCTCGACCGGCAGCCCCGAGTCGCTGCTGAACGGCCCGCAGATCGCGCCGGAAGGCAAAACCGACGTGGTCCAGGACCAGGGGCAGGTGGACGACCTGCTCGCCAGCCTGGGCTTCTGACCCTGCCGCGTGCATCGGGCGCCGCCTGTCGCGGCGGCGCCCGATGCACGCATCACACCGTCCCCCCGCACTGCTTCACGCGCACGCGGCTCCCGCGTGGCGCAGGGTGATCCTGCGTCAAATTGACACTTCGGCACACGCAGCAGGCATACTACGCGTCAGCAGCAACGTAGCGTCATTCATACGATTTCATACGTTGGCAGGTGGCGCGGGCGCGATGGCCGCACCGCCGGCAACGAAGCCAGTCCCTGGGGGGGAACGTGAAGCTGAAACGCTTGGGCTGGGCCGTCGCGCACGCGACGGCTGCAATGGGTGTGCTGTGGAGCGTCCACGCATACGCGGAACTGGGCGGCGCGCCGATGTCGCCGCCGGCGGACGATCGGGCCGCAACCGTGCGCGCCTTGCAGCGCGCGATGCGCTCGGCAGACGGCATGCAGACGAGCACGGCCGCCTATACCGTTCGCGAGATCACGCTCGGATCGGGCACCGTCATCCACGAATACACGTCGGCCGCCGGCAGCGTGTTCGGCCTCGCGTGGCAAGGGCCGACGATGCCGGATCTCGCGTCGCTGCTCGGCAGCTATTTCCCGCAGTACACCGCAGGCGTCCAGGTGGCGCACAAGGCGGGCGGCTGGCGCGCGCCCGTGTCCGTCGACACCAGCGGCCTCGTGATCCGGACAGGCGGCCACATGGGCGCCTTCTCGGGCCAGGCGTGGCTGCCGGCGGCGCTGCCAGCCGGCCTGACCGGCACCGACATCCAGTGACAGCGGGAGAGCGATCTTGAAAATTCCTCGTACATTCAAGCGCTGGCTCGGCGTGCTGGGCCTCGCGGCGGCGACGGCCGTCCTCGTGACGGCATGCGGCGGCGGAGACGGCGGCGGCAGCAGTTCCGGCAACAACGGCAACGGCGGCAACAACGGTAACGGCGGCTCGGACGGCAATTCCGGGAACACGGCCGTCATCACCGTCAACGCCGGCGTCGCGAACGTGATCAACATCCCGACCGTCAGCCTGAAGGTCTGCGTGCCGGGCACGTCGAACTGCCAGGTGGTCAACAACGTGCTCGTCGATACCGCGTCCTACGGGCTGCGGCTCGTCGGCAGCGCCGTGTCGGGCGTGCTCGGCAGCCTCCCGCAGGTGACGAGCGGCGGCGCGCCGGTCGCCGAGTGCGGCAAGTTCGTGTCGAGCTATACGTGGGGGTCCGTGCGCACGGTCGACCTGTCGATCGGCTCCGAGCAGGCGAGTTCGCTGCCCGTGCAGATCATCGGCGACCTCGGCACGACGAACGTGCCGAGTTCGTGCACGAACGGCGGCGCGTCGGCCAACTCGGCGAGCGCGCTCGGCGCGAACGGGATCCTCGGCATCGGGCCGGCACCGGTCGACTGCGGCACGACCTGCGCCACGTCGACGTCGACGAACAACAACTACTACGCATGCCCGAACGGCGACAACGCGAGCTGCACGGTCGCGCTCGTGCCGGTGGCGCAGCAGGTGGCCAACCCGGTGCATCGCTTCGCCGACAGCAGCGGGGTGAGCGTGAGCATGCCGACCATCTCGAACAACGGGCAGGCGAGTGCGACCGGGACGCTGACGTTCGGCCTGCCCGCCCTGACCGGGAAGACCGTGATGACGTCGACCACGACGGGCGACGTCAGCGCGACGTTCCTCGGCCGCAACGTGACCGCGTTCTTCGATACGGGTTCGAATGCTTACTTCTTCAACGATTCGTCGCAGACGGCCTGTTCGAAGAACACGCAGTTCTACTGCCCGACGGCGTCGACCACCTACTCGGCGACGCTGACCGGCCAGAACGGCGTGAGCGGTACGGTCTCGATGCCCGTCGTGAACGCGGATTCGCTGTTCGCGAACCCGTCGACGTTCGCGTTCAACGACATCGCGGGCCCGTTCGGTTCGTCCGGCTGGCTCGATATCGGCATGCCGCACTTCTACGGCAAGACGATCTACTTCGGAATGGACAAGACCGCGAGCGGCGGCGCGGCGCCTTTCGTCGCGTTCTGACGCGGCACGGCGGGATGCAGGACCAAGGGGGCGAGCGATCGCCCCCTTTTTTATTCGACGGCCGTGCGCGGCACGACGGGTCCGACCGGCGGGCCACCGCGCGCGGGCACAGCGCCTACGATGTAATACCGGCACCCGTGCCGGCACGACATCGAGGAGACAGCGCCATGACCCCGCGCATACAACGCATCACGCCGTTTCTGTGGTTCGACCGCGACGCCGAGGCGGCCGCCGGTTTCTACGTATCGGTGTTCGACAACGCGCGCATCGTGCACGTCGCGCGCTACGGCAAGGCCGGCGCGCACGCGTCCGGCAGCGCGGAGGGCGCGGTGATGACCGTCGCGTTCGAGCTCGACGGGCAGGCATTCGTCGCGCTGAACGGCGGCCCCGTGTTCCAGATCACGCCGGCCGTGTCGTTCGTCGTCAACTGCCGGGACCAGGACGAAATCGACCACTACTGGGCGCGCCTGTCGGAAGGCGGCGACGAGCGTGCGCAACAGTGCGGCTGGCTGCGCGACCGCTTCGGCGTGTCGTGGCAGGTCGTGCCGGCGCAGATGAGCGAGCTGATGACGGGCGATCCGGCGCGTGCGGAGCGCGTGATGGCGCAGGTGATGACGATGAAGAAGCTCGATCTCGACGCGCTGCAGCGCGCGGCGGCCGGCTAGGAGGCGGGTAGCCCGTTGTAGGCGTGAACCGGCGAACCGGCGCCAGGGGCCGCGCAAACCCGTGAGCGGCCGGAACGGGCGCTAGGCCGGTGGCCGGCCGTCGCGCATCAGGCTCGTGTGGTCGAGGACGCGGTGGCCGGGCCCGTACGCGGTGCTTTCGATCCGGACGGCATCGGCTGGCGCGACCGGGCGCCCGGCGGCATCGACCGACATCGATTCCATCTCGACGACCGGCACGCACCAGGCCGCGCGGGCGCGTTCCACCGGCTCGCCACGCGTGTCGACGCAGCGCAAGGTGAAGCTCGCGGGGAAATCCTGCGCGCGCAGGGTTTGCGTCGATCCGTTCCACGCATGGTGCAGGGCGATCGTGCCGGGGTGCGGCGCGTCAGGCGCCTGCGCGCCGGGCGGCAGGGCCGGCGTGCCCGCGCAGCCGGCGGTCAGCGCGCAGGCAAGCGACAGCAACGGAGCGAGCGGATGACGGAGCATGGTGCGGTTCGAGCGGAATCGGCAAGTCATGGCGAAGCGTAGCGCGCTTTGCATGCCCGCGTAATGCCGGCCGGGTAATCGAATGCGGTACACGGGCTGCCGATTATCAATTGCAACCGATTTCATTCGGATGTAATCAAATGCTGGATTATCGGGGGCTGTCGTTTCTGTCAGGTCTTCAAGATTATTAAAATGACGCGGCATGCAAGCCGATGGCACGGCATTCCGCTGTTGCAGCCATACCCGCGCCGTGCCGGCGCCGTACGGGCGGGCGAGGTGGCCCGGTACGCCCTGGCCAGTACGTGAAAAGAGATGGAGTCCCGCGAAATTCAAACATATAATGCCGGCGTTGTTTCCGGGGTCGTCTATATAAAACAGGAGGGTAATAAAATGAATTTTTCCGAAGCCGTTCGTTCCGCACTCAATAAATACGCGACATTCGAAGGCCGTGCGCGTCGTGCCGAATACTGGTATTTCGCGCTGCTGACCTGTGCGCTGTCGATCGCCGCGCAGATCATCGGCGCGGCCGGCCGCGACGCCGGCCTGATCACGCTGCTGCTGCTCGTCGTGATCGGCCTGGTTTCGCTGGCGCTGATCATTCCGAGCATCGCGGTCAGCGTGCGCCGGCTGCACGATACGGGCCGCTCGGGCTGGTTCCTGCTGCTCGCGCTGATCCCGATCGTCGGCGCCATCCTGCTGCTCGTGTGGATGTGCTCGCGCGGCACCGAAGGTCCGAACCGCTTCGGCGCGGACCCGATCGTGGCGGCCTGACCGACACCTGCCCCGACGCGCGACGCCGCCGCGTCGGGGCCCGATTTCGCGTCGCATCCGCGGCAACGCTTCACTGCCTCACCGTTTCCTCGCCTTTTCCCCGCTTCACGTCGTCGTCGTCGCTTCGTCCGGAGCCGACACCTTGCGATCGCAACGATCGGCACGTTTTTCCGCCGCGCCGCACACCGTTCCGTCTCCCGTCCAGCCCCGTTCGCGCCGGCTCTCCCGATTCCCCGAAATACCCCCCTTTCCCGGCTTTGCTCGACCGATCGGCGTTTGACGCCTCCATGAATAATCGGTGTCACTGGAAAGCGGCATTCCGCCGTACCCGACTGGAGGCCCCGTGGCAGACGAGAGCGATCTCGACAAGACCGAAGCCGCCACTCCCAGGCGCCGCGAGAAGGCGCGCGAGGAGGGGCAGGTCGCGCGTTCGCGCGAGCTGGCTTCGTTCGCGCTGCTCGCGGCCGGGTTCTACGGCGCGTGGCTGCTTGCGGGCCCGTCGGGCGGGCATCTGCAGGCGATGCTGCGCGGCGCGTTCACGTTCGATCGCGCGACCGCGTTCGACACGAACCGGATGCTGTCGGCGGCCGGCAGCGCGAGCCTCGAAGGCTTCGCCGCGCTGCTGCCGATCCTCGCGCTCACCGGCGTCGCCGCGCTGCTCGCGCCGATGGCGCTCGGCGGCTGGCTGATCTCGTCGAAGACGTTCGAGCTGAAGTTCGACCGCCTGAACCCGATCTCGGGCCTCGGCCGGATCTTCTCGATCCAGGGGCCGATCCAGCTCGGGATGTCGTTCGCGAAGACGCTGGTCGTCGGCGGCATCGGCGGCATCGCGATCTGGCGCAGCAAGGACGAGCTGCTCGCCCTCGCGACGCAGCCGCTCGGCGTGGCGCTGCCCGATGCGCTGCACCTGATCGCCGTGTGCTGCGGCACGACGGTCGCCGGGATGCTGGTGGTGGCCGCACTCGATGTGCCTTACCAAATCTGGCAGTACGACAAGAAGTTGCGCATGACGAAGGAAGAAGTGAAGCGCGAGCATCGCGAGAACGAAGGCGATCCGCACGTGAAGGGGCGGATTCGCCAGCAGCAGCGCGCGATCGCGCGCCGCCGGATGATGGCGGCCGTGCCGAAGGCCGACGTGGTCGTGACGAACCCGACGCACTTCGCCGTCGCGCTGCAATACACGGACGGCGAGATGCGCGCGCCGAAGGTGGTCGCGAAGGGCGTGAACCTCGTCGCCGCGCGCATCCGCGAACTCGCGGCGGAACACAACGTGCCGCTGCTCGAAGCGCCGCCGCTCGCGCGTGCGCTGTATCACAACGTCGAACTCGAACGCGAGATTCCCGGCTCGCTGTACTCGGCCGTCGCCGAAGTGCTCGCGTGGGTCTACCAGCTCAAGCGCTTCCGTTCGGAAGGCGGCGCGTTCCCGGCGATGCCGGTCGATCTGGAGGTGCCGGCCGAACTCGACAAGGGGACGTCGGTCGCCGCCGACGACGAACGTGAAGAAGCCGAGGACACCCTCGGCAAGCAAGGGACCGCAGCATGAGCACCCCGACCACCGGCCTGTTCGCGAAGCGCCCGAACCCGTTCGCGGGCACGAACCTGCGCGCGCTCGCGGGCCCGATCCTCATCTGCATGATCCTGGGGATGATGATCCTGCCGCTGCCGCCGATGCTGCTGGATCTGCTGTTCACGTTCAACATCGCGCTGTCCGTGATGGTGCTGCTCGTCAGCATGTACACGATGAAGCCGCTCGACTTCGCGGCGTTCCCGAGCGTGCTGCTGTTCTCGACGCTGTTGCGCCTGTCGCTGAACGTCGCATCGACGCGCGTCGTGCTGCTCGAAGGCCACACGGGCCCGGACGCGGCCGGCCAGGTGATCGAGGCGTTCGGCCACTTCCTGGTCGGCGGCAACTTCGCGGTCGGCATCGTCGTGTTCGTGATCCTGATGATCATCAACTTCATGGTGATCACGAAGGGCGCGGGGCGGATCGCCGAAGTGTCCGCGCGCTTCACGCTCGACGCGATGCCCGGCAAGCAGATGGCGATCGACGCCGACCTGAACGCGGGCCTCATCAACGAAGAGCAGGCGCGCAAGCGCCGCCTGGCCGTGTCGCAGGAAGCCGAGTTCTACGGGTCGATGGACGGCGCGTCGAAGTTCGTGCGCGGCGATGCGATCGCCGGCCTGATCATCATGGCGATCAACGTGATCGGCGGGCTGATCGTCGGGATGGTCCAGCACGACATGACGTTCGCGGCCGCCGGCACCAACTACACGCTGCTGACGATCGGCGACGGCCTCGTCGCGCAGATCCCGTCGCTCGTGATCTCGACCGCGGCCGGCGTGATCGTGTCGCGCGTCGCGACCGACGAGGACATCGGCACGCAGATCACCGGCCAGCTGTTCACGAACCCGCGCGTGCTGAACATCACCGGCGCGATCATCGTGCTGATGGGCCTGATCCCGGGCATGCCGCACTTCGCGTTCCTCGCACTCGGCGGCGGCGCGATCTGGCTGGCCCGCACGCAGACCAAGCGCGCGGCGGCCCGCAAGGCGGCCGGCGACCTGACCGACATCGCGCCGCCCGCAGCGCTGCCGTCGGACAGCCACGAGGCGACCTGGGACGACGTGCAACTGATCGACCCGCTCGGGCTGGAAGTCGGCTACCGCCTGATCCCGCTCGTCGACAAGAACAGCGACGGCGAACTCCTCAAGCGCATCAAGAGCATCCGCAAGAAATTCGCGCAGGAAATCGGCTTCCTGCCGCCGGTCATCCATATCCGCGACAACCTCGAGCTGCGACCGAACGCGTACCGGATCGCGCTGAAGGGCGTCGAGATCGGCGTCGGCGAAGTGTTCCCGGGCCAGTGGCTCGCGATCAACCCCGGCCAGGTGACTGCCGCGCTGCCCGGCGCCGTCACGCAGGATCCCGCGTTCGGGCTGCCGGCCGTGTGGATCGACGTCGCGATGCGCGAACAGGCGCAGGTGTACGGCTACACGGTGGTCGACGCGAGCACGGTCGTCGCGACGCACCTGAACCATCTGGTCGTCCAGCACGCGGCCGAGCTGCTCGGCCGCCAGGAAGTGCAGTCGCTCGTCGAGCGCACCGGCAAGGATGCGCCGTCGCTCGTCGAGGACCTCGTGCCGAAGACGATCTCGCTCACCACGCTGCAGAAAGTGCTGCAGAACCTGCTCGAGGAAGGCGTGCCGATCCGCGACATGCGCACGATCCTCGAAGCGGTGTCCGAACACGCGGGCCGCGGCGATGCGTTCGAGATCACGGCCGCGGTGCGGCTGTCGCTCGGCCGCGCGATCACGCAGCAGTGGTATCCGGGCGCCGGCGAGATGCAGGTGATGGGTCTCGACTCGAATCTCGAGCGCGTGCTGTCGCAGGCGCTCGCCACCGGCGCGAACCCGGGCCTCGAACCCGGCCTCGCGCACAACCTTCTGACCGGCACGCAACAGGCGATGCTGCGTCAACAGAATCTCGGGCTGCCGCCCGTGCTGCTGGTGCAGCACGCGCTGCGCGCGATGCTCGCGCGTTTCCTGCGCCGCAGCCTGCCGCAATTGAAAGTGCTGTCGTATGCCGAAGTGCCGGACACACGCACGATCAAAGTCGTTAACGTCATCGGGGGTTCCGCTTGAACATTCGCAAATTCACCGGCGCAACGAGCCGCGACGCACTTCGTCTGGTGCGCGAGGCGCTCGGCGCCGACGCGGTCGTGCTGTCGAACCGCACGCTCGATGACGGCAGCGTGGAAATCGTCGCCCTGGCAGATTCGGACCTGGCCGCCGTGACGCCGCCGGCCGCGGCGCGTCCGCGCATCGCCGCGTCGCGCACGCCGGAATCCGTGCCGGCTGCCGCCGTGCCGGGCATCGTGTCGCGCCCGGGTGCGGCGCTGGCCCGCCCGACGGTCAATCCGTACGCAGCAGGCGAAGGCGGGCTGCCGGACGTGTTCTCGTCGGTGTTCGGTGCAAGCGCCGACGCGGACGAGGCGACGGCGCAACCTTCGGCATTCGATGAGGACGCGCCGGCTGCGGCAGCGCCGTCTTCCGCCGCTCCCACGCCGGCCGCGGCCTCCGAGCCCGCGCCGTGGCTCGTCGAGCACGCGAAGCGCCTGACGCAGCAGCGCGACGCGCTGATGGCGCGTGCGCAGGCGACGCCCGCCGCGCCGCAAGCGAGCGCGCCTGCCCCGCAGGCCGCCGCGAGCGCGACGCCGCCCAACTGGGCACGCGACATCGTGCGCGACGCCGAACGCCGGATGCCGGCCGCCGCCACCCGCGCGCCCGACACGAACACGAGCGCGATGCATGCCGCGATGGCGGCCGAGCGCACGCGCCTGTCCGCCGACGCGGCCACCGCGGTGGCCGATGCCGTGAAGTCGCGCATCGAGCGGATCGTCAACGATACGGTGATGCAGGAGCTCGGCGAACTGCGCGGGATGATGGCAGAGCAGTTCGACAGCCTGATGTGGCACGACCGCCAGCGTCGCAGCGCCGTGCACGGCGCGCTGACGAAGCACCTGTTCGCGGCCGGTTTCTCCGCGCAGCTCGTGCGGATGCTGGTCGACAACATGCCGGCCGGCGACGGCGCGCAGACCCTCGAACAGGCCGCCGAATGGGCGCGGTCGGTGCTCGCGTCGAACCTGCCGGTGCTCGACAGCGAAGATGCGCTGATGGAGCGCGGCGGCGTGTTCGCGCTGATGGGGCCGACGGGCGTCGGCAAGACGACCACCACCGCGAAGCTGGCCGCACGCTGCGTGATGCGCTTCGGCGCGAGCAAGGTCGCGCTGCTGACCACCGACAGCTACCGGATCGGCGGCCACGAGCAGCTGCGCATCTTCGGCAAGATCCTCGGCGTGCCCGTGCACGCGGTGAAGGATGCGGGCGACCTCGCGCTCGCGCTGTCCGAGCTGCGCAACAAGCACATCGTGCTGATCGACACGATCGGCATGAGCCAGCGCGACCGCGCGGTATCCGACCAGATCGCGATGCTGCACGGGGCGAATGCGCCGGTGCAGCGCCTGCTGCTGCTCAACGCGACCAGCCACGGCGACACGCTCAACGAAGTCGTGCAGGCGTACCGCAGCGCGGGCGAGCACCCGGACCTGGCCGGCTGCATCCTCACGAAGCTCGACGAGGCGACCCACCTCGGCGGCGTGCTCGACACGGTGATCCGCTACAAGCTGCCGATCCATTACGTGTCGACCGGCCAGAAAGTGCCGGAGAACCTGTACGTCGCGTCGACCAAATTCCTGCTGAAGAGCGCGTTCTGTGTACCGCGCGACGGCTCGCCCTTCGTGCCGCAAGACGAGGACATGCCGACGCTGCTTTCCGCACTGACCGCACGTTCCACCGCCGAGCTGCACGAGGTGCGATTTGGATAAACAAATCATCGACCAGGCCGAAGGGCTGCGGCGCCTGCTGGCCGGGCGCGCGTCACGCATCGTCGCGGTGGCGGGCGGGCCGGCGGGTGTCGGCTGCACGTCCACCGTCGTGAACCTGGCGGCGGCGCTCGCGTCGCTCGGCAAGGATGTGCTCGTCGTCGACGAGCGTGCCGACGTGCATTCGGCCAGCGCGACGCTGGCGGGCGCGTGGCTGCGCGACGGCGAGCGCGCGCGGGTCGCGGCCGGCTTCGGCCTGTGCGCCGCGGCGCGGCTCGCGCGCACCGGCTACACCGACGCGCAGCTGAGCGATTTCATCGACGGGCCGGCCGACATCGTCCTCGTCGACGCGCAGCTCGGCGCCGACGGTTCGTTCTCGGCGCTCGCACGCGAAGCGCACGACGTGCTGGTCGTCACGCGGGTCGCCGCGCAGGCGATCACCGAGGCGTATGCGTGCATGAAGCGGCTGCATTTTGCGCACGCGTTCGCGCAGTTCCGCGTGCTGACCAATCACGTCGGCAGCCACGCGGACGCGAAGACGGCGTTCGACAACCTCGCGGGCGTCGCGAGCCGCTACCTGACGGTGTCGATCGCCGACGCGGGCTGCGTGAGCGCCGATCCGCTCGTCGAGCATGCGCGCGAACTGACGCGTGCCGCGGTCGACGCGTTCCCGTCGTCGGCCGCCGCGCGCGATTACCGGCAGATTGCCGCCGACCTGCTGTACTGGCCGATGCGCCCGCGTCCGGGTGCGGGCCGCGCCGTGCACGCGGGCGGCAAGCCGTCGTATGAGGCGGGGGCGGCCCACGCCGCATGAGCGCCACCGGAAGGAGAGAGCCATGATGTACAACGCTCAAGGAAAGATGTCCCAGGCCGACGTGCTCGCGCAATATGCGCCGCTCGTGCGACGCCTCGGGCTGCAGCTCGTCGCGAAGATGCCGGCGAGCGTCGACCTCGACGACCTGATCCAGGCCGGCATGATCGGCCTGATGGACGCGGCCGGCCGCTACAAGGAGGACCAGGGCGCGCAGTTCGAGACCTACGCGACGCAGCGTATCCGCGGCGCGATGCTCGACGAGCTGCGCAGCAACGACTGGCTGCCGCGCAGCCTGCGCAAGACGTCGCGCGAGGTCGAGCACGCGGTGCACCAGGTCGAGCAGCATCTTGGCCGCTCGGCGAGCGAGACCGAGATCGCGCAGCACCTGAACATGCCGCTCGACGAATACCAGGGGATGCTGCAGGACCTGCACGGCAGCCAGCTGATCTATTACGAGGATTTCGACCGCGCGGCCGACGACGAACCGTTCCTCGACCGCTACCGCGTCGATCACACCGATCCGCTGTCGGCGCTGCTCGACGAGCACCTGCGCGAAGCGCTCGTCGAGGCGATCGAGCGGCTGCCGGAGCGCGAGAAGCTGCTGATGTCGCTGTACTACGAACGGGGTCTGAATCTGCGCGAGATCGGCGCGGTGCTCGAAGTGAGCGAATCGCGCGTGTGCCAGCTGCACAGCCAGGCGGTCGCGCGCCTGCGCGCACGGCTGCGCGAACAGGCGTGGGTCGGCGCGGAGTCCTGACCCTTTCCTGACGGCCGCGCGCGCCGGCGCCGCGCGCTGGTGCCGGGTGCGCGCCGTATGTGTGCATGCTTGCGCATTCCGCGCGCCGATTTGCTACAATCCTCTCCGCTTTCCGAGGAGCGTTGCGACGGACCTCCTGTGTCCGCCAGGCTCGGAAGGCTTCACCAAGCAGTCGTGCGGCACAACCGCGTCGGCCCCGCTTCCTGAACGGCGCTCACGTCACCAATCTAGAAACTTTTTAGAAAGGAGGGCGTGATGAACGCCATTATCGATTCCAAAGCTACCAACGATTACGTCGTCGCCGACATGGCGCTGGCCGGCTGGGGCCGCAAGGAACTGAACATCGCCGAGACCGAAATGCCGGGCCTCGTGCAGATCCGTGACGAATACAAGGCACAGCAACCGCTGAAGGGCGCGCGCATTGCCGGTTCGCTGCACATGACGATCCAGACGGGCGTGCTGATCGAGACGCTGAAGGCGCTCGGCGCGGACGTCCGCTGGGCCTCGTGCAACATCTTCTCGACGCAGGACCACGCCGCTGCCGCGATCGTCGAAGCCGGCACGCCGGTGTTCGCGTTCAAGGGCGAATCGCTCGACGAATACTGGGAGTTCTCGCACCGCATCTTCGAATGGCCGAACGGTGAATTCGCGAACATGATCCTGGACGACGGCGGCGACGCAACGCTGCTGCTGATCCTCGGCGCGAAGGCCGAGAAGGACCGTTCGGTGATCGCTAAGCCGACCAACGAGGAAGAAGTCGCGCTGTACAAGTCGATCGCGCAGCACCTCGACGCGGACCCGACCTGGTACTCGACGCGCCTCGCGCACATCAAGGGCGTGACCGAAGAAACCACGACCGGCGTGCACCGCCTGTACCAGATGGAAAAGGACGGCCGCCTGCCGTTCCCGGCGTTCAACGTGAACGATTCGGTCACGAAGTCGAAGTTCGACAACCTGTACGGCTGCCGTGAATCGCTGGTCGACGGCATCAAGCGTGCGACCGACGTGATGATCGCGGGCAAGGTCGCGGTCGTCGCGGGCTACGGCGACGTGGGCAAGGGCTGCGCGCAATCGCTGCGCGGCCTGGGCGCGACCGTGTGGGTCACCGAAATCGACCCGATCTGCGCACTGCAGGCGGCGATGGAAGGCTACCGCGTCGTGACGATGGAATACGCGGCCGACAAGGCCGACATCTTCGTGACGGCGACCGGCAACTACCACGTGATCAACCACGATCACATGAAGGCGATGCGCCACAACGCAATCGTCTGCAACATCGGTCACTTCGACTCGGAAATCGACGTCGCGTCGACGCGCCAGTACCAGTGGGAAAACATCAAGCCGCAGGTCGACCACATCATCTTCCCGGACGGCAAGCGCGTGATCCTGCTGGCGGAAGGCCGCCTCGTGAACCTCGGCTGCGCGACCGGCCACCCGTCGTTCGTGATGTCGAACTCGTTCGCAAACCAGACCCTCGCGCAGATCGAGCTGTTCGTGCGCGGCAACGAGTACGAGAACAAGGTGTACGTGCTGCCGAAGCACCTCGATGAAAAGGTCGCGCGCCTGCACCTGGCGCGCATCGGCGCGAACCTGTCCGTGCTGTCGGACGAGCAGGCTTCGTACATCGGTGTGCAGAAGGACGGCCCGTTCAAGCCGAACCACTACCGCTACTGATCCGCTGCGCCGCTGCCGCGGTGCCGTGCGCGCGTCGCTGGCGCGCACCCGGTACCGCGGCACGGCGCGGGATCGCCGGCTGCCGCGGCGCGCCTTCGGGCACCCGCGGCAGCCGGCGGCGGCCACTGATCGTACCGATCGACAACCGAACCGGAGCACTCCATGAGCGTCATCCTCACCTGGGTCATCAACGCGCTCGCGCTGCTGATCATCACGTACCTCGTGCCGTCGATCCACATCAAGAGCTTCGGCACGGCGCTGATCATCGCGGTCGTGCTCGGCCTGATCAACACGGTGATCCGCCCGGTGCTGATCCTGCTGACGCTGCCCGTCACGATCGTCACGCTCGGGGTGTTCATCCTCGTCGTGAACGCGTTGTGCTTCTGGTTCGCGTCGTCGCTGCTGAAGGGCTTCGAGGTGTCGGGCTTCTGGTCCGCGTTCTTCGGTTCGATCCTGTACAGCATCGTGTCGTGGCTGCTGTCCGCCCTGATCTTCGGTCAGCGCGACATCGGCTGAGGCATGGGCTTGGTCCCTCAGAATCATGAAAACGATCGAACTCTCGTTTGAATTCTTCCCGCCGAAGACGGCGGAAGGCGTCGAGAAGCTGCGCGCCACGCGTGCGCAACTGCTGCCGCTGAAGCCGAAATTCGTGTCCTGCACGTTCGGCGCCGGCGGTTCGACGCAGCAGGGCACGCTCGATACGGTGCTCGACATGCAGAAGGACGGCCTCGAGGCCGCGCCGCACCTGTCGTGCATCGGTTCGTCGCGCGACAGCCTGCGCGCGATCCTCGACCAGTACCGCTCGTACGGCATCCGCCACATCGTCGCGCTGCGTGGCGACCTGCCGTCGGGGATGGGCGAAGTCGGCGAACTGCGCTATGCGTCGGAGCTCGTCAGCTTCATCCGCGCCGAGCACGGTGACTGGTTCCACATCGAGGTTGCCGGCTATCCGGAGTACCACCCGCAGGCGCGCTCGCCGAAGGCCGATCTCGAGAATTTCGCGCGCAAGGTGAAAGCCGGCGCGAATTCCGCGATCACGCAGTACTTCTTCAACGCCGATGCGTATTTCCGCTTCGTCGACGATGCGCGCAAGCTGGGCGTGGAGGTGCCGATCGTGCCGGGCATCATGCCGATCACGAACTTCTCGCAGCTGATGCGTTTCTCCGAGATGTGCGGCGCCGAAGTGCCGCGCTGGATCGCACGCCGGCTCGAGAGCTTCGGCGACGATCGCGAGTCGATCCGGGCGTTCGGCGCGGACGTCGTCACGAGCCTGTGCCAGCGTCTGGTCGACGCGGGCGTGCCGGGTCTGCATTTCTATACGCTGAACACGGCGGCCGCGACGCGGACGATCTGTGAACGGCTCGTCATGTAAGCGAGCTCACGCGATTGCATGCGTCAAAGCCCCGCCGGTTGTGCCGGCGGGGCTTTTTTTCGATGACGGCGGTGCGCGGCCGCGTGCGTCAGCGCTGCGCCTGCATCAGCGGCGGGCGGCGCTCGAACCACGGCCGCGCCTGTTCGAGCTGCCGGGCGAGCCGGAGCAGCAGCGCGTCGTCGGCGTGACGCGCGGCGAACTGCACGCCGATCGGCAGCCCGCGCGCGTTCCAGTAGAGCGGCACCGACATCGCCGGCTGGCCGGTCAGGTTGAACAGCTCGGTGCAGCCGGCCCACGTGAACGCCTTTTCCGACGACTTCGCGAGCAATTCCTTCAGCAGCGGCTTCACCGGCAGCGCGGCGAGCACCTTCATCTGCGCCGCTTCGAACGGCGTCGGCTGCAATTCGCCGATCTTCACCGGCGGGCCCGCGAGCGACGCGCACAGGATCGCGTCGTAGCGCGACACGAGGCCGGCTACCTGCACGGTGAGCTGGCGCTGCCATTCGAGCACGTCCGGCAGGCGCGTGCGCGCGAGGCGCCGGCCGACCACGGCCATCGCCCACGTCGCGGCTTCGAATTCGCCGCGCTTCGGCGTGCGGCCGGTCAGCGCACGCGCGCCGAGCACCATCTCCTCGGCGATCGTCGCCCACAACGTGAGGAAGGTTTCGGCGGCGCGCGCGTAGTTGACGTGCAGCGTCGCCGGCTCGACATGGTGGCCGAGCGATTCGAGCAGCGCGGCCGCGTCGTCGAGCGCCGCGCGCGTGTCGTCGGCGAGCGCCGGCGCGAGCATCGGGTCGAGCACGAGGCCGATCCGCAGCGGGCCGGGCGGCGTGTCGAGCTCGCCGAGGAACGTGCCGGGCGCGCCGGCCGGCAAGGTCTGGCCGGTCGTCACGTCGAGCAGCAGCGCGCTGTCGCGCACGCTGCGCGTGACCGCATGCTGGACGACCAGCTCGCCGTTCGACGGCAGGTCGACGAGTACCGGGTTGCGGCTCGGCTTCAGGCCGAACAGCCCGCAGCACGACGCCGGAATGCGGATCGAGCCGCCGCCGTCGGACGCATGCGCGATCGGCACGATGCCGGCCGCGACGGCCGCCGCCGCACCGCCGCTCGAGCCGCCGGGCGTGTGATCGAGATTCCACGGGTTGCGGCACGCGCCGAACAGTTCGGGTTCCGTGTACGGCATCTGGCCGATCTCCGACGTGTTGGTCTTGCCGAACACGTTGAGACCGGCCGCGCGGCTGCGCGCGATCACCGGCGAATCGTCGGCGGGCACGAAATACCGGTAGTGCCGGCTGCCCATCGACAGCGGCAGCCCGGCGACCGCCGCGCCGAGATCCTTCACGAGATAGGGAACGCCGGCGAACGGCGCGTCGGCGCCGCCGTCGGGTGTGGCGGCCGCACGCTGGCGCGCGGCGTCGTAGTCCTGCAGCACGATCGCGTTGATCGCGCCGTTCACGGCTTCGGCCTGGCCGATCGCGGCGTCGAGCAGTTCGCGCGGGCTCGCCTTGCGTTCGCGTACCAGTGTGGCAAGGCTGATCGCGTCGTGCGCGAGATAGTCCGAGTGCATCGCTGTCATCCCCGTTGTGACTCGTGGCGATGACAGCAGCATAACGCGGGCCCGGTGTACGGGGCCCGCGGCCGGCCGTTTTTAGAGGTGCTCGGCGAGGAAGGTCAGCGTGCGGCCGTGTGCGAGCGCCGACGCGCGCTGGTTGTACGACGCGCGGTCCGTGCAGTTGAAGCCGTGCTCGGCGCCCGGGTACACGTGGAACGACGCGTTGCCGTGGCCGGCGAATGCGGCCTTCACCTGGTCGACGGCCGCGGGCGGGATCGCGTGGTCGTTTTCCGCGTAGTGGAACAGGATCGGCTGCGTGACCTTGCCGGCGAGGTCGAGCGCGTTCTGGATGCCGCCGCCGTAGTAGGCCACGGCCGCGTCGATCTTGCCGGTCGCGGCCGCACGGTACGCGAGCTGGCCGCCGAAGCAGTAGCCGATCGCGGCGACCTTGCCGGCCACTTCGGGGCGCGCGCGCAAGGCATCGGCGGCCGCGCCGATGTCCGCGACCGCGAGACCCACGTCGGTCTTTTTCATCAGCTCGATGCCCTTGTCGCGATCCGCGCCTTCGTAGGTCAGCTCGACGCGCGGCTGCGTGCGCCAGAACACGTCCGGCGCGAGAGCGACGAAGCCGTCGGACGCGTACTGGTCGGCGACCGCACGGATGTGCGAGTTCACGCCGAAGATCTCCTGGATGATGATGACGGCGGGGCCTTTGCCGCGCTTGGGCAGCGCGAGATAGCCGCCGAAGCTGTCGTTACCGGCGGGGATGTCGATCCATTGGGCAGTCACGTTCTGAACTCCTGGCGAACGGGGTGCGCGAGGCGCCCCGGGGGTGAAAAGAGGGCGGCCTAGTGTGCCACCGATCGTCCGATGCTGCAGCGCACGCGAGCGCTTCTCGCGCAGCGATCGTTTCGATCTCGATTATTCATTTTTCGGCGCTGCGCCGCTTCGATAGAGTCGATGTGCCGGCCTTTACAAAGCGCTTTCGCGCACCGTCATCGAAGGATTCGCCATGTCTGCCCGCTCGTTTTCCACATCCTTTTCCGAACGCTTCGGTCTGCGCCTGCCGCTCGTGCAGGCGCCGATGGTCGGCGCGACCACGACCGCGATGGTCGCCGCCGCCTCGAATGCCGGTGCGCTCGGCAGCCTCGGCGCCGGCGCGCTCGCGCCCGAACGTATCGAGGCCGAAGTCTCCGCGATCCGTGCGGCGACCGATCGGCCGTTCGCGATCAACCTGTTCGTATTGCCCGATGAAGCCGCGCCCGACGCGGCGACCGTCGCGCGCGCACTGGCGGCGATCGACCCGCTGAATGCAACGCTCGGCCTGCCGCCGGGCACGGCGCCCGCGCGCTACGCGCCCGATTTCCGCGCGCAGCTCGATGTGCTCGTCGCGCTGCGCGTACCGGTCGCGAGCTTCACGTTCGGCGTGCTCGACGCGGCCGACGTCGCACGCCTGCATGCCGCCGGCACCTATGTGATCGGCACCGCGACGCACGTCGCCGAAGGGCTTGCGTGGCAGGCGGCCGGCGCCGATGCGATCTCCGCGCAGGGCGCCGAGGCGGGCGGCCATCGCGGCACCTTCATCGGTTCCGCCGATGACGCGCTGATCGGCACGTTCGCGCTCGTGCCGCAACTGGTCGACGCGACCGGCCTGCCCGTGCTCGCCGCGGGCGGCATCATGGACGGCTGCGGGATCGCGGCCGCGCTGGCGCTCGGCGCGCAGGGCGCACAGCTCGGCACCGCGTTCCTCACCTGCACGGAAAGCGCGATCGCGGCCGACTGGAAGGCGCGCCTGCTCGCGAGCGCCGACACGTCGACGCAGGTCACCCGCGCGATCACCGGCCGCCACGCGCGCGGGCTGCGCAACACGTTGATGGCCCGGCTCGGCGAACGCGTGGCCGACGCCGCGCCGTACCCGGTGCAGAACGCGCTGACGCAGCCGCTGCGCCAGGCCGCCGCGCGCGCGAACGACGGCGACTACCTGTCGCTGTGGGCCGGGCAGGGCGCACCGCTCGCACGACGGCGCGGCGATGCGCTGACGACGTCGCAGCTCGTCGCCGCGCTCGATGGCGAATGGCGTGCGGCGGCTGCCTGAATCGTTCATATCGGACGACGAAACGCGCGTTGTCACGCGCGTTTCATTCAATGATCACGGGCACAAAATACCGAATCGAAATGCCCCCGGAATGTTTTAAAACGACCTTTCAGCAAGCCACCTGGAATTAGCGGAAACCCTTATCCGGCGGGGCTCGCGGCGATATTCGAATCGTCATTCCAAAGCGTGCATATCGGTAGTGTTACCACTACCCCAAAAAAGTCCCACAAATTAATTTGATCACCTACACTTGCGCGCAAGTACGGACGGGCGGCCGCTAAAAGCGGCGGTTTTCACGTGCTTGAGGCCAAGTGCATGAACGATGCAACCGGCGAATCGTCCAGTGATTGCAAACACAGGGATGGCAGCGGGGCACCGGGCGATGGCGTTTTATTGGGACCGAAACTGGAGACTTACATGAATATCAAGATGCAAAAGCTGTTGCCGATCACCGCGGCCGCGATGCTGTGCGCTGCAGCTGCGGGCAACGCAGCGGCCGATCAAGTCGTCAAGATCGGCCACGTCGCGCCCTTGACGGGCGGCATTGCACACCTGGGCAAGGACAACGAAAACGGCGCACGTCTCGCAGTCGAAGAGATCAACGCCAAGGGTCTCACGGTCGGCGGCCAGAAAATCACGCTGCAACTCGACCCGCAGGATGACGCGGCCGACCCGCGGCAGGCCACGCAGGTTGCGCAGAAGCTCGTCGACGACAAGGTCGTCGCGGTGGTCGGCCACCTGAACTCGGGCACGTCGATCCCGGCCTCGAAGATCTACAGCGATGCGGGCATCGTGCAGATCTCGCCGTCGGCGACCAACCCGGCCTACACGCAGCAGGGCTTCAAGACCACGTACCGCGTGGTGGCCACCGATGCGCAGCAGGGTCCGGCACTCGCGAACTACGCGCACTCGAAGGGCATCAAGAGCGTGGCCGTGGTCGACGATTCGACCGCGTACGGCCAGGGTCTCGCGAACGAGTTCGAGAAGAAGGCCAAGGCGCTCGGCCTGAAGGTGATGTCGCATGACGCGACGAACGACAAGGCGGTCGACTTCCGCGCGATTCTGACCAAGATCAAGGGCGAGAATCCGGACGCGATCATGTACGGCGGCATGGACGCAACGGGCGGCCCGTTCGCGAAGCAGGCGAAGCAGCTCGGCCTGCGCGCGAAGATCCTCGCGGGCGACGGCGTGTGCACGGAAAAGCTGGCCGACCTGGCCGGCGACGCGACCGACAACGTGGTGTGTTCGGAAGCCGGTGCTTCGCTCGAGAAGATGTCGGGCGGCGCGGCGTTCAAGTCGAAGTACGAGAAGCGCTTCGGCCAGCCGATCCAGATCTACGCACCGTTCACGTATGACGCCGTGTACATCATCGTCGATGCGATGAAGCGCTCGAACTCGACGGATCCGGCGAAGATCCTTGCCGCGATGCCGGCGACGAACTACTCGGGCGTGATCGGCACGACGACCTTCGACTCGAAGGGCGACCTGCAGCACGGCGTGATCTCGCTGTACAACTACAAGGGCGGCAAGAAGTCGCTGCTCGACGAAGTGAAGATGTAACGATACAAGCGGTCAACAGAAGGGGTGAAAGCGCGCATGCGGCAACGCATGCGCGCTTTCTTTTGGGGCCGGCGGCTGCCGCGCCCCCGTCAGATCTTCAGCCGCGCGAGCACCTTCGGCGCGACGGCCGCGACGAGCGCCGCGCACAGCGCGACGACGGACAGCCCGATCGTCAGGTTCGACGCCTGCGCGACGGCGCCGATCACGACCGGACCGAACAGCATGCCGAAATACGCGAGCCCGGCCACGTGCGCGAGCCCTTCGGCTGCATGGATGCCTTTCACGCGAGCGGCAGCCGCGAACAGCACCGGCATCATGTTCGCGAGGCCGAGGCCCATCAGCGTGAAGCCGGTCAGCACCGTGGCCGAATACGGCAGCAGCAGCGCGCCGATCATCCCCGCGCAGGCGAGCGACGCGCTCGCGAACACGAGCTGCGGCGCGCCGAAGCGGGCGCGCACGGCGTCGCCCGCGAAGCGCGCGATGGCCATCCCGCCCGAGAACGCGGCATAGGCGGCGCTGGCGAGCGCGGGGCTCGCCACGACGACGTCGCGCATGTAGACCGTCGCCCAGTCGTACATCGCGCCTTCGGCGATCAGCGCGACGAGCGCGATGCCGCCGAGCATCCACAACGCCGGCGAGCGCCAGCGGTTGCCGCCGCCGTGCGCATGTTCGTGGTGTGGCACATGCGGCAGCACGGCCGGGCTGGCGATCACCAGCACCGTCGCGCTGGTCGCCGCCGCGAGCGCGAGATGCACGGCCGGCGCCATGCCGGCCGACAGCAGCGCGCCGCCGGCGGCCGCACCGGCCATCCCGCCGATGCTGAACATGCCGTGCAGCGACGACATGATCGGCCTGCCGATCGCAATTTCGACCGCGCTGGCCTCGGCGTTCATCGCGACGTCGAGCGTCGCCATCGAGAAGCCGAACAGCGCGAGCACGGCCAGCAGCAACGGATAGTCGGGCACGACGAGGATCAGCGCCGCGCAGGCCGACATCACGAGCCCGCCCGCGAGGCACGCGGTGCGCGAGCCGACGCGCGCGATCCAGCGCGCGATGGTCAGCATCGCGGTAATCGAGCCGACGGCGACCGCGAACAGCGCGATCGACAGCAGCCCGGGGCTCAGCGCGAACTTGTCGCGCACGGTCGGCACGTGCACGCCCCATGACGCGAACATCATGCCGGCGACGAAGAACAGCGCCATCGACGCCGCGCGCGCCCGCTGGCGGGCCGGTAGCGACAGCACGCGATGCGCGTCGGGCGGCGCGGCGAACGGGGACGACGATTCGGGGGAGGAGGATTCGGACACGGTGACGCTCATCAAAAGAAATGCACGGACGCACGCGGCGCCCGTCGGATCCGTCAGATTCTATCGAACCGCTTACGATCCTGCCGGGCGTTGGCCGTTCGGCCGATGATCCGGCGATTTCCCGGTGACCCGCGTTCGGCCGTATCGACTGCATAGGCCGTTCGACCGATGCGCGGCGCGCCGCGCCCGCGGGTAACATCGAAGCGCATGGCGTGCCCGGCGCGCCGCCTTTCGACCGCAGGAGTCCTCTTGAACATCGATCCCGCTCTCACCGTGCATCTGCTGCACCGCTGCGCGCTCGGCACGCTCGCCACCCATTCGCGCGATCCGCAGGGTTTCCCGTATCCGACGGTCGTCCCGTTTGCACCCGATGCAAGCCATCGTCCCGTGATCCTCGTGAGCGGCCTCGCGGAGCACACGCGCAACCTGGCCGCCGATCCGCGCGCGGGCTTCCTCGTCGTCGACGCGCCCGACGGCGACGTGCTGAACGCCGAGCGCGCGACGCTGCTCGGCCGGTTCGTGCCGCTCGGCGACGATCCGCACGTCACCGCGCGCTACGGTCGTTATGAGCCGGACGCCGCGCGCTATCTCGCGCTCGGCGATTTCACGTTCTGGGCGCTCGACGTCGAGCGGCTGCGCTATATCGGCGGGTTCGGGCGCATGGGCTGGGTCGACGGCACGCATCTCGATGCGCTGCCGCCGCTCGCGTTCGACGAGGAGCAGGCGTTATGGGACGCGTACGATGCCGGCGCTGCGCGCCGAGACGGGCTCGAATTGCTCGGCGTCGATCGCCACGGCGCCGACTGGCGACATGACGGCCGCCGCGTGCGTACGCCGTTTGATACGCCATTGGCCGATGCAGGCGAATTGCGCGAGCGGCTGATTGCGTGCGCTCGGGATGTGACGTGACGTCGCGGATACCGGCCGGTCCGCGCTTTGCCGTTTAGCGAGTCGCGCCATCCGATTTTCGTAAAACTGTCGTCCGATGAAAGCTTCTAATTTTCAAATGCAGGGTAATTGCGTATGTTGATAGACCTTATAGACAATCGCTAATGTCCTAATCTCTGTGTAGGAACGTAAAAATTTGAGAAAAGGCCGCGACCGGTCAAAATGACACGTGTGAATTCCAATTGATCTCGGGATTTTCGTGAATCTCGCTTCTATCAAATCTTTTTTGTGCTAATCTCTGCCTTCGAAAATCCGAGGCACATATATTTCAAGAATGGTGAGCTGGCTGCAGATCGGCGCCATTGGTCAGATAGAAAGGGAAACTATGTCTTCTTACAAGGACCTGCTGGCCCAGCGGGAGAAGCTGGAGAAGCAAATCGAAGAAGCAAAGTCGCGTGAATACGCTGAAGTGCTGAATGACGTGAAGCAGAAAATTGCCGACTACGGCTTTTCGCTCGCCGAACTCGGTCTCAGCCGCGCGAAGGCAGGTAAGGTTGGCCGTCCGCGCGCAGGCGTCGCCGCGAAATATCGCGATCCGGAAACGGGCGCGACGTGGTCGGGCCGCGGCAAGCCGCCGCGCTGGATCGCCGGCAAGAACCGCGAACAGTTTGCGATTTAAACGCTCGTTTAAGTAGCCTGCGCTTCAAAAGAGCCGCGTGTCCGTTGAGGAGCGCGGCTTTTTTGTTTTCAGCGGCCGCCAGCCACATGGCGCCGTCATGAAAATGTAATGATCCGGTGTGAATGGAAATGCGACCCGTTCGCATAAGCGATTGATTTGAATAAGAAATTTGTGGGTATTGGCGGAGTTCGCGGGGCGCCCTTGATAGAATCGGGTTTCGCACACCGATATCTCATATTTCATGTCCACGTTTTCCGGCGACGCGCAGAGCACAGATAAGCACGCGGTTGCGCGCAAGAGCACGTTCGTCAGTATTGTGCTGAATGTCGTGCTTGCGACATTTCAGATCGTCGTTGGCACGATTGCACATTCGCAGGCATTGATTGCCGACGGGGTGCATTCGATTTCCGATTTGATCTCGGATTTTGTCGTGCTGGTTGCGAATCGGCATAGCGGCGCATCGCCGGATGCCGACCACAATTACGGCCACAGCCGCTACGAGACCGTCGCCTCGCTGTTTCTCGGCGCTATCCTGATTGCGGTCGGCGTCGGCATGCTATGGCGGGCCGGCGACCGTCTCGTTAATCTCGAAAACATTCCGGCGGTCCATTTTTCCGCGCTGCTCGTCGCGCTGACGGTGCTCGTGTCGAAAGAGGCGCTGTTTCGCTACATGCTGCGCGAAGCGCGGCGTGTCCGCTCGGCGATGCTCGTCGCGAACGCATGGCATGCGCGTTCGGATGCCGCATCGTCGCTCGTCGTCGCGATCGGCATCGTCGGCAGCCTGGCCGGCGTGCGGCTGCTCGACCCGATCGCGGCGGCGATCGTCGGCTTCATGGTCGCGCGCATGGGCTGGACGTTCGGCTATGACGCATTGCAGGACCTCTCCGACCGCGCGCTCGATACGACCGATACGGCCGAGATCCGCGCGCTGCTCGCGGCGACGCCGGGCGTGCGCGACGTGCACGACCTGCGCACGCGCAAGATGGGCGATGCCGCGCTCGTCGACGCGCACATCCTCGTCGATCCGAAAATCTCCGTCTCCGAAGGGCATTACATCGCCGAGACCGCGCGTGCGCGCGTATTGACCGACCCGCGCGTGCTCGACGCGCTGATTCACGTCGATCCGGAGAACGACGCGGCGCGCCGTCCGGCGCTCGCGCTGCCGCCGCGCGGCGAGATCGTGGCCCGGCTCGAGGCCGCGCTCGCGCAGCGCGGGCTGCATGCGGCGGCCATCAACCTGCATTACCTGAGTACGGGGCTCGAGATCGACGTGACGCTTGCCTGCGATCCGCACGACACCGACGCGGCACTGGCCGGCCGGCTCGACGCCGACGCGCTGAAGCGCGAGTTCGGCGCGCGCCGGATCGGCTTCACGCGCACGGTGCCCGCGCAGGCGTGACCCGCCGCGGGCACACGAGATGGAAGGCCGCCGGCGCGCGCTTGCGCGTTACAGCGGCAGTTGCGTGTCGAACTTGATCTCGCGCAGCACGACGCTCGTGCGCACCTGCGACACGGCGGGGATCTTGAAGATGCGTTCGTGCAGGAACACGTCGTAGGCCTTGATGTCCGGCGCGACGATCTTGAGGATGTAATCGGCTTCGCCGGTCGTGCTGTAGCACTCGGTGACTTCCGGGCAGGTCGAGATCTCGCGCTCGAACTGCTCGACGCCGCCTTCGTTGTGGCGCGTGAGGTGCACGTGCGCGAGCGCGCAGACGTGCAGGCCGAGCTTCTCGCGATCGAGCAGCGCCGTGTAGCGCTGGATCACGCCCGACTGTTCCATGTCCTTGATGCGGCGCCAGCACGGCGTGCTCGACAGGCCGACCTGGTCCGAGATTTCCTGGACCGAACGGCGCGCGTCGAGCTGCAACAGGCGAAGGATTTTTTGCGAAAAGGAATCGAGCGTCACCTGCGCCTCCATGCGGCAGCTACAACATGCTGAATGTTAGAGGGCCGGGAAAGGAAAGGCAATCTGGCGTCGCGTTGTTGAGCGAGATTCGCTAATTTGCTCGCGGATCCGTGGGATTTTGTCCCGCGCCTGCGTGTTCCGACCGATCGGTGTCCGACACCGCGAGGCCGGCGAGCGCAGCCTGCTGGCGGCGCAGGTCGGCCAGCATGTTGCAGAACAGCGCGCCTTGCTCGATCGCGTCGTCGAGCGCGACGTGCGTATGCGGATGGTCGTCGAACCAGTGCTTCGGAAAGCGCGGCTTGATCGCCTTTCGGTACGGCAGGCCCGTCATCGCGAACGCGAGCGTCTTGATGTCGAGCGCCGACCACGAGAATGGGCAGCGGCCCGCGAAGCGCATCATGTACCAGAACATGAACGTGAAGTCGAAGCCGGCCGGCATCGCGACGAACACCGGCTTGCCGGGCAGCGCCTCGACCCAGTCGACGTACGCGAGCAGCGCCGCTTCGGGCGCCTGCAGGTCCTTTCGGCACGCGGCCCATGCTTCGGGCTCGGTCTTCCACCACGCTTCCTGCACCGGGTGCGCCTGCGCGCCCGGCAGCGTTTCGAGATTGGCCGAGAACGTCGCGATCAGCTGCTTGTCCTCGGTATAGGCGGCCGAGGCAAAGCTCAGCATCGAATGCGGGCCGGGAATCGGGCCGTCGGCCTCGACATCGGTGCTGACGTAGATTTCCGGGATGGCGGTCTGGTTCATCCGAATACCTTGTCGGACACGAACGGGTTCGTGCGGCGCTCGTCGCCGAACGTCGACACCGGGCCGTGGCCCGGCACGAACGTCACGTCGTCGCCGAGCGGCCACAGCTTCTCCTTGATCGACCGGACGAGATCCTCGTGGTTGCCGCGCGGGAAATCGGTGCGGCCGATCGAGCCGGCGAACAGCACGTCGCCGACGATCGCGACGCGATGCGCGCGGCTGAAGAACACGACGTGGCCGGGCGTATGGCCCGGGCAGTGATAGACCTCGAGCGTTTCGTCGCCGAACCGCACGGTGTCGCCGTCGTTCAGCCAGTGATCCGGCTCGAAGGTTTCGGCGGCCGGAAAGCCGAAGCGTTCGCTCTGCATCGGCAGCTTCTCGATCCAGAAGCGCTCTTCTTCCTGCGGCCCCTCGATCGGTACGCCGTAATGCGTCGCGAGCGTCTTCGCGCCCGCGCAGTGATCGATGTGCCCGTGCGTGAGCAGCACCTTCTCGACCTGCACGTTCTGCCGCGCGACTTCCTGTTCGATCCGGTCGAGATCACCGCCCGGATCGACGACGGCGGCGCGGCCCGTCTTCTCGCAGACGAGCAGCGAGCAGTTCTGCTGGAACGGCGTGACCGGAATGAGCGTGACTTTCATGGAGGCACCGGCGGCTAAAAGGAGCGATTGTACCGGTCGCGCGTGCCGCTTGCCGGTCGCGCGACGCGCGTCGCGGTGCACGCCCCGGGCATTCCCGGAGCATGTCGATTGTTACAGCCATAGTGAGAATCAATGGTCCCCGAAGGGTGCTTTTCGAGACAGCCTTTTGGTTTATGTATAATGCGCCCCATTGAGCGTGAATTTCACGCAATTCGCTGGTGTTTCGGCCCCGTTAAAAAGGGGCGTCGGAGGCACCGTCAAGCATCAGCCGCCGGGGAGTCCGGCGGTGTATCCAGGCACCGAGCTTTCGGTGCTCACGTCTTGTCCGGCCGGGTGCTGCGCGCCCGCCTGCGGCCCTGCTGCCGCGCCGCCGGATGAGGCCTGTGCCGCCGTTCCTGTGAGTCGGTCGTTTCGACGCGCGCGAACGTGAAGCCATGTTCGATGGCGGCATGTGGGGTCTGGTCAGGCTGTTGGGGACAGGTTGCGCCAGACGTGAAAACTAATCAGGACGGTTGCGGCCTAGACGAAAGCCGCGCCCATGCTAGCCGCCTGCTCGCATCCGAGCGGGGCGTGCACGCATTTGCCGTCCGGGCCGCGTGTCTGCGCCGTGAATCGGCGTGATGAAGGAGCGGCCCGAACCAGAAGGCGACACGTCGATGAATTTACGTTTTCCGAGTCGATTCGGGACCATTGCATTGTTTTTTGCGCTGACGGGCTGTGCGGTGCCACCCAGCCAGACCACCAGCAGCGCGAACCAGAAGAACGCCGTCGACAAGACGGCCGCCGCCGCGAAGGCTGATAGCGACAAGCAGCAACTCAGTTTTGATTCCGCACTGGCGTCGATGCCGGCTGCCGACAGCAAGGACGCGAAGAAGTCGTCGCTGGCGGACGCCGAGCCGATCGACGGCAAGGATGTGTCCGATTTCCGCCAGACGGGCCGCGCATCGTGGTACGGGCGGGATTTCCACGGCCGCCGCACCGCGAACGGCGAGCGCTTCAACATGAACGCGCTCACGGCCGCGCACCGTACGCTGCCGCTGTCGTCGTACATCAAGGTGACGAATTCGTCGACCGGCAAGTGGGTCGTCGTGAAGGTCAACGATCGCGGGCCGTACAAGCGCGGCCGCGTGCTCGACCTGTCGTATGCGGCTGCGAAGCTGATCGGCCTCGTGCACGCCGGCACGGGCCGTGTGAAGATCGAAGGGCTGTCGCCGCAGGAAGCGCGCGAGGCACGCGACGAAATGTTCGCGTCGGTCTCGGCGAAGTAACGCAGCGGCTCGACCGCTCATGCAAAAGGGCTGCCCGAGGGCAGCCCTTTGTCTTTCGTGCGCGGCGCGATGCCGGCGCCGGCTTCCCGGTGCCGGCCGCCTCGCGTGTCAGCTTTCGTCCTTCAGCACAAGCGCACGCGCATACAGCGTGTTGCGCGACGCGCCCGTCAGCGCGGCCGCGAGCTTGGCCGCGCTCTTCACCGGCACCTCTTCCAGCAGCAGCTTGAGCAGCGCGTCGTGCGCGGTGTCGTCGGCTTCGCCGCTCGTCGCCGGTGCGCCTTCGACCACCAGCACGAACTCGCCGCGCTGCCGGTTCGCATCGCCGGCGAGCCAGGTCTGTCCTTCGGCCAGGGTGCCCTGGAACAACTGCTCGTGTAGCTTGGTGAGCTCGCGCGCGATCAGCAGCCGGCGCGCGGGGCCGAATGCGTCGGCGAGCGCGGCGACGGTTTCGGCGATCCGGTGCGGGGCCTCGTAGAACACCAGCGCATACGGGTGCGATACCAGCGCCTGCAGCGCGGTCGCGCGTTGCTTCGCCTTCGGCGGCAGGAAGCCCGCGAACGTGAACGCGCCGGCCCAGTCGCCGGCCACGCTCAGCGCGGTCACCGCCGCGCTCGCGCCCGGCAGCGGGATCACCGCGAAGCCGGCGGCGCGCACCGCGTCGACGAGCCGCGCGCCGGGGTCCGAGATGCCGGGCGTGCCGGCGTCCGATACATAGGCCACGCGTTCGCCGCCGCGCAGCAGTTCGATCACGCGTTGCGCGGCTTCGCGTTCGTTGTGCTCGTGCACGGCGAGGAGCGGTTTCGAGATCCCGTAGCGGGCGAGCAGCTGGCCCGTGTTGCGGGTGTCTTCGGCCGCGATGCGGTCGGCGAGGCCGAGCACGTGCAGCGCGCGCAGCGTGATGTCGGCGGTGTTGCCGATCGGCGTGGCGACCACGTAAAGCGCGGCGTCCGGGTAGTGCTGCGTGTGCGCGAGTTCGAGGAGGGCAGTCATGGCAGGCAATGCGCGCAATCGCGGCGCAAGCGGAACAAGGACGGCATTGTGCCACGCGGCGCCCGCCCGGCCGGGCGACGGGCGTGGTTTGGTGCGCGCCGGCGACAACTTTTCGGATGCGGCGCGATCCAAACCGGTCGGCGCGGCGTTCGAGCTGCGTGCGCGGCAGTTTCTCGAACGTCGTGGCCTCGTGTTCGTCGCGGCGAACGTCACGATGCGCGGTGGCGAGCTCGATCTCGTGATGCGCGAGCCCGACGGCATGCTCGTGTTCGTCGAGGTGCGCGCGCGGCGCAGCGTCCGGCATGGCGGCGCGGCCGCGAGCGTCGGCTGGCGCAAGCGGCGTCGCCTGGTGGCGGCCGCGCTCCAGTTCTGGGCGCGGCACGGCGCCGGCGCCGCGTGCCGCTTCGACGTCGTCGCGTTCGAGGCCGGCCGGCTCGTGTGGTTGCGCGACGCATTTCGTGCCGACGATGCGTAGCGGTGAGCTGTGACGAGATGTAAAGAGTTCTTGCCGGACCCCCGGAGAGGGTGCCGGAGTACGGTAAACTCGCCGCACCCACGATGTCGCGCGATGCGTGCCACGCGCCCAGTTCACCAGGAATCGATGTCAGTCGAACGTATTCAGCAACATTTCCGCGACAGTGCCGCGCTTCATGCAGAAGCGGCCGACGCGCTGTCGCTGCCGATCGCAGCCGCGGTCGATGCGATGTTCGCCGCGCTGGCGAACGGCAACAAGATCGTCGCGTGCGGTGACGGCCCGTCGGCCGCCGCCGCGCATTACCTCGCCGTGTCGCTCGTCGGCGGCTTCGAGCGCGAGCGCCCGGGCCTGCCCGCGATCGCGCTGGCCACCGATGCGTCGCAGGGCGGCCTCGCGGGCGCAGTGTCCGCCGATCAGCTGTTCGCGCAGCAGGTGCGCGTGCTCGGCCAGACCGGCGACATCCTGCTGGTGCTCGATCCGGCTGGCGCGTCGCCGCGCGTGCTGGCGGCGATCGACGAAGCGCACGAGCGCGAGATGACCGTCGTCGCGCTGACGGGCGGCGACGGCCATGCGGTCGCCGCCGCGCTGTCCGATACCGATATTCCGATCAGCGTGCCCGCCGTTCGCGCGGCGCGCATCCACGAAGTCCATCTGCTGACCATCCACTGCCTGTGCGACGGCATCGACGCGATGCTGCTGGGTGAGGATTGAACGAAGGAGAGCCGTCGATGAATCAAAGCCGCGTCAAACAGACGCTCGTCAGAACCACGCTGCTCGCTGCGCTGACGGCGGGTCTCGCCGTGTCGCTGCAAGGTTGTGTGCTCGGGGTCGTGGGCGCAGCGGCCGGCGGCGGCGCGCTGATCGCGACCGATCGCCGGACGCTCGGCGCGCAGACGGAAGATCGCGAGATCCAGGTCAAGTCGCTCACGCAGATCAATAACGGGCTGCCCGACCAGTCGCACGTGAACGTGACGGTGTTCAACCGCCGCGTGCTGCTGACGGGCGAAGTGCCGAACGATGCATCGAAGCAGCGCGCCGAGGAAATCGTGCGCGGCATCAACAACGTGAACGGCATCGTCAACGAGCTGTCGGTCGAGCCGGCGTCGTCGCTGTCGTCGCGCGCGAACGACTCGTACCTCGAAGGGCGCGTGAAGTCCGAGCTGATCGCGACGAAGGGCATCTCGTCGAACTACTACAAGGTCGTCGCCGAACGCGGCAACCTTTATCTGATGGGGCTCGTGACGGTCGACGAGGGCAATCGCGGCGCGGAAGCCGCCAGCCAGGTGCCGGGCGTCGAGAAGGTCGTGAAGGTGTTCCAGTACGTGAAGCCGCAGGACGCGCAGGCGCTGCAGAACGCGTCGCCCGCAAGCGGCGCGTCCGGTGCGCAGGCCGCCGCGCCGGCGGATACCGCGACGGTGGGCGCCGTGCCCGACGCGTCGGTGCAGTCCGCGCCGCTGCAGCCGCCCGCACCGATCTCGAATTCGTCGAACGTGCACCCGGGCAACGCGAAGGCCCCGTCGCAATGAAGAACATGCAGATGAAGCAGATGAAACAGTGGATGGTGCAGGGCGCCGCGGCCGCGGTGCTCGTGGTTGGCGCGCTGGGCGTCGCGCACGCGGATGTCGGCGACGGCCTGAAGGTCGCGCGCGGCAACGCGTGCATGGGCTGCCACGCGGTCGACCGCAAGCTCGTGGGCCCGTCGTTCAAGGATATCGCCGCCCGCTACAAGTCCGATCCGCAGGCCGTGGCCAAGCTGTCGAAGAAGGTGAAGGAGGGCGGCTCGGGCGTCTGGGGCGCCATTCCGATGCCCGCGCACCCGCGCATGAGCGACGCCGATGTGCGTTCGGTGGTCGAATGGGTGCTGGCTGGCGCGCCGTCAAAATAAGGTTTCAGGGACGATTCAACCCCTATTGCCAAGCGCGGAAATGCGTGTGTATGATGGTTGACTGTTGGGGCGGTAGCTCAGCTGGGAGAGCGTCGCGTTCGCAATGCGAAGGTCGGGAGTTCGATCCTCCTCCGCTCCACCAACGGAATTCGAAGGCCCGATCGCAAGTGAGACAGGAAGGATAATTTTGCACTGGGTGCAAAGATATGCTTCTGTTTACAAAGTGCAGCCTTATGCTTCGCGTACAAAGCCGGCCTCGAGCCGGCTTTGTTGTTTTTACGCGACTTGCGATGGTCTACTTGGGGCGACCCTCTGCTGGATCTGGTCTAGACCCGTGTCGGACTGCCGTGCAATTGGGGTGTCGAGAGCTGTAAGCGTTGGCACACACCACTTCGCCGCCGGCGTGGCTTACTGCGATTCTGGAACGTCTGATTTCTTTGATCCGGCGTATTCGGACATCTTCTCCAGAAATAGCGGTAAGAGGTCGTGCCGTTCTGCGAGCACAATGAGTTGCCCCGCGGCCACCAAACCTAGAGCGCCGGCGACACCAAGAGCCACCCTGAGATCGTGGTCTGGATAGTTTCCCTCCACGCGGCCAGGCTTATGGCGACGGCTCACCTGCAGAAAGCCGGTATGGGTGAAGTCGTTCATCTGAGTCCACGCGGATAGCTTGAATCCTGACAAGACGCCTTCCGATGCTCCAGTTGAGTATTCGTACTCCTTAATAAGCGTGCCGAACGACTTTTCCAAACGGCCTTTCTTGAAATTGGCTAGCTCTGTGTCGGTTGCACAGGCGTGAAGCCAGAGACCTCTGACCAGCGACTCCGACAGGATTCTCAGCAGCGCCATCATCGAACCGTAGAGTTCTGAGGAATGCAAAAGAGCGATAGCCGCTTGATGTTCGAGTGTGACGTCAAGGCACCCGATGGCGAGTTGTGATCGCTCATCGGCCGGAAGAGTGAGTCCGGCTGTCTGAGCGTCGATCCATCTGACGAGATCTATTAGCGCCGCGTGTTCCGAGGCAGTTTGCATATATTCAGTCGATAGATCGTTGGAGGTTGCGCCGAATCCACATACGCAGTGTTCGATGGGCAACTAGTGTCGCCTGCTTCGAAGGGATGTGGTCGGCGACCGCGATCGTCACAGCAACTCGCCGTTCTGTATGACAGTGAAGTCCCGCAGATTCGTGAGACGTGCTGTACGAGCGGTGACCCGCACGTCGCCGCGGCACTGTACTAGGTGTTTATCACCATGAGCGTTGATGGCCCGCTGGTAGTTATCCTTATCGAGTTCGACCGACACGTGTTTCGTTTGTCCGTTGATCGTAGCGGCGATCGTGACCGTGCCGCTCTCATCCTCCAACGCGCGATCGAGTTTCTCGACAGAACCGGTGATAGTGCGATCGTAAAGTGTGTAATCCTCGCGCTTGTAGTATGCGGCGGCATCTGCCACGCGCTCCACCTTATCGCGATCGAATATGAATGTTACCGGTGGGGTTGGCGTTGCATTGCCGCCGGCCGGTGCAATCGTCACTTCAAATCCGCGCTTCCTGTCAGTACCGCTCAGTCCAACCAAGGCATCGCACAGGTTCGCGCTCGCGCCGTTGTTTACGGCTTCGTCAAGCACGATCTGATTGCCGCCGTTCGCCACGGTCTCGATCGCGTTGTCGAGCGCACGCAGGCCGGACGACAATGTGGCTGTGACCAGGTTGGTCATCGGAACGGACGCGAGATCCAGTTGAGTAGTCTGATGTTGCGGTACGGGAGCGATGATGTTGATGATGTAACTGCCTATTTCTGTCTGACCCAGACGCAGTGACTTCAAGTACGCCGTTGCCTCGTCTGGCCTGCGCCCACTGAACTGGCGGCGTTTTGACATTGACGCGCACGCTGCAGCTTCCATTAGGTCGCGTGCTCGCTCGTTCAACAATACTCCGTCGTCGAGCGGGATGGTGCCGCCCTCTACATCGAAGTGAAACACACGCACCCGAATGTGATCAGCGAAGTGGCCCGTCACGTCGGAAACTATATCCAGCGGTGCGCGCCGCTCGAAGTCAGCGATGGAGTTAACGGCATCGATTAGGCGGTTGTTGAAGTCCTTTGCTCGCTGAGCTGATGTTGGCAGTAGCACTTCGGCATCCACTGCGGAAGGCTCGGGTCTGTGCCATACGGATGCAAGGGCGCCAAGGTCCGAGTCTTTCCTCCAACCCGTGAGTGTCAAGTAGGCTGCGAGTTGATCGGTTGTGATGTCGGCTAGCTGCTTTAGAAAGTCGTTGCGGTTCATCATGCGCTCTCCCGGTTGCTGGCAAGCGTCATGAGATGCATGAGGCTATCTGTCGTGAGCCGCTGAGACAGTGGTATGTCAACCGTCACAGTGGTGCTGTTCGTCGTACTCGGCTGGTCGCGTAGCGACACGTAGAAACATGCGTTATGCATGCTCATGTGCTCGGTATGATGCTCCACCCAATAAGTTGGATCGTCTGGAACAAGCAGCACGGCTAGATATCGCGGACAGACCACATCGGTGCCACGTAGGTCGTCGTAGTTTTTGCGCGACAGCGGAAATTTTATGACGCTACCCGAGACTAAGTCTTGCGACGTGCACTTGAGTTGGAACTGCACCTTGGGGTTGCGAAGTACACCCGTGAAACCACGTCCGCTTAGTTCAAGGTCGACGCTGTCGTCGTCCACTTCGAGTTCGGAAGGGTTGAACCCGGCCTGCGCGGCGATGGCGCGGACGTATGCCTTGTTGAATTGTTCCTTTTGTTTCGCGATGTCCATTGGACCTCGATCCCCTCAGTTGGCCCTATGCCAAAAAATGCGGCATCTGTAATGTTTTTATCATTGTAACGGGGCATTGTTGATTTCCACCGAGTCTTAACCCACCGATTTCATCTAAATCTGACCCACCCCGAGACAGCGTAGTACATCTATTCCGGTGTGGATAACTCTTCGTTACCCGCTGGTTTTGCTGCTCTCTTTCTTGTCGTCTTCGCCTTGGCAGAACTGGTCCTGAAGCGCCACGATTCATTGCCCGTTTCAACGATGTGGCAGTGATGGGTGACGCGGTCCAGCAGCGCTGTCGTCATCTTTGCATCCCCGAACACGCTCGCCCACTCGCCGAAGCTGAGATTGGTCGTGATCGCGACGCTCGTGTGCTCGTAAAGCTTTGAGAGCAGATGGAACAGCAATGCACCACCGGTCTGGCTGAACGGCAGATAGCCCAGCTCATCGAGAATCACCAGATCGACGTACATCAGCTTGTGGGCGATCTGGCCTTGTTTGCCGATGGACTTCTCCTGCTCCAGGGCGTTGGTCAGCTCGACGGTCGAGAAGTAGCGCACACGCTTGCCGTGGCGCTGTACGGCTTCGATTCCGATCGCTGAGGCGAGGTGCGTCTTGCCAGTGCCCGGACCACCGATGAACACGACGTTGTGCGCGCTTTCGAGGAACGACAGCTCGCTCAGTTCGCGCACCAGCGCTTCGTCGACGTGTGCCTGCGCGAAGTCGAAGCCCTTCAGGTCGCGGTGGGCCGGGAAGCGCGCAGCGGTCATTTGATAGGCGATCGAGCGCACCTGCCGTTCGGCGGTTTCAGCCATCAACAGCTGCTTCATGAAGCGCTCCGGCTCGAAGTCCGTGTGGCGCGACTGCGCGAGCAGCTCCGGCCACGTGCTCGCCATGCCGTGCAGTTTAAGACCCTTGAGCTGGGCCGCGATATCGTTAGACATGACGATCCTCCGGTGGGTTGGCGCGCAGCGTCTCGTAACGGCTCACGTCGGCCGCGGGCTCTTCCTTGAGCTGGAGTTTCGTCGTGGCGAGGCTGCCATTCGTGACGGGCGCCTTCAGCCGGCTCAGCACGTTCAGGACGTGCTCTGCGCTGGGGCGTCCTGAATCCAGCGCAGCCTGTACGGCGAGCAGCACCGCATCGAGCCCGTGTTCGCGCACCGCAGCGAGCACCTGCGTCATGACGCGATCGCCGCCCGGGTGTTTCAGCAGATGCCGCTGCAGCAGTTGCAGCGGCTGCGGCATCGTGATGAACGGCGCGCCGTTGCGCAGTGCGCCGGGTTTGCGCTCGACCAACGTGACGTAGTGGCGCCAATCGTAGAAGGTCATGTGCCGCTCGAAGCTGCGTTCGTGGCGTGCGATCTCCTGGGCGTTGGCGACGACGCTGAGATATGCCGGATAGCAGCGCACGCTCACCAGCTGGTTCGTGTACTCGGTGGGCACGCTGTAGCGGTTGCGCTGGAAGTGAATCAGGCTGGTCGACGAGACTCGCAGGGTCTGCTCGATGTAGCCGTCAAACGGCCGTGGATTGGGCATCAGCCGGGTACGCTCGTCCTGCAGCACATCCTCGACCGTCAGCTCAGGCCACTGCGGGTGCCGCATGTGCCACGCCTCACGACACTGACCAGCGACCCATTCGTTCAGGACCTCCAGCGTTTCCCAGCGCCGTAGCGCTGCTTCGTGCCAGATCTGACGTCGCCGGTCCTGAACGTTCTTCTCGACGATGCCTTTCTCCCAGCCTGCAGCCCGGTTGCAGAACTCCGGCTCGAACAGGTAGTGACTGCACATCGCTTCGAAGCGCGCGTTGACCGCACGCTCCTTGCCGCGGCCAACCTTGTCCACGGCGGTCTTCATGTTGTCGTAGATGCCGCGCCGCGGCACGCCGCCGAACGCGGCGAACGCGCGGGCGTGCGCATCGAACAGCATCTCGTGACTCTGTGTGGGATAGGCGACGAGCCAGAACGCGCGGCTGGAGTTAAGTTTGACGTGGGCGACCTCCAGGCGTCGCCGCAGCCCGCCAATAAAAGCGTATTCGCAGCTCCAGTCAAACTGGAAGGCTTCGCCGGGTTCGAAGGCGAGCGGCACGAAGGCCTGCCTGCGAGGCGCCTCAGCCTGCTCCTCGTGCCAACGCCTCACGAACGCGCTCACCCGGCCGTAGCTGCCGGCGTAACCCTCGGCGCGGATCGCCTCGAACATGAACCGGGCGGTGCGCCGGTCACGCTTCGGGCGATGACTGTCGGCACGCAGCCAACCTGTCAGCTGTGCGGCCCAGTCGTCGATGACGCTCGGGCTGACGCGCTTCGGATACTTCGGCTCGACGGCATCAGTCTGCCGCAGCCAGCGGCGCACCGTGTTTCGGGACAGGCCCGTATGCCGCGCAATCTCGCGCAACGGGACCTTCTCGCGGAAATACATCCGCCTGATCTTGGCCAATATACCCACCGTGATCACCTTTGTATCCCCTGCTCAAAGATTGAGCAGAGCATTCAATCACGTGGGTCAAAATTCGATGAAAATTTCCAGCTCTAGTGGGTCAGTTCTGCGCGGACATCAACAAGCTGGACCGCCGTCCGCTCGGTGCGGTTTGTACGATGGTTAGGTGGTAGGGTTGCCCATAGAATTCGATGGTTTCATCGTCGTGATCCCACGTCACCGCGGCAGCATATTCGGTGTGATATGCCTCGCAGTCCACAGTTGTTCCCATCTTCAAGCTGCAATACCTCACCGAATTACTGATGCTCCCGCCATCTGTCCTTCGAACCGGGGAGTTGGAACGGATCCAGCGGATTGCTTTCTGTCCTTGAACCGGTGTACCCAGTTCGTCAAACAGCGTTTGTAGTTCGTCGTCGTTGAACACGAAAACCTCCTGTGAAGAGGACGCGTTGCCCCGCCTCGCCTGCCGACATGCAAGGCGAGGGGCTCGATGAAATAAAGGGGGCGGAAACGACGAGAAAAACACTCCCGGTGGCCTTGACAGCATGCTGTCGGCCGCTAGAATGTGCCTATCCACCGTTCATGGATGCACAGTTTTTCGAAGGGCTCAGCCGCGTCAACGGCTGGGCCCTTTGTGTTTCCGCACGAGGTCAAATGTCCACTTTGGGCTTCCTCCTGGTTGATTAGGGGTCCGATTGAATTGAGTCTTGCGCAGGCTGTAGCGTGGACTGCGCCGTCGTGCTGTTGTAGGAGGCACGAAGATGAGACGATAGCGTGCAGAACCTCGTGGCGTCAAACTAAGTCATTGATTGTATTGGGTAATGTGTGCTATAGGATAATTTGGCGGGGCTTGCGGAGCCACCTAGAAGAGCGGGTGGTAGTCGTGAGTGGCAACTGCAGCACCCGGTCTCGAGAGCAAGCTGGGGGGACGATTCGAGAGACCGGCGATCTAAGCGGCGAATGGGTCCATCCATAGTCGAGCGGCATTGCTTGCCCAACTCGCGCAGGCAAGCTTCCCGTGATCGACTATCGGCGTGATGGCGGAAAGGAAAATGCCGACTTATCGCCAGCGCACTGAAGAGGTGGGACGGAAACATACCGCGGAACAACGTCCAGACCGATATGCCCCGTTCCCTGTTTTCTGTCACCAGGCGTGGATCCGCGCTAGTGTGAGAGTGGTTGCTAGGTGCGGAAGCGCAACGTACTACCCGGCGGCTCCTTCCCTAAGCGCTGAGATGTAGCGGAGTAAATCGCCGGTGCGCCCATCTGACACGAGCTGTTCAGCTGTCTTATCGTCGAAGGTAGAGAGCGGCTCGTTGCGATACCAAAAGAGCGCACGCTGTACGTCTCCGGAGACATCAGCCGCAGCTTGGATGACTTTGATCGCGTCCTGAAGAAATCTCTGCATACGCTCAGATCTAACGGCATTGCGGTCTACGCCGGCCAACTGCGCGAGCGTTGGCATGTCGATATGCAAGGCGACGGCGAAGCGTCGTGCTGAGATCAGTGGATTCGCGCCTCCCCGATCATTCAAGGACGAGATGAATTGATCGACGCTACTCGGCGGCGTTGAGGCGGGAGCGGTATCGGGATCCATGGCGGTTGGCCTAGAGGTACGCTGCATGCACATCTGCAGCCCGTGTCGACTGATTGCCATTCCACGTAACCATACCTGTATCGAGTGGGACCTGCATCAGAAGCGCGCCATACCCACCACCACGCCAAGTGGACAAAGTGCAACGAAATCAGTGCAGCTACGACAAAGTGCAGAGAATTGCTTCCACCTGCTCGACATTCGTTTTACAGAGGCCATTGATTTCTGCGGTTGGAGTGCAAAGAGATGAGTCCGAGTGCGTGCAAGGATTTGCTCCCTGTCTCACAAGATCGGGCCTTTTTGTTTTTGTGGGTCAGCGATGGCAGGCCGGACCCAGGCGCCGCACTCGACGTGGCGGGGTGGGTCGACCGGCGGCCGGTCAGTCAGGTCAGCAGTTCGTGCGCGACCCTGAACGTCGGCACCGCCAACGCGGCAAACGCCACCGTAATGACCGCGAGAATCACCGTTCTCTTCCGCAGCAGCGCGAAGACGACGAACGACAGCGCGTAGAACGCGCAGGTCAGCAGGATGATCCACCAGAGCGCCGCGTAGCCGGCGCCGCCTTCGAAGTTCGACACGTTCCGCGTCATCAGAGTCGCGCCGTAACCGGCGGCGGTCATGCTCGCGGGCAGGCCCAGCACCGAATACAGGATGTAGACGATGAGCTGTCGCGGTGTCGGATCGGAAGACGTCATGACGGGCGGTTCTTTTTCGGGTGGACGGGCCGCCGAACCGGTCGCCACGCGGGCAGGTTCAGGCAGCCAGCAGGATGCGGGCGTTTCCGGTGTTTGGCAACAACCGGCCGCTGCCCGCCGCCACCCTTACCCCCGCCCGAAACTCGGCCGCTTCGGGTCGTACGTCCACCCCGGCACGAGATAGCGCATCGCGATCGCGTCGTCGCGCGCCGTGCCGCCGACTTGCCGATAAAGCGCATGCGCGGCCTCGACCTGCGCCAGGTCGAGCTCGATCCCGAGCCCCGGCCGCTCCGGCACGGCGACCTGGCCGCCGACGATCTTCAGCGGCTCGCGTGTAAGCCGCGCATCGCCTTCCTGCCAGATCCAGTGCGTGTCGATCGCGGTGATCGTGCCGGGCGCGGCGGCCGCCGCATGCGTGAACATCGCGAGTGACACGTCGAAGTGGTTGTTCGAGTGCGAACCCCAGGTGAGCCCCCAGTCGCGGCACAGCTGCGCGAGCCGCACCGAGCCCTGCATCGTCCAGAAATGCGGGTCGGCGAGCGGGATGTCGACGGCCTGCAGCCGTACCGCATGATCCATCTGCCGCCAGTCGGTCGCGATCATGTTGGTCGCGGTCGGGATCCCCGTCGCGCGGCGGAATTCGGTCATCACCTCGCGGCCCGAATAGCCGCCTTCCGGCCCGCACGGATCCTCCGCGTACGCGAGCAGGTGGCCTTGTCCGCGGCACAGCGCGACGGCCTCGTCGAGCGACCACGCGCCGTTCGGGTCGAGCGTCGTGCGCGCATCGGGAAAGCGCGCCTTGATCGCGGCGATCGCTTCCATCTCGTCGGCACCGGCCATCACGCCACCCTTCAGCTTGAAATCGGCGAAGCCGTGGCGATCGACCGCGGCTTCGGCCTGCCGCGCGATCGCGGCCGGCGTGAGCGCTTCCTCGTTGCGCAACCGGAACCAGGCATCCGAAGCATTCGCCTCGTCGCGATACGGCAGGTCGGTGCGGCCGCGATCGCCGATATAGAACAGGTACGCGAGCATCGGCACCGCGTCGCGCTGCTGGCCTTCGCCGAGCAGCGCCGCGACCGGCACGTCGAGGTGCTGGCCGAGCAGGTCGAGCAGGGCGGCTTCGATCGCGGTGATCACGTTGTCGAGCCGCAGGTTGATCTCGTGCGGCTGGCGCAGCACCGCGGCTTCGCCGGCCGACGTCACCTCGTGCCGGATCGTGCGGCCCGCACCCGGACCCGCGCCGGACAGCGCCGCGCGCACCGCGTTGAGCGTCGCCTGGTAGCGTCCGATCGGCTGGCCGACCACGCGATCCGTCATGCGCTCGAGCGCGTGGCGGATGCCTTCGCCGCCCGGCACTTCGCCGACGCCCGTGTGTCCGCTGTTGTCGTCGAGGATCACGAGGTTGCGCGTGAAGTACGGCGCGTGCGCGCCGCACAGGTTGAGCAGCATGCTGTCGCGGCCGGCGACGGGAATCACCTGCATGCGCGTGACGTGCGGAGTGCCGGCACGGCGGGAATCGGACATCGGTTCGCTCCTGGTTCCGGTGGGGCACGGGCCGCAGGCTGCGCCGGCGCGGCCCGTGCACGTTCATTGAAGCTCGACGCGGCGGATCTCGCCGACGACGAACAGGTAGCAGATCACGGCGACGAGCGCGTGCGCGACGACATAGACCAGCGCGCCGTTGAACGAGCCGCTGCGGTCGACGATGTAGCCGATCGCGATCGGCGTCGTGATGCTGGAGAGGTTGCCGCACGTGTTGAGCAGCGCGCCGCTCAAGCCCGCGATCTGGCGCGGCGCGGTGTCGGCGTTGACGGCCCAGCCGAGCGCGCCGAGCCCCTTGCCGAAGAACGACAGCGCCATGAACAGCACGACGAGCACGTGCGAATCGGTGTAGTTGCAGACGATCATCGACATCGACAGCAGCATGCCGAACACGATCGGCACCTTGCGTGCGACCGACAGCGAGCGGCCCTGCTTGAGCAGCCCGTCGGACACGACGCCGCCGAGAATCCCGCCGAGGAACCCGCACACGGCCGGGATCGACGCGACGAGCCCCGCGTTGAGGATCGACATCCCGCGCGCCTGCACGAGATAGACGGGAAACCACGTGATGAAGAAATAGGTGAGCGCGTTGATGCAGTACTGCGCGACGTACACGCCGATCAGCATCCGGTTCTTCAGCAGCGCCTTCACGTGGCGCATCGACGGGCCGCCGTCGCGTCCGCCGGTCGCCTGGTCGATGTTGACGAGCGCGCCGCCGTCGGCGAGGTAGTCGAGTTCCGCGCGGTTGATGGTCGGGTGGTCCTTCGGGTCGTACATCGTGCGGTTCCACACCAGGACGAACGCGAAGCCGAGCACGCCCATCACCGCGAACACCGACTGCCAGCCGAACGCGTGCACGAGCCAGCCCATCAGCGGCGCGAACACGACGGTCGCCGCGTACTGTGCGGCGTTGAAGATCGCCGATGCGGTGCCGCGCTCGGGCGCAGGGAACCATGCGGACACGATCCGGCTGTTGGCCGGGAACGACGGCGCCTCGGCCGCGCCGACCAGGAAGCGCAACCCGAACAGCAGCGCGAACGCGGCCGCGCCGCCGAAGAAGCCGATCCCGCCTTGCAGCAGCGTGAACAGCGACCAGAAGAAGATGCTGAATGCGTAGACGATGCGCGATCCGAAGCGGTCGAGCAGCCAGCCGCCCGGCAGTTGCGCGATCACGTACGACCAGCCGAACGCGGAAAAGATGAAGCCCATCTGCACGTGGCTCAGGTGCAGCGCGCGGGCGAGGCTCGGGCCGGCGATCGCGATTGCCGCGCGATCCGCGTAGTTGATCGTCGTGACCGCGAACAGGACGGCCAGCACCAGCCAGCGCACGCGCGTGCGCCGGGCCGTTGCCGACGCGGACGCCGGCAGCGCTTGAAGCGGATTCATGACTGTCTCCTCCGAAGGGCGGAAGGTGCCGTCGTGCGGCGGGCGCGTCGATGCGCGCCATTCGTGTGGGTGCTGCCGGCCGGAGGCCGGACGCCGCTACCGCAGGGCAGGGCGTCCGGGCCATTCTGTCATGGCGAAATTTGGGCCTTCATGCCAATTGCTGACTTGATCGATTCACGATTTGAATCGATCGGTCAGACGATCGCCCAAGCACGGGCGTCGTCCGCGGCGGTGCCGTGATGGTGCGCCACGTGCTGCGCGAGAAACTCGACGGCGGCGCGCACGCCGGGCAACTGGCCGCGCCGATGCGGCATCAGCAGCGTCGTCGTGACGGTGCCGGCGCGCCAGCCGGGCAACACGCGCACGAGGGCACCGGACGCGAGCGCCGCGCCGGCGATCCAGTCGGGCAGGCAGGCGATGCCGAGGCCGGCGTTCGCCGCCTGCAGCAGCAGCGTCGATTCGTCGGCCTGCAGGCGCAGGCGCGGCGTCACGTCGACGGTGTCCTCGCCGCGTTGCAGCCGCCACGGCTGCTGGGCCGGTTGCAGCCCGTCATGCTGCGCGAGATCGGTGGGCGCGGCCGGTGTGCCGGCACGCGCGAGATAGGCCGGTGACGCCACGGCGACGATCGGCGATGCCGCGAGCGGCCGTTGCACGAGCGCGGAATCGGGCAGCGGCGCGAAATGGCTGCGCACGGCGATGTCGAAGCCTTCCTGCGCGATGTCGACGAGGCGGTCGCTCGCGTGAATCTGCAGCAGCAGCTTCGGGTGCGCGATCGCCAGCGCGGGCAGGCACGGCGCGAGGATGTGCTGCGCGACCGGCACCGAGCTCGTGATCCGCACGACGCCGGCCGGCTCGGCGGCTTGCCGCAGCACCGCGTCGCGCGCGCTTTCGGCCTCGATCACGGCCGCGCGGGCATGTTCGAAGAATTCGGCGCCGACCGGCGTGAGCCGGAAGCTGCGCGACGTGCGATGCACGAGCCGCGCGCCGAGCGTGCGCTCGAGCTCGGCCACGCGTTTGCTGACCGTCGATTTCGGCAGGTCCAGCCGGCGCGCGGCGGCCGACATGCTGCCGGCGTCGACCGCCTGCACGAACAGGTAGAGATCGTTCAGGTTCACTTCCAGTGTCCACATGGAGAAACGATGGGTTTCGATTTTAGCGGCTACTGCGTCATCGTTCGCCATGGGAGCATGACTGCTCGTTCAACTTCTGCGGAATCTCCGATGTCCCCCATTCTTCTCTACGGCATTCCCGCCGGCTGCTCGTTCGGCTCGATCGTTGCGCTCGAATGGACCGGCCGCCCGTACCGGCTGTCGCGCATCACGATGCCGGGCATCGTGACGAGCGACGCGTTCCTCGCGCTGAACCCCGTCGCCGAGACGCCGGCGTTCGTGACCGCGAACGGCGACGTGCTGACCGAAAGCCTCGCGATCCTCGGCCATATCGGCGCGCAGGCGCTCGACAGCGGCCTTGCGTTCCGCCAGGGCAGCGCGGATTTCGACCGGCTGAACCGGATGCTGGCGTGGCTGAACACGACGTTCTTCAACGCGTTCGGTGCGCTCTGGTACGTGTACGAACACGACACCGAAGGCGCAGAGAAAGCGGCGTTGCAGGCGTACGGCCGCGGCAAGGTGCTGAAGGCGCACCGGCAGCTCGAGGCGATGCTCGAGCGCGGTGAAGGCCCGTGGCTGCTGGGCGCACGGCGCACGCTGGCCGACGCGTACTTCACCGGGATCGCGCGCTGGGCCGACTATCACGCGGTGTTCGAGCCCGAAGCGTTTCCGCGTGTTGCCGCGCTGCGTGCGCGGCTCGCGGACGATGCAGGCGTGCAGTTCGCGCATGCGATCGAGGAAAACCTGCCGCTGCCCGCGTCGTCGGCGTTCGAAGGGCATGTATCGGTCGACGATGCACTGGCAAGCGCACGCGGCATCGCGATTCCGGCCCGCGCGATCTGACTGGCGTCGTGATCGCCCGAAGGAATGGAATGCGCTGGCGTCATATTTTTTACCCGGATGATATTGACATCCAATTTATACCCGGATAAAAATAGCGTCATTCCGATTCCAGCCCACGGGCGATCACGATGACCACCACCACACTGCTCCCTTCCTACACGGCCTTCGACGGCCACCGGCGGCTCGCGTCGGGCCCGCTCGCGACGGTCGCGCTCGCGGTCCGGCAGGCCGCCGGCGATGCGATGCCCGGCACGATCCTGATCTTCGACGATGCGACGGGCCGCTCGATCGACCTCGACCTGCGCGGCACGGCGGACGAAATCCGCGCGCGCTACGCACCGCCGCCGGGCGATACGGCCGGCGCCGGCACGGGCGAACAGCGCGGCCGCGGCCGGCCGAAGCTCGGCGTCGTGTCGCGCGAGGTGACGCTGCTGCCGCGTCACTGGGAATGGCTGGCCACGCAGCCCGGCGGCGCGTCGGTCGCGTTGCGCAAGCTCGTCGAGGACGCACGACGCACACACGCGGAAGCCGACCGGCGACGCGATGCGCAGGCGCGCACCTACCACTTCATGTCGGCGATGGCGGGCGACCTGCCCGGTTTCGAGGAGGCCGCGCGTGCGCTGTATGCGAACGACCTGACACGCGTCGCCGAGCTGATCGCCGGCTGGCCGGACGACGTGCGCGACCACGCGCTCGCGCTGGCGCGCGGCGAGCTGCCGCCGTCCACCGAAGACTGCTGACAGGAGCATCGGACGCCATGACCGCATTCGATCTGAACCGCGGCGCGCTCGCGCCGGTTGCCGACGAGGTCGATCTCGTCGACCTGCGCGTGAGCGGCGCGATCCCGCACGAACTCGCCGGCACGTTGCTGCGCAACGGCCCGAATCCGCCGGGCGGCCGCTTCGACGGGAGCGACATGCTGTCGTGGTGGCCGGAAGCCGCGATGCTGCACGCGATCACGTTCGAAGGCGGCCGCGCGACCGGCTACCGGAACCGCTGGGCGCGCACGCAGCGCTGGGCCGCCGTGCATGCCCCTGAAGAAGCATCGCAACTGCCCGACACCAACCCGAACGTGAACGTGCTGCAGCATGCTGGCGAGTTGCTCGCGCTGTCGGAGGGCGGCGCGCCGTTCGCGATCACGGCCGCGCTCGAGTCGCTCGGCGTGCCGGCGCGGCACGCGGGCCTCGGCGGCGGGATGACCGCGCATCCGAAGGTCGATCCGGTGACGGGCGAGCTGATCGCGTTCCGCGCGGACTGGCGCGCACCGTGGCTGCGCTACGGCGTGGCCGACGCGCAGGGCGTGCAGCGCGTCGATCTCGAGATTGACCTGAGCGCGCCGTCGATGATGCACGACCTCGCGATCACCGAAACCCGCAGCCTGCTGCTCGACCTGAACGTCGGCTACGACTTCTCGCTGCTGAAGCTGGGCCACCGGATGCCGCTGCGCTGGCACGACGACCGGCCCGCGCGCATCGGCGTGATCCCGCGCCACGGCGGCGCGGTGCGCTGGTTCGGCGTCGAGCCGTGCTTCATCCTGCACGTCGTGAACGCATACGACTGCGATGCGTCGTGCATCGTGCTCGATGCGGTGCGCTATCCGTCGTTCCTGCGGCTCGACGCGGGCACGGGCCGCTTCGCCGACAACCCGGTCGGCGAGCTGTGGCGCTACGTGATCGATACGGCGAACGGGCTGATCGACGAAGGGCCGCTCGCCGACGGCGGCATCGAGCTGCCGCGCATCAACGAAAGCCGGACGGGGCGCCGCTACCGCTATCTGTACGCCGTGGAGCAGCCGAACAACGCGGAAATGCGCGGCGTGATGCGCTTCGACCACGTGCGCGGCACGACGACGCATTACGCGGTGCCGCCCGGCGACCAGAACGGCGAGCCCGTGTTCGTGCCGCGCCCGGGCGGCACCGACGAGGACGACGGCTGGCTGCTCGTGATGGTCTACCGCGCGGCGACGGATACGAGCGACGTCGTGATCCTCGATGCGCGCGCGATCGATGCGGAGCCGGTTGCCACCGTGCACCTGCCGCGCCGCGTGCCGGCCGGGTTCCACGGCGCGTGGGTGCCCCGCGAACGTTGAACGTGAGCGGCGGCGCGCGTCACTGCGCGCGTAGCGCGTCGACGATCTTCAGCCGCGCGGCGCGCATCGCCGGCAGGAATCCGCCGACGAGCCCCATCACCAGCGAGAACAGCAGCGTCTTCACGACGATCGCGGGTGTCAGCACGAAGCGGAACGACAGGTCGGCGAAGGTTTGAAAGTTGGTCGTCGAGAACGACGCGAACTGCATCAGCGACGCGCACGCGAGCCCCGCGACGCCGCCGACGAAGCCGAGCAGCAGCGCTTCCAGCAGGAACGCGGCGAGCACGTTGGTGCGCCTGAAGCCGAGCGCGCGCAGCGTGCCGATCTCGGCGACGCGGTTCGCGACCGACGCATACATCGTGATCATCGCGCCGATCATCGCGGCGATCGAGAAGATCGTCGACAGCGTGATGCCGAGGATGTTGATGAACGTCGACAGCGCCTTCGACTGGTCGCCGTAGAAGGTCTGTTCGCGTTTCGCCTCGTCGGTGAGGCGCGGGTCGACGTCGATGTCGGCCTTGAAACGCGCGAAGCCGTCGGCGCTCGGGATGCGCAGCACCATCGACGAATAGCTGGTGCGCCGGAACGACTGCATCAGCTGGTCGACGTCGCCCCAGATCTCCGAATCGAAGCCGCTGCCGCCCGCGTCGAAGATGCCGACGATGGTCCAGTCGCGCTGCGCGAAATGCAGGCTGTCGCCAAGCTGCGTGCCGCTGAAGCCTTTCGCGATCGCGCTGCCGACGATGATTTCCGACGAGCCGGGCGCAAACAGGCGGCCGGCGGTGAGCTTCACGTGCGGGCGCAGCGCGAGGCCGGCCGGCGACACGCCGCGGATCACGACGTTCGACGGCTTGCCCGACGACGTCTTCACCAGCGAGATCAGCACGACCGCTTCCTTCGATACGAGCGGCCGGCCGTCGGGGCCGAGCGCGACGGCCGGGTGCATCTCGAGCGCATTGGCCTGCTGGTGGTCGATCGAGCTCTGGATCTCGGTTTCGGCGCCCTTGCGGATCACCACCGCGTTGTCGGGTTCGCCGGTCGACACGAGCGTCTTCGTGAGCCCCGCGTCGAGCATCTGCACGGTCGCGAACACGAAGATCACGAGCGCCATCCCGCCGGCGGTCAGCGCGGTGGTGAGCCGCCGGGTCCACAGGTTGCGCGCGATGTAGTTGAGCGGGATCGCCATGTGCAAACCTAACCGATTGCCCTGAGGCCTTCGACGACGCGCACGCGCGCCGCCTGCCACGCCGGCACGATCGCCGCCGCGAAGCCGACCGCGACCGAGCACGCGGCCTGCAGCACGACCGTCTCGGTCGACACCTTGAATACCGGGAAGATGCCGCCGGCCGCCTGCTTGAACAGGCTCGCGGCGGGCGGCGTCGCGAGGATCCCGAGCCCGCCGCCGGCCACCGCGATCACGACCGATTCGCCGAACACGATCAGCGCGAGGAAGCCGGGGCCGAAGCCGAGCGCCTTCAGCGTCGCGTATTCGGCCGTGCGTTCGCGCGCGCTCATCGCCATCGCGTTGGCCATCACGGCCATGATGATCAGGATCACCACGTACGACACGAGGCGGATCGCCGCGATGATCTGGTTCGACATCGCGACGAAGCCGAGCTGGAACGCCTGCTCGGTTTCGGTCAGCGTCTCGGCGAGCGAGTTCTTGAATACCGCGTCGACGTTGCGCGCGATCGACGCGCCGTCGTCGGGGTTCGCGACGCCGAGCACGAACACGCCGACCTGGTCGGCCTGCTTCGGCGTGCGCTTGCGCACCGTCTCGTTCAGGTAATCCCAGTGGAACACCAGCTGCCGCGTGATCGTCGAGTCGTCGCGGCCGTCCAGGATGCCGCGGACGACGAAGTCCCACGTGCCTGGATAGATCGTGCCCTTCAGCGGGATCACGTCGCCGACCTTGAAGCCGAACTGCGTCGCGAGCTGGCGGCCGACGAGGCAGCCGCGGCGGTCGCGGTCGTAGTCGGCGCGCTGCTGCGCCGGCAGGATGAATTCCGGGTACAGGTCGAGGTAGTTCTCTGACACCGCGAAGCTCGCGAAGAAGTTCTTCGGGTCGCGATAGATGCCGCCGAACCAGTTCGAGCGGACCACGGCCGTCACGCCTTCGACGCCGCGGATCCGGTTCTCGTAGCTCACGGGCAGCGGAAACACGAGCGAGATCGCGTTGCGCGTGACGAGCCGCCCGCTGGACGCGGCGGCCGCGCCTGCGTACCACGCGTCGACCACGGTGTGCAGCAGCCCGAACGCGAGTACGGCGATGGTGAGCCCGAGCACGGTCAGCAGCGTGCGCAGCCGGTGCCGCAGCGCATTGCGCGCGATCAGCTTCAGCACGTACATCGCGCGCGCTCCCGCAACGGGTCAGCCGGCCTGCCCATCGATCAGCTCCCCTTTTTCCAGATGCACGAGCGAGCGCGCGGCGGCCGCCGCATGCGCGTCGTGGGTCACCATGATGATCGTCTTGCCGAGCTCGGCGTTCATCCGCTGCAGCATCGCGAGCACGTCGGTGGCCGACGTGCGGTCGAGGTCGCCGGTCGGCTCGTCGGCGACGATCAGCACCGGATCGGTGATCAGCGCGCGCGCGATCGCGACGCGCTGCTGCTGGCCGCCCGACAGCTCGGACGGGTAATGGCTCGTCCGGTCGCCGAGGTTCACCATGTCGAGCACGAGTTCGACGCGCTCGCGCCGCTCGCGGCGCGACAGGTGCGTGAGCATCAGCGGCAGCTCGACGTTCTCGAACGCGGTGAGCACCGGCATCAGGTTGTAGAACTGGAAGATGAAGCCGACGTTCGCCGCGCGCCATTCGGCCAGTTGCGCCTCCGCGAGCAGCGAGATGTCGAGCCCGCCCACGCGCAGCTCGCCGCTGTCGGGCCGGTCGATGCCGGCCACCAGGTTCAGCAGTGTGCTCTTGCCGGAGCCGGACGGCCCCATCAGCGCGACGAAGTCGCCTTCGCGGATATCGAGCGTGATGTCGGTCAGCACGGGCACGATCTGGTTGCCGCGCCGGTACGACTTCGCGACGTGGCTGATCTCGACGAGGGGCGGCGGGGCGTCGTTCACGCGTGCGCTACTTCTTCGCGACGGTCACTTTCGCGCCGTCCTTCAGCTTTGCGCCCGGCGCGAGCACGACCGTGTCGCCGGGCTTCACGCCGCGGAGCGCGACGAGTTCGCCGATCCGCATGCCCCGCGTCACGGGCACGGCGCGCACGGCGTCGTCCTTCACGACGAACACGACCGGCCGGCCGTCGCGCTCCACGACCGCGCTTGCCTGCACGGCTGTCACGGGCTGCCGGTCCTGCGCCGACACGGGCTTCGACAGGAACGCGATCTTCGCGCTCATGTCGGGCAGCACGCGGTCGTCGCGGTCGACGAAGCGCACCTTCACGAGCACGGTGGCCTTCGAGCGGTCGACGGTCGGCACGATGCGCGACACGCGGCCCGCGAAGCGCATGTCGGGCAGCGCGTCGAGCTGGATCTCGCACGGCTGCTCGGCGCGGATCTTCGCGATGTTCGATTCGGCGACGTCGGCCTCGACCTCGAGCGTCTCCATGTCGGCGATCGTCACGACCGCGCCCTTGCTGTCCGACGCGGACGAGAACGGCGTGATGTTGTCGCCGACGTTCGCGTGCTTCGCGAGCACGATGCCGTCGAACGGCGCGCGGATCACCGTCTGGTCGACCGCGACCTGCGCGGCCTGCGCGTTGGCCTCGGCGGACGCGATCGCGGCCTGGTCGCTGTTGAGCGTCGCGCGCGCCTTGTTCACGCGGGCCGTGTCGGTGTCGAGTTGCGCGGCCGGTACAGCGCCTTTGGGCGCGAGCGCGGACGTGCGGCGCAACGCGATCTCCGCATCCTTCAGTTCCGCCTGCGCGACGCCGAGGTTCGCGCGGGACACCTGCACCTGCGCGCGCGCCTGCGCGAGCGATGCTCGCACGTCGTTGCTTTCGAGCCGCGCGATGATCTCGTCCTGCTTCACGCGCGTGCCTTCGAGCACGCCGAGCCATTCGACGCGCCCCTGGCCCTTCGACGCGACCGCGGCCTTGCGCTGCGGCACGACGTAGCCGGTTGCATTGAGTTGCGTGTCGTTCTGGTACGGGTAGGCGGACGTGACGGCGGTCGTTTCGACCGCCGGCCGGCCGGTGAGCGCGAGGCCGGCGGCGATCGCGCCGATGACGAGCGCGGCGGCCACCGCATAGCGCAGCCACCGGCGGCGACGGGGCGCCGGTGCGAGCGGACGCCGGTCGATCTTCAGTTTGTCCAGATTGTGATCGGGCAATTTGAGCGCCTCGAGACGGCGGCGGTCTGGCGACCGGCCGCGATCTGGTTTCCGGGGAAAGGGACGGATGGACGCCAGTATAAGCGTCGCCCCGACGGCGCGCGAGCGGGTTGGGGCGGCCGTCGCGGCGGCGGCAGGCAAGGGCATGGCGTGCGCCCCCGGAGAAACCCGAGGGGCGCAAGCAACGTGTCAACTTTCCGCGAACACGGTGCGTTATGGAACCAGTGCGTCAGGTTTTGTCGCGGTGGAACGGTGAAAGCCGGCTTCGCGGCCTGGGGCTCCGATGCGAATGCCTCGCATCTTTACTTACCGGTACGTTTGATTTTTTCTCCGCTAAAGGAAGAACAATGAAGAAGACGCTCGCTTCGATCATCGCCGCAGCATTCGCACTCGCATCGGTTTCGGCATTCGCACAGGCGTCCGCGCCGGCAGCCGACGCGTCGGCTGCCGCTCCGGCACCGGCCAAGAAGGATCACAGCAAGCCGAAGCACCAGCTGAAGCGCCACGGTTCGGCCAAGGGCAAGGCGAAGGCCGACGCCGCATCGGCCGCCGGCACGAACGACGCAGGCGCGCAGAACTAAGAAGCGCATTGCGCCGCGGCCGGCATTGCCGGCCGCCGGTCGCGAAACCCCGCATGTTCACGCATGCGGGGTTTTGTTTTTTCAGGCCTCGTGTTCGCCGGACGGTGGCGTCCGCGGTGGCGGCGGCGCGCGCATCGCGTCGACCACCGTGCGCATGCGCCGCCAGTGCGAGCCTTCCCAGAACACGCGCCGGCACACGTCGCACGCGGCGAAGCGCCGGTGCCGCAGCCGGACGCCGGCCGGCACGCGCGGCGCGGCGGCCGCCGCGTCGAGCGGATGCAGCGGCGCATTGCAGCGCAGGCACAGCCGGAACGGCCGCATGTGCGGCGCGAGATCGAGCCGCTCGAACAGCTCGCGCAACTGGTCGACCGGCTGCAGCGCATGCAGGTAGCAGCCGCGCTCGACCGCGCGCCGCTTGAGCAGCTCGCGGTCGCGGGTCAGCACGATCCGGCCGTCTCGCGCGGCGAGCGCCGCGAGCTCGTCGTCGCGGTAGTGGTTGTCGTAGCAGGTGTCGAAGCCCGCGAGGCGCAGCAGCTGCGCGAGGCCGCCGAGATGCGCGTCGGCGACGAAGCACCATTGCGCCGGTGGTGGCGCGGTGGCCCCGTTCGCAGCCGGCTGCGCGCGTTCCGGGAAGGCCTCGATCCGGTCGCCGTCGTCGAGCGGCCGGTCGAGCGAGGCCGGCGCATCGTTTACGCACAGCCGGCCGATTTCGGTATGCGGGACGCCGAGCGCCTCGATCGCGTGCTTCACCGTCGCGTCGCGCGCACACGCGTGCGCGAACGCGCGGTCGCGCCGTGCGCGCGGGAGAAAGGCGTTCAGTTCGTCGTGGAAGCGGAAGGTCGCGGTCGCCATGCGGGCAGTATGGCACCGCGCTCGGCCGGCCGTGTGCCCTGCAGACGCCACGCATCTGTGTTTAACTCCCCGCTTCACGGAGCGAAGGAGCGGGAAATGGATCTCGGATTTATCGGGCTGGGTGAAATGGGGCAGGCAATCGCGACGAACCTGCTGAAGGCCGGGCACACGGTGCGGGTCTGGAACCGGTCGCGCGAGCGCGCCGAGCCGCTCGCGGCCGTCGGCGCGCAGATCGTCGACACGCCGGCCGACGCGTTTCGCGGCGACGCGGTGTTCTCGATGCTGGCCGACGACGCCGCGGCGCGCGCGATCTTCGACGATGCGCTGCTCGCCCAGGCGCCGCGCGGCCTGATCCACGTCAACATGGCGACGGTGTCGGTCGCGCTGGCCGAATCGCTCGCGCACGCGCATGCGTCGCGCGGCATCCATTATGTCGCCGCGCCGGTGATGGGCCGGCCGGACGTCGCGGCCGCCGCGCGCCTGACGATCATGGCGGGCGGCCCGGCCGAGGCGATCGACCGCGTGCAGCCGCTGTTCGACGCGATCGGCCAGAAGACCTGGCGGTTCGGATCGTTGCCGCAGCATGCGAACGTCGCGAAGATTGCCGCGAACTTCACGCTCGCGTCGGCGATCGAGACGCTCGGCGAAGCCTCTGCATTGCTGGGCGCACACGGCGTCGCGATGCGCGACTTCCTCGACGTGATCACCGGCAGCGTATTTCCGGGCCCCGTCTACGAAGGCTACGGCTCGATGATCGCCGAGCGGCGCTACGAGCCCGCGCGCTTCAAGGCCCGCCTCGGGCTGAAGGACGTTCGCCTCGCGCTGGAAGCCGGCGACGCCGTGTCGGTGCCGCTGCCGGTGGCAAGCGTCGTGCGCGACAACCTGCTCGACGCGCTTGCGCACGGCGGCGGCGAGCAGGATTTCGCGGTGCTCGGCGAAGTCGCGCTGCGCCGCGCGGGCCGCTGAGCCGTCGCGCGACAGAAGTCCGGCACACCGGCATAATCGACGTTTCGTTTTTCCTTACATCGACGCAGAGGCGGGCATGAACTTGCATACGTGGTGGCTTTTCGTGGCGACGGTGTTCGTCGTGTCGGCAATTCCGGGCCCGAACATGCTGCTGGTGATGACGCACGGCGCGCGGCACGGGCTGCGGCGTTCGACGTGGACGATGGCCGGCTGCCTCACCGCGCTGGTGCTGATGCTGTCGGTGTCGGCGGCGGGTCTCGGCGCGGTGCTCGAAGCCTGGCCGGCGATGTTCAACACGTTGCGCTTTGCGGGTGCGGCCTACCTGATCTACCTCGGTGTGAAGGCGTGGCGCGCACGCGTCGACGACGCGCAACCTGCCGCCGACGTCGACACCGTGTCGCGCCAGGCCGCGCCGGCATCGCGCGGGACGCTGTTCCGCAATGGTTTCCTGGTCGCGGGCAGCAATCCGAAGGCGATCCTGTTCGCGGCCGCGCTGCTGCCGCAGTTCATCAACGCGGCCGAGCCGACGCTGCCGCAGTTCGGTGTCCTCGTCGTCACGTTCGCGGTGATCGAGGTGAGCTGGTATCTCGTCTACGCGTCGTTCGGCACGCGCATCGGCGCGACGTTGAAGAGCCAGAGCGTGGCGAAGATCTTCAACCGGCTGACGGGCGGGCTGTTCGTCGGCTTCGGCGCGATGATGGCGCTGGTTCGTCACTGATTTCGCACGGACACCGGCGTACCGAGCGCCCCGTCCCTCTTGAGAGGGCGGGGCGTTCTGCTTTCCGGGCCTGCGTCACGCTCGCTCAGGCACGCGGGCGCGTCAATGCCGCTGCGCCGGCTCCGCGTCCGGCCGTGAGCCCGAAAACGGCGGCCGCGCCTGCGAACGCAAACCCCACGCCGCACACCGCGCTCCACCCGCCCCAGGCCCACGCGCTGCCTGCGAGCACCGCGCCGAGCGCCCCCCCGATGAAGAACAGCCCGACGAACAATCCGTTCAGGCGGCCGCGCGCGGCCGGGTTCAGCAGGTTGATCTCGCGGCGGCCGATCGTCTGGTCGACGATGACGCCCGCGTCGAGCAGCGCCGCGCCGCCGGCCAGCAGCGCGAGCGCGAGGCCGCGATGCAGGTGCGCGTCGAAGCCGAACCAGCCGGCGCCCGCGATCCCGAGCACGACGAGCGCCACGAGCATCGTGCCGTGCGCGATCCGCTGCGCGGCCGGGCCATGGCCGCGGTCGCCGGCACGGCCCGCGAGCGGCGTGACGATCGCGCCGCTGGCGCCGGCGAACGCGAACAGCGCAATGCCGTGCAGGTCGAGGCCGAACGGCGGCTGCGCGAGCCGCAGCCCGACCGCGGTCCAGAACGCGCTGAACGCGGCCATCGCGAGCGCGGCCGACAGCGCATGCCGGCGCAGCACCGGCTCGTCGGCGAGCAGGCGCGCCATCGACGCAAGCAGCGTGCGGTAGCCGGCCGAGATCGACGGCGTGCGCGACGGCAGGCGCAGTGCGAGCACCACGGCGATCGCGGCATTCGCGAGCGCGGCCAGCACATAGAACCCGCGCCAGCCGGCCGAGCCCGCGATCAGGCTCGCGAGCGGCCGCGACAGCAGGATGCCCAGCATCAGCCCGCTCATCACGTTGCCGACCGCGCGGCCGCGCTGCGCCTCGGGCGCCATCGATGCGGCCATCGGCACGAGCATCTGGATCACGCTCGACGCGGCGCCGGCCACGAGCGTCGCCAGCAGGAATACGGTGCCTGACCGTGTGAACGCCGGCAGCGCGAGCGCGGCCGCGCACGCGGCCAGCGTCGTGACGATCAGGCGGCGGTTCTCGAGCAGGTCGACGAGCGGGACGAGCAGTACGAGCCCGGCCGCGTAGCCGAGCTGCGGCAGCATCGCGACGAGGCCGGCCAGGCCGGGCGGCAGGTGCAGGTCGGCGCTGATCGGGCCCGTCAGCGGCTGCGCGGCGAACAGGTCCATCACGATCACGCCGACTGTCGCGGCGAAGAACAGCGTCATGCCCGCGCTCAGCGCGGGCGGCGTGCCGGCCGGCGCGCTGACGGGCGGGCGAGCGGCGGAGTGGCAAGGGTTGGCAGGGCAGTTCATCGGAAGCCTGGCGAATGGGTCGAAGAAGTCCCCATCGTAGGTGTCCGATGTTTATGCGACAATTGAAATATCTCTAACATGATTATGCGAGTTTGTTTTGAATACGCGTGATCTCCAGGCATTCGTCGCGGTGGTCGACAGCGGGTCGATGGTCGCCGCGGCCGCGAAGCTCCACCTGACGCAGCCGGGCCTGACGCGGCGCGTGCAGAACCTCGAAACGCTGCTCGGCATGCCGCTGCTGGAGCGGCAAAGCAAGCCGCTGAAGCCGACCGCCGCCGGACGCGACGTCTACGCGCTCGCGCGCAACGTGCTGGGCGCAGTCGACGAGCTGATGGCGGCGGGCGCGCCGGACAGCGAGCCGTCCGGCGAGCTGCGCATCGGCGTGCCGCCGTTCCTGTCCGAGCTGGCGCTCGAGCAGCCGATCGACCGGCTTCGGGACGCATTTCCGCGCCTCACGCTGCGCGTGACGGCAGGCTGGTCGCCGGCGCTGATACAGGGCGTCGAGCGGGGTACGCTCGACGTCGCGGCCGTGATGGTGCCGGCCAGTTCGACGCTGCCCGACACGTTCACGTCGACGCTGATCGGCACGCAGCCGACGGTGCTCGTCGCCGCGCGCGACTATCCGCTGCCGGACGGTCCGCTGTCGATCGACACACTGTCGGGTTTCCCGTGGGTGCTGAGCCAGGACGGCTGCGGGATGCGTTCGGCGCTGAGCCGCATGCTCGGCGCGGCCGGACTGCCGTTCGACGTCGCGGTCGAGGCGTTCGGCTCGGAGCTGCAGCTGTCGCTCGTCGCGCGCGGCGCGGGCATCGGCATCGCGGCACCGAACGCGCTGGCGCGCAGCGCGCATCGCGATGCGCTGAGGGTGGTGGAAACGGTGGGGCTGGAGACGCGGATCAACGTGTGGATCGTGCACGGCGCGCTGCCGGGCCGGCTGGTGCGGCCCGTCGGGCTGCTGCGCGATGCGCTGGGCGAAGTGCTCGAACGGGTAAACAGGGTGGGGTCAGAAGCGATGAAGGCGGTCTAGAGCCGCCATTCGAGGGAAAATCCTTATTTTCTCTACGGAAATGTTGCATTGCGGAAACTGTTTCGCTATAGTTGCACCTGTCTCCTCCATGTCTCCTCTGATATGGATTCAGCCCGCCTCTTAGGCGGGCTTTTTTTTGCCTGCGATTTTGTCGCGGCCTTCCATTCGTCGTCCGTCGCTGCGCTCAGAACTTGTACGTCATCCCGACGTAGCTGATGATCGGGTCGGCCTTCAGGTCCGATTTCGACTCCGAGAGCACCGTGCCGTCGGCCGCCTTGATCGTCACTGTCGACGTCGTCTTCAGCGGGATGTACGTGACCGACGCGATCAGCCCGAAATGCTCCGTCATGTTGTACTGCAGGCCCGCGTTGAACACCGGCTGCCATGACGACGACGCCTTCGCCTCCACCGAGGTCGTACCGGGCTTGCCGGCGCCCGCCGCGAGAATCGCGCCGAGGTTGTCCTGCGTCTGCTTGATGAAGTTCGTGTTGAGCTGCAGGTCGCTGAACCAGTTGTACGACACGCCGAGGCCTAGGAACGGCCGGAATTTCGCGTTCGCCGCCCCGAAGTAATACTGCAGGATCGCCGCCGGGCTCCACTGCCGCACGCTCTTCACGATCGGATTGACCGAGCCCAGCCCGATGTTCTGCGTGCCGAGCGCGCCGGCCGGGCCAGGCGGCCTGATCGTGCCCTGGCCCGACACCTTGAACACCGGCGGCACGCCGGCCACCGACGTGACCGCGATGTGGTCGGTCAGGAAGTGGCTGATCGTCAGGCCGACCGTGTCGGCGCCGCTCGTGTGCAGCCCGGTGCCGGGCGACGTGAACGACGGCGGCAGTCGCAGCGGCGTGTTGATCGGCGTCGGTGCGACGTTGGTCGTCATCGGCGTGCTGCTCTGCTGCGGCATGATGTGGAACCAGCCCAGCGTGACGACGTTGCTGCCGGCGCTCTGCGCGTGCGCCGCGAGCGGCGCCACGGCGGCGGCGCCGGCCGCCGCGCAGAGAAGGGTTTTCTTCATCACGGCTTTTCCCCCCGCTTACTGGACGAATGCGCCGATCGTGAAATACGGCGTCGATCCCGCGTTGTCGAGGAAACCGAACACGCCACCCGTGAAGATGAACTTGCCGGTCGGCGACGTGCTGCCCGAGCCCGTATGGATCGTCGTGACCGTGCCCGGCACCTTCTGCGTGTAGTCCAGGTCGAGCGCGGTCGCGAGCGATGCCTGCGACGGCTGGAACGGATCGAGCAGCGTGGCCTGCTTGTCGATCAGCGCGGTGGTCCGGTAATCGAACTGGCTGTCGACGCCGATGTACTCGCCGTTCTGCGAGCCGGCCGCGACGGCCGTCTGCGGCGAGAGGATCGAGATGCTCGATTCATCGTCGGCGGTCAGGCCCGGCACGCCGTTGCTGTCCGGCGTCGGGTTCGGGTTCGCGACACCCGTGCGCACGAGGATCGGCACGAGCTGGTTGCGCAGCTTGCCGACGATCATGAAGCCCTTGCCCTGCGGCGTGGCCGACAACGTCGGCTTCAGCTGGCTCGCGTAGTTGTTGGATTGGAACGCGCCGCTGCCGTCGGCCGACTGCACGAAGTTCGTGCCCTGCTGCGCGCACGCGCCGCCGGCGAACTGGCCCGTCGTGTCGCACTTGGTCCACGTGCCGTCCGCGTTGATCGTCACCTTCGCGTCGATCGACGCCGGCGCGAATTTCTGCGACGGCACTTCGCCGAAGCCGATGTGGCTGTACGTGCCCGCGACCTTCGTGATGTCGGTTTCGATCGACGAGAAGCCGATGAACGGGTAGTACGGGAATTTCGTGTCGGGCACCGCGGCCTGGCCGAGCACGCCGTCGAACTGGATCTCCTTGCCGGGAATCGTGCCGCCCGCGACGCCGAAGCCGACGAAGATGCGCGCCGGACGCGACGCATCGAGGCTCGCGCCGTTCAGGCGGAACGCGCACTGGTTCAGCTTGTTGGTCGGCAGCAGCGTTTCCTGCGTGAGCGTGCCGCTGTCGACGGTGCCCGCGCGGGTCGGCGTGACGGTGCCGGTCTTTTGCGGCACCGCCGATTCGACATAGGTGACCTGCCAGGTCATCTTGGTCGTGTCGAGCTGGACTTTCGCGAGTTCGCCGCTGCCCGCGCCGCCCGTGAATACGGTGTTGTAGTCGAGCGTGGCGGGGCAGAGCCGGTCTTCGACGAGCGGGGGCGGGTTGTCGCCGCCGCTGCCGCTGCCGCCGCAGGCGGAAAGAAGGGGGGCGGCAAAGGCCGCCGCCAGAATGAGGTTGCGCTTCATGTTGCTCCTCCAGATTTGTCTTGTGCGGCGGCCAGCTCCCTGTCGGCCGCTTCTGTTGGTCGTGCTCGTCCTGCTTGCGCCGTGCCGAGCGCCTTCGTGCCTTCCCTGCGTCACGCGGCGGCAGGCCGGCCGCCGCGTCCTCGTTCGCTACTTGCTGATCTGCGCGCCCACGCCGAAGTACGGTGTCGACGACGTGGTCGAATTCGCCGACGTCGACGTGACGCCGCCGTTCACCGTGCCCTGGATCAGCGCCGCGTACAGGCCGCCCGTCGCGATCACCACGCCCGAAGCGGACGGGTAGCTCGCACCGCTCGGCGGCGTCGTCGTCGCGTTCAGCAGGCCCGGCGTCGCCTGGCCGTAGTCGAGCGTGAAGCCGTCTTCCTCGGCCTGCGTACTCGGGTTGATGAACGACGCGTTGCTGCCGCGGATCAGGGCCGCCGTGTACTTGAAGTTCGAGTCCGCGCCCGCGTAGCCGCCGTCGATCGCGCCCGACGAGATGGCCGTCGCCGCGCCGAGCACCGCGATGCCCGATTCGTCGTCGACCTGCGCGTCGGTGTGCAGCGGCGGCGTGCCGAGGTTCACGTTGCCCGTCCGCACGATCACCGGCACCGTCGCGCCGTTGAGCTGGCCGATCACCATGTGCGCGGTCGCCGACTTGCCGGTCGCGCCGACGATCGGCAACTGCGTTTGCGGCAGCGTCTGCGGCGCCTTCGTGCTGTCGAAGTAGCCGCCGTTCGCGCTCGCCTTCCACGGATCGCCGGTTGTCTGGCAGCCGCCCGAACCGCTCGACGTGCACGCGCCGTTCGCGTCGAACGTCTCACTCGAGTTCGAGCCCTTCGTCGCGTAGTTGCCCGACGGCACGAGGTGATAGAGCAGCGCGTTGTACGTGCCCGGCAGCTTCGTGAGGTCGGTCGTCGTGTTCGCGAAGCCGAGGAACGGGTAGAAGTCGAAGTGACGGTTCGGCACCTTGCCGACGTCCTTTGCCACCACGACCGGGCCGATGGCGATCGTCAGCCCGTCGTACTGGATCGTCGCGCCGGGAATGCCGCCACCCGCGACGCCCATGCCGACCAGCAGCATCGGCGGGTTCGCCTGGTTGAAGTCGGCGGCCGTCGAATAGGTCGTGCCGTTCGGCGCCTTGCCCGAGCCCGGCGTGAGGATGAACGCGCAGCGCGTCTGCTCGGCGGTCGGCAGTACGCCGGTCGGCGGGTGCATGACTGCCCCGGTGATCGTCGTGCCGACGCGGCTCGGCGTGACCGTGCCGGTCGCGAGCGGAATCGGCGATTCGAGCCACTTGAGCGTGTAGGTCATCGCCACCGCGTCGATGTTGACGCTGACGATCTCGCCGCTACCGGCGCCGCCGAGGTACGTGCTCTTCACGATGTCGGCGTTGGCTGGGCACAGCGCACCGTTGATCGGCTGTGACGGCGGCGGCCCTTGCGTGCCGCAGCTGGATCCGGAACATTGGGGCGCATTGATCGGCGCGGGTGCGCCGCCGTCCCCCCCACCACATGCAACCAGGAAAGGGGCAATGGCAAAGGCCGTTGCCACCCCCTTCGATAAGGTGTGCGACATGCCGCTGTCTCCAATCGTTTAATTGTGCGAGCTAATGTCGCCGCCTTGATTTTTGCTGTCAATTGATGAACCCGTCTAAAAAAGGCGATTGAAACGGGCATCGTGTTTTGAGTCCTTGTCCGACGTGGTATTCGGTAAGAATTAAAACGCGAGACGGGCTGCCGAAAGCGGCCGGAGTGGGGTATGTGCGACGCCGGACAGGCCGGCGCGGAGCCTTCATGCGTATAACGGCAGCGTTTAAAGCGGCGGTATCCGGTTTATCCCTATTCGGGATTGACTGGATAAAGAAGGGGCGGGGTTAATTCACTGGTAATCGCGCAATGGAAAGCTTGTAAATATTTGTAAATGCGCGATGCGGGATTTTTATATATTGCCTGATACGGGTAAATAAAAAGCCGGCCAGTGGCCGGCTTTGCATTGCATGCGATGCTGAATCAGCGTTTGAGACCGGCGTCCTCGGCCGCGCCGATGCTCAGGTTCATGCACTGGATCGCGGCGCCCGATGCGCCCTTGCCGAGGTTGTCGAGGCGCGCGACCGTGACGAAGCGCTCAGCGTTGCCGAACACGAACAGGTCGACGCGGTTCGTGTCGTTGTTCGCCTGCACGTCGAAGAAGCCGCCGTCGAGGTTCGCGTCCGCATCGAACGGTGCGACGCGCACGAATGCTTCGTCGGCGTAGTACTCGGCGAACACGCGCTGCACGTCCTGCGGCGTCGTGCGCTTCGCGAGCTGGTCGGGCGTGAAGTAGGTCGTCACGGCGAGACCCTTCAGGAACGGCCCGACGATCGGCGTGAAGATCGGCGGGTTCGCGAGGCCCGTGTGCGCGGCCATTTCGGGCAGGTGCTTGTGCGTGAGGCCGAGCGCATACGGGCGCGGGCTCGCGAGCTTGCCGCCCGGCGCCGCGTTTTCGTAGTCGGCGATCATCGACTTGCCGCCGCCGCTGTAGCCGGTGATCGAGTAGCTGTGCGCGGCGAACGCCGGTGCGACGATGCCTGCATCGACGAGCGGACGCATCGCGAGCACGAAGGCCGATGCGTGGCAGCCCGGCACGGCGATGCGCTTCGACGTGCGAATCTTCTCGCGCTGCGCGCGGGTCAGTTCCGGTAGGCCGTACGCCCAGTCGGCGCTGGTGCGGAACGCGGTGCTCGCGTCGATCAGCGTCGTGTTCGGGTTCTCGACGAGCGAGGCCGATTCGCGCGATGCGACGTCCGGCAGGCACAGGAACGTGACGTCCGACGCGTTGATCAGGCGGCGGCGCTCTTCGACGTCCTTGCGCTTCGCTTCATCGATGCGCAGGATCTCGATGTCGCTGCGTGCCGACAGGTATTCGAAGATCTTGAGGCCGGTCGTGCCTTCCTGGCCGTCGACAAAAACTTTGGTGCTCATTTCGCTCTCACTGGATGAAACGGGGGCCCGCGCCCTGAAACCGCCATTTTAAGACGTCATCCGGCGGGCCTGCACCGCGCGGGGCGAAAAAAAGACAACCGGCGGGCCGTCTTGTGTCCCTTTGGCACCCGCCGGAGCGGGCGTCGGGGCGTGCTCAGCCGCGGCCGGCGACCCACCGAGCGGTCGCTTCGGCAACCCGCCGGCCGAATGCCTTGCCGGTCTCGAGGTCGCCCGGCAACGGGCCTTCGTCGGGCGTCGAATCGGCCGGCGACTGCGCGAGCAGGCCCGTCGAGCCGCCCAGATAGTTGATGTCGTTGCGCGTGGCCGCCTTCGAGTTGGCCGGCATCAGGCTCGTGCCGACCCACACCATCCCATGCTGCATCGACAGCGTGACGAAATATTGAATCGTCGAGAACTTGTCGCCGTTCATCGTCGCGGAGTTCGTGAAGCCCGCGGCGATCTTGTCCTTCCATTTCTGCGTGAACCACGCTTTCGACGTCGCGTCGGCAAACTGCTTGAACTGCGCCGACGGGCCGCCCATGTAGGTCGGCGCGCCGAAGACGATCGCGTCGGCCGCGTCGAGCGCGGCCCAGCCCGCGTCGTCGACGTCGCCGACGGCGAGCAGGCGCACGGTCGCGCCGGCCTCCTGCGCGCCCGCGTGCACGGCCTCGGCCAGTTTCTGCGTGTGACCGTAGCCGCTGTGATAGACGATGACGATGTTCGACATGAAGCGTTCTCCGGAAAGGAACGGGAACGGCGGACCGCAGGCTCGCCGCGTCACGCGCCGCCGGTGGGCGGCGCGACGGATGCGCGGCAGGGTGCCGCGACCGGTGACGACGAGTCTAGCAAGCCGAAATGACGGGAAAGCGAGCGAGCACGGAGAACGCCATTTCGCGGCGGCCGGCAATCGCAGGGCGGTGACACGGCGATTTGGCGACACGGTGAGGCGGCGACGCGCAAGGCATGGCGTACCACGCCCGTTACTGCCCGTAGTTGACCGTGAGTTGCGCGGTACCGATCGTCAGCGTGCCGATCTCGTGCTCGAACATCGGCGCGGGACGGCCCTGCGCGACGCGCAGGTCGTCGCCCTTCAGCGCATAGACGGTGATCACGTAGCGGTGCGGCTTGCCCGGCGGCGGGCACGGGCCGCCGTAGCCGTCGATCCCGAAGTCGTTGCGCGCCTCGCTCGCGCCGATGCGCCGCAGGAACCCGGACGCGCTCGCGTCGGCGGGCAGGCTCGTGACCGTCGCCGGAATGCCCGCCACGGCCCAGTGCCACCAGCCGTGCCCCGGCGCGTCGGGATCGAAGATCGTGACCGCATAGCCGCGCGTGCCCGGCGGCGGGTTGTGCCAGGTGAGCTGCGGCGAGTGGTTGCCGCCCTTGCAGTCGCCGCGGTCGAACACGTTCGCGGCGCGGACGCGCCCGCCCGGTGTCAGGTCGTCGCTCGTCACGGTGAACGGGCCTTCCGCATGCGCGGGCAGGGCAGCAAGGGCGACGGCGTAAAGGAGGGCAGCGAGAAACGGCGACGGGCGACCCGATGGCGCAGGCGGAGTGATCCGGCGATCCACACGCATATGGCGCTTCTCCCGTCACATGGGCCGGACCGATGCGTCCGGCGTTGTTGGCGTAGTGCGTTGCCTGCGCAGCTGATGGCAGCGATGGATCAAGTCTAGCATTAGGGTTCGATGAGCGATGCACGCCGCGACCCGTGGTCGCGATCGTTTCCTGCGCGAATCGACAGACGAAAAATCGACGGGCGAAAAAAAGCCGCCCGCGATGAAGCGGGCGGCTCGTTCAGCCAGGACGCCGGCCAGCAGGCCGGCGCGGCGTCAGTCCTTCGGGGACGTTGCGCCGCCGTGCGCAGCCGACCACTCGGCCGGTGCGTGCAGGAATTTCTCGACTTCGTCGAGCGTCTTCGTCTCGAAGTAGCCCGACGCCTTCGCGACGCGCAGCACGTCCCACCACGTGGCGAGCGCGTGCAGGTCGACGTCGATGTCCTTCAGGACCGACACGCTTTCCTTGAAGATGTTGTAGTGGAACAGCACGAAGCAGTGGTTCACCGTCGCGCCCGCGGTGCGCAGCGCGTTGACGAAGTTGATCTTGCTGCGGCTGTCGGTCGTCAGGTCTTCCACCAGCAGCACGCGCGAGCCTTCTTCCAGATGGCCTTCGATCTGCGCGTTGCGGCCGAAACCCTTCGGCTTCTTGCGCACGTACTGCATCGGCACCATCATCCGGTCCGCGATCCAGGCCGCGAACGGGATGCCGGCCGTCTCGCCGCCCGCCACCGCGTCGATCTGCTCGAAGCCGATGTCGCGCGTGATCGTCGTTTCAGCCATTTCCATCAGCGCGCGGCGCACGCGCGGATACGAAATCAGCTTGCGGCAGTCGATATAGACGGGGCTTGCCCAGCCGGACGTGAAGATGAACGGTTTTTCTGCGTTGAAGTGCACTGCCTGTACTTCGAGCAGGATTTTGGCGGTCGTATCCGAGATCGACTGACGATCGTAGCCTGTCATGGGCATTCCTTGGGTGATGAGCGAAGAGCGGGCGCGGGCCCGGTGGCGCAGCAAGGGGAACCTGCCCAGAGGGCCGGGGCGCGATCGGCGGGCCAATCGCATCGCTGCGCGCGTAGCCGGCTATTTTACCCGATTCAGGCTGCTTTTCGGCGGAATTCGCGCGGGTTCGCCGCGCGGCTCACCACCGGCGAAACAAGCGGGGCCGGATCGCTCGCGCGCTGATGCGGAGGATGCGGCGTTGCACCAACATGCGTCATTTAGGGGGTGTACACTAGGCGACCCTTAGAAATCGTTCAGTACTTTGTACTTTCCTCTTGCCACCCGCCAAGGTTCGATGGCGTGCCGACCCGGCGCGTCGCGTGCCGTCTCGCAGTCGATCACCCCCTCGATTCAAGCAGACGCGGCCGAAGGTGCTGCGTACTGAACCGTCAATATTTCGCAAGTCTCTCGCAGGTCAATCATGGACGAACAACTGAAGCAGGCCGCACTCGCTTATCACCTGAACCCGAAACCCGGCAAGATTTCGGTCACCCCGACCAAGCCGCTGTCGAACCAGCTCGATCTGTCGCTCGCGTATTCGCCGGGCGTCGCCGCTGCGTGCGAAGCGATCCACGCCGATCCGCTCGACGCGCAGAAGTACACGTCGCGCGGCAACCTCGTCGGCGTCATCACGAACGGCACCGCCGTGCTCGGCCTCGGCAACATCGGCCCGCTCGCCGCGAAGCCGGTGATGGAAGGCAAGGGCTGCCTCTTCAAGAAATTCGCCGGCATCGACGTGTTCGACATCGAACTGTCGGAGTCCGACCCCGACAAGCTCGTCGAGGCGATCGCGATGCTCGAGCCGACGCTCGGCGGCATCAACCTCGAGGACATCAAGGCGCCGGAATGCTTCTACATCGAGCAGAAGCTGCGCGAGCGCATGAAGATCCCCGTCTTCCACGATGACCAGCACGGTACCGCGATCATCGCGTCGGCCGCGATCCTGAACGGCCTGAAGGTCGTCGGCAAGAAGCTGTCCGAAGTGAAGCTCGTGTGCTCGGGCGCGGGCGCGGCAGCGATCGCGTGTCTGGACCTGCTGGTGAACCTCGGCCTGACGAAGTCGAACGTCCTCGTCGCCGATTCGAAGGGCGTGATCTACGAAGGGCGCGGCAACCTCGATCCGTCGAAGCAGCGCTATGCGGCGACCACCGACGCACGCACGCTCGCCGACGCGATCGTCGGCGCGGACGTGTTCCTCGGCTGCTCGAGCGCGGGCGTGCTGAAGCAGGACATGGTCAAGACGATGGGCGACCGCCCGCTGATCCTGGCGCTCGCGAACCCGGAACCGGAAATCCGCCCGGAAGACGCGAAGGCCGTGCGCCCGGACGCGATCGTCGCGACCGGCCGTTCGGACTACCCGAATCAGGTCAACAACGTGCTGTGCTTCCCGTTCATCTTCCGCGGCGCGCTCGACGTCGGCGCGACGACGATCACGGAAGAAATGAAGCTCGCGTGCGTGCGCGCGATCGCCGAGCTGGCGCAGGAAACCGACCAGAGCGAAGAAGTCGCGAAGGCGTATGAAGGCCATTCGCTCGAATTCGGGCCGGACTACCTGATTCCGAAGCCGTTCGACCCGCGCCTGATCATCAAGATCGCGCCGGCCGTCGCGCAAGCCGCGATGGATTCGGGCGTCGCCACCCGCCCGATCCAGGACATGGACGCGTACCGCGAGCAACTCGGCGCGACCGTCTACCGCACCGGCATGGTGATGCGTCCGGTGTTCGCCACCGCGAAGCAGAAGGAAGCCCGCATCGTGTTCGCCGAAGGCGAAGACGAGCGCGTGCTGCGCGCCGCGCAGTTCGTGCTGCTGGAAAAGATCGCGAAGCCGATCCTCGTCGGCCGTCCGTCGGTCATCGACATGCGCCTCGCGAAGATCGGCTCGAAGCTGAAGGCCGGCACCGATTTCGAGATCGTCGATCCGGAAGACGATGCGCGCTACCACCGCTACTGGCAGGCGTATCAGGAGATCGGCGCGCGCGACGGCGTGACGCCGGAAGTCGCGAAGGCCGCGATGCGCAAGTTCAACACGCTGATCGGCGCGATGCTCGTGCATCTGGGCGACGCGGACGGGATGATCTGCGGGATGATCGACACGTTCCACAGCCACCTGAAGTTCATCGAACAGGTGCTGGGCCGTGCGAAGGGCGCCGAGCATTTCGCGGCGATGAACCTGCTGATGCTGCCGGGCCGCAACCTGTTCGTGTGCGATACGTACGTGAACGAGCTGCCGAGCGCCGAACAGCTCGCCGACATGACGATCCAGGCCGCGGCCGAGATCGAGCGCTTCGGCATCACGCCGAAGGCCGCGCTGCTGTCGAACTCGAACTTCGGCAGCGCGCCGTCGGCGTCGTCGCGCCGGATGGGCGAAGCCCGCAAGCTGATCGTCGAACGCGCACCGAACCTGGAAGTCGACGGCGAAATGCACGGCGACGCGGCGCTGTCGGAACTGATCCGCAAGCAGGCATTCCCCGGCACGACGCTGTCGGGCGAAGCGAACCTGCTGATCATGCCGAACGTCGAAGCGGCGAACATCGCGTACAACCTGCTGAAGATGGTCGGCGGCGAAGGCGTGACGGTCGGTCCGTTCCTGCTCGGCGCGGCGAAGCCGGTCCACATCCTGACGCCGGCTGCGACCGTGCGTCGGATCATCAACATGACGGCCGTTGCCGCCGCGAACGTGAACACGAAGTAAGTCCACGCCCGCGTGTGCCGCGCTTCATGCGCGGCGCAAAGAAAAACGCCACGGAACCTGCGTTCCGTGGCGTTTTTTTTATCGTGAAGCGACGTGAGCCGGTAGCCGCTCGCCGGCGGGCATCCGGCCGCGCATGCCCGCCGCGCGCCGTTACGCGACCTGCTGGTGCGACTGGCCGCCGGCCGGCGCCCGCCACTTCGCGAGCAGCGTATTCCACTTCTGGCGTACCGCGCGCAGGTTGTTCTCCTTCACGTGGCCGTAGCCGCGAATGCCGTCCGGCAGCGCCGCGAGCTCGACGGCGAGCGGGCGGTTGGCCGCGTTCAGCTTGGCCAGCACCTCGCCGATCAGCGCTTCGTACTCGCCGATCAGCGCGCGCTCGGTGCGACGCTCCTCGGTACGGCCGAACGGGTCGAGCCCCGTGCCGCGCAGGAACTTCGCTTTCGCGAGCAGCCGGAACGCCGACATCATCCACGGGCCGTACGCCTTCTTCACGAGATGGCCGTGGGCGTCCGTCTTCGCGAACAGCGGCGGCGCGAGGTGGAATTTCAGCTTCCAGTCGCCTTCGAACTGCGCGTTCAGGCGCGCGAGGAACGCCGGATCGGACTGCAGCCGCGCGACCTCGTATTCGTCCTTGTACGCCATCAGCTTGAACAGGTTGCGCGCGACCGCTTCGGTCAGCTGCTCCTGCATCGTGTCGCCGTCCGCCAGCGCGCGCTCGGCCGCGCGCACCTTGTCGACGAACGCCGCATAGCGCGCTGCGTACGCGGCATTCTGGTACGCGGTGAGGAATTCCACGCGCTTCGCGATCAGGGCGTCGACCGCTTTCTTCGTGTGCAGCGAAATCACCGTGGCGCCTTGCACGGGGCGCGCGTCGCCGGCCGCGGCCTGCTTCACGCTCGCCAGGTCGTGCGCGGCGCGGCGGCCCCAGTCGAAGGCTGCCCGGTTCTTCTCGACCGATACCGCATTCAGCTCGATCGCGCGGACGAGCGACGCGAGCGTGAGCGGCAGCCAGCCTTTCTGCCACGCGTAGCCCAGCACGAACGGGTTCGTGTAGATCGCGTCGCCGAGCAGCGCGACCGCGAAGCGGTTCGCGTCGATGAAATCGACGGCTTCACCGGCCGCCGCGCGGATGTCGTTCTCGGCGGACAGGCCCGGGAACGACCAGTTCGGGTTCTTGATGAACTCGGCGGTCGGCGTCTGCGCGCTGTTGACGACCACGCGCGTCGTGTCGTGGCGCATCCGCGACGTGCACTCGTCGCCGGCCGTGACGATCGCGTCGCAACCGATCACGAGATCGGCTTCGCCCATCGCGATCCGCGTCGCGTGGATGTCGGTCGGTGCGTGCGAGATCTGCACGTGGCTCATCACGGCGCCGCCCTTCTGCGCGAGGCCGGTGACGTCGAGCACGGTCACGCCCTTGTTTTCCAGGTGCGCGGCCATCCCGAGCAGCGCGCCGATCGTGACGACGCCCGTGCCGCCGACGCCCGTGACGAGCACGCCGTACGCGCGGTCGATATCCGGCAGCGTCGGCTCAGGGATCGGCGGCAGTGCGTTGCCGTCGACCGACACGGCCTTCGGCTTCTTCAACTGGCCACCCTCGACCGTGACGAAGCTCGGGCAGAAGCCCTTCACGCACGAGAAGTCCTTGTTGCAGCTCGACTGGTTGATCTGGCGCTTCGTGCCGAATTCGGTTTCCAGCGGCTCGACCGACAGGCAGTTCGACTGCACCGAGCAGTCGCCGCAGCCTTCGCACACCGCGTCGTTGATCACGACGCGCTTGGCCGGGTCCGGATACGTGCCGCGTTTGCGGCGGCGGCGTTTTTCGGTCGCGCAGGTCTGGTCGTAGATCAGGATCGTCGTGCCTTCGATCTCGCGCAGCTCGCGCTGCACGTCGTCGAGCTGGTCGCGGTGATGGATCGTCACGCCCGGTGCGAGCAGCGCCTTCTGGCTGTCGTACTTCTCCGGCTCGTCGGTGACGATCACGATCTTCTTCGCGCCTTCGGACGCGAGCTGGTGCGTGATCTGCGGCACCGTCAGCACGCCGTCGACCGGCTGGCCGCCCGTCATCGCGACGGCGTCGTTGTAGAGGATCTTGTAGGTGATGTTCGCCTTCGACGAGATCGCCGCGCGCACCGCCAGCAGGCCCGAGTGGAAATAGGTGCCGTCGCCGAGGTTCGCGAACACGTGCTTCTCGTCCGTGAACGGCGCCTGGCCGATCCACGGCACGCCTTCGCCGCCCATCTGGCTGAAGGTGCTCGTGCTGCGGTCCATCCACACGGTCATGTAGTGGCAGCCGATGCCGGCGATCGCGCGCGAGCCTTCCGGCACATTGGTCGACGTGTTGTGCGGGCAGCCCGAGCAGAACCACGGCTTGCGCTCGGTCTGCACGTGCGGCTTCGCGAGCGCCATTTCCTTTGCGTTGATCACGGCGAGGCGCGCGGCGATGCGTGCCCGCACGTCGGACGGCAACTCGAACTTCTCGAGGCGCGTCGCGATCGCCTTCGCGATGATCGCGGGCGACAGCTCGTAGTGCGCGGGCAGCAGCCAGTTGCCCATCGGCACCGACCATTCGCCGCCGGCGCCGTCCTTCTCGTCGAACTTGCCGAACACGCGCGGCCGCTGGCCGTCGGGCCAGTTGTACAGCTCTTCCTTGATCGCGTATTCGAGGATCTGGCGCTTTTCCTCGACGACGAGGATTTCGTCGAGGCCGCGCGCGAACGCCTGCGCGCCCTGTGCTTCGAGCGGCCACACGCAGCCGACCTTGTAGAGCCGGATGCCGATCCGCGCGCAGGTTTCGTCGTCGAGGCCGAGGTCGGTCAGCGCCTGGCGCACGTCGAGGTACGCCTTGCCGCCGGTCATGATCCCGAAGCGCGCGCTCGGCGAATCGATCTCGATGCGGTCGAGCTTGTTCGCGCGCACGTAGGCGAGCGCCGCGTACCACTTGTAGTCGAGCAGCCGTGCTTCCTGCACGAGCGGCGGATCGGGCCAGCGGATGTTCAGCCCGCCTTCCGGCAGGATGAAGTCGGTCGGCAGCACGATCTCGGTGCGATGCGGGTCGATGTCGACCGATGCCGACGATTCGACCACGTCCGTCACGCACTTGAGCGCGACCCACAGGCCCGAGTAGCGGCTCATCGCCCAGCCGTGCAGGCCGAAATCGAGATATTCCTGCACGTTGGACGGGAACAGCACCGGCAGCCCACAGGCCTTGAAGATGTGTTCGGACTGGTGCGCGAGCGTCGACGATTTCGCCGCGTGGTCGTCGCCGGCGAGCACCAGCACGCCGCCGTGCTGCGACGAGCCGGCCGAGTTCGCGTGCTTGAATACGTCGCCCGTGCGGTCGACGCCCGGGCCCTTGCCGTACCACATGCCGAACACGCCGTCGTGCTTCGCGCCGGGGTACAGGTTCACTTGCTGCGAGCCCCACACGGCGGTGGCGGCGAGATCTTCGTTGAGGCCGGGCTGGAAGACGATCTGGTGGGCGGCCAGGTGCTGCTTGGCTTTCCAGAGCGACAGATCGAGGCCGCCGAGCGGCGAACCGCGATAGCCGGAGATGAACCCGGCGGTGTTGAGACCGGCGGCGCGATCGCGTTCCTGCTGGAGCATCGGCAGGCGCACGAGGGCCTGGATGCCGCTCATGTACGCGCGGCCGCGTTCCAGTGTGTATTTGTCGTCAAGCGTGACGGACTTCAGCGCGGCTTCTAGGGACGCGCGTTGGTCTGCGTCTAGCGGGGCATTCATTAACAGTCTCCTCCACCCAGTTTGGGATCACCAAAACTCGACTGCTTCGGGCGTCTTGTGGACGCGTCGGCAGTGGCCGGCATATTGGCCGGTTTTAAGCGATGGTAGCACTGGGGCAAACCCGCCGCCCATCGGTTGGAGCGCCGGCGAATTGCGGCGGCGCATCAGAAAAACAGGGCGGAACCATGCGTTACATCATGTAAAAGCATGTAAAGCCGGCCCCATCTTCGTGCAAACGCCGTTAATCTTGTCGGCCTGCCGGAGGTGCCCGGCCGCGTTGGCTTGTGTCGACGCAATCGGGGAGGCGCCGGCAGTTTTACAGGAGGTGCAATGAACACACGTCATATCCAGAGTTTCCTGATCGTGTCCGCCGCGTTTTTCTCGATGACCGGCCCGGTGCACGCGCGAGGCGCGAGCGCACTGGCGGCAGCCGGCGCGCAGATGCAGCAGATCGTGCCGGCCCAGGATGCCGTCGCGCAGCCGACGGCCGAGCGCGCCGTCGAGGCGAAGGCGAACGCGCGTTGATCCGCTCGCGCGGCCTGCGGGCCGCGCCGGAATGCAAAAAGGGCGGGAATCCTCGGATTCCCGCCCTTTTTCTTTGCGCCGCCGGATCGTGCGGGCCGCCGGGTTGCCCCGGGCAGCCGCCCGCCGGATGCGTCAGGCCTTGTCCTGCACGACGCCGCGGCGGATCTGGTCGAGTTCGATCGATTCGAACAGCGCCTTGAAGTTGCCTTCGCCGAAGCCCTGGTTGCCCTTGCGCTGGATGATCTCGAAGAAGATCGGCCCGATCTGGTTCTCGGTGAAGATCTGCAGCAGCAGGTCGTCGCGCGCGCCGTCGATCAGGATCTTGCGCTTCTTCAGTTCGTCCAGCGATTCGCCGTGGTTCGGCACGCGGCGGTCGACCAGTTCGTAATACGTGTCGATCGTGTCGAGCAGCTTCACTTCCTTGCTGCGCAGGCCATCGACCGCCTGGTAGATGTCGGTGGCGCCGAGCGCGATGTGCTGGATGCCTTCGCCGTGATACGCGTCGAGGTATTCCTGGATCTGGCCGGCCGTATCCGAACCTTCCTCGTTGATCGGGATGCGGATCTTGCCGCACGGCGACGTCATCGCCTTCGACTTCACGCCCGTCACCTTGCCTTCGATGTCGAAGTAGCGCACTTCGCGGAAGTTGAACAGGCGCTCGTAGAACTCGGCCCATTCCTGCATGCGGCCGCGATGCACGTTGTGCGTCAGGTGGTCGATGTAGGTGAGGCCGTGGCCGACCGGGTTCGGGTTCGCGCCGGCGATCGGCTCGAAGTCGACGTCATAGATGCTGATGTCGCCGATGGCGCCCGGTTGCGCGCCGTTCTTGCCGCGCCAGCGGTCGACGAAGTAGATCAGCGAATCGCCGATGCCCTTGATCGCCGGGATGTTCAGCTCCATCGGGCCGGTCTTGTTGTCGAAGCCCCATGCGCCGAGGTCGAGTGCGCGCTGGTAAGCCTTCGCGGCATCCTGCACGCGGAACGCGATCGCGCAGATCGACGGGCCGTGCAGGCGCGCGAAGCGTTGCGCGAACGAATCGGGTTCGGCGTTGATGATGAAGTTGATGTCGCCCTGGCGGTACACCGTCACGTCCTTGTGGCGGTGGCGCGCGATCGCGGTGAAACCCATCCGTTCGAACAGTTGTCCGAGCGCTTTCGGGTCCGGTGCCGTGTATTCGATGAATTCGAAGCCGTCGGTGCCGACGGGGTTGTCCCAGTTCGGGATCTGCATGGCGTGTCTCCTGTGGGGGCGATCGACCGGGGCGACGTGCGCAGGCCCGGCCTGGTTCGATGTCGAACGTGGCACACGCGGCGGCATGCGCGACGAATCGGTACGTGCGACAAAGTGTAGCGGGCAGTCGCGAGCGTAAACTTGCGAACTTAATCGCCCAAACCTACGATGGCGCAATTTCCAGTCTCAAACCATATATTGGAGGGCAGAAGATGGCGCAGGCCGAATTGGATGCCATCGACCGGCGGATTCTCGCGATTCTTCAGGAGAACGGGCGCCTGTCGAACCAGGAGATTGCCGAGCGCGTGAACCTGTCGCCGAGCCCGTGCCTGAGGCGGATCCGGCGGCTGGAGGAGATCGGCGTGATCACCGGTTATGTCGCGCTGCTGGATCCGCAGAAGCTCGGGCTCGACCTGCTCGCGTACGTGAGCGTGCGGCTCGAGAAGCGCGGCGGCCTGGCGCCGGTGCGGGCCGACGAAACCTCGGCGCGGGCGGGCGCGACCCATGCGGAGCTGTTTCGCGCGGCCGTGCAGACCTGGCCGGAAGTGGTCGCATGCCACGCGATGACCGGGGATATGGATTACCTGCTGCGCGTGCAGGTCGAGGACATGGCGCATTTCTCCCGCTTCGTGCAGGAGCATCTGCTGCATCACCCGTCGGTGATCGACGTGAAGACGAGCTTCTCGCTCGAATGCTTCAAGGAGACGACGGCGTTGCCGATTCGCTCGGTGCGCTAGTGCGCGGCGGGGAAGGGAGAGGCCGGGCGCGCGGCAGGCGCGGCCCGGCTGGCCGACGTTACGCCGTCAGGGCGGCGGGCATCAGCGATTCGATGAACTTCGTGGTGCGGCGCGCCTGGCGCTTCATCGCATAGTCGAACACCGCGGCCTGTTCCTGCAGCATCTCGGCGATGATCGTCGAGTGGTCGGCCGGCGGCAGCGACAGGTACGCATCGGCTTCGCCGTACGCGTACTCGATCCGCATCCCGGATTTCTTCGCGATATGCATCATCGTCGCGTTACGCGACAGGCAGTGCATGTACAGCATCGTCACGTGCGTGTTGCGGCTGCGGATCGCCGCGCGCTCGAACAGCTTCGAGCCGACGCCGCGGCCGCGTGCGCTTTCGAGCACCGACACGCCGAATTCGGCCGTGCGCTTGTCGCCCTCGGCCGGCAGGTAGGCCAGGTGGCCGACGCCGATCAGTTCGAGGTCGTGGTCGAACACGCCGAACACGGTGTCGCGGCCGAAGTCGATCGTGCGGACATAGTTCTCGATCACGTGGTCGGGCACCATCTGGCCGAAGCGCAGCAGGCGGTCCTCTTCGTCGAGCGAGAGAAAGTGGGTGAGCATCCGCTCACGGTCTTTGGAAGCCAGTTCCCTGACGAGAACCGGCGCAGTACCGACCTTGCCGACAGCATCGGCACGGCCGTTGAATTGCGTGTTCATCGTGGGTTCCTCAGTGTGGGTGCACAAACGGGTTGTGCAATGCAACAGCATTTTACCCGAGCGAGGTTGGGGAAAACCCGTATTTGACGTTATTTGTGCTGAGGGGAAATTCTAAAACCGCTTAGTTCATTCTGTAAGTTATTGATTTTAGGCGAATTTAAAATTCATCATATGAAACGCGCGACGGGCGGTCGCAGTGTACCCGTCGCGCAACGCTTGCTGCTGCGCGTCAATCAGGCGGCCGTCGACAGCCCGCGTTCGATCAGGTCGATCACCTGCTCGGCGAAGTCGCGGTAGCCGAGGCGGCCGCCCGGCTTCAGCCACGTGAACGTCCAGTTGATCATCCCGAACACCATCATCGTCACGGACGTCTGGTTTTCCTTCGAGATGCGGTCCGGGTACGCGCGCGCAAGCTGGCGCGTGAATGCCGCGACGATGTCGCGCTGGCGGTCGAGCACGATTTCGCGCTGCGCGTCCTCGAGATACTTCACGTCGTTGAGCAACGCGACGTGCCGGCTGTGCGACGTCTCGTACTCGGCGAGGAATGCGCGCACCAGCTCGGCGAACGCGTCGCGCTCGCTGAGGCCGCGTCGCTGGCTCGCCCCTTCGACCTCGGCGATGATCAGCATCAGCCGTTTCGTGTAGCGGTCGAGCAGGTCGAACAGGATCGCTTCCTTGCTCTCGTAATAGTGATAGAGGCGTGCCTTCGACGTGCCGCTCGCGGTCGCGAGATCGGACATCGACGTGCTCGGGTAGCTCGTCTGCGCGAATTTCTCGGCGGCCAGATCGAGGATCTGCTCGCGCTGGGATTCGTGGTCGGGCGCTCGGGTACGGGCCATGGTCGAATGCGGAAGATTAGCGGTGCGCGGTGGCCGTGCGGGCCGCGCGCACCTGCGTGGAAGAGAGGGCGTCGGGCGCGTCGTCCTGCAGCTCGAGCCGGCCGGCTGCCGCGAGTTCGCGGCAGCGCCACCAGGCGATCGAGTCGCTGACGAACAGCCCGCCGCGGTCGGCGTCGGCCATGATGCTGCCGACGAGGCGCCCCGCAGGCCGCCAGTCGGTTTCCGCGCGCGCGACGATCAGCGCGTCGAGATCCTCATAGTGGCCGCTCTTGATCGTGTTGCTGACCCAGTAGCGCAGCTCGGCGTTCAGGTGCTTCGCCTCCTGCCATTCGAGCGCTAGTCGGCCGATGCGCAGCACCGAGATCGGCGCGGCCACCGGGCGCTTGCGCGCCAGCTCGGCCGGCGAGAACATGCCGGTCGCACACGCCTGGTCGGTGCGCGATAGCGCCGCGCGCTGCGCCGAGTCGAGATCGGCGGCCGACAGCCGCACTTCGTTCAGGCGTTGCGGGACGTTGCGCAGGTGATAGGCGACGCGGCGCAGCAGCAGTTTGTCGCCGACGCTCGGCGCATGCCACACGACCACCTGGCCGGTATCCGTCGCGAGCTGGTCGAGGCGCGCGAACTCGCCTTCGATCTCCGCGTTCCAGTCGGGAATCCGGTCGCCGAGCACGCGGTGCCAGAAGGCGGCGCGCGTGTCGGGCGTCTCGTCGGCGCCCTTGAGCGGCCCGACGCCGAGATCGTCGAGCAATCCGACGACGCGCTCGTCGCGTCCGGCTTGCGCGAGTGCCTCGCGCAGCGACGCGGCGGCGGTGCCGCCCTGAATCACATGAATGGTACTCATCGGCCTGTCGTCAACAAAAGAAAGCCGCCGGCCGGGCGGACGTTGCGATGTCCAGCCGGCCGGCGGCCCCTAGTGTAAGCGAGATGTGTGACGGCGAGAAACCGTCCGGCGCCGCGACGCGATGTCGCTCAACGCTCGTCGTAGCTCACGACGACCTTGTCGCTGACCGGGTGGCACTGGCACGTGAGCACGAAGCCGTCCTTCACTTCATGCGCTTCGAGCGTGTAGTTCTTCTCCATCCGCACTTCGCCCTCGAGCACCTTCGCGCGGCACGTGCAGCACACACCGCCCTTGCACGCATACGGCAGCGCGAGGCCCGCGCGCAGGCCGATATCGAGCAGGCTCACGCCTTCGTACGGCAGGCGCAGCTTGCGCTTCTTGCCGTCGAGCACGATTTCCAGGTCGGCGGCCGGGGTCTGGTCGGTGATTTCGACGATCGGCGCGCCGGCTTGCGGCAGCGGCGTGCCGAAGCGTTCGACGTGCACCTTCGCCTGCGGCACGCCGGCCGCCTTCAGCGCGGCCTCGGCCGCATCCATCATCGGCGCGGGGCCGCAGATGAACGCCTCGTCGATCGCGTCGGCCGGCATCAGCGTGTCGAGGAATTCCGCGCATTTCGCCTGGTCGAGCACACCGTTGAACAGCGCGACGTCCTGCTGGTCGTCCGACAGCACGTGATAGAGGACGAAGCGGTTCATGTAGCGGTTCTTCAGGTCCTCGAGCTCCTCCGCGAACATGATCGCGTCGACGCTGCGGTTGCCGTAGATCAGCGTGAACGTGCTGCGCGGCTCGAGTTCGAGCGTCGTCTTCACGATCGCGAGCACCGGCGTGATCCCGGAGCCGCCGGAAAACGCGACGTACTGCTTGCCGTGATCGGCGTTCAGGTGCGTGAAGAAACGGCCGTCCGGCGTCATCACGTCGATCGTGTGACCCGGCTTGAGCGAGTCGAACGCGAAGTTCGAGAAGCGGCCGCCGCGCACGCGCTTGATGCCGATGCGCAGTTCGCCGTCACGGTCGTAGTCCGTCGTGCCGACGCAGATCGAATACGAGCGGCGCGTTTCCTCGCCGTCGATGTGGGTCTTCAGCGTGACGAACTGGCCCTGCGTGAAGCGGTACGCGTCGCGCAGTTCGGGCGGCACGTCGAAGGAGACGGTTACGGCGTCGGCGGTCTCGGGCCGCACGTCGCGGATACGCAGCGGATGAAATTGCGGGGTCGCCATATCGATTAATAAGGTTTGAAGTAGTCGAAGGGTTCGCGGCAGTCGACGCAGCGATACAGCGCCTTGCAGGCCGTGGACGCGAATTGCGCGAGACGTTCGGTACGGGCGGAGCCGCAGCGCGGGCACGCGGGCGCCGCGACTGGCCGCGGCACGAAGCGCACGACGTTTTCCCGCGGCGCGGCGGTGCCGCACTGGCCGACCGGCGGCGCGATGCCGTACGCGCGCAGCTTGTCGCGCGCTTCCTGCGTGATCCAGTCGGTCGTCCATGCGGGGGCGAGCACCGTCTCGATCCGGTGCGGCGGGAGGTCGGCGGCCTGCAGCGCGGCGGCGATGTCCTCCGCGATTTGCGACATGGCCGGGCAGCCCGAGTAGGTCGGCGTGATCACGACCTCGAGCTGGCCGTCGTCCGCGCGGCGGACGTCGCGCAGGATGCCGAGCTCGCGGATCGACACGACCGGGATCTCGGGGTCGGGCACGGCTTCGAGCACGTCCCATGCACGAGCGAGCAGCGGGTCGGCGTGGCGCGCGGCGGGCACGGCGTTAGCGGGGGCGGTCTGGACGGACATCGTCGGGCTCCGTTGGGGGCGGTCGGTTACCAGGTCGCGCCGGGATGCTGGCGTGCGAGGCTCTGCATTTCGGCGAGCAGGTAGCCCATGTGCTCCGAGTGCTCGCCCTGCTTGCCGGTCGTCACATGCTGCACGGGGGCCGGCAGTGTGAGCGTCGCTTCCACGAGCGCGTCGTCCACGTCCGCGCGCCACGCCGCTTCGAGTGTGGCCGGCGCGGGGGCGATGCCCTCGGCGGCGACCGCGTCGTCGATCGAATCGGCAGCGAAGAATTCACGCGTGTACGGCGTCAGGTAGTCGAGCGCGTCCTGCGCGCGACGGTGCGATTCGTCGGTGCCGTCGCCGAGGCGAACTAGCCACTCGCGTGCGTGCTGCACGTGATAGCGGGTTTCCTTCACCGATTTCGCGGCGATCGCGGCGAGCTGCGTGTCGGTCGACGTTTCGAGCGCGGTCCACACGTGCAGCATCAGCACCGAGTACAGGAAGTTGCGCACGATCGTCACCGCATAGTCCTTGTCGGCGCGCGCGGTGCCGGCGATCGGGCCGTAGTGCGGCAGCTCGGCGAGCGTGTAGTTCGCGAACTCGCGCTCGGTGCGGAAGTATGCGTAGTCGTCCTCGGTCTTCGTCGCGCCGGTGAGCTGGCGCTCGAGTTCGGCCGCGTGCGTATACAGCATGCGCGCCTGGCCGATGAGGTCGAGGCTCATGTTGGTGAGCGCGATGTCTTCCTCGAGGATCGGGCCGTGGCCGCACCATTCGGCGTTGCGCTGACCGAGGATCAGCGTGTTGTCCGCGAGGCGCAGCACGTAGGAGAGGTGTTCGGGCGTGATCGTCATGGCGCGGGCGTTACATGTGGTTGACTTCGTCGGGCAGCGTGTAGAACGTCGGGTGGCGGTAGATCTTGTCGCCCGCCGGCTCGAACAGCTCGGCCTTTTCGCTCGGATCCGACGCCGTGATCGCCGACGACGGCACCACCCAGATGCTCACGCCTTCCTGGCGGCGCGTGTAGACGTCGCGCGCCATGCGCAGCGCCATCGACGCGTCGGCGGCGTGCAGGCTGCCGCAATGCTTGTGGTCGAGCCCCTGCTTGCTGCGCACGAACACTTCCCAGATCGGCCATTCCTTGTTCATCACTTTCTCCTGATTCCTGAATTCGATGGTGTGCCGCCGCTCAGGCGGCATGCTGTTCGGCGCGTGCGCGGCGCTTGGCTTCGTGGGCGAGTGCGGCTTCGCGCACCCACGCGCCGTCCTCGTGCGCTTTCACGCGGGTCGCGAGGCGTTCCTTGTTGCACGGGCCGTCGCCGTTGACGACGCGCCAGAATTCGTCCCAGTCGATCGTGCCGTAGTCGTGATGGCCGCGCGCCTCGTTCCACTTCAGGTCGGGGTCGGGCAGCGTCACGCCGAGCACCTTCGCCTGGTCGACCGTCGCATCGACGAACTTCTGCCGCAGGTCGTCGTTCGAGATCCGCTTGATGCCCCATTTTGCGGACTGGTTGCTGTGGACCGAATCGGCGTCGCTCGGGCCGAACATCATCAGCACCGGCCACCACCAGCGGTTCACGGCCTGCTGGACCATCGCGCGTTGCGCGTCGGTGCCCTTCATCATCGACAGCAGTGCGTCGAAGCCCTGGCGCTGGTGGAACGATTCTTCCTTGCACACGCGGATCATGGCGCGCGCGTACGGGCCGTACGTGCAGCGGCACAGCGGGATCTGGTTCATGATCGCGGCGCCGTCGACGAGCCAGCCGATCACGCCGACGTCGGCCCAGGTCGGCGTCGGGTAGTTGAAGATGCTCGAGTATTTCGCCTTGCCGGCGAGCAGTGCGTCGATCAGCGAATCGCGCGATACGCCGAGCGTTTCGGCCGCGCTATACAGATAGAGGCCGTGGCCGGCTTCGTCCTGGACCTTCGCGAGCAGGATCGCCTTGCGCTTCAGGCTCGGTGCGCGCGAGATCCAGTTGCCTTCGGGCAGCATACCGACGACTTCCGAGTGCGCGTGTTGCGAGATCTGGCGTACCAGCGTCTTGCGATAGGCGTCGGGCATCCAGTCCTGCGGTTCGATCTTCCCGTCGGCGGCCATGACCGCATCGAACCGCGCCTGCTCGGGCGACTCGGCTGCGGCGTCGAGCGGCGCGACGTTGCCGGGGATGTCGAGGGATTGCGTGTACATGGCGAAAGCTCTCGTCCGGTTGAATGTGTGCGAAGTATAAACCAACCGACCGGTCGGTTAATAAATTTCTTGCGGATTTGCCGTGAGACTCGGGTAAACGAGTGACGTCGGGGCGCGATCGGATGGCGAGAGGGGGGCGGCGCGTGGGGTTTCGCGTCTTCTGCGGCACAATGCCCGCTTTCCGACGAGGATTTTGCCGATGTCATTTCGAAGCAGTATCGCCGCGGCCGTGCTGGGTGCGGCCGTCTTTGTCTCGCCGCTCGTGGCGTCGGCCGCGCCGGCCGGATGGGTGGCCGCGTGGGCGACCGCGCTGCAGCCGATTCCCGACCTTGCCGCACCGCCGCCGCTCTATCGCGCACCCGACGTGTCCGGACGGGCTGTGCGCCAGATCGTCTATCCGACTGTGTCGGGGCGTGCCGCGCGGATCCGCGTCAGCAATGCATACGGCCGCGCGCCGCTGGTCGTGGAGGCGGCGAGCCTCGCGCGCGCCGGCGAAGGGGCGGCGCTTGCCGGCGCGGCGGTGCCGGTCCGATTCGGCGGCAAGGCGTCGGTGACGCTTGGGCCGGGCCAGGAACTCGAAAGCGACCCGGTGTCGTTCGATGTGGCGGCCGGGCGGCCGTATGCGATCAGCCTCCAGATGGCGGCGAACCAGCGGATGACGGTCTGGCACCGCGTGTCGAACCAGTTCAATTACGTGTCCGCACCGGGTGATCACGTGAGTGATCCGGGCGCCGCCGCGTTTCGCACCCGTTTTACCCAATATGCATGGGTGAGCGAGCTTGCGGTCGAGGCCGGTTCCGCGCGCGCCAGCGTAGCGGCGATCGGCGATTCGATCACCGACGGGCTGCGCTCGAGCGTGAACCGGAATCGCCGCTGGCCGGACGCACTGGCGCGTCGGCTGACCGCTGCCGGCGTGGAGTCGATCGGCGTCGCGAATCTTGGTATCAGCGGGAACCGGCTGCTCAGCGATTCGGCGTGCTACGGCACGTCGCTGGCATCGCGATTCGAACGCGATGCGCTGTCGCGTGCGGGGGTGAAGGCGGCGATCGTGCTGATCGGGATCAACGACATCAACTTTGCGGCGATGCCGCCGCGCGCGGGGCTCGATTGCGACCACCCGCATACGCAGGTCACGGCTGCATCTTTGATCGATGGCTACCGCCGGCTGATCGAAGCGGCGCACCGTCAGGGCGTGAGAGTCTTCGGCGCGACGCTGACGCCGGCCGGGCTGCCGGCGGGGCGTGAGGCGATCCGCCTTGAGGTGAACCGGTGGATCCGGAGCGGTGGCGGGTTCGACGGTGTGGTCGACTTCGATGCTGTGCTGCGCGATCCGGCGCGCCCGAGCGTGCTGCAGCGGCGCTACGATAGCGGCGACGGCATTCACCCGAGCGACGCCGGCTACACGGCGATGGCCGACGCGGTGCCGGTCGAGCAACTGCAGGCTGCAATGGGCGGCAAGTGACGCGCCTCTATATATAGAGGGAAACGTTGCCGGCGACCTGGAGGTTGTCGGCGTTACGTGGCCCGTCGAGCCCGAAGCCCCCGTGCGCGTCAGCGCACGGGGGCTTTTTCAAAATATTTTCACAAAGGGCTTGCGTAGATGGGGGTGGCTGCCTACAATCACGCCTCTTTCGCGCTAACGGAAACGCGGCGCGGGAGAAGGGAAGCAGGGCGGGTGGTGTGCTGGAGTCTGAGGCGCGCAGCTGGCCTGGAAGTTGAGCCCCGCAGTCGCAACGATGGTGTTAAAAAGTTGTTGACGAACTGCGAAACACGGTTCATAATCTCGCTTCTCTGCTGCTGAAAACGCAGCGCTGCTGAGAAACACGAAGTTCCTCGCAGAATGCTCTTTAAAAATTAACAGCCGATAAGTGTGGGCGCTTGATGAAAGCGAGCTGATCCTCGGATCAGATAGCGAAAGTATCAAGAGTCTCACACTAAAGTAAGTCAGGTTTATGAAGTGATTCAT
>NZ_NKFH01000011.1:0-3328 GCF_002223135.1 Burkholderia sp. AU33423
TGGCTTAGGGAGCCTGACGATTACCTACTTTCACACGGGAATCCGCACTATCATCGGCGTAGAGTCGTTTCACGGTCCTGTTCGGGATGGGAAGGGGTGGGACCGACTCGCTATGGTCATCAGGCAAAGAGGGTTGTTGTGCTGGCTTCGCAGCACAACCAATCTGGGAAGAAGCAGTAATTTTGAGTTGTGTGTATCACACACGAGAATCCAACCAATCCGACGCGCTGTATTCAGCGCGAGACAGACTTGTTATAGGATCAAGCCTTACGGGCAATTAGTATCAGTTAGCTGAACGCATTACTGCGCTTACACACCTGACCTATCAACGTCCTGGTCTCGAACGACCCTTCAAGGGAATCTAGTTCCCAGGGATATCTCATCTTAAGGCGAGTTTCCCGCTTAGATGCTTTCAGCGGTTATCTCTTCCGAACATAGCTACCCGGCGATGCCACTGGCGTGACAACCGGTACACCAGAGGTTCGTCCACTCCGGTCCTCTCGTACTAGGAGCAGCCCCCTTCAAATATCCAACGCCCACGGCAGATAGGGACCAAACTGTCTCACGACGTTTTAAACCCAGCTCACGTACCTCTTTAAATGGCGAACAGCCATACCCTTGGGACCGGCTACAGCCCCAGGATGAGATGAGCCGACATCGAGGTGCCAAACACCGCCGTCGATATGAACTCTTGGGCGGTATCAGCCTGTTATCCCCAGAGTACCTTTTATCCGTTGAGCGATGGCCCTTCCATACAGAACCACCGGATCACTATGACCTGCTTTCGCACCTGCTCGACTTGTCGGTCTCGCAGTTAAGCACGCTTATGCCATTGCACTATCAGCACGATTTCCGACCGTACCTAGCGTACCTTCGTACTCCTCCGTTACGCTTTGGGAGGAGACCGCCCCAGTCAAACTGCCTACCATGCACTGTCCCCGACCCGGATCACGGGCCAAGGTTAGAACCTCAAACAAACCAGGGTGGTATTTCAAGGACGGCTCCACCGAAACTAGCGTTCCGGTTTCATAGCCTCCCACCTATCCTACACAGATCGGTTCAAAGTCCAATGCAAAGCTACAGTAAAGGTTCATGGGGTCTTTCCGTCTAGCCGCGGGTAGATTGCATCATCACAAACACTTCAACTTCGCTGAGTCTCGGGAGGAGACAGTGTGGCCATCGTTACGCCATTCGTGCAGGTCGGAACTTACCCGACAAGGAATTTCGCTACCTTAGGACCGTTATAGTTACGGCCGCCGTTTACCGGGACTTCAATCAAGAGCTTGCACCCCATCATTTAATCTTCCGGCACCGGGCAGGCGTCACACCCTATACGTCCACTTTCGTGTTTGCAGAGTGCTGTGTTTTTATTAAACAGTCGCAGCCACCAGTTTATTGCAACCCCTTCACCCTTTGCGCGCAGGCGCATCAAGCTACAAGGGCGTACCTTATCCCGAAGTTACGGTACCAATTTGCCGAGTTCCTTCTCCCGAGTTCTCTCAAGCGCCTTAGAATACTCATCTCGCCCACCTGTGTCGGTTTGCGGTACGGTCATCGTTAGACTGAAGCTTAGAGGCTTTTCTTGGAACCACTTCCAATTGCTTCGCTTCCTAAGAAGCTCGCGCCACACCCTTGAATTACGCACCCGGATTTGCCTAAGTGCCTTCTCCAATGCAGCGACCGGGACTTCCAACACCCGGACAACCTTCCGCGATCCGTCCCCCCATCGCATCTAACAATGGTGCAGGAATATTGACCTGCTTCCCATCAGCTACGCATTTCTGCCTCGCCTTAGGGGCCGACTCACCCTACGCCGATGAACGTTGCGTAGGAAACCTTGGGCTTACGGCGAGGGGGCCTTTCACCCCCTTTATCGCTACTCATGTCAGCATTCGCACTTCCGATACCTCCAGCACGCTTTTCAACGCACCTTCGCAGGCTTACGGAACGCTCTCCTACCATGCGTGCAAAGCACGCATCCGCAGCTTCGGTATATAGCTTAGCCCCGTTACATCTTCCGCGCAGGACGACTCGATCAGTGAGCTATTACGCTTTCTTTAAAGGGTGGCTGCTTCTAAGCCAACCTCCTGACTGTTTTAGCCTTCCCACTTCGTTTCCCACTTAGCTATATTTGGGGACCTTAGCTGGCGGTCTGGGTTGTTTCCCTCTTGACACCGGACGTTAGCACCCGATGTCTGTCTCCCGTGATTGCACTCTTCGGTATTCGGAGTTTGCTATGGCGGGGTAATCTGCAATAGACCCCCCAACCATGACAGTGCTCTACCCCCGAAGGTGAGACACGAGGCACTACCTAAATAGTTTTCGGAGAGAACCAGCTATTTCCAAGTTTGTTTAGCCTTTCACCCCTATCCACAGCTCATCCCCTAACTTTTCAACGTTAGTGGGTTCGGACCTCCAGTACGTGTTACCGCACCTTCATCCTGGCCATGGATAGATCACTTGGTTTCGGGTCTACGCCCAGCAACTGAACGCCCTATTCGGACTCGCTTTCGCTACGCCTGCCCTATACGGTTAAGCTTGCTACTGAACGTAAGTCGCTGACCCATTATACAAAAGGTACGCCGTCACCCCTTACGAGGCTCCGACTGTTTGTATGCATGCGGTTTCAGGATCTATTTCACTCCCCTCCCGGGGTTCTTTTCGCCTTTCCCTCACGGTACTGGTTCACTATCGGTCGATCACGAGTATTTAGCCTTGGAGGATGGTCCCCCCATCTTCAGACAGGATTTCACGTGTCCCGCCCTACTTGTCGCACACCTAGTTCTTTCATACTGTTTTCGCCTACGGGGCTATCACCCGCTATGGCCGCACTTTCCAGAGCGTTCGGCTAACAATACAAATAAAGAGTGCAAGGCTCATCCCATTTCGCTCGCCACTACTTTGGGAATCTCGGTTGATTTCTTTTCCTGCGGTTACTTAGATGTTTCAGTTCACCGCGTTCGCTTCGCATGGCCTATGTATTCAGCCATGGATACTCCAAAAGGAGTGGGTTTCCCCATTCGGACATCTACGGATCAAAGCTCGTTTGCCAGCTCCCCGTAGCTTTTCGCAGGCTACCGCGTCCTTCATCGCCTGTGATCGCCAAGGCATCCACCACATGCACTTGTTCGCTTGACCCTATAACGAGTCTGTCTCGTTACAGGTTGAGTTCTCGCGTTGTGCCGTATTCCAATTGAGTCAAACATAGAGTTCGAATCATCTTGAGATACATCGATACAATCACAACCCGGATAGTTTTCACGTCCATCTCAAGACGCTTCCGCTATCCAAATTACTTACTTCTTCCAGATTGTTAAAGAACGACAGC
>NZ_NKFH01000010.1:0-708187 GCF_002223135.1 Burkholderia sp. AU33423
TTGCCTGATGACCATAGCGAGTCGGTCCCACCCCTTCCCATCCCGAACAGGACCGTGAAACGACTCTACGCCGATGATAGTGCGGATTCCCGTGTGAAAGTAGGTAATCGTCAGGCTCCCTAAGCCAAGAACCCCCGCCCGAAAGGCGGGGGTTTTTGCATTTGGGCGATGGAAATGTATGGGGGATCGGGATGGCGGCCGTGTTCTTTAGCCCGAGATCCCGTGGAAGAAACGCTTCGATGGACTCCCCGCTCAAGAAACGACGACCGTAAATTCGACTCCCGATTCAAAGTCCAGGGTCATGCTCGAAAACCGCGGGTCGTTGTCGAGGTAGTGCTTGTACGGTCGAACGGCGTCCTCTGCTGTGTACATGTTGTCGGCCAGTACGACCGATCCCGGGCGCAGCAGGCGCTCGATCTGCCTGAACAGTTTCAGATAGGCGTCGGCCCATACATCGATGAACACCATGTCGAAAGTGCCTTCCAGTTCGGCGACGGTCTCGAATACGTCGCCCTCCCGCATGTCGACATAGGCGTCCAGGCCCGCCGTCCCGACGTGATCGCGCAAGCGTGTGAACTTGAGCGCATCGCATTCGGTCGCGACGACCACGCCACGGCCCAGCGTGCGTAACGCCTCGGCGAAATACAGCGTGGATACGCCGCATGAACTGCCGAGTTCAAGGATTCTGGCCGGTCGTTGCGAGAGCACCATGTTGCGCAAGAATCCGCCCGTTTCCGGCGACACGGCCAACGATAGCGGACTGCCTTCGGGGGAATCGAAGTCGTCGCTGGACAGCCCGAACGTTTCGAGAAACCGCCCTCGCAGACGGGGCGCGATCGCTTCGTATTCCTCGGCTAACGACAGAAAATCCTCGTTCGATCCCTGGAACTGCGCACGGGCGCGGGCGACAATTTCGGTCCGGCTCTCTTCGTGGAGCCGCTGCAGAAGAGCGAAGGTGGATGAAGCCATGTGCGTTCCTTGACGAGATTGATCCGGTCGACGAGGTATCCAACGACAGCCTCTCCCGTCAGGGCTTTTGCGCTGTCGCTCGATATCGGCGATACATGGATGTTGTTATGCCGTTCGGGCGAGCGTGATTGCGCGTTCGGGGCACGCCGTCACACACAGTCCGCACGACCGGCACGCGTACGCATTCGGCGTATAGGCAACCTTCATTCCATGCACGCGCTGCTTCAGGCGATGCATCAGATCAAGGCCGAGGTAATCGACTTTGTCGATGCGCCGGATCTCGAACACGTTCTCGGGACAAACGGCAACACAATCCCCTTTGCCTTCGCAACGTTTCAGATCGACGACCGGCGCAATCACACCCGGCTTCTGTTTGCAGTCGCCCGTTGATTTTTCGCGCACGTTCACTCTCCCGTGGGCCGGTTGCTGCCGGATCGCCACGCGGTCCGGAAATGCTCGCGTTCCTCGGGGGTCATGGACTCCCACTTGCGCCAGTGGCGTCGACCGCGCCAGCCGTGATGTCCGCGGAATCCACCAAACAGGATGCGGCTCAACACAAGCAGGCCCAGCGCATGGGCGAAGTCGATCGTACGGGCGCCGACGAATAGCGCCGGAATCACCCAGTTCCATAACATCATGACGACCCATCCGAGCACGCCTATCGCGATCAACACGAGAAGCGCCTTGCCTGCACATCTGATTCGGAAATTCATCTGTCGATTCCTCTAGGTGTTATCCAGTTCGTCATAAATGGGCTGCAGTCGGGCACGCAGATGCAAGACCGCATAGCGTTTGCGAGCGAGCAGCGTATTGAGCGCGACACCGCTTTGTGCCGCCATTTCCTTGAAGGACTGACCTTCCAGCTCGTGTGCGATAAAATACCTCACGCTGATTCGTCGGCAACTCGTCGAGCGCATCCTGCAAGGCCTTGAGCACTAGCGTGCGCGCGTACCGTGCTTCGGGGCCGGCATCATGCGCCGGTAGCGCGAGGTCCAGGCGATACTCATCGTTTGCGTCATCGTCGACCTCGGACAGATCGGTCAGCGGCTGCTCCTTCTTCTTGCGAAAACGGTCAACGATGCGATTGCGTGCGGCACGAAAAAGCCACGCGCTTGCCTGTTCGATTGGCGCAGGAAGTCGATACGCCTGTACGAATTCGTGAAACACATCCTGCAGGATGTCCTCGGCATCGTCCGGGTCGCGAATCCGACGCCGGATGAAATTCACTAGCCTCGATCGTTCACGCATCACTGTCGCTGTGATGTCGCGGTCTGGGTCGGTCATCATGTGCGAAGTGGGTGGCGATTCCATGCGCTTGAAGACGTTTCGGGCGCGCGAATATTGTGGCGAGAGCAAAGAAATCTGCTGCTGAACGCGTCGGCCTTGCGGTAATACCCTTTATCGCCGGCTAAGCCGGGAGTGCACATATCGTCGGCGGCTCGTCAAACACGCGTGCCGGAGCGGAATCGATGCCTGATCCCGTCTCTCGGCTTCAACACGCTGAACGAGATGCCGTCCTGCGGCCGCCCATGCGGAAGTCGACCGGACCGCGAGGCAGATAGACCTTCAACCCTTCGGCGAACCGGAACATGGCAACCTTCCGAGTATCCGGACGAGCGTTGCCAGTTCATCAAGACTCCCTTCTACGCGCCCCAGTCGGCCCCACGGTATCCGATCTTGCCGGATCAGCCCGTCCGTCTCGCACTCCGCGACTCCGCCGATCCGTTGCTCACACTGGTCTGGCCAGTCAGGCCTTAAGTTCCCGCAACCGCGGTCGTTAAACAGGACGTTGCCTGTTTTTGGCAACCCCATTCATATAACGCGGTAACGGAGATCGAAGTCATCATGTTGTCCTCGATTCGTGCACGGATACTCGCGACCTGCGTCGCCATCGTGGTAACGGCGCTGGCCGTCACAGGCGGCCTGGTCTATTACGTCGTCAAGCAACACAACGACGAGGCAATCGACCAGAATCACAAGGCGATCCTCGCCGGGCACGCGCTGGCGATCAATGAATGGGTGGCCAGCAGAGGCCGGGAAACCCAGGCCCTTGCAGACACGATCGCGATCGGCGAGGGCGACCCGCTGCCGGCGCTGAAGTTGCTGGGCAAGTCGGGCGGCTTCGAGGTGCTGACGCTCGGCCTGCCGGACAAGACCGCGTTCTCGAACGTGCCGCTCGCGCCTGGCTACGACCCGACCGCACGTCCGTGGTACAAGCAGGCCGTCAGCGCCGGTAGCCTGGTCGTGACGGCGCTCTACCGTGATGCAACGACCGGCAAGCCGGCGGTTGCGTTCGCGGTACCCGTGGTGCGCGACGGCACGGTGAAGGGGGTACTGGCCGCCAGCCTGTTCATGGAGAGCGTGAGCTCGATCGTGACCTCGGTACACCCGACACCCGCGAGCTTCGCATTTCTGGTGGACAAGAGCGGACGCGTGATCGCGTCGGCCAAGACCGACCTGATCATGAAACCGGCAACCGGTCTTTCGCCGGCACTCGACGCCGACCACCTCGGCGCGCTGCAAACCGCGTCCGAGCCCGTCGCGGTCGACATCGACGGCGCCACCAAGCTGGTGCGGGCCCAGCCGATCGCCGGTACCGACTGGTCCCTCGTGCTCGCGCTCGACAAGGCGGACGTGACGGCCGGCATGCGCGCGGTCGCGACGACGACGCTGGCGGCGATCCTGATCGTGGCCGTGATCGCGGCCGCGCTCGTCGGTGCGATGACGAACGCGGCTTTCAAGCGCATCCTGCTGGTGCGCGACGCGCTGACGGATGTGTCGACCGGCAGCGGCGACCTGACGAAACGCCTGCCTGCCGACGGCGCGGACGAAGCCGCGCAGATCGCGCATGCGTTCAACCTGTTCGCCGAAAAGATCAGTACGATCCTGCTGCAGATTCGCGAGTTCAGCGAATCCGTCAACCTCGCGAGTGCCGAGATCGCGCAGGGCAACCAGGATCTGTCCGGCCGGACCGAACATGCAGCATCGAGCTTGCAGGAAACCGCCGCCGCGCTCGAGGAAATCGCCGGCACGGCTCGCAATTCCGCCGACGCCGCGAGCCAGGTGAGCCGTCTGGCGGAATCGGCGTCGGACGTCGCGGTGCGCGGCGGCACGGTCGTCAGCGAGGTCGTCTCGACGATGAACGAGATCACGCAGGCGTCGAGCGAGATCGCCAACATCGTCGGCGTGATCGACGGCATCGCGTTCCAGACCAACATTCTCGCGTTGAACGCTGCCGTCGAGGCCGCACGTGCGAACGAGCACGGCCGGGGCTTCGCGGTCGTCGCGGGCGAGGTGCGTGCGCTCGCGCAGCGCAGCGCGCAGGCCGCCAAGGAAATCAAGCAGTTGATTCACTCGTCGGTCGAGAAGATCGAGGGGGGCTCGGGACTCGTCCAGACGGCCGGTACGACGATGAACGAAATCGTCGAGGGCGTGCGCAGCATCACGAGCGTGATTGCGGAAATGACCGTCGCTGCCAAGGAGCAGAGCACGGGGCTCGAGCAGGTGAATCAGGCGGTGTCGCATCTCGACAATGCGACGCAGCAGAACGCGGCGCTCGTCGAGCAGTCGGCGGCGGCCGCGACGTTGCTGCGCGAGCAGGCCGCGAGGCTCGCGCAGACGGTCGGCGAGTTCAAGCTCGAGGACCGCCGCGCGATGACGTTGCAGTCAGCCTGAGAAGGGGCGATACCGGGTGCGTCCGGCGGCGGTGCCGACGGACGTTGCAATCAGATCGTGATCCTCAAGATCGGGAAGAACCTGCCCGGGACGACGCTCGATTCCTTTTCGCCGATTTTTTCAGCACCGAGCGCCAGATAGAACGGAAGCGCATTGGGGTCCGCTTCGATCACGAAGCTTCTGATCCCTCTCGCGGCGCTTTCCCTGCGGACCTCTTGCCACAGTGCCCGGGCGACACCGCGGCCCATGTGGTCGGGATGGACGAACAGCCATCCGGGCGTCGGGCGATCCGATTCCGATGCCGCCCGGACCCAGAACCCGATGATTGCTTCGCCGGATTCCGCAACGTATCCGATCGACCCGTCGATCGTCTCCGGCGCAATCGTGAGATCGCTCTGCCACAAGTCGAGCCAGTCCTGCGGATAGCCCCAGTGTGCCTTCGAAATGCGAGCCAGTCGCGTGAGCGCGTCCGCGTCCGTGGTACGGGCAGCGCGTACGGTGAATGCTTGGTGCATCTCGTCTCCTGTGATGGTCGACACCTTCGTCGGGGTGTTGCCCGGCTCGCCTCGACTCAACGCCGGATTCGCGGGGCTTGCCGACTCGAAGGAACGTCGCGCTCGACGCGGCTACGCGACCTGCGATGCATGCCCGGCGACGACGCGCCAGCCGGAGGATGATCGGCGCCAGAGCCGAGTATAGGCAAACGTGCCGTCGAACGCCGTGCCGTCGAAATGGCCGGTGAGTATCGCCTTCGTCGTGGTCAGGATCATCTCGTCGATCACGCGTGCGCGCGTTTCCCGCACATCGAGTCTGTCGAGGCGCAACAGCTTCGCACGATGGGTCGCCAGGTCGTCCTCCTTCGAGATGACCTGTCCGGTCGGAACGGTGAACACAAGGTCGTCGTCCAGCAACGCATCGAGCGCTGCGACATCGTTGGCCAGCATCGCGGCACGAAGCGCGGCTTCGCTGGGTTCGATGGCTGTACGGGTTGCATCCATTTCAGGGCCTCGCATCGTCTCTGAAGGTTTGTGGTTCAGCGCATGCCGGCGAGCAACAGCAGCAACGAAGATACCGCACCGAAGGATACCGTCTACCGCGCGTTCGACAGCGATTGACGCCGGACGAGCATCACCACGCAGATGCCGATCGACGCGATGATGTTGACGGCCGGATAGAACGCGACCGCGACGCTCCACGTGCTCAACGCCAGCAATGCCAGCGCGTACTTGAACACGCACAGCCCGAAATACGCGAGGCTCTCGCTCCACGGATCGCGGATCGTCTTGCGGACGGTCGGGCCGAGGCCGGCCAGCTCGATCAGCGTGACCAGGCAGATCGAGATCGTCGGGTCGTCGGTCAGCATCCACAGCGGAATGGCCGACAGGGCCGCGACCAGGAAAAACCAGTCGACGCGTGTCCAGCCGCGTTCGCCGCGAAAGATGCTCGCCACCAGCGTCAGAAAGCAGGTAATGGCAATGGCTGCCGTGCACCACGCGGACGGCCCGGCACCCGCGACGAACTGGCCGGCAGCCGCGATCGCCGTGACGACCGACCACACGAGCCATGTGAACAGATGCGGGCGAACCGTGCGCCGGTAGATTGCGAGCGCATACGGAATCGCCGCCAGCAAAGACACGGCCGTTCCGATCACGCCAAAGATCGAAGCGGCATCCTGATCGACACTCATCATCGACGCATCCTCATTCGCGCAGGCCGACCAGTATGTGGTCGGACGGGCCGGGGCGCAATGTCGTACCGGCCAGGTGTCGTCGCGGATGACACGTCGAATCTCATCGGAAAGGCGACGCGATCGCGCGCAAACAAACGGCACCGGGATTGCGACGCGGCAGGAAAACCCACTGCACGACCGCGGAATGAATAGAAATAACCTCTTCAATGAGAAGAAAAACTGTTCTTTCGAATCTCATTTTGATGACCGACAGTTTGCCAACCGGACGTCTGCGGCGATGCGCGGCGGTCATGGGCATCGGTCATGCCCGCTGGCGTCATTCGTCGGGTCGGGTTCAGGCGGAGAACAATGCATAAACGCCTGTCGTCAAAACGGAGTCTTGAATGAACCCAACGTCAGCAGAAAATCGTCAGCACGCGGACTGGAGACGTCTCGCGGCGCAAGTGGTCCCGAGAACGCTCGCGCATATCGGCGGCCGCGGCGTGCCGGCCCGAAGCGGCCCGACGTTCGCCGCGATCAATCCGGCGACGGAGGCCGTCATCGCGGAAGTCGCGTCGTGCGATGCACCGGACGTCGACGACGCAGTGCGTGCCGCGCGTCGCGCGTTCGAATCCGGCGTCTGGTCACGTTGCGCACCGGCAGAGCGCAAGCGCGTGCTTTGCCGGCTCGGCGAACTCATCGCATCGCACGGTGCGGAGCTCGCGCTGCTCGACTCGCTCAACATGGGCAAGCGTGTGGCGGACGCGTTCAGCATCGACGTGCCGGCCGCGGGCGGCCTGTTCAGCTGGTACGGCGAAGCCGTCGACAAACTGCATGGCGAAGTCGCGTCGACGGACCCCGGCAACTTCGCGGTCGTCACGCGCGAACCGTTGGGCGTGGTGGGCGCCGTGGTGCCGTGGAATTTTCCGCTCGACATGGTCGCGTGGAAGGTCGCGCCGGCGCTGGCGGCCGGCAACAGCGTCGTGCTGAAGCCGGCGGAACAATCGCCACTGTCGGCATTGCGTCTCGCGGAACTGGCGCTGGAGGCCGGCCTGCCGCCGGGCGTGCTGAACGTCGTGCCGGGCTACGGCGAGACTGCGGGGCGTGCGCTCGGGCTGCATCCCGACGTGGACGTGCTCGCCTTCACGGGATCAACGGCCATTGGCAAGAAATTCCTCGAATACGCCGCGCAGTCGAACATGAAGCAGGTGTGGCTCGAGTGCGGCGGCAAGAGCCCGAACCTGGTCTTCGACGATACGGACGATCTGGACCTGGCCGCACGCAAGGCGTGCTTCGGCATTTTCTTCAACCAGGGCGAGGTGTGTTCCGCCAACTCGCGGCTGCTGGTCCAGCGTTCGATTCACGATGCGTTCGTCGACCGGCTGATTGCGCATGCCGCCGCGTTCATGCCGGGTGATCCGCTCGATCCGGCGAGCGGGATGGGCGCCATCGTCGACGAGCAGCAGCATCGGCGCGTGCGCGAGTAGATTGCTCGCGGCCGCGATAGTGCGACGCTCGCGATCGGTGGAGGCGCGCCGCGCGTCGACGGCAAGGGCTACTTCATCGAGCCGACGATCTTCATCGACGTGAAGCACGACGACGCCATCGCACGCGAGGAGATCTTCGGGCCGGTGCTGTCGGTGATGGCGTTCGACACCGAGGACGAGGCCGTCCGGCTCGCGAACGACTCGATCTATGGGCTGGCCGCGTCGCTCTGGACCGGCAGCCTGTCGCGTGCGCACCGTGTATCGGGGCGGCTGCGTGCCGGCACGGTGTCCGTCAACACGGTCGATGCGCTGAGCGCGCAGACGCCGTTCGGCGGGTTCCGCCAGTCGGGCTTCGGCCGCGATCTTTCGCTGCATGCGATCGACAAGTACACGGGCCTCAAGACAACCTGGATCAGTTACTGATTCGACGCGGCAGGCTGCACGCGGTTGCGCCGCGCAACACGACAACGCTTTTTATCCACAAAACGAACCGGGGACTCGCCCATGAATGCGCCCAACTTTCCGCATCGTACGACGCAAGACTATCAACGCAGCGACGCCGCGCATCACCTGCACGCATTCGTCGACCAGAAGGCGCTGAACGAGGAAGGCGCGCGCGTGATGGTGCGCGGCGAAGGTGTCCATCTATGGGACAACGACGGCAACCGCTACCTGGACGGCATGTCCGGGCTGTGGTGCACGAACGTCGGCTATGGCCGGCCGGAGCTGGTCGACGCTGCCGCGCGGCAGATGAAGGAACTGTCCTACTACAACATGTTCTTTCACACGACGCACCCGTCGGTGATCGAACTGTCGGAGCGGCTGTTTGCGCTGCTCGGCGATCGCTTCAGTCACGTGGTGTATACCAATTCGGGATCCGAATCGAATGAAGTGCTGATTCGCACCGTACGGCGGTTCTGGGACGTGATGGGCAGGCCGCAGAAGAAGGTGATGATCGGCCGCGTGAACGGCTATCACGGGTCGACGGTGGGGAGCGCATCGCTGGGCGGCATGGCGTTCATGCATGAAATGGGCGACCTGCCGATTCCGAACATCACGCACGTGGACGAACCGTACTGGTACGCGAACGGCGGTGACCTGAGCCCCGAGGCATTCGGCAAGCAGGCGGCGCTGTCGCTCGAGCGCAAGATCCTGGAGATCGGTGCGGACCGCGTGGCCGCGTTCGTCGCGGAGCCGTTCCAGGGCGCGGGCGGGATGATTTTTCCGCCGGACGGCTACTGGCAGGAGATCGAGCGCATCTGCCGTCAGTACGACGTGCTGCTGTGCGCGGACGAGGTGATCGGCGGCTTCGGCCGCACCGGCGAGTGGTTCGCGCACCGTCACTTCGGCTTCGAACCGGACCTGATCTGCATGGCCAAGGGGCTGACCTCGGGCTACGTGCCGATGGGCGGGCTGATCATGAGCCGGCGCGTCGGCGATTCGCTGGTCGACAAGGGGGGCGTCTACGCGCACGGGCTGACCTATTCGGGGCACCCGGTCGCGGCCGCCGTCGCACTGGCCAACCTCGACCTGCTCGAGCGCGAAGGCCTCGTCGAGCGGACGAAGACGGATACCGGGCCGTACCTGCAGAAGGCGCTGCGCGATGCGTTCGGCAACCATCCGCTCGTCGGCGAGATCCAGGGCGTGGGTGCGGTCGGCGCGATCCAGTTCGCGAAGAACAAGGCGACGCGCGAGCGCTTTGCGAACGAGGCCGACCTGACCTGGCACAGCCGGACCGTCGGGTTCGAACTCGGCGCGATCGTGCGTTCGACGAACGGCCGACTGATCGTTGCACCGCCGCTGGTGATCGATCACGCGCAAATCGATGAACTGGTCGACACGATGCGCAAGGCCGTGGATGCCACCGCGCGCGAAGTGCTCGGGATCGACTGCTGACGAGGTGAGCGGCGCGCTTTCGTCCGATGAGTGTCGGGCGCAAGCGCGCCAAACCACAGGATCCGGTTCGGAGACGAGTCGACTGCGCGCGGCCACCGGAGTGGCAATCCGGCAGAGCGAAGACCGGGTATCGTGGGCGATGGTCGCAATAAAGCGATGTTCCGCCGGCTGCTTATTGATAAGGAATGCAAATGGCATAGTCGGCAGATCGAAGCGCGCACGCTTTGAGCCAGCCACGTATTCCTGGTCACCCTTCAATCCCCGAATCCACGAACATCACAACAGAAACAAGGAGACGAAATGAGTCAGGGCGAGTCCATTGCTCATCTCGAGGAAAGCACCATCCAGCCGATTCCGCTCACCGAGCGGCACGGCAGCGCGAAGGACCTGTTCACGATCTGGTTCGGGTCGAACATCATGATGCTGACGATCGTCACCGGATCGCTCGCGACCACGGTGTTCAAGCAGCCGTTCTGGTGGGCGGCGCTCGCCACGCTCGTCGGCAGCCTGATCGGCGCGGTCTTCATGGCACTGCATTCCGCGCAGGGGCCGCAGCTTGGCGTGCCGCAGATGATCCAGACCCGCGGGCAGTTCGGGTCGTTCGGCGCGCTGCTCGTGGTCGGGCTGGTCGTCGTGATGTATGTGGGCTTCTTCGCATCGAACTGCGTGTTCGGCGGGCAGGCGCTGCACAGCCTGGGCGCCGGCATTCCGCTCGATGCGGGCGTCGTGGTGATCGGCCTGATCAGCCTGCTCGGATCGATCTACGGCTACAAGCTGATCCACGCGTATGCGCGGCTTTTGAGCTGGTGCTCGGGCAGCGTGCTCGTGCTGGCGTTCGTGTGGATCATCTTCGTGCACGGATTGCCCGCCGATACGTTCTCGAAGCATTCGCTGAACCTGTCGGGCTTCCTGGGTGCGATGTCGGTCGCCGCGCTGTGGCAGATCGCCTATGCGCCTTACGTATCGGACTATTCGCGCTACCTGCCGCCCGATACCGGGCCGCGCACCGCGTTCTGGTCGAGTTACTGGGGCTGCGTGCTCGGCTCGTTCTTCCCGATGCTGCTCGGTTGCCTGGTGGGGCTCGCGACGCCCGACGGCAATGTCGTGAGCGGCCTCACGGGCCTCACGCAAGGGATCAGCGTGCTCGTGATCGTCGTGCTGTCGTTCGGCATCGCGGCCAGCAATGCGATGGAACTGTATTGCGGTGCGCTGTCGGCGATTACCGTGCTGCAGACGCTCTTCCCGTCGTGGTCGGGCAAGGCGCGTGCGCGGGCGATTACCGCGATCGTCCTGTGCGGCATCGCGCTCTCGATCGCGCTGTTCGGGCAGGACAATTTCCTCGCCGGCTACACGAACTTCATCCTGCTGCTGCTGTACGTGCTCGTGCCGTGGACCGCGATCAACCTCGTCGACTACTACCTCGTCTGCCACGGCGAGTACGACGTCGATTCGTTCTTCCGGCAGGACGGCGGCATCTACGGACGCTTCAATACGATCGCCGTTGGCTCGTATTTCATCGGTATCGTCGCGCAGGCGCCGTTCATGGCGACCGATCTCTATACGGGAGAACTGGCGAGCCGGCTCGGCGGCGCGGACGTGTCGTGGATCGTCGGTTTGTCGCTGACGTCGCTCGTCTACTACGCGGGGTGCAAGCTGTTCTCGCGGCCGTTGCAGGGCGTAGCGTGAGCGTTTCCGTGCCGGCCGGGCATGCAGTGTTGACGACTGCCCGCCGCATCATCCGCTCACCACCCCCGGTTCCTCCGCCGCATGCACGTCCCGCCGGAACGCACCCGGGCTCGTGCCCGTCCATTTCCGGAATGCGCGATGAAACGCGCTCGGCTCGGTGAAGCCGAGCTCGGCCGCGATCTCCGCCACGCTGAGCGCATGCCCGCGCAGCAGCGACTGGGCCAGCGCACCGCGCAGCTCGTCCTTGATTGCCGCGAAGCTTTGCCCTTCGCTGCGCAGACGCCGTCGCAGCGTCGCGGGCGTCGTGCCGAGGCGCACGGCCAGCGTATCGAAGTCGGGCCACTCCGCGGCCGGCAGCGTCTTCAGCTGCGCGCGCGTCTTCGTGACCCAGCCCGTATCGTGCCGGTAGCGGACCAGCAGGTTGCCGGGCGCGCCGCGCAGGAAGGTCTTCAGTGCCTGCTCGGAGCGGATCGTCGGCAGCGCGAGGTACGCGGCATTGAACGCAAGCCGGCTGTCGGGCCGGTCGAAATGCACGGGCACGCCGAAGAACTGGTGATAGTCGCTGCGCTGGTCGGGGCTCGGGCACGCGAAGTCGATGCGCTGCAGCGGGATGCGCCTGCCGATCAGCCAGCACGCGACACCGAGCAGGATCAGCCAGAACGTCCGGTACGCGAACGCCGGACAGGGCGCGCCCGTCTGCGTCAGCACGATCTGCGCCTGCCCATCGGCCACGACGAGCTCGCCATGCGGCTCGTCCAGCACCACGCGCAGGAACTGCAGCGCGCGCCGCAGCGCCTTGTCGAGCGTGCCGGCGTGCAGCACCGCATGGCACAGCAGCGTGAAGCTGCCGCGCCGCATCGGGCGCGCGGCAAGCCCGAAGAATTCGTCGTCGAGCGCACCGGCGATCGCGAGCCACAGCCGGCCGTACTGCTGCGGCGTGACGGGCTCGCGCACGGCGGCCGGCAGGCCGGCGGCACGCAGCACGGCCTCCGTCGGAAGGCCTTGCCGGCGCAGGCACGCGAGCGCATCGTCGACGAAATCCGGCGAAATCATCTGCGGCCCCATTTTCCTGCATCCTCCCGACATGGCAAAAGCGATCACGATTCTAGATTCTGTTTGTCATTGATTGCAATGTACGGGCTGTCTACTATCGAACTATCCCCGTCGCGCCCCTGGCTCGCCGGCGGCCATAACGCACAGGAGACACGCATGTCTGATGGAGCTACCGCCCGCGCGGTGCCGGCCTACGCCGACGCCGTGGCCCGGTTCAGTATCGAGACCGCCGCGCAGCAACTGCACGGCGACCTGGAGCGCGGCCTGAACGCGTGCGTGGAATGCTGCGACCGGTACGCATCGGCGGACGCGATCGCGCTCGACTGGATCGACGCCGGCGGGCAGCACCACCGCTACACGTTTGCGCAGATGAAGGCGCTGTCGGCGCGCGTCGCGAACCTGCTGGTCGCGCAGGGCGTGAAGCCGGGCGACGTGGTGGCGGGCCTGTTGCCGCGCACGCCGGAACTCGTCGCGACGATCCTCGGCACGTGGCGCGCGGGCGCCGTCTACCAGCCGCTGTTCACCGCATTCGGCCCGAAAGCGATCGAGCACCGGCTGCGCATGAGCGACGCGCGCCTGGTCGTGACCAACGTCGCGAATCGCGCGAAGCTCGACGAGATCGCCGGTTGCCCGCCCGTTGCGACGGTGCGCGAGCCGGGCGAGACGTTGCCGGAAAGCGACATCGATTTCCGCGCGGCGCTCGATGCGCAGTCCGACTCGTTCGAGCCGGTGCTGCGCAAGGGCACGGACCTGTTCATGATGATGTCGACATCGGGCACGACGGGTTTGCCGAAGGGCGTGCCGGTGCCGCTGCGCGCGCTGCTCGCGTTCGGTGCGTACATGCGCGAAGCGGTGGACCTGCGCGCCGGCGACCGGTTCTGGAACATCGCCGATCCGGGCTGGGCATACGGCCTCTACTACGCGATCACGGGCCCGCTGCTGCTCGGCCACGCGACGACGCTCTACGAGGGCGGTTTCACGGTCGACAGCACGTACGACGTGATCGAACGGCTCGGGATCACGAGCCTCGCCGGCTCGCCGACGGCCTACCGGATGCTGATGGCGGCCGGGACGGAAGCGGCGGCGCGGCTGAAGGGCAAGCTGCGCGTGGTCAGCAGCGCGGGCGAACCGTTGAATCCGGAAGTCGTGCGCTGGTTCGACGCGGCGCTCGGCGCGCCGATCTACGATCACTACGGCCAGACCGAACTCGGGATGGTCGTGAACAACCACCACGGCCTCGCGCATGCGGTCCACGCCGGTTCGGCCGGCTTTGCGATGCCCGGCTACCGCGTCGCGGTGCTCGACGACGCGAGCCGCGAGCTCGGCCCCGGCGAGCCGGGCAACCTCGCGATCGACATCGCGCGCTCGCCGCTGCTGTGGTTCCACGGCTACTGGCAGCAGGACACGCCGGCGATCGCGGGCGGCTATTACCGGACCGGCGACAACGTCGAGCTGGAGCCGGACGGCACCGTGAGCTTCATCGGCCGCGCGGACGACGTGATCACGTCGTCCGGCTACCGGATCGGCCCGTTCGACGTGGAAAGCGCGCTGATCGAGCATCCGGCCGTGAGCGAAGCCGCCGTCATAGGCGTACCCGACGCGGAGCGCACGGAGATCGTCAAGGCGTTCGTCGTGCTGTCGAAAGACTATGACGGCACGCCGGCGCTGGCCGAGGAATTGAGCCTGCACGTGAAGCGGCGGCTGTCCGCTCACGCCTATCCACGCGCGATCGACTTCGTCGACGCGCTGCCGAAAACCCCGAGCGGCAAGATCCAGCGCTTCGTGTTGCGCAAGATGGAAGCCGAGAAGGCCGCTCAACCCTGAACACAACCTGTACGGACTGCGAATGGATATCAAGGATCGCGTTTTTCTGATTACGGGCGCCGGTTCCGGCCTCGGCGCCGCGGTGGCGCGCATGGTGGTCGCGGAAGGCGGCAAGGCCGTGCTGCTGGACGTCAACGAAGAAGCCGGCGCGGGCCTCGCGCACGAGCTTGGCGCGGCGGCGCGCTTCGTGAAGACCGACGTGACGAGCGAAGCCGACGGCCAGGCGGCCGTTGCCGCCGCGCGTGACGCGTTCGGCCGCATCGACGCGCTCGTCAACTGCGCGGGCGTCGCGCCGGGCGAGAAGGTGGTCGGCCGCGAGGGTCCGCATTCGCTCGACCGCTTCGCACGCGCCGTGTCGATCAATCTGGTCGGCACGTTCAACATGATCCGGCTGGCCGCCGACGCGATGTCGAAGCAGGACGCCAATGCGGAAGGCGAGCGCGGCGTGATCGTCAACACCGCGTCGGTCGCGGCGTTCGACGGGCAGATCGGGCAGGCCGCGTATGCGGCGTCGAAGAGCGGCGTGGTCGGCATGACGCTGCCGATCGCGCGCGAGCTCGCTCGGTTCGGCATTCGCGTGGTGACGGTCGCGCCGGGCATCTTCGCGACGCCGATGATGGCCGGCATGCCGCAGGACGTGCAGGATGCGCTCGGCAAGAGCGTGCCGTTCCCGCCGCGGCTCGGCCGCCCGGAAGAATTTGCGGCGCTGGTGCGCCACATCGCCGAGAACACGATGCTGAACGGCGAAGTCATCCGTCTCGATGGCGCGTTGCGCATGGCACCGCGCTGACACTGGAGGAAGCGAATCATGACGACTCAGGATCCGATCGTAATCGTTGGTATGGCGCGTACGCCGATGGGTGGTTTTCAGGGCGACCTGGCGGCCGCCAGCGCGAGCGACCTCGGCGCGGTAGCGATTCGCGCGGCGCTCGAGCGCGCGAACGTGCCGGCCGAGCGCATCGATGAAATCGTGTTCGGCTGCGTGCTGCCGGCGGGCCAGGGCCAGGCGCCGGCGCGCCAGGCCGCGCTGAAGGCCGGGCTGCCGCTCGCCGCAGGTGCGACCACGGTCAACAAGATGTGCGGCTCGGGGATGAAGGCCGCGATGTTCGCGCGCGACCTGCTGCTGGCAGGCTCGGCAGGCGTGGCCGTCGCGGGCGGGATGGAGAGCATGACGAATGCGCCGTACCTGCTGCCGAAGGCGCGCGCGGGGATGCGCATGGGTCACGGGCAGGTGCTTGATCACATGTTCCTCGACGGGCTCGAGGACGCGTACGAGAAGGGCCGCCTGATGGGCACGTTCGCCGAGGATTGCGCGCAGGCATACCAGTTCACGCGCGAGGCGCAGGATGCGTTCGCGATCGCATCGCTGACGCGCGCGCAACGGGCGATCGCCGACGGGCATTTCGTGTCGGAAATCGCGCCGGTGACCGTGAAGGCCGGCAAGACCGAAACGGTCGTGTCGATCGACGAACAGCCGGGCAAGGCGAAGCTCGACAAGATCCCGACGCTGAAGGCTGCGTTCCGCGACGGCGGCACGGTGACGGCCGCGAATGCGTCGTCGATCTCGGACGGCGCGGCCGCGCTGGTGATGATGCGCCGCTCGGAAGCCGAGCGCCTCGGCCTCACGCCGAAGGCCGTGATCGTCGGGCATTCGACCTACGCGGACAAGCCGGGCCTGTTCGCGACCGCGCCGATCGGCGCGCTGCGCAAGCTGTCGGAGAAAACCGGCTGGAACCTGCGCGACGTCGACCTGTTCGAGATCAACGAAGCGTTCGCGGTCGTGCCGATGGCCGCGATGCGCGATCTCGACCTGCCGCACGAGAAGGTCAACGTGCATGGCGGCGCGTGCGCGCTTGGGCATCCGATCGGTGCATCGGGTGCGCGCGTGATGGTGACGCTGCTGGCCGCGCTCGAAACCTATGGGATGAAACGCGGCGTCGCATCGCTGTGTATCGGCGGCGGCGAGGCAACGGCCATCGCGATCGAGCGCATCGTGTAACGCATCACGCAGTACATCACGCGTAGTCGGCAAGTGGCGACGCGTACGACGGGTATCGCACGGGAATTACCGGTGCGATACCCGTTTTGCTTATGGCGGATCGCGTGGTCCCGCTACGCCTTCGCGCGCGGCGACACCGCCCCGCACGCACGAAGCACGAGCTGCACGACCTGTTCGGTCTGCTCGTCGTACGCCTTCTGCGTGAACGTCCGCTTGCCGCTCAGCGCGCGGATCTGTGCATCGAAATCCGCGTAGTGCTGCGTGGTTGCCCAGATCAGGTACATCAGCGCATGCGCGTCGATCGGCGCGAGCAGCCCGCGCGCGATCCAGCCGTCGATGACCTTCACGCGCGTATCGAACCACGGCTTCACGCGTTCCGACAGGATGTCCTGCATGTGCTCCGCACCGTGGATGATCTCGTTGGCCCAGACCTTCGAGCCGAGCGGGCGCCGCCGCGACAGCGCCATCTTCGCGCGCACGTAGGCACCGATCGCTTCGACGGGATCGTCGTCGGCCTCGAACGAACCGGCCGCGCGATGCCAGTCCTCGAACAGGTCGTCGAGCACGCGGCGGTACAACGCAAGCTTCGTCGGGAAGTAGTAATGCAGGTTGGCTTTCGGCAGGCCGGCGCGCTCCGCGATCATCGCGGTGCTTGCACCGTCGAGCCCGCGTTCCGCGAACACGGCCTCCGCGCAGGCGAGCAGATGCGCTTCGTTGGACTCGCGGATGTGCGCCTTGCGTCGCCGCAAAGGCGCGGGCGTTTCGTCGCTGTCGGTGGCTTCGGTTGCCGCCTCGTCATGTCTCATCGTTGCCCTCGCGCGGCGGGCGTGCCGCGTTGGGCTTCATTCTAGCCGCTGATTCGCATCGAACGCACGCGTGCTGATCTCGTGCATCCGTCGCCATGCTGCGTTGCGATGGCACGTTTCTCGCTCCATTCATTCACGCAAGAAAGAGATTGATTTGGTGATTTTGATCGTCTAAAACCTGTCCAATCGGACAGGATTCGACGAGCGGCGGAAACCTGTCAACCCGATTCGTCGGACGATCTTCGCGAACGACCGGGGCATGCACCGCGCTTGGGCGGCATTGCCCCAAAACAGGCATGACACGCACCGGCACAGACCGGGCTGACGACATCACCGACCCCACAGGAGCGATACGAATGAACGCGGTATCGGAAACAGTGAAGCGGGCAGCTTTCGACACGTCGATCAAGGTCGACGGCAAGCGGTTGTGGGACAGCCTGATGGAAGTCGCGAAGATTGGCGCGACGCCGAAGGGCGGCGTGTGCCGCCTTGCGCTGACCGATCTCGACAAGGCCGGCCGCGACCTGATCGTCGGCTGGGCGAAGGCCGCCGGCTGCACGGTGGCGGTCGATACGATGGGCAACGTGTTCATGCGCCGCGCGGGCCGCGTGGCCGATGCGGCGCCGGTCGTCACGGGCTCGCACGCGGATTCGCAGCCGACGGGCGGCCGCTTCGACGGCATCTACGGCGTGCTCGGCGGCCTCGAGGTGATTCGCAGTCTCAACGATCACGGCATCGAGACCGAGCATCCGGTCGAGGTCGTGATCTGGACCAACGAGGAAGGCTCGCGCTTCGCACCGGCGATGGTAGCGTCGGGCGTGTTCGCGGGGGTGTTTTCGCTCGAATACGGACTGTCGCGCAAGGACGTGGACGGCAAGACGATCGGCGAGGAGCTGGCGCGCATCGGCTACGCGGGTGACGTGCCGTGCGGCGGACGCAAGCTGCACGCGGCGTTCGAACTGCATATCGAACAGGGACCGATTCTCGAAGCGGAATGCAAGACGATCGGCGTCGTAACCGATGCGCAGGGGCAGCGCTGGTACGAGATCACGTTCACCGGCCAGGAAGCGCACGCGGGGCCGACGCCAATGCCGCGGCGGCGCGACGCGCTGCTCGGCGCATCGCGCGTGGTCGATCTCGTCAACCGGATCGGCCTCGATCATGCGCCGTTCGGCTGCGCGACGGTCGGCATGATGCAGGTCTACCCGAACTCGCGCAACGTGATTCCGGGCCGCGTGTTCTTCACCGTCGATTTCCGTCATCCGGACGACGCAGTGCTCGCGAAGATGGATGCCGCATTGCGCGATGGCGTGGCGCGCATCGCGGGCGAGATCGGGCTCGAGACCGAACTCGAGCAGATTTTCTATTACAAGCCGGTCGCGTTCGACGCGGCCTGTGTGGAAGCGGTGCGCAGCGCGGCCGACCGCTTCGGCTTCTCGCATCGCGACATCGTGTCCGGTGCCGGACACGACGCGTGCTACCTCGCGCAGGTCGCACCGACGTCGATGGTGTTCGTGCCGTGTGTCGACGGCATCAGCCACAACGAGATCGAGGACGCGACGCCCGCCTGGATCGAGGCCGGCGCGAACGTGTTGCTGCACGCAATGCTGTCGCGCGCATGCGAGCCGGCCTCATGACGCCGCGACCGTAGCCGCCGGCAGGCTGCTCGACGCCCGATAGCCTGACCGTAGGACGCCTAACAACGACCGCCCCGACTGTGCATTCGCAGCCGGCGGGGACGGCTTTGTCTCCACCCAGTCGAAGGAACGCGTATGACCACCAAGCCAACCGGCGATATCGCCGCGCATCGCCTGTCGTCCACGCAACTCTCGTGCGAATTCGCCGACATCGCGCCGCTGCTCGATCCGACTGCCGCGGCGGCGGCCGCCAGCCGCTGCCACTACTGCTACGACGCGCCGTGCGTGCAGGCCTGCCCGACGCAAATCGACATCCCGAGCTTCATCCGCAAGATCGGCAACGGCAACCTGAAGGGCGCCGCGACCGACATCCTGTCGGCGAATCCCCTCGGCGGGATGTGCGCCCGCGTGTGTCCGACCGAGATCCTGTGCGAAGGCGCGTGCGTGCGCAACCACCAGGATGCGCAGCCCGTCGCGATCGGCGCGCTGCAGCGGCATGCAACGGATTGGGCGATGGAGACCGGCGCGGTGCGCTTCACGCGCGCGCCGGACACGGGCCGCCAGGTCGCGGTGGTCGGCGCGGGGCCGGCCGGGCTCGCGTGCGCGCATCGGCTCGCGCTCGCCGGGCACAGCGTCACGCTGTTCGACGCGCGCCCGAAGGGTGGCGGCCTCAACGAATACGGGATCGCCGCATACAAGACCGTCGACGATTTCGCGCAGCGTGAAGTCGAGTGGCTGCTGTCGGTGGGCGGCATCACGTTGCAAACCGGCGTCGCGCTGGGCCGCGACATCACGCTCGACGCGCTGCGCGAGCAGCACGACGCGGTGTTTCTCGCGATGGGGCTCGGCGGCGTGCGGGCGCTTGCGATCGATGGCGAGCAACTGAACGGCGTGATGAACGCGGTCGATTTCATCGTGCAGGTGCGGCAGGCCGATGCGCTGGAGAACGTGCCGGTCGGGCGGCGCGTCGTCGTGATCGGCGGCGGCAATACGGCCATCGATGCGGCGGTGCAGAGCCGCAAGCTCGGCGCCGAGCGCGTGACGATGGTGTATCGGCGCGGCGTGGATGCGATGAGCGCGACGTGGGCCGAGCGCGAGTTCGCGCAGAAGAGCGGCGTCACGCTCGTCACGCACGCGAAGCCGGTGCGCATGGCGGGGGTGAACGGGCAGGTGACGGGTGTCGAGTTCGAGGCGGCATCGGGCGAGCGTTTCACCGTCGATGCGGACATGGTGCTGAAGGCGATCGGCCAGACGCTGGTGCCGGACGCCATCGACGCCGCGCTGCTGACGGCGGACGGCGCGCGCATCGCGGTGGACGCCGACGGACGCACCGCATGGCCCGACGTGTGGGCCGGCGGCGACTGCGCGGCGACGAGCGGCGTCGACCTCACGGTGCAGGCCGTGCAGGACGGCAAGCGCGCGGCCGCGTCGATCGACGCAACGCTCGCGCAGCGCGACGCGAAGGCCGCGTGACCGCACCGCGCGCGTCACGCACCACGAGCACAACCAACACGACCCCACTCTCACGGAGCCGACCATGGCCGACCTTCGCTGCACCATCGCGGGCATTACTTCGCCGAACCCCTTCTGGCTGGCGTCCGCGCCGCCAACCGACAAGGCCTACAACGTGAACCGCGCGTTCGAGGCGGGCTGGGGCGGTGTCGTCTGGAAGACGCTCGGGCTCGATCCGCACGTCGTCAACGTCAGTTCGCGCTATGGCGCCGTGCAGTGGAACGGTCAGCGCATCGCGGGCCTGAACAACATCGAGCTGATCACCGACCGTCCGCTCGACGTGAACCTGAGAGAGATCGCGCAGGTGAAGCGCGACTGGCCGGACCGCGCGCTGATCGTGTCGCTGATGGTGCCGTGCAACGAGCGGGACTGGAAATGGATCCTGCCGCTCGTCGAGGATACGGGCGCCGACGCGGTCGAGCTGAACTTCGGCTGTCCGCACGGGATGAGCGAGCGCGGGATGGGCGCGGCGGTCGGACAGGTCCCCGAATATGTGGAGATGGTCACGCGCTGGGTGAAGGAAGGCACGAAGCTGCCGTGTCTCGTGAAGCTCACGCCGAACATCAGCGACATCCGGATGGGGTCGCGCGCCGCGTACAAGGGCGGTGCGGACGGCGTGTCGCTGATCAACACGATCAACTCGATCGTCGCGGTCGATCTCGACCACATGGCGCCGATGCCGATGGTCGACGGCAAGGGCACGCACGGCGGCTATTGCGGCCCGGCGGTCAAGCCGATCGCATTGAACATGGTGGCGGAGATCGCGCGCGACCCGGAAACGCCGAACCTGCCGATCTCGGGTATCGGCGGCATCTCGTCATGGCGCGACGCGGCGGAGTTCATGGTGCTCGGCGCCGGCAGCGTGCAGGTGTGCACCGCCGCGATGCATTACGGATTCCGGATCGTGTCGGACCTCACCGACGGGTTGTCGAACTGGATGGACGAAAAGGGCTACGCGACGCTCGACGACATCCGCGGCCGCGCGGTGCCGAACGTGACCGACTGGAAATACCTGAACCTGAAGTACGACATCAAGGCGCGCATCGACCAGGACCGCTGCATCCAGTGCGGGCTGTGCCATATCGCGTGCGAGGACACGTCGCACCAGGCGATCACCGCGACGAAGGACGGCGTGCGCCACTTCGAAGTGGTCGATTCGGAATGCGTCGGGTGCAATCTTTGCATGCATGTGTGTCCGGTCGAGCAATGCATCACGATGGAGCGTGTCGATTCGGGCGACTACGCGAACTGGACCACGCATCCGAACAATCCGGCGAGCGCGGAGGCGGGGGCGAGTGCAGGCGCGGCGGCATCCGAGAAGCACGCGAAGAAGGCTGCTTGACGGCGTCCGGCGATGCGGGTCATCCTGCATCGCCGCCTTTCGTTCCACCCGGGCCGGCATCGGACGATGCCGGCGCTGACGTTTTCGTGGAGTGCGTTCGATGAATCACGCAGCGAATCCCGCCGATCCCGATAGCGCCGCGGCGCAGGGCGGCAGCCTGTACAACGACGACCTCGCGCCGACGACGCCGGCGCAGCGCACGTGGAAGTGGTATCACTTCGCGGCGCTGTGGGTCGGGATGGTGATGAACATCGCGTCGTACATGCTCGCGGCCGGGCTGATCCAGGAAGGCATGTCGCCGTGGCAGGCGGTGATGACCGTGCTGCTCGGCAACCTGATCGTGCTCGTGCCGATGCTGCTGATCGGCTATGCGGGCGCGAAGCACGGGATTCCTTACGCGGTGCTCGTGCGTGCGTCGTTCGGCACGCAGGGCGCGAAGCTGCCGGCGTTGTTGCGGGCGATCGTCGCGTGCGGCTGGTACGGTATCCAGACCTGGCTCGGCGGCAGCGCGATCTATACGCTGCTGAACATCCTGACCGGCAACGCACTGCACGGCGCCGCGCTGCCGGTCATCGGCATCGGGTTCGGGCAGCTCGCGTGCTTCCTCGTGTTCTGGGCGCTGCAGATCTACTTCATCTGGCACGGCACCGATTCGATCCGCTGGCTCGAGAGCTGGTCCGCGCCGATCAAGGTCGTGATGTGCGTGGCGCTCGTGTGGTGGGCGACGTCGAAGGCGGGCGGCTTCGGCACGATGCTGTCGGGGCCGTCGCAGTTCGCCGCGGGCGGCAAGAAGGCCGGGCTGTTCTGGGTGACCTTCTGGCCGGGACTGACCGCGATGGTCGGCTTCTGGGCGACGCTCGCGCTGAATATCCCCGACTTCACGCGCTTCGCGCATTCGCAGCGCGACCAGATGATCGGGCAGTCGATCGGGCTGCCGTTGCCGATGGCGCTGCTGTCGGTGGTATCGGTCGTCGTGACGTCGGCGACTGTCGTGATCTACGGCAACGCGATCTGGGATCCGATCGACCTGACGAGCCGGATGACGGGCATCGGCGTGGGTATCGCGCTCGTGATCCTCACGCTCGACACGATGTGCTGCAACCTCGCCGCGAATCTCGTCGGTCCGGCCTACGACTTCTCCAGCCTGTGGCCGAAGGCGATCTCGTACCGCACGGGCGGAATGATCACCGCGACGATCGCGATCGTGATGATGCCGTGGAAGATCCTCGCGACGACGGACGGCTACATCTTCACCTGGCTCGTCGGCTATTCGGCGCTGCTCGGGCCGGTGGCGGGGATCCTGATGGTCGACTACTTCCTGATCCGCGGCACGCGGCTCGACACGCGCGCGCTGTTCGACGAGCGCGGCGGCTTCAGCTACGCGCGCGGCTGGAACCCGGCCGCGCTGGCCGCGCTCGCCGTCGGCGTGCTGCCGAACCTGCCCGGCTTCCTGCATACGGCTTTTCCGGCATCGTTTCCGAACGTGCCGGCGTTCTTCAACACGCTTTATACGTACGCGTGGTTCGTCGGCCTCGTGCTGGCGTCATGCGTGTACGGCACCTGGATGAAGTGGCGCGCCGGACAGCACGCGCAGATCGCGAGCGCCTGATGCGGCACCCGACAGTCAACGAGGAGGCAACCCCATGGCAATCCTGATTCGTGGCGGCACCGTGGTCGATGCGGACCGCTCCTATCGCGCGGACGTGCTCTGCGCAGCCCCGGAGGACGGCGGCACGATCCTGCAGATCGCCGAGCAGATCGATGCACCGGCCGGCGCGACCGTCGTCGATGCGCACGACCAGTACGTGATGCCGGGCGGCATCGATCCGCATACGCACATGGAACTGCCGTTCATGGGCACGACCGCGAGCGACGATTTCTACTCGGGTACGGCCGCCGGGCTCGCGGGCGGCACGACGAGCATCATCGACTTCGTGATCCCGAGCCCGAAGCAGCCGCTGATGGACGCATTTCACGCATGGCGAGGCTGGGCCGAGAAGGCCGCGGCCGACTACGGCTTCCACGTGGCCGTGACGTGGTGGGACGAGAGCGTGCACCGCGACATGGGCACGCTCGTGCGCGAGCATGGCGTGTCGAGCTTCAAGCACTTCATGGCGTACAAGAACGCGATCATGGCCGACGACGAGGTGCTCGTGAACAGCTTCTCGCGTTCGCTCGAACTCGGCGCGTTGCCGACCGTGCACGCGGAGAACGGCGAGCTCGTGTTCCAGTTGCAGAAGGCGCTGCTCGCGCGCGGGATGACAGGGCCGGAGGCGCATCCGCTGTCGCGGCCGCCGGAGGTCGAGGGCGAAGCCGCGAACCGCGCGATCCGCATTGCGCAGGTGCTCGGCGTGCCGGTGTATATCGTGCATGTGTCCGCGAAGGACGCGGTCGATGCGATCACCAAAGCGCGCAGCGAAGGGCTGCGCGTGTTCGGCGAGGTGCTGCCGGGCCACCTGGTGATCGACGAGGCCGTCTATCGCGATCCGGACTGGACGCGTGCGGCCGCGCACGTGATGAGCCCGCCGTTCCGCTCGGCCGAGCATCGCGAGGCGCTGTGGCGCGGGCTGCAGGCGGGGCAGCTGCATACGACGGCAACCGACCACTGCGTGTTCTGCGCATCGCAGAAGGCGATGGGCCGCGACGACTTCACGAAGATCCCGAACGGCTGCGGCGGTGTCGAGGATCGCATGTCGGTGCTGTGGCATCACGGCGTGAATCACGGCCGTATCACGCCGAACGAGTTCGTGCGGATCACGTCGACGAACGCCGCGCAGATCTTCAACCTGTATCCGCGCAAGGGTGCCGTGCAGGTGGGCGCCGATGCCGATCTCGTCGTGTGGGACCCGGCCGCGACCAGGACGATCTCGGTGAAGACCCATCACCAGCAGGTTGATTTCAACGTGTTCGAGGGCATGACGGTGCAGGGCGTCGCGACGCACACGCTCACGCGCGGCGCACTCGCGTGGGCCGACGGCGATCTGCGGGCCGTGCGCGGCGCGGGCCGCTATCTGAAGCGCCCGCCGGCGGCCAGTTACTACGAGGCCGCGCGGATCGCGAATCGGTTGCGCGAACCGCATCCGGTCGAACGCGCCGGTTGAGCGTTGCGTGTCGCGCGGGGCGTGTCGGTTCGAACGGCACGCCCGCGCATGTTTGAGCGTGCGTTTCCATTCGTGCCGGCACCGCTCCTGCCTCCTCCCCGCATCACGCCAATTCTCTCAGTATTTGGGACGAATGGAGCGTGATCGCGCCTTTCCGATCTCCAGGTACATAGAACAACTGAGCAAGTCGACGCAACCCGCGACGTCGCGCAAATGCGACCATTTTGTTTGCGTTGTCGGCGTGCATGCCCGCGAGTAATATCCACCGACGGCGTTGCGCAGGCGTGCCGGGCCGCCCGCCGAACAATCCAACAACATTGAGAGCAAGGAGTACGAGGTGGATATTCTGCGCAGTCTCCTGGGTATGCTGTTCCTGCTGCTGGTTGCCTATCTGCTGTCGAACAACCGGCGCGCGGTAAGCGGCCGGACCATGATCGCCGCGCTGTGCACGCAGCTGGCGATCGGTGCGCTGGTGCTGTTCGTGCCGGCGGGCCGCGCGGCACTGGCGGGCGCCGCGAACGGCGTCAATCGCGTGCTCGACATGGGCAATCACGGCATCGCATTCGTATTCGGCGGGCTCGTCGACAGCCGGATGTTCCAGCTGTTCGGCGACGGCGGGTTCGTGTTCGGCCTGCGCGTGCTGCCGATGATCATCTTCGTGACCGCGCTGATCGCGGTGCTGTACTACATCGGCGTGATGAAGTGGATCGTCGCGATCCTCGGCGCGGCGCTGGCGAAAGTGCTCGGCGTGAGCCGCATCGAGGCGTGCTCGGCGGTCGCGACGATCTTTCTCGGGCAAAGCGAAATGCCCGCGCTCGTGAAGCCGTTCGTGCGGAACATGACGAGCGCCGAGATCTTCACGGTGATGGCGAGCGGCATGGCATCGGTCGCGGGCTCGGTGCTGGTCGGCTACGCCGGCCTCGGCGTGCGGATGGAATACCTGCTCGCCGCGTCGTTCATGGCGGTGCCGGGCGGGCTGCTGTTCGGCAAGCTGCTGTATCCGACGGTCGAGCCGAGCCGCGTCGTGGTCGACGGGCTCGACTTCGACGACAAGCGGGCCGCCAACGTGATCGAGGCCGCGGCGTCGGGTGCTTCGGTCGGGCTGCGGATCGCGATCAACGTCGGCGCGATGCTGATCGCGTTCGTGGGGCTCATCGCGCTGATGAACCTCATCGTCGGCGGCGTGGCCGCGTTCGCGGGCTTTCCGCAGATCACGCTGGTGGGTATCATCGGCCACCTGTTCGCACCGCTCGCGTGGATCATCGGCGTGCCGTGGCACGACGCGGCGCTGGCGGGCAACTTCATCGGCGAGAAGCTGATCTTCAACGAGTTCGTCGCGTATGGCGACCTGTCGCCTTACCTGAAGGGCGGCGAGCACGTCGCGGCCGCCGGCCTGCAGGTGCTCGACCCGAAGACGCTCGCGATCGTGTCGTTCGCGCTGTGCGGTTTCGCGAACTTCTCGTCGATCGCGATTCTCGCGGGCGGCTTCAGCGCGGTCGCGCCCGAGCGCCGCTCGGAAGTCGCGCGGCACGGCCTGCGCGCATTGACGGCCGCGACGCTGTCGAACCTGATGAGCGCCGCGATCGCCGGCCTGTTCTTTTCCCTGCATTGAGCCCGCAGCGGCCATCGACCGATCGAGGAGAGGCAACGATGTTCTTACCGCAGGAATTCATTCGCCGGAAGCGCAACCGGCAGCCGCTCGATCGCGACGAGATCGCCGCGTTCGTGCGCGGCGTGACCGACGGCAGCGTGACCGAGGGCCAGGTGGCCGCGTTCGCGATGGCCGTGTATTTCAACGACCTGAGCACCGACGAGCGCGTCGCGCTGACGCTCGCGCAGCGCGACTCGGGCGACGTGCTCGACTGGCGCGCGCTCGAGCTCGACGGGCCGGTGATCGACAAGCATTCGACCGGTGGCGTCGGCGATGTCGTATCGCTGATGCTCGGGCCGATGGTGGCCGCGTGCGGCGGCTACGTACCGATGATCTCGGGGCGCGGGCTCGGCCATACCGGCGGCACGCTCGACAAGCTCAGCGCGATTCCCGGCTACGACGTCACGCCCGATACGGATGCGTTTCGCCGCACGGTGCGCGACGTCGGCGTCGCGATCATCGGGCAGACCGCGCGGCTGGCGCCGGCTGACATGCGCATCTATGCGATTCGCGACGTGACGGCGACCGTCGAGTCGGTCGCGATGATCACGGCGTCGATCCTGTCGAAGAAGCTCGCGGCCGGGCTCGACGGGCTCGTGATGGACGTCAAGGTCGGCTCCGGCGCATTCATGCCGACCGCCGAGCAGTCGGCGGAGCTGGCGCGCAGCATCGTCGACGTCGGCAACGGCGCCGGCATGAAGACGACCGCGATCCTCACCGACATGAACCAGTCGCTCGCGCCGTGCGCGGGCAATGCACTCGAAGTGGCGTGCGCGATCGACTACCTGACGGGCAAGTCGCGTCCGGCGCGCCTGCATGAGGTCACGATGGCGCTGTCGGCGGAACTGCTCGTCACCGGCGGGCTGGCACGCGACGTCGCAGAAGCGCGCGCGAAGCTGCAGCAGGCGCTCGATACGGGTGCGGCAGCGGAACGCTTCGCGAGAATGGTCACGGCGCTCGGCGGCCCCGCGGATCTGATCGACGCACCTGCGCGTCATCTGGCGCGGGCGGAGGTGATCGTGCCGGTACCGTCGCGCGAGAGCGGCGTGGTGCAGCGGGTCGATTGCCGCGCGCTCGGGCTGGCGGTCGTCGCGCTCGGCGGCGGCCGCACGCGCGCGGCGGATGCGATCGACTACAGTGTCGGCCTGACGGCGCTCGCGGAGATCGGGCAGCGTGTCGAGGCCGGCCAACCGCTCGGTTACGTGCATGCCCGCGACGCCGCCGCAGCCGCGCACGCGGTGGACACGATCCAGCGCAGCTACGTGCTGGGCGAGACGGGTGACGCGCCGCCGACCATTTATCAGCAGATCGGCTGACCAATCGCCGGTACGGGCATAGGCGATCACTTCACGTCACGGGGGTATCGCGACGGTCGCGGTTTGGCCGCGCCGATACCTTCCCGCACACAATCGAGGGTATGACGAGATGGAACGAAACGAACTGATCGAAGCGGCGAAGGCGGCGCGCGAACGCGCGTATGCGCCGTATTCGCGCTTCAAGGTCGGCGCGGCGCTGCAGGCGCGCGACGGGACGATCTTTCACGGCTGCAACGTCGAGAACGCGTCCTACGGACTCTGCAATTGTGCGGAACGCACGGCGATGTTTTCGGCCATCGCCGCCGGGTATCGTCCGGGGGATTTCACGCGGCTTGCGGTGGTGGGCGACACCGACGGCCCGATCGCGCCGTGCGGCGCGTGCCGTCAGGTGATCATCGAGATCGGCACGCCCGACATCGAAGTGATCCTGGCCAACCTGAAAGGGGCCGTCGAGGTCACGACGGCCCATGCACTGCTGCCGGGCGCGTTCCGGTTGTAACGGCGCGCGCGACTCACGCCACGCGCCGCCCGCATCACGCACCGTCGCGCGCGTCGCGGATCGGGATCACCGTGCGCGCGCCGCATTGGCGCAGCAGGTCGCGCAGCTCGTTGATGACCGGAAACACCTCGTGGTTCCAGTCGGCGCCTTGGGCGTCGTGCGCTTCCTGCTCGCGCTCGACGATCCAGCGATCCTCACGGAAGATGCGCTCGGTGAACCAGACGAGCAGCGGCCACGCGAGATCGAGCGCGAACGGGATGCCGGGCTTGTGGATCGACAGCAGTCCGAACGTGCGGTTGGTACGCTGCTCGGCGTCGAGCGGCACGTAGACGATCCACAGGTCCATCACGAGCGTGCCTTCGCTCGAGCGGATCTGCAGCGTCTGGTACGGGTAGCCGGTGCGCACCGTCATCACGCTCTTGTCGGACTGGTCGGCCGGCTTCTTGCTGGCGCCGAACACCAGCGCTTCGCCCACCGGCTGCTTGCCTTCCATCCGCGCGAACGTGTAGTCGACCTCGACCCAGTCGTCGCCGCGGCGCCGGCCCACCGAGCGCGCGCGCATCTGCCCCATCTGCTTGCGATGCAGGAACTGATGGTTCATGTCCATCAGGTTCTCGTGCATGAACGAGTAGTGGCACTTGACCTCGCGGCCGAAGCGGCGCGTCTTGTATGCACGATTGTCCGCCGATTCGAGCGCGGGGAACGGCCGGGTGTCGGCGAGCGTCGCATCGCCCGGGAACACGAAAATCAGCCCGTGCGCTTCGCGGCACGGATACGCGCGCACGCCGTTGGGCAGGCGCTCGCGGCCGAGGTACGGCACGTCGACGCAGCGGCCGCTGTCGCACGCGTAGGTCCAGCCGTGATAGCAGCAGCGCAGCGTCTCGCCGCTCACGACGCCCGCGTGCAGCGGCACCTGGCGGTGCGCGCAACGATCCTCGAGCGCATACACGGCGCCGGATTCGGTGCGCACGAGCACGATCGGATCGCCGGCGAAGCGCACGCCGAGCGTCTTGCCGCGTTTCAGCTCGCGCGACCACGCGAGCGGGTACCAGTGATCGGGATGAATCGGCACACGGCGCAGGTCGCGCACGGCCGCGCCGGAAGAGGGTTCTACAAGGGTGCCGCTGTCAGGAATGGGCACTGCGCGCATGCGTGACGTCTCCTGGCTGAACTGGGGTTCCGGGCGCCGCATGATGCGGCGGGGATCTGGAGAAGTCTACGCGAAGTTGCCTGCCGCGGCGGACGCGATGCGGGTTTGCCCCGGCACGGCGGTCGCCGTTTCGTTGATGCAGCGCAAACCGGGTCGAAGGCGGCGCGCGCCGGGTCCGGGGTGGCCGCACGGGCCCAGGCCGTGCGGCAGGCGCCACGCCGTCACCCCGTCACGCGGCCGCTTGCCGGTCACGAGCGCGCATCGCGCCACAGTACGGCGTCGGTGCGGTACAGCGCCGGGAAGTGCTGCTTCAGCCCGGCGATCTTCGGCATGTCGTTGTACGCGATGTACGGCGCGTCGGGGTGCAGTTCGAGGTAGTTCTGGTGATACGCCTCGGCCGGGTAGAACCCCTTGTAGTCCTCGACGCGCGTGACGACGGGCGCCGGAAACACGTGCGCGGTGCCGAGCTGCGCGATGTACGCGGTCGCGACCGCGCGTTGCTGCGCGGTGGTCGGGAAGATCGCCGACCGGTACTGCGGCCCTTCGTCGGGGCCCTGCCGGTTGAGCTCGGTCGGATCGTGCGCGACCGAGAAGAACACCTGCAGCAGCCGGCCGTACGTGATCTGGGTCGGGTCGTAGACGATGCGAACCGATTCCGCGTGCCCGGTCAGCCCCGAGCCGACGAGCGCGTAGTGCGCGGTTTCGGACGCGCCGCCCGCATAGCCGGCCGTGACCTGCTTCACGCCCTTCACGTGCTCGAACACGCCCTGCACGCCCCAGAAGCAGCCGCCGGCAAGCACGGCCGTCTCGTCGTGCGATGTGCCGAGTGTTTCGTCGAGCGTCGGGGCGGGCACGGTGCGCATCGGCTCGGCGGAATTGACGATGCGCTGGTAGCCGAACACGGCGGCAGCCGCGACGGCGATGGCGCCGATGCGGCGCAGCATCGCCGTGCGCCGTTGCGGTGCGGGACCGCGGGGGGAGAGGGTGTTCACGGTGTGCTCCTTCGAAAGGCGGAATGGGAAGCGGGTGGCTCGGACGCGGCGCCGGTGCGCCACGTCCTGCCGGGATCAGCCGAACGTGAACGCATACGCATTCACACCGGGATCGAGAAACTCGATCGAGAACGTACGGTCGGCGATCGCGCCGGGCTGCCGGACCAGCTGGTACAGGCGCTGCCCGGTCACGGTGCCGTAGCCTTGCGCATCGACGTCGCTGCCGTGCGCGGCACCGGGCGCCGCGCCGTCGAGCGTCACGCGAAAGCGCACCGGCTTGCCGTCCTCGCCGGGGCCGAGCACCAGGTGCAGGTCGCGTGCGTGGAAGCGGTAGACGATGCGGCCGGCCGGCGCCGCGAGCGTCGCGCGTTCGGCGCCGACCTGCCACGTGCCGGCGAGGCCCCAGTCGTTGAGACCGGGACGGGTCGGCTCGGCGTAGTGGTACGCCGCGTCGCGCACCACACCGCCCGGCGACATGAAGTCCTCGGCGCGTGCGTAGCCGACGTAGGTCTCGGGCGAGCGGACGTCCGCGCTGTCGGCCGCGGCGAGTGCACCCTTCGCGGGCGCACCAGCGAGCCCGATCGGCACCTTCAGCGCTTCCGGATGGCCGGCCTCGGCGAGCAGCGACTGGATCGCGCGCTCCGATTCCGCGTATTCGCCTTCGCCGAAGTGGTGGCGGCGCACGCGCCCCTGCGCGTCGACGAAGTAGTGCGCGGGCCAGTATTCGTTGTTGAACGCGCGCCAGATCGTGAAGCGGTTGTCGATCGCGACCGGGAAGTCGATGCCGAGGTCGTGCACGGCCTTCTTCACGTTGCCGATGTCGCGCTCGAACGCGAATTCCGGCGCGTGCACGCCGATCACGACGAGCCCGTACGGCGCGTACTTGCGTGCCCATGCGGTCGTGTACGGCAGCGTGCGCAGGCAGTTGATGCACGAATACGTCCAGAAATCGACCAGCACGACCTTGCCGCGCAGGCTGGCCGCCGTCAGCGGCGGCGAGTTCAGCCACTGCACCGCGCCGTCGAGCGACGGCAGCGTGCCTTCGACGGGCAGCGCGGCAGGCGCATGCGTCGTATCCACCGCGCGCATCATTGCGCCCCCGGCGATCGCCCCGCCGGTGGCCTGGGTGCCATCGGCAGCCGCGGCCATCATCGCGCCGCCGTTCGTGTTGTCGGCGGCGTTGCCCGTCGCGGCCATCGCCGCCGGTGCGCCGTTCGAACGCCCGCCGAGCCGGTCGACGAGCTTCGTCTCGAGCCCGCCCGTCGTGACGGTCGACAACTGCGCGAGTGCCCCTGTATCGAGGCCGAGCGCGATCGCGCCGACGCCGGCCAGCAGCGCCACGCCGATTCCGCGCTTGATCCATTCGCCGGCGCCGAGCGAGCGCTTCATCGCGGCGAACACCTTGCCGCCGATCACGAGCGCGACGCCGAGCGACGTCGCCGCGCCGGCCGCATACGCGACCAGCAGCAGCGTCGTGCCGACGCTGGCGCCGCGCAGCGCGGCGCCGGTCAGCACGAGCCCGAGGATCGGGCCCGCGCACGGCGCCCACAGCAGGCCGGTCGCGACGCCGAGCAGCAGCGACGACGCGGGGCCGGCCGGCCGGCCGTCGCGCTGCGCGAAGCCGGTGAGCCGGTTGCCGGCGGCGACGAGCGGGCGCGTCAGGTGCTCCGCGAGGCGCGGCATCAGCAGGGTCAGACCGAATATCGCGAGCAGCACGATGGCGACCCAGCGGCCGGCCTGGTTGGCCTGCGCGACCCAGCCGCCGCCGACGGCCGCGAGCGTCGCGACGACGGCGAACGTGAGCGCCATGCCGACGAGCAGCGGCAGGCCGCTGCGGACGAACGGCTGGTCGGCGCGCGCGAACACGAACGGCAGCACGGGCAGGATGCACGGGCTCAGGATCGTGAGCACGCCGCCGAGGTAGGCAAGGACGATGAGCAGCATGGTGCGTTCTCCAGTCGGTCGGGAGTTCGGGGCCGGATCAGGCGGCGGCGGGGTGGAAGGTGAGCGCGAGGCCGTTCATGCAGTAGCGCAGGCCGGTCGGTTGCGGACCGTCGTCGAACACGTGGCCGAGATGGCCGCCGCAGCGGCGGCAGTGCACTTCGGTGCGGATCATCCCGAACGACGCGTCGGTGTTCGTGGCGACCGCGTGGTCGAGCGGCTTCCAGAAGCTCGGCCAGCCCGTGTGGCTGTCGAACTTGGTGGCCGACGAGAACAGCGCGAGGTTGCAGCCGGCGCACGCGAACGTGCCTTGCCGGTGCTCGTCGTTCAGCGGGCTGGTGTACGGCCGCTCGGTGCCGGCTTCGCGCAGGATCGAATACTGGGCGGGCGTGAGCCGGCGATGCCATTCGGCGTCGCTGAGGGTGACTTCAAAAGGGGCGGCCGTCTGCGGGGTAGCCGGCGATGCGGCGAACGCACGGCCGACCAGCGCGCGGCGGCCGACGGACGACAGGGTCGCGAGCACGGCGAGGCCGGTGGCGCCGGCGAACAGCAGATGTCTGCGGGTGGGCATGATGGGCTCCTGGCAGCAGGTCCTGAAAACATGCGCCCATCGTAGTCAGCGGCCGGTGTCGAAGTCCTCACGGAAAGTTAAATGAATTGTGATGGTTGGGGTGGGCGTGGGGGGGGCGGTGGAATTCGTCGAAGCGCCGGCTGGCACGGGTTGTCGAGCGGGTGAGCTGCTGAGGTTTCCGAGTATCTGTTCGCGCCGCGATTTTTAGTGTTCTTTGCGTTCCACGAGCGACGCGGTGAATCCGGACCTTGGCTTGCGATCGAATCGGATTGGGGCACGAGCGTTGTTCGATTGCGGTCGCGAATCACACCGAGCGTCTGATGCGCATTGATAGACCGGGAATTTGCAAACTAGAGCGATCGACGCGCGGTATGCGTGTGGACGCGGAAGCTTGACAGTTTCTACGTAGAAACTTCAGGAGTTGAGTTAAGACGTGCGCGGTTGTGCAGTGAAAGAGGGGCGCGATGCACTCCGCGGAAGTAATCCATATCGAGGCAGGATCAGGCGGAATAAAGGGGAACATAGTAAGGGCTATGTTCCCCTTCATTTCTGGACAAGCATGCCCCTGCGACTGAATTCGTGACTCGTTTTAACGGCTTTTTTATCTACCGCTGCGGGAGCGGCTGCTGCCGACACGGCAAGTGCGCATACCCGCCCGATTTCGCCGCCGGAAGATGACGTTGGGCGCATTCTCTCCGCGGCGCCGGTTGAATGCGGGAGCGCGCTCGCCAGGGTTCCGCCGCTGTCGAGATTCCGATAACGTGGCCATGGCTTGGCGCTGCCTGCCGGCACCGATTTCTTCGATTCAAATGTCGTAGCGGTAGCTAAATACAAATGTCGCATGTTTCATCGGTTTGCCCATCATTTACAGCGTTGAAGGATTGAGCTTGAAGCAGCAGGGCGCTTACGCTGATTCAGCCAGTCCTCGCAGACCGCCAGACGTCGTGGATCTGCGCGAAGGGAGAAGCGGTCGGTAGCCCTCGCGTCTTGTATCGGCAACAATCACCGCCGCGACCGACACTGTTCTCAATGACATACGTTGGTCGAGCCGCCTGAGATGGTCGAGACGCCCGGCGAGAGCACGCGAAGATGTGAACTTCGGTCGCGAGAACGGCTTCACCGTTCGTGTGCGGGCGGTGTCGCCCTCGCTCGCGGCATCTTGGCAGGCCTCAGTGCTCACCGGCCGCGTCCTGCCGAGCTACGCCGGCACCAACACCGACTGCCCGGTCTCGCTCAAGATCGAGCCGAGCCGAGTCGGCCGGAACCAGTTGTACCGTGAGGCGCGGGAAGCTGGTTACGCGGCCCGCCGCCGGATCCGAAGTCGAGTGGGACCAGCCCGGCGTTGTCGAGATGCCCATCGAGGCGGACCATCTGCCGTTATGGAGCGTAGAGCGAGTAGGTGCCGCCAGGCAGCTTGCGCCCGGTTTTCGCGACCGGCGCCATCTGCGCGGGGCCTTCGTGCGCGACTTCGGGGTGCCACCGCAGGCGATGCGGCGCTAGGCGAGGAGCGCCTAAAACCGATTCGATCGGAATCCTGAGCGTTTAGGGGGCCGCGGCGAGAGGCGCGTTACCGGGCTCGCCTCGGTCGGATAGCCCAATCCCGACGTATGTAAAACAAAAAGCGGATGCCTTGCCGATGGCAATGGGAATGCCATTTGAAGTGGCCTGCCTGGATGCGAACCATGTCGAACGATTTTCTTGAAGGCTTCGCGGTAGAGGTTGGAATATCAGACCGGAATTTGTTAAAAATTTAAGGTTAACTGATCGGCATATGGAATCCTCGTATTTCGTGAACAAATCTATCGATTGACGATGCGATATTGAATAAATGGTTCGTCAATATCCCGGCTCGATTCGTCGAGCTGCTCGCCGCATGAAGTCGGAGAATGGCGGAAGGAAAATCGTCAACAAAATGACGGATTGTTGACCGCGGGATGTGCCCTTTGCAGCATGACAATCGAGCCGAAAGCGACGAGAAACAATGCGCGTTAATGCACGCATCCCGCTGAACAATCACCCATTTCTTACCGGTTTGAAAATCCACTTGCGAGAAAAAAAGTCATTATTCTGGTGGCCAATTCCATGCTTCATTAATTCCGATATTTCTGTTGACGGAATGATTTTCGATATGTAAATTCCATTCCCGCAAATCAGATAAGTTAATTCCAAGGGTGAATAACCCGGTTGTGTCGTTGCTGCCGCCATTTCGATTCCATTCCCTGGCCGGGCGCGGAATGGCGGAATCAGAACGCCATGCGCGCGGCTTTGCGCGGTAATGGCGCGGACCATCCATCCTGAGAGAAATCATGTCTGTTCAACTAGGATACGCCGTCGTGCGCGAAGCACGGGATGACGCGTGGGCGGTCGCCGAGGCGATCGTTCGCGAAGTGTTCGTCTTGCGCAACCTGCACCGCTCCGAGGACGAGACGCCGTACCGCTTTGCCGAGGAGGCCCGGCATCACATCGAGGCGATCCTGCCGGTGGTGGAGCGCGGCGAGCCGGTGACGATGATTCTGCCGGCCTTTCCCGGCAAGTCGCCTAATCGCAGCAAGACGCTCGGCGCGCTGCCCGACCTGGCCGAGAAGCACGCGCTGGCGAACCTGGCGCGGCTCTGTCGGCGGATCGGCGCGCTGTATGCACCCGGCGCGAAGCTGATGATCTGCTCCGACGGCTACTGCTTCTCTGACGTCGTGAACATCCCCGATCCCGAGGTGCGGCAGTACCTGGACAGCCTGGAGGCCTATGCGGGGCGCCATTTCCCCGGCGTGTTCGAGTTCTTCGACCTCGACGACACCTTCTGCTATCTCGACGACCTGACCTCCAAGCGCGAGGAACTGCTGATCGTCCACAGCGATTCGGTCGACCAGATCAAGCGCCAGTGCGCCGAGGATCCGGCCGCGATCGCGATGTACCGCGGCATCACGCGCTTCCTGTTCGAGGACACGCAGGGCATCGAACGCTTCAAGGGTCTCAGCAACACGGCGATCCAGAAGATGGCGCGCAGCAACGCCTATCGCGTGATCCAGCGCAGCAACGCCTGGGGGCGGCTGATCGACCGCAGCTTCCCGAACAGCCTGCGCCTGTCGATCCACCCGCAGTTCCGAGCCTCGAAGAAGATCGGCATCCGCCTGGTCGACTGCGACGACGTCTGGCTCACGCCCTGGCACTCGGTGGCGGTGCGCGAGAACGACCGGATCGTGCTGAAGAAGCGCTCCGAGATCGATGAGCGCAATTCCGTACTGGTGTTTACCGACGGCATTCCCTGCCACTTCGTCCATTACCCGCAACCGGACCTGAGCGTTCTTCATCATGGTTAAACGGAATCTTCCGCCGGCGGCGCCCGCCGTGCGCCCGCCCCCTGTGATCTACCTGGCGCTGCTGGCGATCCTGTCGATGCTCGGCACCGACATCTACCTGCCCGCGCTCGGCGAGATCCAGGCCGAGCTCGGCACTTCGGTGTTCCTGGTCGGGCTCTCGCTGACCGTCTACGCGGCCGGCACCTGCGTGACGCAACTGCTCTACGGGCCGGTGTCGGACGCGATGGGGCGCAAGCCGGTGCTGCTGTTCGGGCTGCTGGTGTTCGTCGCCGCCACGCTCGGCTGCCTGTTCGTGCGCGATATCGGCGGCTTCCTCGCGCTGCGCTTCCTGCAGGCGTTCGGCGTGTGCGCGGCCACCGTGCTCTGGCAGCCGATCGTGACCGACGTGCACGCCGGCAACGACGAGCGCGTGCGCGGCATCTTCGGTTTCGTGATGTCCTTCGTCGGTATCTCGCCCGCGCTCGCGCCGCTCGTGGGCGGCGCCATCGCCGGCGCCTTCGGCTGGCGCTACACCTTCGTGGTGCTGCTGGCGCTCGGCGCGCTGATGCTGGCGTGGACCGCTGCGCTCTACCGCGAGACGCATCCGCGCGAGCGCCGCGCCGCGCGCCCGGCCGGGCTGCGTGCCGTATTCGCGCCGTATCGCACCTTGCTGGGCGACCTGGGCTTCCATCTCTATGCCTGGTCGGTGGCGGCCGCGGTGGGCGGCTACATGGCCTACCTGACGGTGGCGCCGTTCGCGCTCGCGCAGTTCGGCCTCGCGCCGGTGTGGATCGGCGTGAGCTTCCTGCCGCTGGCGGGCCTGTTCGGGCTCGGCGGCGCCGCCGCGAAATGGCTCGCCGCGAAGTACGGCGACGAGGGCGCTCTGAAGGTCGGCGCCTCGCTGGCGGTGGTGGCGGGTGCGTTGTTCTGGCTTTCGGTCGAGAGCGGCTTCGGTGCCACGCCGGTGCGCTATGTCGCCCCGTTCGGGCTGATGACCTTCGCGATCGGCATCACCATCCCGACCGGCTCGGCCGGCGCCATCGCGCGCTTCGCCTCGATCTCGGGCGCCTGCTCCAGCGCGATGAACTGCCTGACCTCGGTCGCGGTGTTGGTGGCCACCATCCTCGCCTCGATCGGCTACCAGGCGGCCGGCAGCCGGCCGCTCGGCGCGATCCTGGTGGTCGCCGCCCTGGTCTCGCTGGGCTGCGCGGCGGCATTGCGGCCGGCTCACGGCCGCCGGCACGTTCCCGCCCGCTGAAGCGGGCTTATTCGACGCACGGAGATTGCATGAAGCAATTCGGAATCAGCAATGAACGCTGGCTGGATGAACGCACGCTCACATCCGGCCAGCCGTCCGCCGAGCAGTTCGGCCGGCTGGCGAGCGAGGGGGTCGAGGTGGTGATCGATCTCGCGCCAACCGACGCGCGTTATTCGATCGAGGACGAGGCCGGGCTGATGCAGCGCCTGGGCATCGAATACCACTTCCTGCCGGTCAACTTCAAGGCCCCCACGCTGGCCGATTTCGTGCGCTTCTGCGCCGTGTATCACGCCAGCGCCGGTCGCCGGCGGCTGGTGCACTGCGCCGCCAACTATCGCGTCTCGGCCTTCGTCGCGCACTACCAGATGATCTACCACGGCTGGACCACTGAGCAGGCCGATGCCTGGGTCGCCGACATCTGGAAGGTGGCCGACTACCCGGTCTGGGAGCGCTTCATCCGCATGCTGCGCGACAACCTGTTCGTGGCGCGCGCGGCATGAACCAGCACGCCAGCCAGCTCGAGGACCACGCCGCCGTGGTCGAGCGCTTCATGGCCGTGTTCGCGGCGCGCCTGTCGCGCGAGGGCGAGCTCACGCGGCTCTCGCCCGCGCAGCGCGACGAGCTGGCGACGAAGGCCCATGCCTTCGTCGCGCGCGGGGAGCCGATTCGACTCACGCTGCCCGGCTTTCCGCTGAAGGCGCCGCTTGCCTCGGGCAAGGTGCTCGGCGCGCTGCCCGATGCCGGCGAACGCGCGGCGCTGGCCTATCTCGACGCGTTCTGCGAGGAAGTGGCGGGATTCCATGCGCCGGGCTGCCTGATCGACCTGTTCAGCGACGGCCTGACCTTCCACGACCTGCTGGGCGTGCCGCGCGAGGTGGCGAACCGCTATCACCATGCGCTGCGCGAACTGCACGCGTCGCGGCACCTGGTCTGGCATTCGTATTCGAGCGTCGATCCCACCTTCGAGCGCGCCACCGATAGCGCCGATCGCGCGCTCGCGCCGTACTGGCCCGAGCCGCGAGCGCTCCTCGGCGACGCCCGCCATGCGCGCCGCGTCGCCTTGCTGCGCGGCCTGCTGGCGCGCGAACGTGGCCTGGCCGGCGCGGCCGGGCAAGGTGCCGCTGGCGACGCCGCAGCCGGCTTGGCCGAACACCCGGCGCCCGACCTGGCGAATCACCCGATGGTGCCGGCTGGACAAGCCGCCGGCGCGCCTGCCGATCTCGAAGCCGCCGCGCGCCGCATGGCCGAGCGCGGCATTGCGCTCGACGCCTTTCTTGCGGCGAGCCTGCCTGACGGGATCCGGCTCACCGTCCACGACCCCGCGCCCGAGCAGCGCAAGGTTCCTGTCCGGATGCATGCCCGCCGCGGCGAGGCCGCGCTGCCTTGGCATGGCGTCCTCGTGTATCGATCTAATGGAGAAACCATCATGCTGAGCAAACAAGCCGCCGTCGACGAACTGGACGTGGCCGTGATCGGTCGCGCCGGCCAACCCTGGTGCGGCGTGGAAGGCGCCGCGCCGCTGGCCGAGCACTGCGACATGGAAATCGTGCATGGCGAGGATTTCGGCCTGCTGGTCACGCCGCGGGCCGGCAGCGGCCGCCTCGACTGCAATGCGCTGCCGCGGGAAGCGGTGGCGGCCCTCACGCGCCGCTACGGCTTCGTGGTGCTGCGCGGCTTCGAGGTGGCCGACGAGGATGCGCTGGTGGCGTTCACCTCGCAGTTCGGCCGTCCCTACATCTGGCAATTCGGCCCGGTGCACAAGGTGATCCCCGAGGAGCAGCCGAACGGCTATGTGCATTCCTTCGAATCGGTGCCGCTGCACTGGGACCTCAGCATGCTGCCGCTCACGCATCCGCTGGTGCAGCAGGACGAGCACTTCGCGGCCACCCTGTTCGCGCTGCATTGCCGCAAGGCGCCGCGGCCAGGCGAAGGGCAGACTACTCTGGTGGACGCGCGCGCGATCGCCCGCGATCTCGATCCCGCCACGCTCGCGCAGTGGGAGCGGCTGAGCCTGACCTACAACACGAAGATGACCTATTTCGGCGGCGTGCCGCGCACCTTCCCGCTGATCGCCGTGCATCCCGAGACCGGCGAGAAGCTGCTGCGCTACCAGGAGGGCAGCGAATCCTCGCTGCAGCGCTTCGAGGTCGGCGTCTCCACGCCGGGTCTGGTGCCCGAGGATTTCGTCGCGCGCGTCAACGCGCTCGCCTATTCGCCGAAGTACCTCGTCGAGCACGAGTGGCAGGACGGCGACATCGTGATGGTCGACAACTACAGCGTGCTGCACGGGCGCCGCGCCATGTCGCGCGATTCGGCCGCGCGCGAGCTGTGGCGCGTCCAGGTCTATTGAAGCGCCAGCGGCGAGGAATCCGATCTTGACTTTCGCGACCCGACCCCTGCGCGTGCTCTGCTTCGGCGAGGCGGCCACCTTCGCGCACGTGGCGCGGCCCTATTGCCTCGCGAAGGCGCTCGACAAGCGCGCCTTCGAGGTGCACTTCGCCTGCGACGCGCGTTATGCCGATGTCCACGACGATCCGGCGGTCCGCTATCACGAGATCCATTCGAAAAGCGCGCAAGCCTTCCTCGATGCGATCGAGACCGGCGCGGCCCTGTATTCGAAGCGGGAACTGATCGAGTACACGGAAGAGGATCTGGCGCTGATCCGGCATGTCGAGCCCGACGTGGTGGTCGGCGATTTCCGCCATTCTCTGTCGGTCGCCACGCGGCTGGCCGGCGTGCCCTACGTGGCGCTGATCAACGCCTACTGGAGCACCGGGGTGGACGATCCGGTGCTGCCGGTGCCCGAGATCCGCGGCCTGAACATGTCGCGGCTGCCGTTCGTGCCCAGGCTGATGCCGCTGATGGGACGCATCGTGCTGGCCTTCCAGGCCCGCGCGCTGGACGGCGCGCGCCGCCACTTCGGCCTGCCGCCGTTCGCCTCCTGCCGCGCCGGCTGGACCTTCGGCGATCGCGTTGGCTACTACGACTCGCCGTCGCTGGTGCCGCTCGCGGCGCTGCCGGCCGGGCACGCCTATCTCGGCCCAGTGAGCTGGTCGCCCGCCGTCGGCCTGCCCGACTGGTGGACCTCGCTCGACGAAGGCCGGCCGCTGGTCTACGTCTCGCTCGGCTCCTCGGGCGACGTGAGCCTGACCGACCGCATCGTCGACGGGCTGCTCGAGGCAGGCCTGCAGGTGGTGACCACCTCGGGCGGCCGCTACCTGCCGGCGCCGCGCGAGGGGCTGTACACGGCGAACTTCCTGCCCGGTGCCGAGGTTGCGCGGCGCGCCGACCTGGTGATCAGCAACGGCGGCAGCCCCACCGGCTACCAGGCGCTCGGCGAGGGCACGCCGGTGATCGGCATCCCGACCAACATGGACCAACTGCTGGCGATGCGCTACATCGAGCGCTACGGCGCGGGGCTGACGGTGAGGCCGGTGCGCGTGCGGCGCGGCGAACTGCCGGCGATCGTCGCGCGAATGCTGGCCGATCCGGCCTACGCGGCGCGCGCGCGGGAAGTGGCCGGCGCCTTCGCGCAGATGGATCCGTTCACGGCCTTCCCGGCACTGCTGCGCGAGGCGGTCGAGGCGCACGGCGCGAACAGCGCGCAGGCCGCCGGCGCCGCCGTGCCGCGAGCGGCGATGCCGGCCGCCGCGACGGCGCACTGAGAAACGGCCGCCGCGACGGCGCACTAAGAAACGGCCGGCGTGGCCATGCATGCCGGTATCGAGACAAGCACGACGGCATGGCCGGACCCGCCGGAAGGCGGTCGGCGCCGATCGACGACGAGGGAGAGTGCAGGTGAGTGACAAGCATGATCTGACGATGCCGGCCTCCGCCGCGGCCGGCGGCATCACGCAGGCGCAGGCGCGGGAGCACGGCGAGGCGGGCCGGGGCGGCCTGGCGCTGGCCTGTCGATGGCTAGCGGTGCTGGCCCTGGCCGCGGTGATCCTGCCGTGGCTGCCGGCAATGCCGGGCGAGGGGCTCGATCCGTCGTGGATGGCCGCGCTGAACCAGGCGCTGGCGCAGGGCCTGGTGTTCGGCCGCGACATCGTCTTCACGCTCGGGCCGTATGCGGGCGTGTTCACGCGCGTGTTCCATCCCGCCACCGACGGCCTGATGCTGGCCGCGAGCGCGGTGTTTCTGCTCGGCTACGCGAGCGCGACGCTGCAGCTCACGTGCGGCGCCGGGCGCGTGCTGCCCCTGCTGCTAGCCTTGATGATCGCCGGCGCGCTGTCGCGCGACGTGCTGCTGCTCGGTTATCCGCTGCTGGTTTCGGCGGCCTGGTATCGCCATTGCCGCGGGCTCGACGCGCAGGTCGAGCCCGGCTCGGCCTGGCGCAAGCCGCTTGCCGCGCTGCTTATGTTCGCGCCGTTCGGCCTGCTGCCACTGGTGAAAGGCTCGATGCTGCCCGCTTGCGCGGCTGCGTTGCTGCTCTGCGTGCTGCTGCTGGCCAGCCGCCGCGCCTGGGGCGTCGCGCTGGTCATGCTGCTCGCGCCGCCGCTGGCCTCCATGGCGCTGTGGCTGGCGGCGGGCCAGCCGCTGGCGGCGCTCGGGCCCTACCTGCATTCGCTGGTGGCAATGATCTCGGGCTACGAGGAGGGCATGGCGCTGGACGGCCCGGCCATCGATCTCGCGCTCTACCTGCTCCCGGCGCTGGCGCTGTTCGCCGCGATCGCCCTGCGGCGCGGCGAGGCGTTCAGGCTGCGCGCCTTCCTGCTGCTGTCCTTCGCGGCCTTCCTGTTCCTCTGCTTCAAGGGCGGCTTCGTGCGCCACGACGATCACGCGCTGATCGCCGCCAGCGCTATCGCCTTCGCGGGTCTGGTGTTCGCGCTGGCCGCGCGGTCCTGGGCGGGCGCGGGGCTGGCCGTGCTCGGCGCGGCGGCGGGCTGGGCGATCGCGCTGCACTACACCGAGGCGACGCCCGCGCGCTACGCGATGAACGTCGCGCGTACCGCGCTCGGCGTGAGCGAGGGCCTCGCGCTGCGCGCGCGCGGCGATGCGCTCGCGCAGGCCTACCGGGCACGCCTCGCGGCGCTGCACCGCGAGCACGAGGTGCCGCTGATGAAGGGCAGCTCAGACATCTACTCGTTCTGGCAATCGGATCTGATTGCGGCCGGCAACCAGTGGAACCCGCGCCCGGTGATCCAGAGCTACGCGGCCTACAGTCCGATGCTGGCGGGCCTGAACGCGGCGCACCTGGCCGGCGCGCGCGCGCCCGACACGGTGCTGATGCGGGTCACGCCGATCGACGGCAAGTACCCGACGCTCGACGACGGCCCGAGCTGGCCGGTGCTGATGCGCGACTACCGGCCGGTGGCATTCCGCGACAACTTCCTCTATCTCGCGCACGCGCCGGCGCCAGCCAGTCCGCAGGTGCCGGTGCTCAAGGCCGACGCGATGCTGGGCGCGCCCGTCACGGTGCCCGATTCGGCCGTGCCGCTGATGGCGAAGCTGGACGTCGAACCGAGCCTGGCGGGGCGCCTGCGCGCCTTCGCGCTGAAGCCGGCCGCCCTGCGCATCCACGTCACGTTGCGCGACGGCAGCGAGCACGACTACAAGCTGGTCTCCGGCATGGCCCGCGCCGGCTTCGTGCTGAGCCCGCTGGTGCGCAATTCGACCGAGTTCGCGCTGATGTACGGCGCGCCCGGCACACTGCGCTCGCAGCAGGTGACGCGCTTCACGGTGGAGGCGGCCGAAGGCGGCGCCTATGCCTGGCAGAGCCATTACCGCGTGACGCTGACGCCTGCGCCGGTCACGCCGGCAGCCGATCCCGCCAGCCTGTTCCAGCACGACCCGCTCGGCGATCTCGCGCCGGCCGATCGCACCGCGCGGCGCCGCGAGGGCGCCTGCATGGGCGGCCTGCTGGTGCTCAACGAAACCTATCCGGCGCCAGCCAGCGCGCGTATCGACCACGTGCTGTCGGCCGAAGGCTGGCTCGTCGCACAGCAGCAGACCATGCGGCCGCCAGAGCGCACCTACCTGAGCCTGACCGATGCGAGCGGCCACGTGCGCTACGCGCCGACCCGCGCCATGCCGCGCCTGGACGTGCAGGACATGATCGGCGCCGGCCCCTTGCCCGATCTCGGCTACACCGCCTATCTCGACCCGGCCGGGCTGCACGGCAGGCAGATGCTCGGCGTGGCCTATGCCAGCGAGGGCGAGGTGGTGTCGTGCAGCAATACGCGCGTGGCGCTGAAGTTCGCCGACTGAGGACCCTGAGATGAACCCGAACCAACTGGCACTGCTCTATCGCAAGCGCTTCGCCGACCACGTGCTGGCGCGCAAGAACGCGATCTGGCGGACAATCTACGGCAGTTTCCTGAAGCGCTACGTGGCGCCCGGCGACACGGTGGTCGACGTCGCCTCGGGCTACGGCGAATTCATCAACCACGTGCGGGCCCGGCGCCGCATCGCGATCGACCTGAACCCCGACGCGCGCCGCAGCCTGGAGGCCGGCATCGAGTTCCACCAGGCGGCGGCCACCCAGGTTGGCGAGCTGGTGGCGGGCCAGGCCGACCTGCTGTTCACCTCGAACTTCCTCGAACACCTGCCCGACAAGGCCACCCTCGACACCTTCCTGGGCTCGGTGCGGCGCGCGCTGAAGCCGGGCGGGCGCTACCTGATCCTGGGGCCGAACCTGCGCTACCTGGCGGGCGCCTACTGGGATTTCTACGACCACCACCTTGGCCTGACCGACAAGTCGCTGGCCGAGGCGCTCCACCTGGCCGGCTTCGAGATCGAGCGCTCGATCGACCGCTTCCTGCCCTACACGACACAGGGCGCGCTGCCCACGCATCCGGCGCTGGTCTGGCTCTACCTGCGCCTGCCGCCGGTCTGGCCGCTGCTCGGCAAGCAGTTCTTCATCGTCGCGCGCAAGCCTGCCGACTCCCGCGCGCGCTGATCCCGACGAGGCGATTCATGCAAGTTGACAAGATACTCGTCGTCGATCTCGACGGGACGTTGATCCAGTCGGACATGCTGGTCGAGTCCGGGCTCGCCTACCTGAAGCGCTGGCCGCATCGCTTCTATCGGCCGCTGCTGTGGCTGCTGCAGGACGGTAAGGCCGGCCTCAAGCAGCGCCTGGCCGAGGCCGCCAGCGTCGACGTGACGAGCCTGCCCTACAACGGCGCGGTGCTCGAATGGCTGCGCGCCGAGCGCAGCCAGGGCCGGCCGATCACGCTGGCCACCGCCAGCGCCTCGCACTACGCCAATGCGATCGCCGGCCACCTGGGCCTGTTCGATCGCACCTTCGCCAGCGACGGCGCCGTCAACCTGTCGGCCGACAACAAACGCGACGCGCTGGTGGGCGCCTACGGCGACAAGGGTTTCGACTACGTCGGCAATTCCCGCGACGATCTTTCCGCCTGGCGCGCGGCCGAGCGCGCCTACGTGGTCAACGCGCCCCGGCGCATCGCGCGCGAGGCGCAGCGCAACGGCAACGTCGAGCACGTGATCGACACGCGCGCCGGCACGCTGCGCGTCTGGGCCCGCGCGCTGCGCCTGCATCAATGGCTCAAGAACCTGCTGGTGTTCGTGCCGCTGTTCGCCGCGCATCGCGCCGGCGAGCCGGCGATGTTCTGGCAGGGCCTGCTGGCCTTCTTCGCCTTCGGGCTGTGTGCCTCCAGCGTCTACGTGCTCAACGACCTGGTCGATCTCGACGACGACCGCCATCACCCGGTCAAGCGGCATCGGCCGTTCGCTAGCGGGGCGCTGTCACTGCTCTCGGGCGCGATCGCCTTTCCGCTGTTGCTGGCCGCCTCGCTGGCGATCGCGCTGAGCTGCCTGCCGAGCGCATTTTCGTGGGCGCTGGCGGCCTATTACGCGCTGACTGTGGCCTATTCCTTCGTGCTCAAGCGCATGGTGATCGTCGACGTGATCGCGCTGGCCGCGCTCTACACGGCGCGGCTCGCGGCCGGCACGGCCGCCTTCGGCATGCGCCTGAGCTTCTGGCTGCTTGCCTTCTCGATGTGCATCTTCCTGAGCCTCGCGCTCGTGAAGCGCTACACCGAACTGGTGGCGCTGGCCGGCGGCCAGGCGCGCGGGCGCGGCTACGTCAGCGACGACCGCGCCATCGTGCTGGCGCTGGGCGCGGCGGCCGGCTACCTGTCGGTGCTGGTGCTCGCGCTCTACATCCAGGATCCCGCCACCCTGATGCTCTACGCCAATCCGCAACGCATCTGGCTGTCCTGCCCGCTGCTGCTGTACTGGGTCAGCCGCACCTGGATCATCACCAATCGCGGCCAGATGAACAGCGACCCGGTGTTGTTCGCCGCCACCGATGCCACCAGCCTCGGCGTGGCCGCGTTGTTCGCGCTGGTCTTCGTCAGCGCGATATGAGCACGACCGGCCTGCGATCCTGGGCGCGCTATCCGCGCCATCCTCAGACGGGCGCGCCGGTGCACTGGCGCGACAGCCTGCCCGCGCTGCTGAGCGGCCTGAGCGGGCGGCGGGCTTCGGTGCTGGCCTACGGCAACGGCCGCAGCTACGGCGACAGCTGCCTGGCCGTCTCCGACCAGGTGCTGTGGATGAAGTCGCTCGACCGCTTCATCGATGCCGACTGGCAGACGGGCCGCATCCGCGCGGAAGCCGGCATGACGCTCGACGTGCTGCTCGATGCGGCGCTGCCGCGCGGCTGGATGCTGCCCGTCACGCCGGGCACGCGTTACGTGACGCTCGGCGGCGCGCTCGCCAACGACGTGCATGGCAAGAACCATCACATACGCGGCACTTTCGGCCGCCATGTCACGCGTTTCGGCCTGGTGCGCTCCGATCTCGGGCCGCTCGAGATCGATGCGCGAAGCCATCCCGAGCTGTACGCGGCGACCATCGGCGGACTCGGCCTGACCGGCGTGATCAGCTGGGTCGAGTTGCAATTGATGCAGGTGCCCTCGGCTCGTGTCGATCTGCGCCAGATGCGCTTCGGCGGACTCGACGAGTTCTTCGCGCTGTCGAACGAGCACGATGCGCGCCACGAGTACAGCGTGGCCTGGATCGATTGCGGCAGCCGCGGCAAGGCGCTGGGTCGCGGCGTGCTGACGGTGGCCGATGCGGCGCCGGCTGAAACGCGCGGTCAGAGCGAGCAGGATGGGGGTAAGGGCAATGCGGCTGGCCGCTCCGGCATGCGTAGCCGGCCGTCGACGCGCCAGCTGACGGTGCCGTTCACGCCGCCGTTCTCGCTGGTGAACCGCCTGTCGGTGCCGGCCTTCAACGCCCTGCATTACTGGCGCGCCGGCCGCGCCGCCGGCAGCGCGCGGGTCGACCTGCTGCCGTTCCTCTATCCGCTCGACGGCCTGCTCGAATGGCACCGTATCTATGGCCGGCGTGGTTTCCAGCAATACCAGTGCGTGGTGCCGGCTGCCGATGCGCGCGACGCGATAGGCGAGATGCTGGCGGCGATTGCGGCCAGCCGTGCCGGTTCCTTCCTGGCCGTGCTCAAGCGCTGCGGGGCGCTGGTCTCGCCGGGGCTGCTGTCGTTCCCGCTCGAGGGCACCTCGCTCGCGCTCGACTTCGCCCAGCACGACGCGCGCAACGCGGCGCTGTTCGCGCGACTCGACGCGATCGTGCGCGGCGCGCGCGGCCGTCTTTATCCCGCGAAGGACGCTCATATGTCGGGCGAGGACTTCCGGCGCGCCTATCCGGCCTGGACGCGTGTCGAGGCCTTGCGCGACCCGGCGATCCAGTCGCGTTTCTGGCAACGGACCACCCAGACATGAAGACCATCCTGATCGTGGGCGCGACCTCGGCGATCGCGACCGAATGTGCACGCCGCTGGGCCGGCGAGGGCGCCGCGCTGTGCCTGGCCGGCCGGCGCGCCGGCCGGCTCGAACAGATCGCCGACGACCTGCGCCTGCGCGGAGCGTCGCGCGTCGCGACCCTCGAATTCGACGCCAATGCGCTCGACACGCACGCGGCGATGCTGGAGGCGGCCGAGCGCGCGCTGGGCCCGATCGAGCTTGCGCTGGTCGCGCACGGCTCGCTGCCCGAGCAGGCCGCCTGCGAGCGCGACGCTGCGCTGGCGGTGCGCGAGTTCAGCACCAACGGGCTGTCCACCATCGCGCTGCTCACGCCGCTGGCCAACCGGATGGCCGCGCGCGGCGCCGGCACGATCGCGGTGATCGCCTCGGTGGCGGCTGATCGCGGGCGGCCCTCGAACTACCTCTATGGCGCCGCGAAGGCTGCCGTGGTGGCGTTTTGCGAGGGCCTGCGCGCGCGGCTCGCGAAATCGGGCGTGCACGTGCTGGTGATCAAGCCCGGCTTCGTCGCCACGCCGATGACAGCCCATCTGCAATTGCCGGGGCCGCTGGTGGCGCGGCCCGAGCGCGTGGCGGCCGACATCGTGCGCGCGGTGGCGCGCCGTCGCGACGCGATCTACACGCCGTGGTTCTGGGCGGGCGTGATGTGCGCGATCCGCTGGATGCCCGGCTTCCTTTTCAAGAGAGTGTCCCTGTGAACCTGCGAGTGATCCTGCCCGGCGGCGCCGGGCTCGTCGGACAGAACCTGGTGGCGCGGCTCAAGCGCCGCGGTGTGAAAGAGATTGTGGTGCTCGACAAGCATCGCGCGAACCTGGCGGTGCTGCGCCGGCTGCATCCTGACATCGTCGCCGAATACGCCGATTTGGCCGAGCCGGGCGACTGGTCCCGCCACTTCGAGGGCGCGGACGCGGTGGTGATGCTGCAGGCGCAGATCGGCGGGCCGACGCGCGAGCCCTTCGTGCGCAACAACCTCGACAGCACGCGCCAGGTGCTGGAGGCGATCCGCCTGCACCGCGTGCCGCATACGGTGCACATCAGCTCCTCGGTGGTCGAGTCGGTCGGCGACGATTTCTACACGCAGACCAAGCGCGAGCAGGAGCAGATGGTGCTGGCCTCGGGTATCGACTGCGTGGTGCTGCGCCCGACCCTGATGTTCGGCTGGTTCGACCGCAAGCACCTGGGCTGGCTGTCGCGCTTCATGCAGCGCGTGCCGGTGTTCCCGGTGCCGGGCTCGGGGCGCTTCGTGCGCCAGCCGCTCTACGCGGGCGACTTCTGCAACGTGATCGTGGCCTGCCTGGAGGCGCGCATCCGCGGCCAGGTCTACAACATCAGCGGCCGCGAGCGCGTCGACTACATCGACCTGATCCGCGAGGTGCGCCGCGCGGTGCGCGCACGCTGCGCGATCGTCAGGATCCCGTACCGGCTGTTCCATGCGCTGCTGACCATCTATGCCTGGTTCGATCGCGATCCGCCGTTTACCGCCGCGCAGCTGCGGGCGCTGACGGCCGGCGACGAATTCGAGGTGATCGATTGGGAGCGCATCTTCGGGGTGCGCGCCACCTCGCTGCGCGAGGCGGTCGGCGAGACCTTCGGCGACCCGGTCTACAGCCGCGTCCAGCTGGATTTCTGAGGGAGGCCCGATGGAGCGACGCAGCGACAAGCCGGCAGTGGCCGTGCTCGGCGCCGGGCCGATGGGGCTCGGCGTGGCCTACCAGCTCGCGCGCGACGGGCGCCGGGTGGTGGTGTTCGAGGCCGACGACCGGATCGGCGGGATGGCCGCCTCCTTCGATTTCGGCGGCATCGACATCGAACGCTATTACCACTTCCATGCCGCTTCGGACCATGCTTTCTTCGAGGTGTTGCGCGAGCTGGGCCTGGAGGACCGCCTGCGCTGGGTCGAGACGCGCATGGGCTACTTCTACCGGAACCGTGTGCAGCGCTGGGGCAATCCGCTCGCGCTGCTGCGCTTTCGCGGCCTGGGCTGGATCGCGAAGTTCCGCTACGGGCTGCATGCGCTGCTGGCGACGCGGCGCGACCATTGGCGCGACCTGGACCGCATCGAGGCGACCGGCTGGATCCGCCGCTGGATCGGCGAGGAAGCCTGGGAGGTGCTGTGGCGGCGCCTGTTCGACTACAAGTTCTACGAGCACGCGCAGGATCTCTCGGCCGCCTGGATCTGGAGTCGCATCCGCCGCATCGGCCGCTCGCGCTACAGCCTGATGCGCGAGAAGCTCGGCTACCTGGAGGGCGGCTCGGCGGTGCTGCTCGAGGCGATGCGCGCCGAGATCGAGCGCCGCGGCGGCGAGCTGCGGCTCGGCCAGCCGGTACAGCGCGTGCTGATCGAGGCGGGCCGCGTGAGGGGCGTGCTCACCGCCGCCGGCGAGCAGCGCTTCGAGCAGGTGATCAGCACCGTGCCGCTGGCTCACGCGCCGCGCCTGATGCCGGACCTGCCGGCCGAGATCCTCGACGCCTGGCGCGCGATTCCGAACGTCGCCGTGGTCTGTGTGATCGTCAAGCTGGCGAAGCAGGTGAGCGACAACTTCTGGCTCAACGTTAACGATCCCGCCATGGATATCCCAGGCATCGTCGAATACACCAACCTGCGCCCGCTCGATGCGCATGTGGTCTACGTGCCGTTCTACATGCCGGGCACGCATCCGAAGTACGCCGAGCCGGATGCGGCCTACGAGACCAAGGTGGTCAGCTACCTGAGTCGCATCAATCCGGCACTGAGCGCCGAGGATGTGCTGGAGGTGAGGGTGAACCGCTATCGTCACGCGCAGCCTGTCTGCGGCCCGGGCTTCCTCGATCGGCTGCCGCCAATCCGCACGCCGGTGGAAGGCCTGTTGGTGGCCGATACTTGCCACTACTACCCGGAAGATCGCGGGATCTCCGAAAGCATCGGCCTGGCGCGCCGGATGGCGCGCATGCTATGAGCGCGCCGGGTTCCGGAGCCGCGGGAGCGGGAACGGCGACGACGGCGGTCGGGAGAGAGGGCGCGCACCGCTTCGCGCGTTTTCTCGCCACCGGCGGCATCGCGGCGGCGGCCAACCTCGGCTCGCGCATGCTGTTCAGCCTATGGCTGCCCTATACCACGGCGATCGTGCTGGCTTGGGTGGTGGGCGTGAGCTGCGGCTACCTACTGGCGCGCCGCTACGTGTTCGGCGCGGGCGGCCAGCGCACTTGGCGCTCGGCGGCCGCCTTCACGGCCGTCAACCTGTTCGCGCTGCTGCAGACCTGGGCCGTCAGCATGGGGCTCGCCCAGCACCTGATGCCGGCCATCGGCTTCGGCTGGCATGCGCAGGACCTGGCGCACCTGGCCGGCGTCGGGGCACCTGTGTTCACCAGCTACTTCGCGCATCGAAACTGGTCGTTTCGCTGAGGCCGCGCGTCGAGCGGGCCCGGCCGTGGCTGGCAGGGACCCGTCGCTCAGCCGCTCAGCCGCGCGGCACCTGCGTGATCGCCCCGTCACGCTCGTGTGCGCGTCCAATGGCATCGCCGGCGAACTGTTCTTTTATCGCTACAGCGCGATTGCCCAACCAAACTCAGGTTCAGCACAAAGCGGTAACCTGGTTCGTGACGAATGTGAGCGAGCCTTACGCGTTTGCGCCGGGCGCGGTGTATCACCTGCGCGAGCCTGACTTGAATCAGTAGGTCTACTACAGTTCATTTTCGCGATATCGCGAAGCAGATTTATGCTCAAGCGATTCTGCACGGCGGAAAATCGCGAACCCCGCTGACGGGGTTGGCGTCGCATCGATTGCCACGTTTATGCCGAAGGACCGGGTCCTGTCGACGTTGGAAATTCGGCTCATGCATCGACTGTTGGAGTAGGTGGCGACCTACCCGACGATCCGGCTCGCCCTGCGCCTCATTTTCCTGACGATGGTGCGCAAGAGCGAATTGATCGAGGCAACGTGAGATCAAGCAGCTTTTGAAGCTGCGGCTACCGGCCTGATCGAACTTGGACTTGATGTCTACGGCCCGGGCGATTGGAGCATCCTTATCGATCCGGTCCGAGGTCATGTACCACGCGTACATCGGCCACAAAAACATAGGAAGAAACCCTGATTCGCCGCGACGCACCGCGATTGAGATCTCACCTCCTGTCAGGATTGCCAGCTTGCTCACATACCGCCGCTCGCATGTAATTCGACCGCAGCGACTAGCTAAGCGTGAGACGGACGGCGACGCATCGCCAACCATGAAAATGGCGTCATCCATTCCGTTTTCCGAAGCCTCTCTGAAGCTCGCCTAGCGACTCGGCCATTGCTGCATCAATCGGGACCGTGATCTCACGGATCGCTGTAATCGATGTGCTTCCGGATGCCCTGGAGCCCCACATGCACGACGCAACGCAACGCTTTGACGTCATCGTTGTCGGTGGAGGGCCCATGGGCCTATCGACCGCTTACCATCTCGGCAAGCGCAAGGCCAGGACGCTGGTGCTCGAGCAGTTCACCTTCGTGAACCAGCTTGGCAGCTCGGCCGGCGTGTCGCGCCAGTTCCGCATTCCCTATCCCGACGCCTATATGGTCAAGCTGGTCAAGCAGTCGATCCCGTATTGGGACGAGTTGCAAGGCTTGACGCCGCAGCCGCTCATGGACACGGTCGGCACCTTGTGGTTCGGCGATCCGTCAGTCAAGTCGACAGAGGGCAATATCCCCGCCGCCGGGAAAGACGAGCGGGAGGGGCGGCGACGCGCCCGCTCGAATGACCGCGCGGCTGGTTGAAAGACGTTTGGCGCGCATCAATACCGAAATACCAGCCATTCCCTGCAGTACTGCACGACCCTCTATTTCAGACGTAGTAATAAGGAGCGGCAATGCAATCTCTAAGACTGTGGCGGCATCTCGCGCCCGGCGGTTCATCCCTACGGCGGCTTGCGCTTGGCGAGCAGGTCGCCGAAGACCCTTCCACCAAGCCTCTGCACAAGCATGAGCTATCGACGCGCGACTACGTCACCTATCTGCTGTCCATCGACGCGGAAATCGAACATTGCCTGATGGTCCAGTATCTGTACGCCGGCTATTCGCTGGGCGGGCCGCAAGTGCCGGAGGCGTTTCGCGACACGGTCCGCAATTGGCAGGAAACCATCCTCGGCATCGCCAAGGAGGAGATGGGCCACCTGATCACGGTGCAGAACGTGCTGCGCCTGATCGGCTCGCCCTTGCATTTCGAGCGTGACGATTACCCGTGGGATACGCCGTTCTATCCGTTCCCTTTCATGCTCGAACCGCTGACGCTGGATTCGCTCGCGAAATACGTCTATACGGAGGCGCCGCTCCATTGGGACGGCGGCGAGCTGGGCAAGGATATCCGCCGGCGCGTCGGTGAGCAGGCCTCCAATCCTCATCAGGTCACCGAGCTGTTTCATACGCTGATTCCGCTCGTCAAGCACCACCTGCCCGATGATGTCTTCCAGGCCGACACCTACCGCTGCCAGGCGGATTTCGCCGAATGGGGACGCGGGTACAAGGGCGGCCACAGGGGCAGCGGCGGCGGTCGCGTTCTAGGCGGAACGCCGGACGTGCTCGTGATGCCCGCCACCTCGCGCGACGACGCGGTGAACGCGCTGGATAAAATCTCCGCGCAAGGGGAGGCGCCCCACGGCAAGGATCCCTCGCATTTCGTGCGTTTTTTGCGGATCTATGTCGAGATGCTCGCGGTCCTCGAAGGCGAGCTGTGCGGCGTCGACATCTGGCTTGCCGCACGCCCCGACGACTTTCTCGAAGAAGCCTGGACGGAAGCGTACCCGGCAGCGGCGGCCGAGCTGCATGCGGCGAAGGTAGACGACACTTGGCGGCCGTCGCGGCCCGTCGCGGTCAATCCCTACGTGGCGCTCGACCCCGAGCTCGAGCCGGAGCAGGGCGGCGCACCCGTGACGCCGATCACCGAGCCGGTGACTCAGCTGTGGGCGTCGCTGTTCAACCTGCGCTACCGCATGCTGTTGCAGTACCTGATCCACAGCTTCACGCTCTACGGCGGGCTCAATGCGGCCGGGCAGTTCACGCCGCGCGGCACGATCGTCAATGCGGCTTTCGGCGAGATGTACAACCTGCGCGCGCTCTCGGAGATCCTGATGCAGTCGCGCGTGTCGATCGCGCCGGACGCACCGCTCGCGGGGCCGCCGTTCCAGATGCCCTATACGCTCGACAGCCCGTTCGGTGAGGCAAACCGCTGGCGCGGGCACCTCGATCTGCTCGCGGCATCGGAGAACCTCGTGGTGGACTTGCTGGCCAAGACCGATGCCGGCCGCCATCCGTATTTGCTCAGTCTGCGCGAAGCCGACAGGAACCTGGCCGCCGTCGCCAGACGCATCCTGTCCGGCGACGTCGACCTGGCGCTACTCTAGGAGCCGCACATGCCGATACTGGAACTCCGGATTTTGCCGCCCATCGCGGTCGGCAGGCTGGGCGCTGCGGCGACGCCGCTGGAAGCGTTCGACCTCGTCGTCGATCCCGACAACCCGCTCGACTTTCGACGCATCGTGCCGCGTACCACGCTGGAGGTGGATCCCGAAAGCGGCGAGATCGTGAAGGCCTATGTGCCCGACACGATTCGCTTCAAGGACGAGAACAAGAAGGTGCGGCCTGTCGCGCCTTTTCTCGAAGTGTTTGCGCGCACGAGCGAGGCGCCCCATACGCTGCAGCCGCTCACGCTGCAATTGCTCGCGGCGGAACAACTCGATCTCGACGCCCTGCATTGGGATATCCATCTGGGCAACATCAAGATCTACCGCCGCACCAACGACGCGAACGACAAGATCCACGCGAACCTGACCGGCCTCAAGGATCACAAGCGGCACGCGATGCATGGCCATTGCGAGCACTTTCGCCCGGGGCGGCATCTTCCGCTCGGCCACGTCCAGTTCGTCAAGCCGACGGCGCAGTTCCCCGAGATCCGCCTGCGCTACACCCCTGCCGCCGGTATCGTGTACGGTACGCGGCTGGTGCGCCGCACCTCGGACAAGGAACGCGAAGACGAGCTGAAGCTCGATCCCGTCATCGATCGCGACCATCTCCTGCTCTACGCCGAGACGCCGGGCAAGTGGCTCGGCTTCAGGGAGGCGGGCGGCCCCACGAAGGAGCATCCCGCGCCGACCAACCCCGCGCAGATTTTTGCCGGATACGCCGACAAGGATGGCAATCAAGTCAGCTGGGGCTATCTCGACGACGAATGCGATGGCCACGTGCAAGTCGTGCTGACGAGAAAGGACGGCTCCACGCTGCGCGCGCACGGCTATATCGGCGCCGGGCCGCCGGCCTATGCGCCCGATACCATGCCGGTGCGCGTGGTGTCTGACGAGATGGAGCAGATTCTCCACGGCATCCATGTCCCGGAAGAGAGCGTATCGATCGACGAAGCCACGGAGATCGTCCTGCGTGCGCTCGAAACGATCCGCCTCATGAACACCGCCGTCATGAACGGCAACCCGGTCAACGGAAGGCTCAACGTCGCGAGCACGATGGTGCGGCAGAACACGGCCGACTTCGAGCGCTATTACGAGCCGATCGCCGCCGAATCGATCGTCGACAATCTCGCGCTGCGTGCGCTGCACGAGCGCGTGTTCAGCACGCTGGCGGCGGGTGGCGCGCCGTGGTTCGCCAAGCTGCTGCGCCAGCCCGAGGACATCGGCGACCTGACCGCCGAGGGCCTGCGCAAGATGCCGGCCCTGATGCGCGGGGCGGATGGCCGTAGCCTGACGCTCACGCGCCGCCACATCAATCTTGTGATCAAGGCGGCGCGAGACGCGATGTTCGGACAACCTGATCCGAAGGGAGACAAGCATGTCGGCTAACGACCCGAACGTTCCGAAAGACCTCGAGCAGCCCGGCAACGGGGAAATCCGCGCGTCCAACCTGACCGCGCAGATTCACCATCGCGGCGTGGGCAACCCGGCCTCGGTGATGCCGCGCACGGCGATTTCGAATTGCTTCCCGGGCCTGGAGTTCGATTTCCGCAATTTCTGGCGGCGCGCATTCGTCGGCATCACCCTGGTCGAGAACAACAACTACGTCGTCGATGCGGAGCCGGGCTACGAGCATCTCAAGACGCGCCGCCTGCTGAGCTTCGACGGCCACAAGGTCGGCACGATGGTCCTCACGACCGGGCCGGTGCTGCCAGGCGGGGATCCTGTCACGCTGGCGAGCAAGCCCAACCCCAATGCGGTGTCGTTCATGGAGTGGTCGAACTCCATCGCCCGCATCGTGCATTTGCAGGGCAAGCCGGTCGAATGCGAATTCACGGCTCACGAGAACGCCCTGGAAGAGGTGTACTACGACCACGGCAAAACCGAGACACTGAAGACGACGCTCACGCTGAGGCACTTTTTCGAGGGCGACACCGCCAGCTTCAACCTCGAGATGCTGAAGCCGGGCGAGCTGACGCAAGGCCTCTGCGCGCCTTGGCAGAACGACTATCGCGAATGCGCGTGCTACTACTGGGCCGCGTCGCGACCCGACTTCGTCAATGTCGAGCCGGGCGACGACGGGCTGGCGCGCGGCGACATGTGGCTCTCCAAGCGCCGCACAGGCACGTACGTGCCGGACAATCGCGTCGACACGCGGTTGTGGTCCTACGACGATCTGTTCCGGTCCTGGCAGGAGGATCTGCAGTTCGTGATCCGCGGCAAGGATGCCGATGAAACCTGACCCCACCGTCGAGCCGCTCGCGCCGCTGGCGTCGGCGATGGCGGCGCGTATCGTCGAGGCGTCGCGCCCGCGGCATCCCGGGATCCACGTGGTCGAGGATGCGGAGGGCGCGCAGCTGTTGCTCGTGAACGGAAGCCGCCTGTTTCATGTGCCGCATGATCTGCATGACGCGTTTCAGGCGGCGATCGAGGACGGGGACGCGCAGGCCGTCGCCTCGCTGGTCGCGAGCCGCGGGCTCGACATGCGTCCGGCGATCGACGACGATCCGTTGACCGAGATGCCGGTGCACGCGTTGTCGCTTGCCGTCGCGCAGAAATGCAATCTCGGCTGCACCTATTGCTACGCCCAGCAAGGGGAATTTGGCGGCAAGGCGAAGAACATGCCGCTCGAAACCGCGCTGGCGGCAGTTGACCTGCTGATCGAGCAGGCGAGCGAGGGCGGCAAGATCAATCTTGCATTCATGGGCGGTGAGCCGCTCGCCAATCGCGCGGTGCTGCGCGCGGCGACTGTCCACGCGCGGGAGCGCGCCGATGCCCGCGGAATCCGATGCCAGTTTTCAGTGACGACGAACGGCAGTCTGCTGCAGGAAGATGACGGAGCGTTCTTCGAAGAGCACGGCTTCGCTGTCACCGTCAGCCTCGACGGCCCCGCGCCCGTGCATGACCGCTTGCGTCCGTTCAAGGGCGGCATGGGCTCGTTCGATCACATCGTCGAGCGCGTGACGCCGTTGCTGGCGCGCCAGCGGCGCATGCAGGTCTCGGCGCGCGTGACCGTCACGCCGTTCAATCTCGACTTGCCGAGCACGCTCGATACTTTCGTCGACATGGGGTTCCACAGCGTCGGCTTCTCGCCGCTGCTGCGGGCTTCGAACGGCCGCGCGGAAATGGGCCCGAACGATATGGCAGACATGCTGCAAGGGATGATCGCCTGCGGGCTCGCGTTCGAGCAAAAGGTCATGCGCGGCGAGCGCTACCCGTTCTCGAACATGCAGAACGCGCTGCGCGAAATCCAGCGCGGCACGCATCGGCCGTATCCGTGCGGCGCAGGGGCGGGGTATTTCGGCGTCTCCGCCGATGGCGAGCTGGCGGCGTGTCACCGCTTCGTCGGCGACGAGGCCGGCGTCATGGGGCATCTTTCCACGGGCGTCGATCAGGCGCGCCAGACGATCTGGCTCGCCGAGCGTCACGTGCACCAGCAACAGCCCTGCAATACATGCTGGGCGCGCTATCTTTGCGGCGGCGGATGCCATCACGAGGTCCTCGAGCGCGGACGCAGCGCCTGCGATTACATCCGCGGCTGGCTGCACTATACAATCGGCGCGCACGGCAGGCTCGCGCGCTATGCGCCGGCGTGGTTTGCCGGTTCGCCTGGCGCGTCGTCCAGCGGTGCGGGAACGGCGTGAATCGCGCGTTCGACATGCTCGTGACCGGCGCCGGTCCCGCTGGCCTGTGCGTGGCGCTGCGCTTGAACCATCTCGGGCATCGCGTGCTGCTCGTCGAGCGAAGCCCGCTATGGCCTCGTCCGCAGATCGGGGAAGCGCTGACGCCGGGTGTCAGAAACATCATCGACTACCTCGACGCGGACGAGGTGCTCGAATCCGTTCCCATCCTCGCAGGCAAGCCCACGAGCGTACGTTGGACGAGCGAATCGATCGAGACGGTGGCGCACGACGGCGCCGTCGTGGAGCGCGCCGCATTCGATGCGGCGTTGCTGCACCTGGCCGTGGCGCGCGGCGTGGAAGTGCTGCGGCCGGCGAGCCTCGCGCAAGTCGACGGAGCGCCCGGTGCCTGGTGCGTGCAAATCGCTACGCCCGACGGGCTGCGGACCGTCGAGGCGCACGTGCTGCTCGATGCCCAGGGCCGGCAGAGCCGGCGCGAGCCGCAGCGCTTGCACGCGCCTCGGTTGTCCACGGTATGGGCCGAAGCCGCGATGGAAACACCGGCTGCGCATGCCGATGCCGCCACGCGCGTGGAAGCGCTCGATGACGGATGGATGTGGGGTGCTGCGCTGCCGGGCGGCCGTTACCGCGTGATGTTCACGTTCGATCCCTCCGCACGGGACGACGCGCTCGAACGCGAGCCGGAGTCTGTCTTGCGCAACGCCTGCACGCGAAGCGCCTTGTTCAAGGACATGGCAGGTGTGCGTTGGTGCGATTCGCCGCGCATGTGCGTATCGACGCCCTACGTCGACGCGCTCTCCTGGCAGGACGGCCGCATCAAGCTCGGCGACGCGGCGTTCGCGCTCGACCCGATCTCGTCCTCGGGCGTCGAGAAGGCGATGCGCTTCTCGCTGCAGGCCGCTATCGCGATCAACACGTGGTGCCGGGCAAGCGATGCCTCGGAGCGCGAACTGGCTCGGCGCTTTTACGAATCGCGCCTGATCGAAAGCGCGGCGCGTCACCTCGCATGGACCGCCGGGTACTACCGTCAGGCATGGTGCGCCGAATCGCCTTTCTGGCGCCTGCGCTCGACGCCCGCGTTGACGTCCGATCCGGTTGCGACGTCCTCGCCCGGCGACGAAATCGCGGCGCGCGTAGACCTCATGACGCGCGCGCTGCAAGAGGAATGGGCGCGCGTGCCGTCGGACCAGCCGCAGCCCGGCGAACCCGTGCCTCCGTTGTCCTTGCACAGTCCGATCCGCTTCGCCCGCAATACCGGCATCGTCGTGGTGCCTTGCGCGACCGGCGACCGCGTCACCGCGCATCCCGCCTTGCAGCATCCGAGTCTTGATCGACCCGTCGCGTTCTGGAATGGCGTGGCGCTGTTTCCGCTCCTCGACATGCTGACGCGGGCAACGCATCCACTCGAGCTGATTGCGTTTCTCTGCAGATCGATGGAAGCGGCCAGGGCGCAACAGCTGCTCGAATGGCTGTGGAGCAAGCAAATGGTCGAGCCCGCTGTGTTCGGTGCGTGAATGCCTGTTATTGGGCGGCGCAAGCACACTCGCTTCGTGACCGCTTGTCCCGTCGCGCAGCGATACTTTCCGGACCATCGCTCGTCCGTTGCGGGAACGCGGTTTGAACTGCTGAGGTTTTCTGATGAGCTGGCGAGCGCTCAGCACTGACTCGAGCGTGCTCGAGTCAGCCATCGGGAGATGACGGTTCATCGAATCACTTCGCGACGAGGCAAGAGGCCCGGTGCCGGTGGCAGCCCTCGAAGATCCGCCGAAGTAGCGAGCCCCGGCATCTGAGCGCGACTGGTTCGGTCGAGGAAAGGCACTCCGCGATGGCGGATTTCGCGGACTGCCTGATCGAGCGTTACGGGCAAGTAGCCGGGTGCGAGTACACGGCTACTTTCGACGTGTCGGCCTCGAAGGTCGTGGGGATGCAGTTGACCAAGTAATCGTGCCGATCGCTAATACACGACGAGTCGTTCGGATGCTGCCGAGAACGCTGCCGACGTCCCGCGCTCGCCGGATCCGGGGCTTCGTCGCGTCCGCCTTTTAGTTGTTTTTTAGTGTTCGGACTGGGGTAAGGGAAGTCCGGTTTTGGGGGCTGGAGCGCAAGGCCTTGCTGGCATTGCCTTGGAACACATTCGCGATTCGAAGTTTCTACGTCGAAACTTCAGGAGCTGAGTTAGGACGTGCGCGGTTGTGCAGTGAAAGAGAGCGCGATGCGCTCCTCGCAAACGAGGACAACCTTGTGGGTCTACGGTGAACGGAGGCCATCCGGCGCCCTGGAATTTGACGCGTAATATATTGGACTGGCTTTGCCTGGATGATCGCCCGAGCGCGATATCGCATTGCCGGCGTTCTGCAAATTTCCCAAGATTCCAATATGCGTATCCCGCCGCTCAAGGCCATCATCGCGTTCGAAAGCGTCGCCCGGACCAAAAGCGTCAACCGCGCGGCGGAAGAGCTCGGCCTGACCGCGTCCGCCGTCAGTCATCAGCTCAGCAACCTCGAATCGCAGATCGGTCAGCCGCTGTTTCAGCGCTCGGGGCGCGGCCTCGTCCTCACGCCGACCGGCGAACGCTATTTGGCCGACGTCACCGGCTCGTTGGCCGATCTCAGCCGCGCGACCGAGCGCGCGTCGAGCCGCACCGAAGTCGATATCCTGCGCGTGCATTCGAGCCCGAGCTTCGGGTTGATGTGGCTGCTGCCGCGGCTGTCGTCGTTTCAGGAGGCGAACGGCGATATCCAGCTGAACCTCGCGTGCTCTTACGAAAACGTGTCGTTCTCGAACGGTTTCTACGATATCGACGTCCGGCACGGCTATGGCAACTGGGATAACCTCGAGGTCCGGACCGTGCGCGGCGAGTTCATCGCGCCGCTCGCGTCGCCGCGCTATCTCGAACGGCATCCGGTCAAGGCGCCGGAAGACCTGTTAGCGCATCGTCTGATCTATTCAGAAACGCCGCTGGTCCAGTGGAAGCAGTGGTTCGGCCGAACCGGCGTGCCGCAGGCGGCCCAGAAGACCTTCGATTTTTCATTCGACCGTTCATACATGTCGCTCGAAACCGCCGCGCTCGGCCTCGGCATCGCGCTCGAAAGCCTGATGCTCGCGTCGGTGAAGATCCGCGAAGGGCTGCTGGTGCCGGTGTTCGGCTCGGCCCATGCGGTCGAAGTCGGCGCACATCATCTCGTTTACCCGCGGCAGAACGCGGAGCTGCCGCGCGTGAAGCGCTTCCTTGCCTGGATCGAGCGAGAAGTCGCGGCTCATCAGCAAACGGGTTGAGCGGGCCGTTCGGCCGCGCCCCCGGGGATATCGCGCTGCAGCACCGGCCGCGCGCCGTCATCTGAATTTTTCTCAACTATGGCTGAGCGTTTCCGCGTTGATGCGGGTGTCAGGGGAGCCGACACTCCATGCACACATCAACACACAGGAGACGACCGATGTTGCTCGACCAGAAGACCATCATCGTGACCGGCGCCGCGTCGCCGCGCGGTATCGGCAAGGCCACTGCCCGGGCACTGGCCGCCCACGGCGCACGCGTGGCGATCCTCGACCTTCGTCGGGAAGACGCAGAGGCGGCAGCCGCCGAACTCGGGCGCGACCATCTCGGCCTGGCCTGCGACGTGACCGACCGCGACGCGTGCGTGGCCGCAGCCCGTGCGACGCTGGAACGCTATGGCCGCATCGACGGCCTCGTCAACAACGCCGGCATCACGCAACCCGTGCGCACGATGGAGATTTCCGGGCGCGACTTCGATGCGATCGTCGACGTGAACCTGCGCGGCACGCTGTACATGTCGCAAGCCGTTCTGCCGGCGATGAAGGAGCAGCGCGGCGGCAGCATCGTGTGCATGTCGTCGGTATCCGCGCAGCGCGGCGGCGGCATCTTCGGCGGGCCGCACTACAGCGCCGCGAAGGCCGGGGTGCTTGGGCTCGCGAAGGCGATGGCGCGTGAATTCGGTTGTGACCATATCCGCGTCAATTCGATCACGCCGGGCCTGATCCAGACCGACATCACCGGCGACAAACTGACGCCCGACATGCGCGCGGACATCATCAAGGGCATTCCGCTCGGCCGCCTCGGCGAAGCCGACGATGTCGCCCATGCATGCCTGTTCCTGCTGAGCGACCTGTCGAGCTATCTGACGGGTATCACGCTCGACGTCAACGGCGGGATGCTGATCCACTGAAAACGGCGCCGCGACACGTGCGGCGCCGCCCATCATGCACCCGGGACAACCCGGGGCCGTGGCAGGAGACAAACATGAGAGCAAAGTATCCCGCACCGCCGGTTCACGGCGAGATGCTGCAACAGGGCGATGTACAGACGTTCGAAGCGGCGACCTATGCGAAGGTCGCGCGCCGGCTGATCCCGTTCCTGATGTTGTGCTACCTCGGTGCCTATCTCGACCGGGTCAACGTCGGATTCGCGAAACTGCAGATGCTCAACGACCTGCGGTTCAGCGAGACCGTGTACGGAATGGGCGCAGGCATATTTTTCCTCGGGTACTTTCTGTTCGAAGTGCCGAGCAACCTGATCCTGCATCGGGTCGGGGCGCGCCGCTGGCTCGCGCGCATCATGCTGACGTGGGCCGTGATATCCGCGAGCTTCGTGTTCGTGAAGTCGCCTACCGCGTTCTATGCGCTGCGGTTTCTGCTCGGTGTCGCCGAAGCGGGCTTTGCGCCGGGCGTGATCCTGTACCTCACGTACTGGTTCCCGTCGGCGCGGCGCGCGAAGGCGCTGTCGCTGTTCTTCATGGCGATTCCGCTCGCGGGGATCATCGGCGGGCCGCTGTCCGGCGCGATCATGCATTCGCTGCACGGCGCGATGTCGATGGCCGGCTGGAAGTGGCTGTTCCTGCTCGAAGCACTGCCTTCGTTCGTGCTGGGCTTTGCGATCCTGCTGTATCTCGACGACGGCATCGACCGCGCAAAATGGTTGACCGATGCCGAAAAGGCCTTGCTCGTGCGCAACGTATCGGCCGATGCCGCGCACACGACCGCTCACCTGTCGATTCGCGCATTCGTCGCCGATCGCCGGCTCTGGCTGATGGCCGCGATCTATTTCTGCGTCGTGCTCGGGCAGTACGGCCTGACGTTCTGGCTGCCCACGATCATTCGCAAGGCCGGTGTCGCCGATCCGCTGTGGGTCGGGCTGTTCACCGCGATTCCGTATGCGTGCGCGATCGTCGCGTTGCCGCTGATCGGCATGAGCGCCGACCGCCGCCGCGAGCGCCGCTTCCATCTCGCGGTGCCGATGCTGATCGCGGCGGCGGGTTTCGCGACGTTGCCGATGCTGGGCAGCGTCGGCGCATCGATCGTGTGCCTGAGCATCGCGTCTGCCGGCATTCTCGCGTCATCGTCGCAGTTCTGGTCGCTGCCGACGGCGCTGCTCGGCGGGATGTCGGCCGCCGCGGGCATTGCCGCGGTCAACTGCTTCGCGAACCTCGCGGGATTCTTTTCCCCGGCGATCGTCGGCTGGCTGAACGACCTGACCGGCAGGTCCACCGCCGGGCTGCTCTTCATCTCCGTTGCGATTGCGTTCGGCGCGCTGCTGGTGTTCCTGGTGCCGCGATCCGTGAACCGCTGATTCGACCTGCATACCTTCTGATCCAATACTGGAGTAATCGATGGATACCGAAACGATCCATGAAGCGGTCACGCTCGCCGAGCGCGCGTACTGCATCCGCAGAAACGCCGTGCTGATGGGCGAAGTCCAGGGCCAGGGCTACGTCGGCCAGGCGCTCGACATCGCCGACGTACTGGCCGTCGCGTACTTCGGCGCGATGCGCTATCGCCCCGACGATCCCGAGTGGGAAGGGCGCGACCGCTTCCTGCTGTCGAACGGTCACTATGCGATCGCGCTGTACGCCGCGTTGTTCGAAGCCGGCATCCTGCCGGCCGACGAACTCGAAACCTACGGCAGCGACGATAGCCGCTTGCCAATGTCCGGGATGGCGAGCTACACGCCGGGGATGGAGATGTCGGGCGGCTCGCTCGGGCAGGGGCTGACGATTGCGGTCGGTCGTTGCCTCGGTCTGAAGCACAAAGGCTCGGACGCATTCGTCTATACCCTGTTCTCGGACGGCGAACTGGACGAAGGCGCGATCTGGGAAGGGCTGATGTCGGCCGCGCACTGGAAGCTCGACAACCTGATCGCGATCGTCGACGTGAACAACCAGCAGGCCGATGGCCCGTCGACACAGATCATGGCGTTCGAGCCGCTGGTCGATAAGCTCGAGGCATTCGGCTGGTACACGCAACGCGTGGACGGCAACGACATCGATGCGGTGAAGCGCGCGTTCGACCATGCGCGCGAACATGACGCGCCGCAGCCGCGCATCATCGTCTGCGACACGAAAATGGGGTGCGGCGTGCCGTTCCTCGAAGCACGCGAGAAAAGCCATTTCATTCGCGTCGATGCGCACGAGTGGAAGCTCGCGCTCGACGCACTCGAAGCAGGGAGACACGCATGAGCACCGTCGACAACAAGCCGCGCCTGAAGACTTCCGCGATGATCGCGTCCATCGCGGCCGACGGGCAGGCGACCCGCGCCGCGCCGTTCGGCCATGCGCTCGCGAAGCTCGCGCGGACCAACGAGAACGTGATCGGCATGACGGCCGATCTCGGCAAGTACACCGACCTGCACATCTTCGCGAAGGAATTTCCCGAGCGTTACTACCAGATGGGGATGGCCGAGCAGCTGCTGATGGGTGCGGCCGCCGGATTCGCGCACGAAGGGGCGCAGCCGTTCGTCACGACCTATGCGGTATTCGCGACGCGCCGCGCATACGACTTCATCCATCAGGCGATCGCCGAGGACAATCTCGATGTGAAGCTGGTGTGTGCGTTGCCCGGCCTCACGACCGGTTACGGCCCGAGCCATCAGGCGGCCGAGGATCTGGCGCTGATGCGCGCGATGCCGAACATGACCGTGATCGATCCGTGCGACGCGCTGGACATCGAGCAGATGGTGCCCGCGATGGCCGCGCACAAAGGGCCGGTGTATGCGCGCCTGCTGCGCGGCAACGTGCCGGCCGTGCTTGACGAATACGATTACCGTTTCGAACTCGGCAAGGCGAAGCTGCTGCGCGACGGCAACGACGTGCTGCTGATCTCGTCCGGGATCGTGACGATGCGTTCGCTCGAGGTCGCGAAGGCGCTCGAGGCCGATCGCGTCGATGTCGCGGTGCTGCACGTACCGACGATCAAGCCGCTCGACACGGCGACGATCGTCCGCGAGGCGTCGCGCAGCGGGCGCATGGTGATCGTCGCGGAAAACCATACGGTGATCGGCGGGCTCGGCGAAGCGGTAGCGACCGCGCTGCTGGCGGCCGGCGTTGTCGTGCCGTTCCGGCAGATCGGGTTGCCCGATGCGTATCTCGCCGCGGGTGCGCTGCCGACGCTGCACGATCGTTACGGGATCTCGGCCGGCGCGATGCGGACGAATATCCGGTCGTGGGCCGGGTGACGGCCTGACGGCCGTCCAGCGTCGTCTCCGCGCGCGACGACGTCGAATGCTTCGTCCGTGACGGTCACGTCGATGGTCGCGTCGGGATAACGCACCGCAAAGCTTGCCAGCCACGGCCCCGACAGGAAGGGTTCGGCAATCGACGTGGCCGAGAGCCGAAGATGGCCGCGCGGCGCGTCGGTTGTGCCTCAGCGACGTCCTTGGCGCCGTGACGGATGAATTCTCTCCGCACTGCGGAGAGAATTCAAGCTATGGCCGCCGCGGCCCACTCCTTGCTCGATTGTTTTCTCGGTATTTCCGAGAACGTTCGAACAAGGAGGGCCTGACATGAAAGCAGTCGTATTTCACGGAATCGGCGATATTCGCCTCGACACGGTGCCCGATCCCGAAGTCACCGACGCGACCGACGCGATCGTGCGCCTGACGGCCAGCGCGATCTGCGGCACCGACCTGCACATGGTGCGCGGCACCCTCGGCGGGATGAAGCCGGGCACGATCCTCGGCCACGAGGGTGTCGGCATCGTCGAGACGGTCGGGCGCGACGTGCGTAACCTGCGGCGCGGCGATCGAGTGCTGATTCCGTCGACGATCGCATGCGGCAGTTGCGCGTACTGCCGCGCGGGCTACACCGCGCAATGCGATGTCGCGAACCCGGGCGGCCCACGCGCGGGTACCGCGTTCTTCGGCGGTCCGGCCGACAGCGGCGCGTTCGACGGGCTGCAGGCCGAATACGCGCGCACGCCGCTTGCGCACGCAAGCCTGATTCGGCTGCCGGATGCCATCGACGACGATCGCGCGATCCTGATGTCGGACATTTTTCCGACCGGCTATTTCGGCGCGCAGCTCGCGGAAGTGAGTCCGGGCGACACGGTCGCCGTATTCGGCGCGGGGCCGGTCGGCCAGTTCGCGATCGCGAGCGCGAAGCTGATGGGCGCCGGACGCGTGATCGCGGTCGACCGCGTTGCGTCGCGTCTCGAGATGGCGTGCGCGCAAGGCGCGGAGATCGTCGATTTTTCGGAGGACGATCCGGTCGAGACGGTGCTGCGGCTGACGGGCGGGATCGGCGTCGATCGCGTGATCGACGCGGTGGGCGTTGACGCGATGCGCGCGACGCACGGGCCGGCCGCGGCCGATCGCGATGCGGCGCATGCGTTCGATGCGGAAGTCGATGCGATCGCGCCGCACCGCAAGCCGGACGGCCGCAACTGGGTGCCGGGCGACGGGCCGTCGCAGGTGCTGCAATGGGCGGTGCGCGCGGTCGCGAAAGCCGGCACGGTGGCGGTGATCGGTGTGTATCCGTCGGCGTCGCGCGTGTTTCCGGTCGGCGATGCCATGAACCGCAACCTGACGATCAAGATGGGCAACTGCAATCACCGAACGGTGACGCCGCCGCTCGTCGAGCTCGTGCGCAGCGGCGCATTCGACCCGCTGTCGGTGCTCACGCGTTGCGAACCGCTGACGAATGCGATCGATGCCTATCGCGCGTTCGACACGCGCGAGCCGGGCTGGATGAAGGTGAAGCTGACGCCATGACGATGCCAACCGAAACCGGGAGGACTGCGATGAACGATCAATACGACAACTGCATGGCCGCTTGCGACGCATGCGCACACGCATGCGATGCGTGTACGGCCGCGTGCCTCGCCGAGCGCGACGCGCAAGCGCTGGCCGACTGCATCGCGCTCGACATCGAATGCGCGCAGCTGTGCCGCTTCGCGTCGGGCGCGATGGCGCGCCGCAGTGTGCTTACGCCAAGCATCTGCGCGCTGTGCGCGCAAGCATGCGACCTGTGTGCGGCCGAATGCCTGCGGCATGCACACGATCATTGCCGCCGCGGCGCGCTCGCGTGTGAAGCATGCGCGGCGATGTGTCGCGCGGTGGCTTGAGCACGGCGGTCACGGCGTGTCGCGAACCCGGCGCGCGACGCGCTGCAGCAGCGCGTCGAGCACGGCTATTTCGACGGGCTTCACGAGGTGCTCGTCGAAACCCGCGCGTTCGGTGCGCTCGAGGTCCGCGGCGCTGGCATGTCCCGACAGCGCAACGCAGGTCGCGTCGCGCAGCGCATCGATCGCGCGCAGTTCGTGCAGGAGCGTGAAGCCGTCGACGTCGGGCATCGTGAGGTCGAGGATCATCAGCTGCGGGGCGTAGTCGCGGGCGAGCGCCAGGGCGTCGCGCGCGTTGTAGGCGACGCGGGGCGCGTGCCCTTTCACCTGCAGCAGCACGGCGAGCGTGTCGGCAGAATCGCGATTGTCGTCGACGATGACGATACGGAGCGGCGTAGTGTCCGTTTGCGCGGACTTGACCGGCCCGCGCACCTCGTCGCGTGTCGCGCGCGCCATGCGGTCGATCGGCAACCGCACCGTAAATGTCGCACCGCGACCGGGGCCGTCGCTTTCGGCCGAGATGCGCCCGCCGTGCAGTTCGACGAACGTCCGGCAGATCGCGAGACCCAGCCCGAAGCCTTCGGCCGGCCGCCGGTCCGACCCGCTTTCCTGCTCGAACAGGTCGAAGATGGTTTCGAGCGCGTCGCGCGCGATGCCGACGCCACGATCGGTCACGCGGATCGCGACGACCGGCCCCTCGATCCGGGCGCCGACGTCGATGCGTCCGTCGAGCGGCGAGAACTTCGACGCGTTGTCGAGCAGGTTGTGCAGCACCTGGACGAGCCGCGCATCGTCACCGTGCAGCGGCACGGCATCGGATGGCAGATCGACGTGGATCTGCTGCCCGCGCGCGGCCAGCTTCGGCTGGATGCTTTCGACGCCGCGGCACACGATGTCGCGCACGGTAATGGGGCGGTCGTCCAGCTCGAGCTTGCCGGCGGTGATGCGCCCGACGTCGAGCAGGTCGTCGACGAGTCGCGTCAGTTGCGTGACCTGACGATTCACGGCGTCGCGGCACTGCGCGAGCGAGGGGGCCGGGTTGGCCAGGCTCTGCAGCACGCCGACCGAATGGCGCAAGGGCGCGAGATGGTTGCGCAGCTCGTGCGCGAGCATCGCGATGAACACGCTGAGCCGGTGCGTCGACGCTTCGAGCTCCTCGAGCCGCTTGCGCTCGGTCATGTCGCGCGTGATCTTGATGAAGCCGCAGAGCTGGTGCGAGTGATCGTGCACGGGCGTGATCGTCACGCTTGCCCAGAACTGCGAGCCGTCCTTGCGCACGCGCCAGCCTTCGTCCTCGAAGTGGCCGTTGGCGGCCGCTTCGGCGAGCCCGAGCGAGGGCCGGCCGGCCGCGATCGCGTCGGGCGGATAGAAGCGCGAGAAGTGGTGGCCGACGATCTCCGAGGCGCGATAGCCCTTGATGCGCGCGGCCCCCGCGTTCCAGGTCGCGACGTTGCCGTGCGGATCGAGCATGAACACCGCGTAGTCGGTAATCGACTCGACCACCGTCTGGAACCGGAACTCGGCGAAGCGGTGCAACAGGTCGCACGCCTCGGATTGCCCGAGCGGCGGGGGATGCGAGCGAGGATCGATGTCGTCTTTCATCATCGGAGCGGCTTGTCGAAGACGGGCGAGCGAGCACGCCCGGCCACCGTCGGGCGGGCCGGCGGCGGTACGAACCGGATTGGCACCCCGAAAGCATAAGGGAACTCAACGCGGGTGATCAATGGGCGCGCATCGGTTGTGCCGATCGTCGTGCCGGCCGCGCGAAATCGGTTCCAGCGGTTCCGGGGCGCGATGCGGCATGCCGATTGCGCGCGCTTGCGGTCCGCCAGCCATACCGCGGTTGCCCGGATGCACGCGGCCGCGAAGCCCCGCAAGGAGAGCGATATGAACAGCACGCTGAACCCCGACAACGAACCGTCCGACCCGGACGACGACAATGCCAGTCGCGGCCGCGACGGCCGCGCACTGGGGCCGAGCGACTCCTCCGACAGCGGCAGCGACACGGCCGGCGCGCGGCGTTATCCGTTCGACATCGATTCGCCGCTCGACGATCACGCGCTCGAACGCGGCGATGCATCGCTCGACAGCGATACGGACCGTGCGGGCACCGGTGAGCGCGCGTCGGCGGACGGCGATTCGACGCTCGACGAAGGCATGGACATTATGCCGGACCGCACCGAGCGGCTGAGCGAGCCCGGTCGCACGACGGAATCGGATGACCGGGACGAAGCGGGCGATGACGGCACGCCGTAGCGCCCGCCACGCAAAAACTGCAATCGCATTGCAGATTCTCGCGTCCGGCAGCGGATCGGCGTCGCAATGCGCGTCCGTCTTCCCTCGGCCACGACATCGGCACGCGACTTGCATTCGAGCTGACCGACGCGCGCCGTGACCCGGCATGGGGCCGTGCGCGGCGCAGGCGCGCTCAAGGAGGGACACGATGCAACGACGATATCCCGGACGGCACGGCGAACGCGGTGGCCCGCCCGACTGGCAGGAGCGCAACGAACGCGCATACCGGGGCGCCGGCGAGCGCGGCATCCCGAACGATCCGGCGCGATGGCCCGAAGAGGGCGACGAGGCGGCGTACCGCCGCTTCGTGAGCGAGGACGTCGGTTCGGAAGACTGGGGCAGCGAATGGAGCGAACGCGCGGCGCGGCCGGTCGGCCAGCGGCGCGGCGGGGCCGATGCGGGCTGGCAGGGCGACTTCCAGCGCCAGCCGGCGCGCGAACCCGATCCCGGCTACGGCGAACGCGAACGTCGCGCGCAGGGTCGCGACTGGCGGGAAAGCCAGTACGGGGAAAACCAGTACCGCGGCGTTCCCCCGGAGTTTCGCGGGCATCACCGGATGGGCGGGTACGACAGCGACCGCGCCTATGGTGACCCGTACGGCAATCGGCGCTACGGCGGCGCCCCCGACTTGTCGCGGTTCGGCAGCGACGCCGAACGCGACGCGTTGCGCAATCGTCGCGGGCCGAAAGGCTATACGCGATCGGACGAGCGGATCCGCGAAGATGTGTGCGAGCGGCTCACGCGTGCACTCGACATCGACGTGAGCGACGTCACGGTGCAGGTGCAGGATGGACGCGTCGAACTGGACGGCACGGTGCCGGCGCGATGGATGAAGCACGGTATCGAGGATCTGGCCGACGGCTGCATGTGCGTGCGCGACGTCGAGAATCGCGTGCGGGTTCGTCGTGAGGGCGAGCACGATTCGGGGATGGTGCTGCATCCCGACCAGCGGACCGTGACGCCGACGCAGCCTGCCGCGCTCGATCCCGAGCCGGGCACCGTCGGTCGCGACCGCGAGCGCAAACCGCATCACTGAGCGCGCGTGCACGAAACGGCGCGCCCCGAACCGCCTCCCGCACGCATGACGACGGGAACCGACGATACGCCGCCCGGGCGGTGCTCGTGATCGTCGTCGGCAAGTACGGCGGCGGCTTCACCGCGATCCTCTTCGTCACGTTCGCGATCCATGCGGCATGGACGGCCGTGTTCAAGCGCCTGCGGATGCGCTACCAGCGGCGCGTGAATGCGCTGGAGGCCGAGTCGAACGCGCGTGTGGTCGACCGCCTGCTGAACGTCGATACGGTCAAGTATTTCGCGCGCGAGGACGTCGAGCGCGACCGGCTCGAACGTGTGCTCGACGCATGGCGCGAGGCGGGCATCGACAACCCGTACGCGCCGTCGACGCTGCATATCGGGCAGAGCGCGTGCATCGGCGCGGGGATCGCGGCCGTGATGCTGCTGGACGAACTGTGGCGCGCGCGCCGGGCCGACTGGCCGGCGCTGCTCGTGTGCGACATCGACCTGGGCGACGACGAGGAAGACGGCTATGCGGTGATGTCGCGCATTCGCCAGATCGACGCCGCGCGTGATCGGGAAGGCCGCGCGCCGCTCGAGGGCGTGGCGCTTTCCGGCCACGCGCGCGAGCGCGACCGCACGCGCGCGGTCGAGGCCGGTTTCCATGCTTACCTGACCAAGCCCGCGGCAACGGCCGACCTGATCGCGACGTTGCGCGCACTCGCATTTTCCTCTGGAGAAACCCATGTCCCACCCGCCACCCGAAGCGCTGATCGGCCGCCGCGCCGGAAGCGCGTTTGTCGACCGCCAGACCGCGGTCGCCGCGGTCGAACTGCTCCTGCCGAGCCTGTCGGCCGCGCTGCAGAGCGACTTCGTCGGCGACAGCGGCTGCCTGCACATCGTGATCATGGATCCCGCGCTCGGGCCTCACGACGCGGCGTTCGAGGACGCGATCCTGTATGAGTTCTCGTTGCCCGACCCGAAGGACTGGGACGCCGACTACCGTGCGTATGCGCGCGCGAAGGCGCGGCTGTCGTGGGAAACGGGCCGCGACGGCCACCTCGTGCAGGCGCTGGAGCCATACCGGCTGCGCGCGGGCGATACGAACCTGTGGGGCGGTGTCGCGCTCGGCGGGATCGTGGTCGGCGTGTCGGGCGCGCAGCCGTGGTTCGACGAGGCATTCGCGGGCTGCATCGCGCACTGCCTGCGTGCGCTCGCGAAGCGCCGCGCGCAGGCGACGCCGGACGCGCTGGCGATCTGAGCGCGGCCGGCCGGGGCGGTTTTTACAGCAGCTTATAAAAAAGCCAGCGATCGCGTACCGGCGCGCGAGGCGGCACGGGCGCACGCAAGTCGGCACGGTTCTCGCTGTATCTCCGGCACCGACGCTTGTCGCGACACGCGTCACAGCCAGTCCGGATGCGTCCGGACGTCCCCAGGAGGTGCAGGTGAGCGACGTCAAACACGATCCGGCCCAAGCGCCGCTCGCCGGCCGCGTCGCGCTGGTGACCGGCGGCGGCCGCGGGCTCGGCGAGGCCATTTGCGAAGACCTGGCGCGGCACGGTGCGCACGTGATCGTCGCCGATCTCGACGGCGACCGCGCGGTCGCCGTCGCGCAGCGGCTCGAACGGCACGGCCGGCCGGCGGTCGGCCGGCCGCTCGACGTGCGCGACGAGGCGTCCGTGCTGCAGGTCGTGCACGACGCGCGGGAAGCGCTCGGCGACCTCGACGTGATCGTCAACAACGCGGCGATCGACGTGACCGCGCCGATCGACGACGTGAGCGTCGATGCGTGGCGGCAGGTGCTGATGACGAACCTGCTCGGCCCCTACCTGATGTGCCATGCCGCCGTGCCGATGATGAAGGCGCGCGGCACCGGACATATCGTCAACATCGCGTCGACCGCGTCGAAGCGCGCGTGGCCGAATGCATCCGCCTATCACGCGACGAAGTGGGGGCTGCTCGGGCTGTCGCACGCGCTGCATGCCGAACTGCGGCCGGCCGGCGTGAGCGTGTCGGCGATCGTCGCGGGCGGGATGCGCACGCCGTTCCTGCTCGACCGCTTCCCGGACATCGACGCGGACACGCTGCAGCCGGCCGAGAACGTCGCGGCCGCCGTGCGCTTCGTGCTGATGCAGCCACCCGGCACCGTGGTGCCGGAACTGATGGTGCTGCCGATGAAGGAGACGTCATGGCCTTGACGCGCGAAAGGGGGCTGCCCGGGGCCGTGCTGATCGACAAGGACGGCACGTTGCTCGACGACGTGCCCTACAACGTCGATCCGGCGCGGATGCGCCTCGCACCGGGCGCGGCACGCGCGCTGCGCACGCTCGGCACGACCGGCATGCCGATCGTGGTCGTCTCGAACCAGCCGGGCGTCGCGCTCGGCCGCTTTACCGAAAACGAGCTGGGCGCGGTCCGTCGGCGTCTCGCCGAACTGTTCGAAGCGAATGGCGCGACGCTGGCGGATTTTTTCTACTGCCCGCATCATCCGCGGGGCAGCGTGCCGGCTTATACGGTCGACTGCGTCTGCCGCAAGCCGCGCCCCGGCATGTTGCGTCGCGCGCTGGCCGCGCTGGGCGTCGTCCCCGAATGGAGCTGGATGATCGGCGACATCCTCGACGACGTCGCGGCCGGGCGCGCCGCGCGTTGCCGCACGATCCTCGTCGACTGCGGGCACGAGACCGAATGGCGCACCGGCGCCGCGCGTACGCCGCACCATGTCGTCGATCGCGTCGACCTCGCGGCCGACATCGTCGCGCGCGAAGCCGTGCGGCGGCACGGCACGTGGGTGCGGTGATGAACGCCGCGTGGCGTCGCGCGCGACGCATCCTGTGCGTGCGGCTCGACAGCGTCGGCGACGTGCTGATGACGACGCCCGCGTTGCGCGCGCTGAAGGAAAGCGGCGAGGGTCGCCGGCTCACGCTGCTGACGTCGCGCACGGGCTCCGCGCTGGCGGCGCACCTGCCGATGGTCGACGACGTGTGGACCTACGACGCGCCGTGGGTCAAGCACCCCGACGTGCGCGGCGATCCGGTCGCCGATCTCGACATGATCGATCGGCTGCTGGCCGGCCGTTTCGATGCGGCCGCGGTCTTTACCGTCTACAGCCAGAATCCACTGCCCGCCGCGATGATGTGCTGGCTGGCGGGCATTCCGCTGCGGCTCGCGCATTGCCGCGAGAACCCGTATGAACTGCTGACCGACCGCGTGCCGGAAAGCGAACCGGAGTCGCACGTGCGGCACGAGGTGGCGCGGCAGCTTGCGCTCGTGCGCGCGATCGGCGCCACGACGTCGAACTGGCGGATGGCGTTCGAGCCTGGCGACGCGGCGCGGCGCGCGGTCGATGCGCGGTTGCGGGCCGCGTTGCAGCGCATCGGCGGCCCGCGCCGGCCGGACGCGCCATCCGCGCGCTGGCTCGTCGTTCATCCGGGTGCGAGCGCGGCGTCGCGTCGCTGGCCGGCCGAGCGCTTCGGCGAGGTGGCCGCGTGCGTCGCGCCGCTGTTCGACGGCATCGCGGTGACGGGTAGCGAGAGCGAGCGCGCGCTGGTCGACACGGTGTGCGCCCGCGCGGGCCCGCGCGCGGTGCCGTTGGCGGGCGCGCTGTCGCTCGGCGAACTCGGCGCGCTGATCGAGACGGCCGACCTGCTGCTGTCGAACAATTCCGGCCCGGTGCATCTCGCGGCGGCGCTCGGCACGCCGGTGGTCGATCTCTATGCGCTGACCAATCCGCAGCACACGCCCTGGCGGGTGCCGCATCGGGTGCTGAACGTCGACGTGCCATGCCGCAACTGCTACCACAGCGTGTGCGATCAACCCGGCCATCCGTGCCTGCGCGCGGTGAGCGTCGACGATGCGGTCGCAGCCGTGCACGCGCTGCTGCGCGGCCGCATACGCCATGCGCGGCGGGCGGCCGTGCGGGCCGCCATGCATGGCGACGGACCGGTCGAGGCGAGGACATCGAACGTGATTCCGTTCGCGCCCGCCATCACGAGGAGCTGACGCATGCCCGCACCGATCCATACGCTCGGCATCAACGCCGCCTTTCACGACAGTGCGGCGTGCCTCGTGCGCGACGGCATCGTGATCGCGGCCGCCGAGGACGAACGCTTCACGCACGTGAAGCACGCGAAGCGCCCGGTACCGTTCTCGACCTGGGAGCTGCCCTACCATGCGATCGACTACTGTCTCGCGGAGGCCGGCATCGTGCTCGCGGACGTCGACCATGTCGCGTATTCATACGATCCGTGGTTCGAGCTCGACCGCGACACTGCCGAGCCGTCGCTGACCTTGCCGCTTTCGCCGTCGGCCCATGCGCCGCGCAACGGCGGCGCGTCGCCATGGCATCCGCTGTTCCTGTCGTCGATCGTGAACGCGCCGCGCCAGCTCGCGGGCGGTGCGCCGCACCACCTGCAGCGGCGTTTTCGCGGCGTCACGCACGACGGGCCGTTCCGCTGGCATTTCGTCGAGCACCATCTCGCGCACGAGGCGAGCGCGTTTCTCGCGGCGCCTTTCGAGCGCTGCGCGGTGATGACGATGGACGGGCGCGGCGAGCGTGCGACGACGAGCTACGGCGCGTTCGACGGCCGGTCGTACCGGCGGCTCGGCCAGGTCAACCTGCCGCATTCGCTCGGGTTGCTGTACGAACGCGTGACGCGCTACCTCGGCTTCCTGCATTCGTCCGACGAGTACAAGGTGATGGCGCTCGCGTCATACGGCAAGCCGGTGTTCGCCGACGCGATGCGCAAGCTGGTGCGCTACGACGGCGACGGACGCTACGCGATCCTCGACGGCGATCTCGTCGCGCTGTTCGGCCCGCCGCGCGAACGCGGCGGCCCGATCGAGCCGCATCACTGCGACATCGCGCATGCGTTGCAGCGCGTGCTGGAAGAAACGGCATTGCAGGCGGTCGACTGGCTGGCCGCCGGCACCCGCGAGCGGCAGCTCGCGATGGCGGGCGGCGTCGCGCTGAACTGCGTGATGAACGCGAAGATCCGCGATCGCGGCCCGTTCGACGACGTGTGGGTGCAGCCCGCCGCCGGCGACGCCGGCACCGCGCTCGGCGCGGCGCTGTGGACCGACTTCCGGATGCGCGGCGAGCGCGGCGCATGGCGGATGGACCATGCGTATCTCGGGCCGTCATACGGTGACGACGCGATCGAGGCGTTCCTGACGGACGCCCAGCTGCCGTACCGGCGGCTGGCCGACGTCGCCGCGCAAACGGCCGCGCTGCTCGCGGCGAACCGCGTGATCGGCTGGTTCCAGGGGCGCATGGAGTTCGGCCCGCGCGCGCTCGGCGCACGCTCGATCCTCGCGTCGCCGACCGACCCGGACATGCAGCGCAAGCTCAACCGGATCAAGGACCGCGAGGACTTTCGCCCGGTCGCGCCGGTCGTGCTCGAAAGCAAGGCGCATCACTGGTTCCGCGGCGGGCGGCGCACGCCGCTGCGCGCGCCGTTCATGCTGTTCGTGTACGACGTCGCGCCCGGCGCCGAAGCGACGATTCCGGCCGTGCGCCATATCGACGGCACCGCGCGCGTGCAGACCGTCGACGACACCCAGCATCCGCTGCTGCACGCGCTGCTGACCGAGTTCGACGCGCTCACCGGCGTACCGGTGCTCGTCAACACGTCGTTCAACACCCGCGGCGAACCGATCGTCTGCACGCCGCGCGACGCGCTCGAATGCTTCTGGACGTCGCCGCTCGACGCGCTCGTGATCGGTTCGTTCCTGCTGGAGAAACCGAGATGAACGCGCGCGACACGCAACGACCGCCGGTCGTGTCGGTCGTCGTGCCGACCTACCGGCGGCCCGACCTGCTCGAACGCTGCCTCGAAGCACTGTGCGTGCAGGTGTTCGACCCGACGGCCTACGAGATCATCGTGGTCGACGACGACGCCGCCGGCAGCGCGCGGCCCGTCGTCGAGCGGTGCCGTGCGCGCGTGACCGACGTGCCGGCGATCCGCTACATGACCGCGCCCGCCACGCAGGGGCCGGCCGGTGCGCGCAACGTCGGCTGGCGCAGCGCGTGCGGCGCGTTGATCGCGTTCACCGACGACGACACGATTCCCGATCCGGCGTGGTTGCGCCACGGCACGGCCGCGTTGCTGGCCGAACCGTCCGCGGCGGCGGCCGCGGGCCGCATCGACGTGCCGTTGCGACCGCACCCGACCGACTACGAACGCGACGCGGCCGGCCTCGCACATGCGGAATTCGCGACCGCGAACTGCTTCGTGCGGCGCGTGGCGCTCGAACGTGTCGGCGGCTTCGACGAACGCTTCACGCGCGCATGGCGCGAGGATGCGGACCTGATGTTCGCGTTGCGCGAACACGCGGGGCCGATCGTCGACGCGGATGCGGCGTGCATCGTGCATCCGGTCCGCCCCGCGCGCTGGGGCGCGAGCATCGGCCAGCAGTCGAAGGTCTATTTCGACGCGCTGCTGTACAAGAAGCACCGTGCGACCTACCGCCGCCACATCCGGTCGGCGCCGCCGTGGCACTACTACGCGGCGGTGCTCGCCGGGCTCGGCGCGATCGTGTGCTTCGCGGCCGGGTGGCCCGCGCCGGGCGTGGCATGCGCGACGGTCTGGGCCGTGATTACCGCGGCGTTCTGCGTGAAGCGCTTGCGCGGCACCGAGCTCACGCCGTCGCACGTTGCCGAGATGATCGTCACGTCCATCGCGATTCCGCCCGTGTCGCTGTACTGGCGCATGCGCGGCGCGCTTCATTTCCGGGTCTTGTTCCTATGACAACCGAACCTCCTGATTTCGAGCGCGTGCAACGCCCGACGCGCATCGCGGTGTTCCGTGCGCTGCAGCTCGGCGACATGCTGTGCGCGGTGCCCGCGTTGCGCGCGCTGCGGCGCGGCGAACCCGACGCGCGGATCACGCTGATCGGGTTGCCGTGGGCGCGCGAGTTTGCGTCGCGTTTCTCGGACTACATCGACGGTTTCATCGCGTTTCCCGGCGCGCCGGGGCTCGACGAACAACCCGTGCCCGACGCAGCCGCCCGTGAAGCGTTCATCGCCGAGTGCCGCGCCCGGGATTTCGACCTCGCGATCCAGCTGCACGGCAGCGGCACGTACACCAACGCGATCGTCGCGTCGCTCGGGGCAACGCGCACGGCCGGCTTCATGCCGGCCGACGGTGGCGCGACCCGGCTCGACCACACGCTCGCGTGGCGGGACGACGAGCCGGAAGTCACGCGTTACCTGGCGCTGATGCGCGCGCTCGGCTATGCGGCATGGGGCGACTACCTCGAATTCCCGCTCGGCGGCCTGGATTATGCGTTGTGGCACGTGCTGTGCGACGAGCATGGGCTCGATCCGGGGCGGTACGTGATCGTGCATCCCGGCGCGCGGATGGCGTCGCGGCGCTGGCCGGTCGAGCGCTTCGCGCTCGCCGCACGGCAGCTCGCCGACGACGGCTGGCAGATCGTGTTGACCGGCACGCGCGCGGAACTGGCGCTGGCCGGTGCGTTCGCCGAGCATCTCGCGCGGCCCTGCGTGAACCTGTGCGGCCGCACGCCGCTCGGCGCGCTGGCCGCGCTGATCGGACGTGCACGGCTGCTGCTGTGCAACGACACGGGCGTGTCGCACGTCGCGGCGGCGCTCGGCACGCCGAGCGTGGTCGTCGCGTGCGGCAGCGACACGGCACGCTGGGCGCCGCTCGACGGCGCGCGTCATCACGTCCTCGCGAACTTTCCGGCGTGCCGGCCGTGCATGTTCGACACGTGCCCGTATGGGCACGAATGCGCGATGGCGATCGGCGTCGGCGACGTGATCGAGCGGGCAGGCGAACTGCTTGCGGAGGAGAGGCGTCATGTCACGTAAGCGGCTGCGCGTGCTGACCTGGCACGTGCATGGCAACTACCTGTATTACCTGTCGCAGGCGCCGCACGAGTTCTTCATCGTGACGAAGCCGCACGATCCGCCCGGCTATGCAGGCCGCGTCGGGCATCTGCCATGGGGCGACAACGTGCACGAGGTGCCGGTGGAGTGCGTACGCGACACCGCATTCGACTGCGTGCTGTACCAGCATCAGAGCCATTACGAGCACGACCGCCTGCGGCTGCTGAGCGACGACCAGCGTGCGTTGCCGACCCTGTTCGTCGAGCACGATCCACCGCGCGGGCATCCGACCGATACGCTGCATCCGGTGCAGGATCCGAACGTCCTGCTGGTGCACGTGACGCCGTTCAACGCGCTGATGTGGGACAACGGTGTGACGCCGACGCGTGTGATCGAGCATGGCGTGCTGATGCCCGACAACGTCGCGTACCACGGGACGTTGCCGAAAGGCGTGACGGTCGTGAACAACCTGGCGCGCAGGGGCCGTCGCCTGGGCGCCGACCTGTTCGAGGCCGCGCGTCACAGCGTGCCGCTCGAACTGGTCGGGATGGGCTCGGCCGAGCTGGGCGGGATCGGCGAGGTACCGAACCCGGCACTGCCGCAATTCCTGTCGCACTACCGGTTCTTTTTCAATCCGATCCGCTATACGAGCCTCGGGCTCGCGGTGATCGAGGCGATGATGATCGGGATGCCGATCGTCGCGTTCGCGACGACCGAGATGGCGTTGCTCGTCCGGAGCGGCCGCAACGGCGTGGCCGATACGCGGCCGGCCGTGCTGATCGATGCGATGCGCATGCTGATCCGCGATCCCGATCTCGCACGCGAGTGGGGCGCCGCCGCGCGACGCGACGCATGCGAGCGCTTCGGCATCGAGCGGTTCGTGCGCGACTGGGACGCGGCGTTGCACGACGTCGCGACGTAAGTCGCACGCGTGCCGCGCGGGCTCAGGGCGTCGGTGCGTCGGGTGGGTTCGGCACGTCCGGCACGTTCGACGCGCCGGTTCCGCGAAACGCATCCCGTTCATGTTCGGGCAGGAGCGCGAGCCGGTTGTACAGCGTCTTCAGGCTGATGCCGAGCGCTTTCGCGGTGCGCGGCTTGTCGCCGTTGAAATGCCGCAGCGATGCGACGATGAAGCGCTGCTGCGTGTGCGCGAGCGTCGTGCCGATATGCAGCGTGATCGCGTTGTGACGACATTCGTCGCGCGGTGGCGCACGGCGCGGCAACTGCAACTCGATCTGCTCGTCGGCGAGGATGAACGCGCGCTCGAGCGTATTGCGCAGCTCGCGCACGTTACCGGGCCACGTGTAGGCGCGCAGCGCCTTCATCGCCTGGATGGACAGCCGTTTTCTCGTGCGGTGCCGCGCATTCAGCCGCTCGACGATCTGCAGCGCGATATCGTCGACGTCGTCCTCGCGCTGCCTGAGCGGGGGCACGTGCAGCGCGACCGTCGCGATCCGGTAGAACAGGTCCTCGCGCAGCCGCCCGCTGCGCACGGCCTCGACCGGGTCGTGATGGGTGGCGGCGACGATCCGCACGTCGAGCGGGATCGACTCGTGGCCGCCGACCCGCACGATCGAGTTCGACTCGAGCGTGCGCAGCAGCTTGACCTGCAGCTCCGCCGGCATTTCGGCGATCTCGTCGAGAAACAGCGTGCCGCCGCGCGCGGCCTCGAACATGCCGACATGCTGGGCAACGGCGCCGGTGAAACTGCCTTTCTCGTGACCGAACAGATGCGATTCCGCAATGTCATGCGGGATCGCGCCGCAATTGACGGGAACGAACGGCCCGCGGCGGCGTGGGCTCAGGTCGTGCAGGAGCCGCGCGACGATGTCCTTGCCCGCGCCGCTTTCGCCGACGATCAACACGCCGACGCGCGTCGCGGCCACGCGCGACACCTTCAGCAACAGGGTCTGGATCGCACGCGAGCGGCCGACGAGCCGCGCACCGTCATCGACGGGTTTCGACATGGGGGTGGGATATCGAATGGGAAGATTTGACCGAATGCGCCGAGACCGGATGAAAAAATGACGTGGCATGCGTCACCGTTTTCCTGTATCGAGAATACCTTTTATACCGGCGGTGAGACATTGAATCTGCAATGCGGGCCGCGCGGCCGGATAGATTTATTCGATTGGCGGAGAATGCGCGACACCGTTCTTCTATACTGCTAAGCGTTGCGTCCCGGGCACGAACGCTCGCCCGTCCGATCATGCGCAGCGCGGCGCGTGCCGCCGCGAAACGAGGCGGAGACAGTGCGCTGTGCGTCCGTCGCGGTGCCGGCCATGCAGGGGTCGGGCCGCTTCACGAGGAGCCTCGATGCCCTACGTCCTGATCGTCGAAGACGATGCCGATACGCGCACCATGCTCGCGACCCTCGCACGCACACAGCAGCTTGCCTGCGATACGGCCGCGACGCTCGAGGAAGCGCGCACGCTCGTCACGACGCACCCCCCCGATCTCGTGCTGTGCGATCTCGTGCTGCCGGACGGCAACGGGATGGATCTGTTCGATGCGTTGCCGAAGCGTGCGCATTGTGAAATGGTGCTGACCACCGGCCACGCGAGCCTCGAAACCGCGATCGACGCACTGCGGCGCGGTGCGACCGACTACCTGGTGAAGCCGCTCAACATGCAGCGGCTGAACAGCATCTTCGCGCGCGTGCCGCGCACCACCGCGCTGCATGAAGAGATTGCCGAACTGCGCTCGGAATTGCAGCGGCTCGGCCGCTTCGGCCGCATGCTCGGCAGCTCGCCCGCGATGCAGACCGTCTACGACGCGATCGGCCGCGTGGCGCGCACCGAGGCGTCGGTGCTGCTGACAGGCGAATCGGGCACCGGCAAGGAGCTGGCCGCGCAGACGGTGCACGACCTGAGCCTGCGCCGCCGCGGCCCGTTCCTCGCGGTGAACTGCGGCGCGATCGCCGCGAACCTCGTCGAGAGCGAGATGTTCGGCCACGACCGCGGCAGCTTCACGGGCGCGGAGCGCCAGCACAAGGGCTTCTTCGAACGCGCGGACGGCGGCACGCTGTTTCTCGACGAGATCACCGAGATGCCGCTCGAGTCACAGGTCAAGCTGCTGCGCGTGCTCGAGACGGGGCGCCTCACGCGGCTCGGCTCGACGCGCGAGATCGATGTCGACGTGCGCATCGTCGCGGCGACCAACCGCGACCCGGAGGCCGCGATGGCCGACGGCAAGCTGCGGCCCGACCTGTTCCACCGGATCAACGTGTTCCCGATCCCGCTGCCGTCGCTGCGCGAGCGCGGCGACGATATCCCGATGCTCGCCGATGCATTCCTGCAGCAGTTCAACGCCGAAAGCGGCCGGAACCTGCGCTTCGCGCCGGCCGCGCGCGACGCGCTGAAGACCTATGCGTGGCCCGGCAACGTACGCGAGCTGCGCAACTTCGTGCAGCGCGCGAGCATCTTCAGCGATACGGACCTGATTGATACGCTGCCGCCGCCGATCATGGACGAATTGTCGAGCATGGTCGATTCGCATGACGATCGCGTCACGGTGCCGTTCGGCACGCCGCTCGAGGAAGTCGACCGCAAGCTGATCCTCGGCACCATCGCGCAATGCGGGGGCGTGAAGGCGCAGGCGGCCGAGGTGCTCGACGTCAGCCTGAAGACGATCTACAACCGGCTCGCGCAACTGGATGACGATGCAGGAAAACCGGATTCCTGATGGTGCCGCCGCGCTCATGCTCCGTTGCACGCATCCCGACGCGCATCACGGTCGAGCTGGCGGCGCATGCGGTCCACGTGCGGCGGGATCGCACGGCGCTCCCGCAGGATCCACGCCAGGCCCGCGAACGTGCGCGCGAGCATGCGGTCGCGCCACAGGCGCGGCAGCAGCCGCACGGTCTGCCGCAGCGCGGCGGGGGCCGGCCACCTGAGCCAGGCGGTCCATACCGCGTTGCGGGCGGTGACGCGGGCGCGCGTGAGCGAGTCGCGCTGCGGCGACGGGTCATGGTGGACCGTGAGACTCGGCGCATAGACGAGCCATCCGCCGGCGCGGTACAGGTCGAGCGCGAGCAGCGCTTCCTCGCCGCCGAGAAAGTAGCGCGGATGGTAGCCGCCTGCCTTCACGAACGCGTCGCGCCGGAACGCCGTCGCGCCGGCCAGCAAGCCGAGGATCGGGCGGCCGGGCAGCGTGACGGGCGCATCGAGCGGGCTGTCGGCCATCCGGCGGCAGGTCGGGTCTTCGCGCAGATCGGCGCCGACGAGCACGCGTGCGGTGACGGCCGCGACGTGCGGATACGCGTCGAGCAGGTCCGCGGCTTGCTCCATCGAACCGGGCGCCCACCAGGTGTCGTCGTCGCAGAACGCGACGTGGCGCGTGCGGGCGACGGCCACGCCGAGGTTACGGCCGGCCGCGCCGAGATTGGCGGGCGCATGCACGAGTACGACGTGCGGAAAGCGGTGGCGGATCAGGGCGGCGGTGTCGGCTTCCGACGCATTGTCGACGACGACGATGGCGGGGCGGTCGGGCAGCGACGAGAGCCGGGCCAGCGTGTGCGCGAGCCCGGTCGGTCGTCTGTAGGTCAGCACGATGGCGGTCACGCGCGGTTCGGTCGGGGGCGCAACGTTGCGCGCGGGTGTTACGCGAACGTGACGTCGCATTCGAGCCGCCAGTACGTTTCGGGTTCCTTGAGATCGGCGCGCATATGAGAATCGAACAACGCAATCTGGCTCGCATACGCGGCGACCGCGGCGGTTTTCGCGGCGATGGCTTCCGCGCGGTCGCAGGCCGGGGCGCCGGCCGGATGGGCGACCCAGCCGCGCTCGCGCCAGCCGGTCACGCGCGTGGCCATCAGCCCCGCGATCCGGCGGTACGGTACGTCCTCGTAGAAGCGCCACACGCGCGCCGCGTCGTGCGACGTGCGTGCGCGATCCAGCAGCGACAGCGCGGCCTGCTGCACTTGCAGGTGATCCCGGTGGAACAGGCCGGCCGGCGCGAGGACGCCGAATCCGGCATGTGCGTCGATCTCCTGTGCCAGGCGCGCGGCAATCGCTGCCGATGCGGCGGGCATCCCGTATTGATCGTCGAGAAAGTCGAGCCAGACCGGCCGCGCATCGAGCCGTGCGAGCGCGCGTCGGTCTTCGTCGCGGCGCGCGCGCACGGCTTCGTCGGCGCGATGGAAGCCTGCGCGGCGATCCCACGGCGGCGCCGGCGCATCGCGCGGCGGAATGCCGGCGAACACGGTGACGACGATCGAACCGGGCGCTGCGGCAAGCAGGCGCCCGCAACTGAAGACGGCGTCGTCGAGATGGGGCGAGACAACGAGCCAGCGAGTCGGGGCATGCGTCACAAGATGATCTCCCGGGTGGGTGGCCAGCCGGGCGAGCAGGCATCGTACCCAGCCGTCGTTGCCCCGAGGGCGCACGGCCACTCGAGGCAGGAACGTGTCCGATGATTGAAATGACCCGACCGCGAGCCGGCAATTACGTGATGGCAGCGATGCTGGTCGCGCTCGCGACCGTGTTGCAGTCGCTCGCGATCCGTTTCGGCGGCGTGAACCTGCCGTTCGTGCTGTACTACCCGTTGCTCGCGGGCGCCGCATGGGCGACGTCGTTCCTGTTCGGCATCGTGTCGACCGTGGCCAGCGGCATACTCGTGTGGACGCTGTTCCTCTCGGATTCCGCGGCCTATACGCAGCCGCTGCCCGATCGGCTCGTGCAGCTCGGCACGTTCATGCTGGTCGGCGTGCTGGTGTGTGCGCTCGCGGCGATGCTGCGCCATACGCGGCTCACGAACGATCGTGCGCGCCGGCGCGAGGCGGCCGCGCGGCAGCGGCTCGAAGCCGTGTTGCAGGCACTGCCGCACGGTGTGATCGCGGCCGATGCGAACGGGCGGCTCACCTACCTCAACGCGGCTGCGGCCGCGCTCGTCGGCTGCACGCCGGAAGACGCGACGGGGCGGCCCGCGCGCGACGTGCTGCGGATCGTCGACCATGAGGGCCGCCGCGTGCCGACGACCCCGCTCGAACGCGCGCTCGGCGGCGCCCACGCGACGTCCGACCGGCACTGGCTGCAGGTGACGGAGGGCGGCGATCCGGTACCGGTCGTCGAGGTGGCGTCGCCGCTCGGTGACGTGGACGGCAACATCGACGGGGCGGTGATGATCGTGCGCGACGCCAGTGCGGACCGCGTGCGGGTCGATGCGTCGCGTCTTCAGCAAGCGGTCGTCGACGCATCGCCCGACGCGATCGTCGGCGTCGACGGCGATGGCCGCATCGTCAGCTGGAACCCGGCCGCGCAGCGGATGTTCGGCTACGAGGAAGACGACGCACGCGGCCGTTCGCTCGAGACGTTCGTCGCGATGCGCTGGCTGTGGCGCAGGCCGTTCGCCGAATCGTTCGACGCCATGCGCGATGCGGTCGGGCCGGTCGAACTGCTGTGCGTCCGGCGCGATGGCCGGCGGTTTCGTGCGACCGTGTCGGCGCGCCGGTTGCGCGGCGACGCGGGCGCGACCCTCGCGCTGTCGCTGACGCTGCACGAAACCGGTGCGCGGCGCCGGCGTGATCTGCGCGCGAAGCGGTCGCTGCAGGGCGCGCGCGATGCGCGCGACCAGGCTGATACGTCGAACCGGTTGAAGGACGAGTTGCTGGCCACGGTGTCGCACGAATTGCGCACGCCGCTGAACGTGATCTACGGTTGGATCGAGGTACTGCGCCATTCGGTCGACCACGCGCTGCAGCGTCAGGCGATCGATGCGATCGACCGCAGCGCGCGCTCGCTCACGCGGATGGTCGGCGACATTCTCGATGCATCGTCGCTCGCGACCGGCAAGCTGCGGCTCGACACGGCGCCGGTCGACATCGCGCGGCTGTTCTCCGACTCGGTCGGCACGTTCCAGACGGCTGCATCGTCGGCCGGCGTCATGCTCGAATTCGCTTGCGGGTCCAGCACGTTCATCGTGTCCGGCGACGCGGAACGGTTGCGGCAGATGCTGTCGAACCTCGTGTCGAACGCGCTCAAGTTCACGCCGGGCGGCGGCAGCGTGCATGTCGGGCTGGTGCGCAACGGCACGCACGCGGTGTTGACCGTGGCCGATACGGGGCAGGGGGTCGCGCCCGAGTTCGTGCCGTACGTCTTCGACATGTTCCGTCGGGCGGACGATTCGCCCGCGTCGTCGCGGCGCGGGCTCGGCCTGGGGCTGTCGATCGTGCGGCATATCGCGGAGCTGCACGGCGGCACCGTGACGGCCGAAAGCGCGGGCCGCAATCTCGGCTCGACGTTCACGGTGAGGCTGCCGGCCGACTGGCAGCCGGCCGGCGCGATGGCGTGGGGGTTCGCGCAGGCGGGCGACCGTCACGCGCCGCTCGGGCTCGCCATGCAGCGGATCCTGATCGTCGACGACGATGCGACGACGCGCGCTAGCCTGACCGCCGCGCTGACGACGTTCGGCGCGGCCGTCACGGTCGCGTCGTCGGGCCGCGAAGCGCTCGCGATGGCCGCCGACCTGCAGCCCACCGTCGTGCTGTCCGATCTCGCGATGCCGGACGGAGACGGCTTCTGGCTGCTCGATGCGCTTCGGCACGGCGCCGGCAACGGCAACGGCGAGGGCGACACGCGGAACCTGCGCGTGCTCGCCGTCACCGCGCACGCGGGCCCGGCGGACGAGCGCCGAGCCCTCGAGGCCGGCTTCGACGGCTATCTGTGCAAGCCGGTCGACGTGCGCGAACTGGCGCACAAGATCATGCTCGTGACGAAGCGCGACGACTGACGGACGGTGCGCGCCGGATGCACCGGCGTCGTCACTGCGCCGGTGCCGGCCGGCGCGGCATATCGACCTGCGCGAGCAGGTGCGACGCGATTTGCGTGCTGCGCACGAGATCGCCCGGTTGGTGAAGCGCGGCCTGCCGATGAATGAAGTACCGGACGGTACGCGCGAGCCCGGTGGCGAGCGGCGTGGTCGCGCGCCAGTCGAGGCGCCGCTGCGCGGCGTCGAGGTTCGGCCGCCGCTGGCGCGGATCGTCGGATGGCAGCGGCCGGAACTCGATCGCGACCGTCGCGCCGACGATCCGCACGACTTCGCGCGCGACGTCGAGCATCGCGATTTCGGCGTCGCTGCCGAGATTGACCGGTTCGCTCGCGTCGCCCGGCTCATTCATAAGCCGAATCAGCGCATCGATCATGTCGTCCACGTAACAGAACGAGCGCGTCTGCCTGCCGTCGCCGTAGACGGTCAGCGGCGCGTCGGCGAGCGCCTGCGTGATGAAGTTCGACACGACGCGGCCGTCGGCCGGATGCATGCGCGGGCCGTACGTGTTGAAGATGCGCGCGATCCGCACGTCGACGCCGTACTGGCGGTGATAGTCCATGAACAGCGTTTCCGCGCAGCGCTTGCCTTCGTCGTAGCAGGCGCGCAGGCCGACCGGGTTCACGCGGCCGCAGTATTGCTCGTGCTGCGGATGGACGTCGGGGTCGCCGTACACCTCGCTCGTGGACGCCTGCAGGATGCGCGCCTTCACGCGCTTCGCGAGACCGAGCAGGTTGATCGCGCCATGCACGCTCGTCTTGGTCGTCTGGACGGGGTCGCGCTGGTAGTGGACGGGCGACGCGGGGCACGCAAGGTTGTAGATCTCGTCGACTTCGACATAGAGCGGAAACGTCACGTCGTGCCGCATCAATTCGAAGGTCGGCGCGTCGAGCAGATGCGCGATGTTGTCCTTCGTGCCGGTGTAGAAGTTGTCGACGCACAGCACGTCGTGGCCGTCCGACACGAGGCGTTCGCACAGATGCGAGCCGAGGAAGCCGGCGCCGCCGGCGACGAGCACGCGTTTGCGATCATGGCCCTTCATCATGCGTTCTCCCTGCGATGGGCGAGCGCGCCCGATGTGATCGAGACGGGGGTGCGACGACCGGCACCGGCCGACGCGCCGGCGCTGCGCGGTCGGGCGACGTCGCGATAGATGTCGACGAGCCGGTCGGCCACGCCTTTCCAGGTATAGAACCGATGCGCGCGCAGATAGCCGGCGCGTCCCAGCGCCGCGCACAGATCGGGTTGCGCGCGCAACTGGACGAGCCGCGCGGCCAGCGCGGCGGGATCGCGCGGGGGGACGAGGTAGCCGGTCGTTCCGTCGTCCACCGTCGTGCGGATGCCGCCGACGTGGCTGCCGATCACCGGCGTCGCGCAGGCCATGGCCTCGACCGGCGTGATGCCGAACGGCTCGTACCACGGGGTCGTGACGAACACGTCGGCCGCGCTGTAGTACAGGTGCAGCGTGTCGCGGTCGCGCCGGCCGACGAAGGTCACGCGGTTGGCGATCCCCAGTTCGTGCGCGAGCCCCGCGAGACGGGCGAGTTCCGGGTCGCGTGCCGGATCGGGCGTGGCCTGGCTACCGCCGACGATGTAGAGGTGGGTCGGCCGTTGCGGATCGCGCGGCATGCGGGCCAGCGCGTCGATCACCGTGTCGATGCCTTTGCGCGGCACGAGGCGGCCGAGCTGCAGCACGACGAACGCATCCTGCGGCCAGCCGAGCTGCGCGCGCGCGTCGATGCGCGGCGTCGGCCTGAGTTCCCGCACGTCGAAACCGCACGGCACGATCTCGATGCGCGCGGCGTCGGCGCGATAGTGCGTCATCAGGTCGAGTGCATCCTGCGGGCATTCGGCGATCACGCGGTCCGAGCGGCGCGCGAGCGTGTCCTCGATCGCGAAGCGCGCATCGGGGAAGCCGTCGGCGTCGCCCTGATGGAGCCGGCGCACGCGACCGAGCGCATGGAAGGTCGTGACGAGCGGGATGCCGAGCCGCCGCTTCACGCGCAACGCCGCGTCGCCCGACATGAAGAAGTTCGCGTGCATCACGTCGACCGGGTCGGGCTCGCGTCGCATGCGCGCGACCATGCCCTCCGCAAACGCGGCCATGTACGGCAGCAGCCGCTCCTTGGGGATGTCGGTGGGTGGCCCGGCCGGTACGTGGATCACGCGCATGCGCATGCTGATCGGCACGACTTCCGGCAGGTGCGGGTTGTCGCAGCGCGTATAGACATCGACGTCGAGGCCGCGCTCGGCCAGCTGCTTCGCGACGTTCGCGACGTAGATGTTCTGCCCGCCGGCATCGACGCCGCCGATCACCCCCAGCGGCGATGCGTGCTCACTGATCAACGCGATTCTTTGCATGGTGTTGCTCCCGGTACCGGGGCCGCGTGGATGGGCCACCGTTGCCAGTGATTCGGCAAGCGGCATACCCGGGGCGTTGCCCGTGAAGCCGCCCGTCGCGATACCGAAAAAATTACAACGGGTTGGATGAAAGGGCGTCCGATCGGGAGAACCCGCGGCGGCGCCGCACGGGCACCGAGGCACGCGACTTGCGCTGCCCCGTTCACCCGCCGGCAATCCCGGCTCGACGAAAGGAGGTCACGATGAAGGCATTTCCGCTGCAAGCCCGTTCCTTGAGGTTCCGTCGTCGCAACGCGATGCGCACCGGCATGGCGATCGCGATCGCCGCCACCACGGCGTGCGCGGTGATCGCACCGGTCGCGGTCGCCGCCGGCGACGACAGTGCCGCGTCGACGTCGTCGTCGTCGCATTCGTCGACCGGCGCGAAGATCCGCGACGCCACGATCACGACCAAGGCGAAGGCCGAGCTCGTCGGGACGAACGGACTGTCGTCCGGCGACATCCACGTGAAGACGCGGCGCGGCATCGTGACGCTCACCGGCAGCGTGCCCGACGAGCAGCAGCGCACGCAGGCCGTCAGCGTCGTGAAGCAGGTCGACGGCGTACAGGACGTGCGCGATCAGTTGACGATCCGGGCCAAGTGACCGCGGCCGCGCCGCACAAGGAGTCCAGTCATGCAATGCATGCTCAAACCGGTCGGCGAGCAGACGATCGTGATCACCGGCGCGACGAGCGGCATCGGCCTCGTCACCGCGCGCAAGGCCGCGCGCCGCGGCGCGAAGCTGGTGCTGTTCGCGCGGAATGAAGCCGCGCTCAACACGTTGTGCGAGGAGCTTCGCCAGCATGGCGATCTCGCGGTGGCGGTCGCGGGCGACGTGGGCAATCTCGAGGATCTGCAACGCGCGGCCGCCAAGGCGGTCGAGACCTACGGCGGTTTCGACACGTGGGTCAACAACGCAGGCGTATCGATCTTCGGTCCGGCTTCGGCCGTGCCGCTCGACGACCAGCGCAAGCTGTTCGACACCAACTACTGGGGCGTCGTGCACGGGTCGCTCGTCGCGGCCGACCACTTCCGGCGCAAGAACGAATTTCACGGCGGCGCGATCATCAACATGGGCAGCGAGGCGTCCGACGCGCCGGTGCCGTTGCAGAGCGCGTATGCGGCGTCCAAGCATGCGGTGAAGGGCTTCACCGATTCGCTGCGGCTCGAGATGGAGGGTGACCACCTGCCGGTATCCGTGACGTTGATCAAGCCGGCCGCGATCGACACGATGCTCGTGATGCACGCGAAAAACTACATGAACGTCGAGGCGAAGCTGCCGCCGCCGATCTACGACCCGGAACTGGTGGCCGACGCGATCCTGTTCGCGGCCGCGCATCCGCGCCGCACGCTGTTCGTGGGCGGCGCGGCGAAGTTCACGTCGGCGAGCGCGTATCACGCGCCGCGCCTGTTCGATCGCGTCGCGGCCCGGCTCTTCTGGCGCAGCCAGCGCACGGATCGCCCCGCCCGCCCGCGCGACGACAACGCGCTGTACGAGCCGCGCCATGCGTTGCACGAGCGCGAAGGCATGGACGGGCCCGTGCTGCGCGGTTGCGCCTACAACACGGTGGTTCAGCGGCCGAAGGTGGCGGGGGCGGTCGCCCTCGGCGCGGTGGCGCTGGTGGTCGCCGCGCTGGCGCGTGCGCGCCGTGCGTCGACGTGATTTCGTTCATCCCCAAGGAGATTTTCATGACATCCCGACAACATACGGGCCACGAGTACAGCCACTCACGCGCGCACGAAGGCGAGCGCGTGCAGCAGGACCATGACAAGGGCGGCCATCAGGGCGGCCACGGCAAGGCGCCGAGCCCGATCGACGTGCAGAAGGCGTTGAAGGGCATGGACTATCCGGCCAGCAAGGCGGCGGTCGTCGAGTGCGCGGAACGCTCGCATGCGGACCCCGGCGTGATCGACATGCTCCGCCGCATTCCCGATCGCGAATACGGCACGCCGGCCTCGGTGTCGAAGGAACTCGGGCGGTTGATGTGAGCGCCGCCCCGTCGCGCCGCGTGCGGTGGCACGCGGCGCCACCACCGTCACGAGGAGCACGACCATGGCGATGATCGTCGCAGGCCGCTTCACGACGTTCGACGAAGCGGAAGGTGGGGCGCGTTACCTTTACGAGCGCGCGTTCGGCTCGGACGACGTATCGATCTTCTTCCTGAATCCCGCCGGACAGCATGCGCGCTTTCCAATCGGCGGCGACGTCTATGCCGATACGGCCGCGAAGCCGGGCGGGCGCGGCGCGATGATCGGCGCGATCCGCGGGGTGGTGATCGGCATCGTCGTGGGGCTCCTCGTCTACGCGATCGGCGTGCGCTACTGGTTCGTTCCGGCTGCCGCCGCGCTGGCCGGCGCGTATCTCGGCGCATTCGGCGGCGCGCTGGGCCGGATGCGCGGCGAGCAGGCCGAGGGCAAGGGCACGCTCGCGCAGAGCGAATCCGGCGTGATCCTCGCGGTGCGCGTGGCGCCCGACACCGTGAATACCGCGGAAGACGTGCTGCGCGCGACCGGTGCGTCGTCGATCGAGCGTGTCGAGGGCGACTGGCAGGACGGCGAGTGGCGTGACTTCGATCCGGTGCGCCGGCCCGGCCAGCCCGCATCGGGCGGCCATCCACGCTGAATTTTTCATGCCCGTTCGCCGCGTGGCACGCGCAATGAGGTCGCTGCCGTGGGCGGCACGCCGCTTGCGAGCGTTTGACGACACCGTTCAGGGAGGAACGACCCCATGACTACCGCACAGACCCCGCCGCCCCAGCATCAGGACCACCAGCCGGGCACCGAGCGCGACATGCATCCGCAGCCGCGCGACGAGGCGGCCGACTACGTCGGCAGCGGCAAGCTCGCCGGCAAGGTCGCGCTCGTGACGGGCGGTGACAGCGGGATCGGCCGCGCCGTCGCGATCGGCTTCGCGAAGGAAGGGGCGGACGTCGCGATCGTCTACCTGAAGGAGGCCGCCGACGCCGCGCATACGAAGCAGCTGATCGAGCAGGCCGGCCGGCGTTGCGAGGTGATCATGTGCGACGTCGGCGACCGACGGCAGGCGCACGACGCGGTGGCGCGCACGGTCGAGCGGCTCGGGCGGCTCGACGTGCTCGTGAACAACGCGGGCGAACAGCATCCGCGCCCGGGCATCGAGGACGTGACCGAGGAACAGCTCGAACGCACGTTCCGCACGAACGTGTACGGGATGGTCTTCTGCACGCAGGCCGCGCTGCCGCACATGAAGCCCGGCGGACGCATCGTCAACACCGCGTCGGTGACCGCGTATCACGGCAATCCGACGCTGCCCGACTACTCGGCGACCAAGGGCGCGATCGTCGCGTTCACGCGGTCGCTGTCGGCGGAGCTGGCCGAACGCGACATCCGCGTCAACGCGGTCGCGCCCGGACCGATCTGGACGCCGCTGATTCCGTCGACGTTCACGGCCGGGCAGGTCGCGAAGTTCGGCGAGAACGTGCCGCTCAAGCGGCCGGGGCAGCCGGACGAACTGATCGGCTGCTACGTGCTGCTCGCGTCGGAAGGCGCGAGCTACATGACCGGGCAGACGCTGCACCCGAACGGCGGCTCTATCGTCGGCGGCTGACGGCCGTCTGTTGCCCCATGCAAGGAGGAAGCACATGAAACGACCCAACCGGACGATCGTGGCATTCTCCGCGGCCGTGCTCGCTGCCGCGGGCCTCGCCCGCGCGCAGATGCCGAGCGAGCCGCCCGCATCGAATTCACATGTGCCCGGCGGCGTGATCAACCCGTCGTCGGGTGCGGGCGACGCGATGATCGCGAAAGCGCCGCAAGGCGGTGACGCGGAATTCGTCGACAAGGCCGCCATCGCCGGCAAGGCCGAGGTGCAGGCGAGCCAGCTCGCGCTGCGGCAGGCGCAGTCGCCGGACGTGCGCGCATTCGCGCAGCGCATGGTGGCCGATCACGGCAAGGCGAATGCGCAATTGAACGAGATCGCCGCGCGCCAGGGCAGGAAGCCGCAAGTCGAACAGATCCAGGATCCTGACGTCGAGGCGCTGCGCGGCAAGCACGGTCGCGACTTCGACGTCGCGTACGTCGCGGTGGCCGGCCCGGATGCGCACCGCAAGGCCGTCGCGCTGTTCGAAGGCGAGGCGCGCGACGGGCGGGATCCGCAATTGCGCGAGTTCGCGAGCACCACGCTGCCGACGCTGCGGCATCACCTCAGCATGGCGCAGGCGCTCGAACGCAAGGTGGGCGCGCACTGACGCGCGCCCGTTCAACCCCGGGCCGCGCGTGCGGCCCGTCTTTTTGGAGAGGCAGTCATGGCCCATCGGCAACCGAAGCACGAAGGCATCCGCGAATTGCTCTGCCAGGCATACGAAACCGAGCTTGGCGGCGCGAAGATCTACGAAGCCGCGCTGCAATGCGCGACCGACGAGGATCTGCACAAGGAATGGGAGAAGTACCACCGCGAGACGCTGCATCACCAGGAGGTGCTGCGCAAGGTGTTCGAGACGTTCGGCATGGACGCCGACGCGCAGACGCCCGGCCGCAGCGCGGTGGCGGCCATCGGCAAGGCGCTCGTGCATACGATCGAGCAGGCGCAGAAGCAGGCCGAGCCGGCCGTCGCGCAAATCATCGCGGCCGAGTGCGTGGTGCTCGCCGAGACGAAGGATCACCTGAACTGGGAGCTGATCGGCTATGCGGCCGATCAACTGTCGGGTGATGCCGCGAAGACGCTGAAGGACGCGCACGACGAGGTCGAGGCCGACGAGGATCATCACCTGTATCACACGCGGGGCTGGGCGCGCGAGATGTGGATCGGGTCGATGGGCTTCAAGGCGGTGCTCCCGCCGCCGGAAGAAGTGAAGAAGGTCGAATCGGCGGCCGACGCGGCGCGCGCCGAACGTTCGCGCGGCAAGATGATGTGAGCGCGGCGGGCCGGGCATGGCCGCGACGCGGTCGGCCCGGTTCGGCGAAAGTCGTGCGCGCGCGATGAATGGACGATGCGCGGTTCAGGTCAGCAGGTCGACGACCATCGTCACGACCGATGCCGCCATCAGCGCGACCGCCAGCCAGCCGAACGTTTTCGACACGATGCCGCTGCCGGGTTGTCCGGCCGCCTCGCGCCGGTGCGACAGCAGCATCACGAGCACGAGCATCGGTACCGCCGCGATACCGTTGAGCACCGCGCTCCAGTACAGCGCCTTGATCGGATCGATGGGGCTCACGCAGATCGCGATGCCGACGATCACGCACAGCGCGAGCACCGCATAGAACGCGGGGGCGCGCCGCACTGGCTCGTTCAGCCCTTCGCGGAACCGCCACGCTTCCGCGCAGCCATACGCGGCGCTGCCCGCAAACGCGGGAATCGCGAGCAGCCCGCAGCCGACGATGCCGAACGCGAACACGAGAAACGCGGCTTCGCCGGCGATCGGCCGCAGCGCTTCGGCGGCTTGCGCGGTGGTGCCGATGTCGTGCCGGCCGTGCGCGAAGAACACGGCGGCGCCGATCACCATGATGCAGAACGACACCGCGTTCGTGACGATCATGCCCACCCACGTGTCGACCGTGACGCGCCGCTCGGTCTCGCGGCGCGTGGCGCGTGGCCCGGACGCCGTTTCCTCCACTTCGAGCGCGGCCTGCCACACGAACAGGTACGGGCTCAGCGTCGTGCCGAGCACGGCCACCGTGGTCGTCGCATACGCATGCGTGAATTCGATCCGCGGCAGCACGATCGCATGCATCACGCCCCGCCAGTCGATCGGCACGAAGCCGAGTTCGAGTACGTAGGCGATCAGGCCGAGCGTCATCCATTTGAGCCAGCGCGCATAGCGCTCGTACGACAGCGTCATCTGCAGCGCGAGCGAGGCGATCCCGTAGACCGGGGCGTACCAGTAGCTGCGCCCGCCTGCGACGAGCGCGGTCGCGTCGCCCATCGCCGCGAGATCGGCGCCGACGTTGACGACGTTGACGATCGCGACCATCACGATCAGCGTCTTGGCGAGCCGGTCGGAGTAGTGCTCGCGGATGGCGGCGACGAGGCCCGCGCGGTTGCGGCGTCCGATGAACGCCGACGCGAGCTGCACGGCGACCATCATCGGCAGCGTGACGACGATCATCCACAGCATGTTGAAGCCGAACTGGCCGCCGGCCTGCGCGTAGACCGCGATGTTGCTCGGATCGGCATCGGACGCTCCCGCGAGCAGGCCGGGGCCGAGGCGCCGGTACCACGGTGTCGCGGTGCGCGGCGCGGCGTCCGTGGCCGGCCGCGCGTCGTCGCCCGGTGCGCTCATCGGGTGTCTCCCCGTGCGCCGTGCCGGTGGTCGCGATCGGGGGCGCGCTCGGGTTCGCCGGCCAGGCGAGACGCGGTGCGCAACGCGTCGACGAGCCTCCGGTATGCATGCTCGCGCGAATCGGCGCCGCGCGTGCGCAGCACGTACGACGGGTGATAGGTCGCGACGACGAGCCGGCCTTCCGCCGTGCGAATCGGCGCGCGCGCGGCCTCCAGCGTCGCGTCGTTGTCTTGCAGCAGCGCGCGCAACGCGGTGCCGCCGAGCGCGACGATGACGCGCGGCCGTACCGCGTCGAGTTCGCGTTCGAGCCAGTAGCGGCACGCGGCCACCTCGCGTTGCGCGGGCGTCTTGTGCAGCCGGCGCTTGCCGCGCGGCTCCCATTTGAAGTGCTTGACCGCGTTCGTCAGGTAGCAGTGCGCGCGCTCGATCCCGGCTTCATCGAGTGCGCGGTCCAGCATGCGTCCGGCCGCGCCGACGAACGGCAATCCCTGGCGGTCCTCCTGGTCGCCCGGCTGCTCGCCGACCAGCATGATCGTCGCGTCGACGGGGCCGGCGCCGGGCACCGGCTGGGTCGCATGCTCCCACAACGCGCAGCGGCGGCACGCACCGAGTGTCGCCGGTGCGTCGTCGTCGGCGGGCGGCGTCTGGCGCGTCATGTGACGACGCCCGTGCGGCCCGGGGCGCGGCATGTCGCGCACGCCAGCGGGGCTGGACAGAAACGAAAGCACAGCGTGGCGCGCATGAAGGGCTCCGGTACGACGATTCGTCCCTGTGCAGCAACCGCCGTTCCGCATCGGCCGGGACGGGCGCGTGGTTTGCGTGGAGGCGGTGTCAACGACAGGAGAAACGCGATGCTTCCCGAACCCGGCGACGATCCGGCCGCGGACGACGTGCTGCTGTGGCGCGCACCCGACAGCGTGCCGAGGCGCCCGCGTCGCGTGCTGATCGTCGACGACTATCGCGACGCGGCCGATGCGCTGCGCCTGCTGCTCGAGGCGCGCGGTTTCGAATGCCGCATTGCCGTCGATCCGTTCGCCGTCTGCGCGATCGCGCGCGACTGGCAGCCGTTCGCGGTCGTGCTCGATATCGCGATGCCGGGCCTCGACGGGCTGCAGCTGGCCGCGCGGCTGCGCGGGGATCCGCATACCGGTGACATGCTGCTCGTCGCGTGCAGCGGGTTGGCGTCGCCACGCGACTGCGAGGCGGCGCGGCAAGCCGGGTTCGACGCGCACTGCGCGAAGCCGCTGACGCCGCACCGGCTGCTCGGTTATCTGGACGCGGCGAGCGGCCGCGCGAAGCCGGACGGGGCGGTTACACGACGCTTGTAAAAACGCCGCCGGGGCGTCGTGGCGCAGGCATCAAGCGCCGGTGCGCGTGGCCGCGCGTCGGGCGGACCGGCCCGCGACGACGGCCAGCCCGCCGGCGAGCGCGAGCAGTGCCGCGCTCATCGCGAAGGTCGCGCGGTAGCCGTGCAGGTCGAACAGCATGCCGCCGATCGTCGCGCCGAGCCCGATCGCGAGTTGCACGACCGCCACCATCAGCCCGCCGCCGGCTTCCGCATCGTGCGGCAGCGTACGGGCGAGCCACGTCCACCAGCCGACCGGCGCCGCGGTGCCGAGCAGGCCCCATGCGCCGAGCAGGCAGGCGGTTGCCGCCGTGGAGCCGCCGACGACCATCAGCGCCGCCGCAATCGCGGCCATCAGTACCGGCGTGGCCACGAGGGTCCGGTAGAGCCCGCGTGCCAGCACGCCGCCGATCAGGAACGTGCCCGCGAAACCCGCGACGCCGATCACGAGCAGGATCAGCGACAGCGTGACGGTGCCGGCGTGCGTCACGGTTTCGAGGAACGGACGCAGGTAGGTGAACAGCGTGAACTGGCCCATGAAGAACACGCTGACCGCCGCCATGCCGAGCGCGACCGGCGGCCGTGCCAGCAGCCTGAGCGCGTTGGCCGACGTGCCGCGCGGCGCGGACTGCATCGACGGCAGGCTGACGAGCTTCCAGCCGAATGCGATCGCGGCGACCGGCACGACGCAGAAGAACGCCCAGCGCCACCCGACGATCCCGCCCAGAAAGCTGCCGAGCGGGGCCGCGACGACGGTCGCCAGCGCATTGCCGCCGTTCACGATCGCCAGCGCGCGCGGCACGTGCGGCGCCGGCACGAGGCGCATCGCGGTGGCGGCCGACATCGACCAGAAGCCGCCGATCGCCACGCCGATCAGTGCGCGGCCGGCGATGAACGCCGCGTAGTTCGGCGCGAATGCGACGAGCGTGCCGGACACGATCGTCAGCAGGGTCAGCAACAGCAGCAACGGCTTGCGATCGCGCCGGCCGGCGAGCGATGCGATGAACAGGCTCGTGACCAGCGCGAAAGCGCCCGACACGGAGATGGCCTGGCCGGCCTGGCCTTCGCTGACGTGCAGGTCGCCCGCAATCGGTGTGAGCAGGCTGACGGGCATGAACTCGGAGGCGACCAGCGCGAACGCGCCGAGCGACATCGCGAGGACGGCGCCCCACGCGGCCGCACCGTCAGGTGCCGTGCCGCGATCGGGAGTGGAGACGGATTGCATGTCGGGAACCGGATCGGAAGGGAGGGGCGGTTGCGCGCTCAGTCGCAATGCGTCGTGGCGCCGTGCACGGCGAGCTGCGTGCGCGCGTCGTCGGCGCGCCCGGCCTGCACCCGGGCCGCGGCGGCCTGGGCGTCGTCGACCCAACTGCGCGGGTTCATGCGTGCGGGATTGAAGCCGGCGGCCTCGTAGCGCAGCATGTCCTGGCGGACCTGCTCGCGCGTCAGGGCCGGTGCGGATTGCGCGAACAACGAGCCGGACGCGACAAGCGCGGTGACGGCAGCGACGGCGGTGAGAAAGCGGGTAGTCATGAGATTGGGCTCCGGAATGCGGGTAGTCCGAGCGTCCGGGCGCTGCCGCGACGCATCGGGTCGATGGCTTCGCAGTCTAGCGAGCCGTCCCGGATCGATTAAGTAGCGCGGCGTGCTTGGACTGATGAGCCAAACTGATGAATCGCCGCCGGCGGTGCTACGATTGGCGTCCGTCCCGACCGGAGCTTTTCGACATGGCGCGCGAAAATCTGAACGACCTGCTCGTCTTTCTCGCGGTGGCCCGCGACCGCAGCTTCACGCGCGCGGCCACGCGGCTCGGCGTGTCGCAGTCGGCGCTGAGCCACACCATTCGCGATCTCGAAGCGCGGGTCGGCGTGCGGCTGCTGACGCGCACGACGCGCAGCGTGTCGACGACCGACGCGGGCGAAGCGCTGTTCCAGGCGGTGGCCCCGCGCATCGACGAGATCACCGCGCAACTGGCCGCGCTGTCGGACTTCCGGGACAAGCCGGCCGGCGTGGTGCGCATTACGGCCACCGAGCATCCGATCGATACGATCATCTGGCCGAAACTCAGGCAGGTCCTGCCCGACTACCCGGATATCCGCGTCGAGCTGTCGGTCGATTACGGGCTGTCGAACATCGTCGAGGAGCGCTACGACATCGGCGTGCGCTACGGCGACCAGGTGGCGAAGGACATGATCGCCGTGCGGATCAGCCCGGATGTCCGGATGGCGATGGTCGCGGCGCCGGCCTATCTCGACGGCCGCAAGCCGCCGAAGAAGCCGCAGGACCTGCTCGATCACGATTGCGTCACGTTGCGGCTCGCCACGGCGAAGGGCATCTATGCGTGGGAGCTGAAGAAGGGCAGGAACGACGTGCTGGCGCGCGTGAACGGCCGGATCACCTGCAACACGCAACCGCACATGGTCCAGGCGGCGCTCGACGGCTTCGGCATCGCGTTCGTCACCGAGGACATCGTGCTGGAGCATGTCCGCAACGGCAGCCTGCGGATCGTGATGCCGGACTGGTGCCCGGTCTTTCCCGGCTACCACGCGTACTATCCGAGCCGCCGCCCGGCGTCGCGCGCGTTCACCATCGTGATCGACGCGTTGCGGCATCGCGCGTAGCGCGTGTCGCGTCGGGGCCGCCGTCGCGACGGCCGGCAAGAAAAAAACGCCCCGCGCGGGCGGGGCGTTCGAAGCGGCTGCGCCGGTGAACCGGCGCAGCGCGATGGCGCGATCAGAGACGGTCGCGTGAGCGCGGATCGTTCAGTTCCTCGGTCGGGTCGGTCAGCCCGAGTTCGTCGCCGGCGCTCCAGTACGGCGCGCTGCCGTAGAACTCGTGCAGCGGCCCGGCCCATTGCGGATCGGCCATCGCCGGCCAGTGGTCCTTGTCGAACCCCGGTGCGTTGCGGATCCGCTCGGACGACACCGACAGCAGGAAGCATTTGCGCTCGGTGTCGAGCGTGAGCGCGCTCCACGGGATCGCGTGCAGCTTGTCGCCGATGCCGAGGATGCCGCCGCTCGACAGCACCGCGTAGGCGACGCGGCCGGAGCGCACGTCGAGCATGATGTCCTTGATCTTGCCGACATCGTCGCCGTCGGTCGTATAGACCTTGTCGCCTTCCAGCGTATCGGCCGCCATCACGTCGGGGCCAGGGCCGGCCGCCGTTGCGGCGCCCTTGCCGATGATGCGGGTCTGACCTTGATCGGAAGTCTGCATGGTTTCCTCCAGACTGTGTGAGGCGCGACGGTGCCCGGGGCGGGCCCTGCGGGTCGCGCGGGGTGGTCGGGACGGGGCAGGGATCGCTCCGTCACGTCTGCTTCGGTTGCGACACGCCTTCGAGCGTGTTCGCGAGATCGTCCCGCTCGGGGCCGGCCATGCGTGTCGCGATATCCGCGAGCGACAGCATGCCGACCAGCCGCTTGTCGTGATCGACGACCGGCAGGCGGCGCAACTGCGCGTCCGCCATGTAGTGCTGGATCTCGTCCAGCGAATCGTCGTCGAAACACCATTCGATCGGTCCCGACGCGACTTCTTGAATGCGCGTCTCCGGCGGCTTGCCGGCCGAAATCGCGCGCACCGCGAGATCCCGGTCCGTCACCATCCCGATCAGCCGGTTGTTGTCGCACACGGGCAGGGCGCCGACGTCGTAGCGCTCCATCAGTTGCGCGGCATGACGGATCGAGTCGGTCGGTGCGATGTGCACGACGTCCTGCGACATGATTTCGTTGACGCGATGCATGAAATTCTCCTCACGAGTTCGGTAGTGCAATGGATGGAAATGGGCGGGACGGAATCAGCAAGCCACGTGCCGTCGGCGCTCACGCGTCGCCGCGTTCGCGCTTGTCCTGCCACGGCCCCTCGTCGTGCGTGCCGGGCGGCGTGTCCGGCTCGATGCGCGTGACGCCGCCGGTCGCGGGCGGGTCGCTCGCGGGAAACGTGTCCTCGAGCTGCTTGTCGATATGGCGTTCCGAGTGGCGCGTCCGCGCGCGGTCGCGGTGCTTGAGCGGCGGCGACGGATCGGGTTGCCGTTCGTGTGCCGGCGCGTCGTGGCCGGTCCGGGTCGAATCCTTCATCGCGAGCCTCCGTGTCGATGCCGATGGCGTGTCCCATTCGCAACGGCCATGCCCGGTATGCGCCGAGTGCGTCGATATGCGCCGGACGCGAGCGGCACGCGACTTGCCGTGATGACGATGACGAAAGCGCGTGGCGCAACCGGTGCCGGCCGCGCACCCATCGAGCGGGAGGCACGATGACGATTCCGAAACGACGACCGGGCGTGCGCTACGAGGTCAACGTCTGCGGCGGCGGATTCGATTCGTTGAAGAGCCATTTCAACGAATGGAAGCATGAACCGCTGATCTACCGGCCCGAGCGCCGGATGTTCGAAGGCAAGGCCGACGTGAGGCCGCTCGGCGGCGAGACGTTCGGCTTGACCGAGCCGGCGCGGTTCGCGCTGCAGCGTGCGTGCGAGCCGTCCGATTCGTATGCGCTCGCCGCGCAGGTGCGCGATGACGGCCGCGAGCTATGGCTCGTGATGGCCGCTTACGACGCGTAGCCGCGCCGTTGCAAGATTTGCAGCGGACGGTGTAGCGAAGGCACGGCAGGCCGCTCGCGGCGCCCGCGTGCGCGTCGCGGCGGCCAGGCGGACGACGTGGACGACGGCATGCGGCTTGCGCACCCTGGGCAGGCGAAGGTCGCGCCCGCTGCCGACCCGCCGACCCCGCAATGAAGGAGTGCCGATGACACATGACGCAGTGCAGTGGTTGCAGCGGCCCGAACCGCCGCTATCCGACATCGGGCCGGATCCGGACCCGCCCGATCCCGACGATTTGCCGCCCGACATGCCCGAGCCGTACCGGGAGCCCGAGGGCGACCCACCGGGGCATGCACCCCCCCGAGCGCGAGCCGCCCGTGCATACGCCGCCAATGGGTGCGGTAACGCGAACGCGCAACGAGGTATTGCCATGAGCATCCGTGTGAAACCCGGCGTGTTGCGCGACATCGCCGAAACGCTTGGCCGCCATTTCGAGGCGCGCGCGATGCCGTTCCATATCGAGGAAGCGCCGCTCGATGCGTTGCATATCGGCTTTCGCGTCGACGGCCATCCGGCGTCGCTGACCGTGGCGTTCGACGCTGACGCATTCGCCGCGCTCGAGCAGGCCGGCATCGAATCGCAGCGCCGCGCGCTGACGCGCGTCGCGGTGGAGTTCGACGAGATGATGGCGCGCCGCGCCCCGACCGCCTACGCAGGCGATTTCCGTTTCAACCGGCTATGAGACGTCGATCACAGGGAGGATTTCGATGAACCCGATCCAGACGATACGCGTGGTCATCCTTGCGTTCGCCGCCGCGTGCGCGCTGGGTGCATGCACGCAATCGGCGAACGGCCCCTACGGCGCCCGCGGGGCGCCAGCCGACAGCCGTGGGGCACAGTCGACCACGACGACGCCCGACGCGAATGCGCGTGGCGATACGCACCCGGCGCCGGGCACCATGATGCCGCAGGGCGCGGCCGGCGGCGAATCGGCCGACGGGCCGTCCACCGGCGCGAACGGTGTGCAGGGCGACCGGCCGCTGCCGGGCACGCCGCCGCTGATGCAGTACTGACCCGGCGCCGGGACATCACCCACGGTGCGTGCGCGGGATCGCGTGCGCCGAGCAACGCGCCGTCCAGTGCGGCGCACGGCATGCCGCCGCGCGAGGCGGCCGGAGGAAACCGATGGCGAATCCGCGCGAACACCTGGAAGACTGGCTGCGCGATGCCTATGCGATGGAGCGGCAGGCGGAGATGCTGCTCGCCGCGCAACTGAAACGGCTGGATCACTATCCGCAGTTGCAGGACCGGCTGCGCCTGCATCTCGACGACACGCTCGGCCACCAGGCGCTCGTCGAAGCGTGCCTGATGCGGCTCGGTACGACGCCGTCCGCGATCAAGGACCTCGCCGCGCGGATCACCGCGTACGGCCGGATCGCGAGCGGCATGCTGGCCGTCGACGAAGTGGTGAAGGGGGCGTTGGCCGGTTATGCATTCGCGCAGGTCGAGATCGCCGCGTATACCGTGCTCGCCGCCGCGGCGCAGGCAGCCGGCGAAGCGGAGATTGGCGCGTGCTGCGAACGGATCCTGCAACAGGAGCGCAGCCTGGCCGCGTGGCTGCTGAGTCACCTGCCGGCACTGACGACCGCCTTTCTCGATCGTTCGGCCGTCGATCGCATCGATGCGAAGCGATGACGGCCGACGATCCGGCATGCTTCCCGGCTCGCGGAACGCGTGTCCAAAACTTGCCGCCGGCTTGTAAATAAGCGGCTCCCGCCTGCGGCGACACGCGGGGCGAACCCGCAACGGACGCGCTTCGACGAGCTGGCATGCTCAATGCATGAGGCATGCAGACGGTCAATCGTGAATCGAATCGCCTGACGGCTTTCGAAGCCGTGTTCGGCGGTGCCGCGCGCGGCCTAGGCATCGTTTTTGCGCGTTGCCCGGTGACGCAGGATCGCCAGGCGATGACGATTTCGCCGGCCGGCCCGTGGCGTCGCGATGCGGCGTGACAGCCGGGCGATTCGACCGCGTTCAACCGCGTTCAACCGCGTGCGTGCCACCGCTTGCCGCGATGCACGCACCCACGAGAGGAGCACGACCATGCCAGCAAAATCGCAGGCCCAGCAACGCGCCGCCGGGGCCGCCCTGTCGGCCAAGCGCGGCGAGACGAAAATGAAGGACCTCAAACCGCCTTCGAAGTCGATGGCCAAATCGATGAGCGAAAAAGAGCTCGAGAAAATGGCCTCCACGCCGGTCCACGGCAAACCGAAACACAAGCACGACGCCTGATCGACGCCGACGCATGTCGACGACCGCTGTCATCCAGGAGGGTTCCATGCTTCGATACGCCATCATCTTCTTCATCATTGCGATCATCGCGGCCGTGTTCGGTTTCGGCGGCATCGCAGCCGGCGCGGCGGAGATCGCGAAGATCCTGTTCTACATCTTCGTGGTGATCTTCCTGGTCACGCTGCTGCTGGGCGTGGTCCGACGATGAGCGTCACGCTCGACCGGTCGCAGCGCATCACGGAACTCGAGCATGCGCTCGCGAACGGTTTCCCGTCGGAATCGACCGTCGTCGTGCATGCGGACGACGCGTCCGGGCGGCTGACCATCCAGGTGTCGTGGGTGCGCGTGCCGGCCGACGCGAGCGCGCGCGACTGGCGTTGCGCGGTCGACCTGCGGTTCGATCCGGACGTGATCGCCCGCTATGCGTCGCTCGACGCGGCCGACCGGCTGCGCGTGCGCACGCATCTGTGCGACGGCGCGCGGCGCGCGGTGGACGCGCGCAAGCCGCGCGTCGACGATGCGGCGATCGAGTGCAACGTGGCGCTCGACGTGACGCGCGCCGAACTCGACGCGGCGTTGCGCGCGCCCTGAGGCCACCGCCGGCCGGCGGGTGCGGTCGCGCCCGGCCGCGCCGGTTTTCCAGCTGTCCCCGCCACGTGCGCGCCGCAGCAACGCGGCGCGTGCATGGCGGATACCCATCCAAACGCCACGAGGACCCGATCGATGACCCTTTCCCCCTCTTCCGGCAAGACGCCGCCCGCCCAGCCGCAGGACAGCGCGAAATCGCGCCAGCTCGACGAGCACCGCTCGCGGCCCGACCACGAGGCACTGCGCACCAACCAGGGCGTGCGGATCGCCGACAACCAGAACACGTTGCGGGGTGGCCCGCGCGGCCCGTCGTTGCTCGAAGATTTCATCATGCGCGAGAAGATCACGCATTTCGATCACGAGCGCATTCCGGAGCGCGTGGTGCACGCGCGCGGCTCGGCCGCGCACGGCGTGTTTCGTGTGTACGAGCCGATGGCCGACTACACGAAGGCCGCCTTCCTGCAGGACCCAGCCGCCGAAACGCCGGTGTACGTGCGTTTCTCGACGGTACAGGGGCCGCGCGGCTCGGCCGATACCGTGCGCGACGTGCGTGGCTTCGCGGTGAAGTTCTATACCGAAGAGGGGAACTACGATCTCGTCGGCAACAACATGCCGGTGTTCTTCATCCAGGATGCGATCAAGTTTCCCGATTTCGTGCATGCGGTGAAGCCCGAGGCGCCGAACGAGATGCCGACCGGTGCGTCCGCGCACGACACGTTCTGGGATTTCGTGTCGCTGGTGCCGGAAACCACCCACACGGTGCTGTGGCTGATGTCCGACCGCGCGCTGCCCGCGAGCTTCCGCGCGATGGACGGCTTCGGCGTGCACACGTTCCGCTTCGTGAACGCGGCCGGCGCCGACCGTTTCGTGAAGTTCCACTGGCGGCCCGTGAGCGGCGCGTTTTCGCTGCTGTGGGACGAGGCGCAGCGGATTGCCGGCCACGATCCGGACTTCAACCGGCGCGACTTGTGGATGGCGATCGAGCGCGGCGACTATCCGGAGTTCGAACTCTGCGTGCAGATGATCGATCCGGCCGACGCCGGGAAGTTCGACTTCGACCTGCTCGACCCGACCAAGCTGGTGCCGGAAGAGCGGGTGCCGGTGCGTCCCATCGGCCGGATGACGTTGAACCGCAATCCCGACAACTTCTTCGCGGAAACCGAGCAGGTCGCGTTTCATCCGGGGCACGTGGTGCCGGGCATCGACTTCACGAACGATCCGCTGCTGCAGGGGCGGCTGTTCTCGTACACCGATACGCAATTGAGCCGGCTCGGCGGCCCGAACTTTCACGAGATCCCGATCAACCGCCCGGTGTGCCCGTTCGCGAACAACCAGCGCGATGCGATGCACCGGCAGACGATCAACGTCGGGCAGGCGTCGTACGAACCGAATTCGACGAGCGGCGGCTGGCCGCGCGAGACGCCGCCCGCGCCGGCCGGCGGCGGCTTCGAGACCGTGCACGAGCCGCTCGAAGGCGACAAGGTGCGCGTGCGCAGCGAGACGTTCGCCGATCATTTCTCGCAGGCCGCGCTGTTCTACCAGAGCATGACCGAGATCGAGCAGCGGCATATCCGCGACGCATACTGCTTCGAGCTCGGCAAGGTGACGCAGCCGCACATTCGCGAGCGGGTGGTCAACGACATCATCGCCCGCTTCGACGCGGGGCTGGCCGCGCAGGTGGCCGAGCGGCTCGGGCTGCCGGCGCCGCACGGAGGCGCGACGCCGGCGGTCGCGCAGCGGTCGCCCGCGCTGAGCCTGATCGGCCGCGCGAAGCCCGGCATCCGGTCGCGCAAGATCGCGCTGATCGCGACCGCCGGGACGAGCCAGGCGCTCGTCCAGCAGGTGCGCGATGCGCTGCAGGCCGCGCACGCGGTGCCGACGATCGTCGCGCCGACGCTGGCGCCGATCGGCAGCATCGTGCCGCAGGCGACGCTGGCCGGCATGCCGTCGGTGATGTTCGATGCGGTGTTCGTGTGCGGCGGCGACGGCCGCGACCTCGCGCACAGCGCCGACGCGCGGCATTTCGTGCGCGAAGCGTTCAAGCACCTGAAGCCGATCGCGGCCGTCGGGTCGGGGCGGCAATTGCTGAGCGCCGCCCACCTGCCGGACCCGGCCGAAGGCGTGTGCGTCGGGCAGGCCGTCGATCTCGACGCGGTCCTGAACGACCTGTCCGACCACCTCGGCCGTCATCGCGTCTGGGCACGCGAGCAGCAGGCCGCCGAGTTGCCGGCCTAGCGCAACGCGATCATGGACGTCGTCGTCGCACTGTTCGGACAGGGCCGGATGCTCGGCCCCGGGCAGATGGTACTGCGGGCGATCGTCGTGTTCGTGATCGCGCTGGTGCTGATTCGCATCGCCGGGCGGCGCGCGTTCGGCCAGCGTTCGCCGGTCGACTACGTGGTCGGCATCCTGCTCGGCGCGATCCTGAGCCGCGCGGTGGTCGGTGCGTCGCCGTTCGTGGCGACGGTGGCCGCGTCGCTCGCGATCGCGCTGCTGCATCGCGTGATCGGCTGGGCCTGCGTGCGCTCGAGCCGGCTCGAGCGGCTGCTGGTCGGCGCGGAGCGCGAGGTGTATCGCAACGGCCGCTTCGACGACGCGCAGATGCGCTCGGCGCTGATCACGCCGACGGACGTACGCGAAAGCGTGCGTCAGGCGCTCGGCGCGGACGACCTGTCGGACGTCGACGCGGCGATCCTGGAGCGCAACGGCCACGTCAGCATCGTGCGGCGCAGCCGTTGCCGAAGGCCCTGACGGCCGTGCACGGCGACGGACGCCGCAAGGAGGACATCGATGACACGCATGATCTGGAAAGGTGCGATCAGCTTCGGGCTCGTTCACGTGCCCGTGCAGCTGTTCCCGGCCACGCGCACCGTGAAGCCGTCGTTCCGGCTGCTCGACAAGCGCTCGATGGACCCGGTCGGCTATCGGCAGGTCAACAAGCGCACCGGCAAGGAAGTCACGCGCGAGGACATCGTGCGCGGCTACGAGTACGAGAAGGAGCGCTATGTCGTGCTGACCGACGACGAGATCCGCGCGGCGAACCCCGAGTCGACGCAGACCGTCGACATCGTCACGTTCGTCGACGAGGACGCCGTGTCGTTCCTGTATCTCGACACGCCGTACTACCTCGTGCCGGACCGCAAGGGCGAGAAGGTCTATGCGCTGCTGCGCGACGCGCTCAAAGACAGCGGCAAGATCGGCATCGCGCACGTCGTGATGCGCGACCGCCAGCATCTCGGCGCGCTGATTCCGGTCGGGCCGCTGCTCGCGCTCGATACGCTGCGCTGGCAGGAGGAACTGCGGCCGCTGGACGAACTGTCGGTGCCGGCCGACGACGCGAAGCGCGCCGGCGTCAGTGCGCGCGAATTCGCGATGGCGAAGAAGCTGATCGAGGACATGTCGGGCTCCTGGACGCCCGATGAGTATCACGACACGTTCCGCGACGACATCCTCGAGCTGGTCGAGCGCAAGGTGCGCGCGGGCCGCATCGAGGAAATCGAGGACCGGCCCGCGCAGACGGCGCGCACGGCGACCAACGTGGTCGATCTCACCGAGCTGCTCAAGCGCAGCCTGAAGGGCGGCGGTGCGCGTGCCGCACGCACGGACGACGACGAGGAGGCCCAGGAGCCTTCGCATGCGACGGGCACGCGGCGCAAGCCGGCGGCGAAAACGTCTGCGAAAGGCACGGCGAAGACGCCGGCGAAGCGCGCGGCCGCGAAGCGCGGCGCGACCGGCACGCACGCGGCGAAGAAGGCCACCGCGCGCCGCAAGCACGCCGCGTGACGGCGCGGGAAGGAGGGTGACGCGATGGCCGGCAAGCTCGAACCCTATCGCCGCAAGCGCCGCTTCGATGCGACGCCGGAACCCGAGGGAGCGCACGGACGGCGGCGCGCGCATGCGGATGCGGACGCGAGCGTGCAGAAGGCGCATAAAGCGCGACCCTCCGCGCGCACCGCCCGGCCGCTGCGCTTCGTGATCCAGGAGCATCACGCACGGCGGCTGCACTACGACTTCCGTCTCGAGCTCGACGGCACGCTGAAGTCATGGGCGGTGCCGAAAGGGCCGAGCGTCGATCCGTCGGTGAAACGGCTGGCCGTGCACGTCGAGGATCATCCGCTCGAATATGCGTCGTTCGAAGGCGAGATCCCGGCCGGCCATTACGGCGCGGGCTCCGTCACCGTGTGGGACGAAGGCACCTGGACACCCGATGGCGGCATTGCCCGGGCACGCGACGGTTATCGTGCGGGCAAGCTGACGTTCCGGCTCGACGGCACGAAGCTGCACGGCGGCTGGGCGCTGGTGCGCAGCGGGCGGCAGCAGGGACGCCAGGAGCAATGGCTGCTGATCAAGGAACGCGACGACGAGGCGCGCGATGCGGCGAGCTTCGATGTCGTCGCGCAGCAGCCGGGCAGCGTGCATGACGGCCGGACACGGGCGTCGCGCACGGCGCCTGCCCGTCCGCCGCCTGACGGCGGGGCGCGCACGACGGCGATCGATCCGTCGCAGGTGGAAGGCGCGGTGCGTGCTGCGTTGCCCGAGCGCGTGACGCCGCAACTCGCGACGCTCGTCGATGCACCGCCCATTCACGACGACTGGCGCTACGAAGTGAAATTCGACGGTTACCGGATCCTTGCCCGGATCGCGGGTCGCGGTGCGCGTCGGCACGTCACGCTGATGACGCGCGAAGGCCGCGACTGGACCGCGAAATTGCGCGTGCAGCGCGACGCGCTCGCGGCGCTCGATGTCGACAACGCGTGGCTCGACGGCGAGGCCGTCGTCCTGGGTGAGCACGGGCTGCCCGATTTCCAGGCCCTGCAGAACACGCTCGGCGCGGGCCGTTCGGACGCGGTGACGCTGTTCGTGTTCGACCTGCCGTTTCTCGACGGATACGACCTGCGCGATGCGCCGCTCACCGCGCGGCGCGCGCTGCTCGAACCGTTGCTCGCCGGCAGCGATCCCGCGCGGCTGCGCTACTCGCCCGATCTCGGCGACGACGTCGCGTCGCTGATCGCGAGCGCCTGCGACACGGGGCTCGAAGGGTTGATCGGCAAGCGCGCGGATTCACGCTATCGCGGCGGCCGCTCGTCCGCGTGGATCAAGCTGAAATGCCGGCGGCGCCAGGAGTTCGTGATCGGCGGCTATACCGAGCCGTCGGGCAGCCGGCACGGCTTCGGCGCGCTGCTGCTCGGCGTGTACGAACCGGCCGCGGGCGGCAAACGGCCCAGGCGACCGCACGCCGCCGCGCCGTTGCGCTATGTCGGCCGGGTCGGCACCGGGTTCGATACGCGTCTGCTCGACCGGCTCGCGGCGACGCTGCGCAAGCACGAACGCGGCACGACGCCGTTCGATCCGCCGCCGCGCGAACGGTCCCGCACGCGCGTCCACTGGGTCGAGCCGACGCTCGTCGCCGAATGCGAATTCGCGGAATGGACCAGCGACGGAATCGTGCGGCAGGCGGCGTTCATCGCGCTGCGCGAAGACAAGCCGGCGCGGCAGATCGTCCGCGAAGTGCCACGGCCAACCGAAACGGAGGCGACGATGAACGAATCCCGCGCGGCACACGACCCATCCTCGCATGCCCCGCATACCGATACGGCGCACGGCCGCAAGCACGGCGCGCGATCGTCCGCGTCTTCCGGCGACACGCGGGGTGCGGCCGCCGCCGATCAGGTCGGCCGCGTGCGCCTCACGCATCCCGATCGGGTGCTTGATCCGCAAAGCGGCACGCGCAAGATCGACCTCGCGCACTACTGGCAATGGGTCGCGCCGTGGCTGCTGCCGGACCTGAAGGGCCGGCCCGTGTCGCTCGTGCGCGCACCGGGCGACATCGCCGGCGAACTGTTCTTCCAGAAGCATGCCGAGCGCCGCGAGATTCGGTTCGTCACGCAGCACGAAGGGCTCGATCCCGGCCACGGGCCGCTGCTGTCGATCGACAGCGTCGATGCGCTGCTCGGTGCCGCGCAGATGGGCACGGTCGAGCTGCACACGTGGAACGCGCACGCGTCGAACATCGAGCGGCCGGACCGCATCGTGTTCGACCTCGATCCCGATCCTGCGCTGCCGTGGCGCGCGATGATCGACGCCGCGCAACTCGTGCGCGGGCTGCTCGACGAGCTGGGGCTCGCCTCGTTCTGCAAGACGAGCGGCGGCAAGGGGCTGCACGTCGTCGTGCCGCTCACGCGACATGCGGGCTGGGACGACGTGAAGGATTTCTCGCGCGCGGTGGCGCAGCACGTCGCGGGCGCGCTACCCGACCGTTTCACGGCGACGATGGGGCCGCGCCACCGGCGCGGCAAGATCTTCGTCGACTACCTGCGCAACGGCCGCGGCGCGAGCACGATCGTCGCGTATTCGGTACGCGCGCGGCCCGGCATGGGCGTATCGGTGCCGCTCGACTGGGACGAGGTGCCCGGCACGACGGGCGGGGCGCAATGGACGATCGACACGCTGCCCGAACGCCTCGATGCGTTGAAACGCGACCCGTGGGAAGGCTATGCGCACGCGCGGCAGCGCATCACCGCGTCGATGCGCGCCCGGCTGGGCGCTGAAACGTGAATGCGTCATGGCCGATGCTGCGGCCCGTGATGCCCGTCGATCGGCGGCGTCGCGGACATCCCGCGTGCGATCACGGATGGCGACACGACCGCCGGCATGCGTGCCGACGGCGGCATGGGCCTTGCTGAAAGGAAGGGGCAGGAATTTCCTTCACGTGATCTCTATCAGGGAGAAAACTCATGAAATCCGCATCCGAATCGAAATATGTCGCGCCGCGCGTGCTTGCGTGCGCGGCTGTCGCGATCATCGCGGCCGCGCCTGCCGCATGGGCGCAGAACTCGCAGCGCCCGGACGAGGGCACCGGCGCGCCGAATCCGTCGATGGACATGTCGACGCCAGGCACCAACGGCAATACGGCCGCGCCGCCTCCGCCTGCACCCATCCAGCGGCAGGGTGCGACACAAGGCTCGCGTTCGCACAGCGGATCGGCCGGCCACGTGAAGCCGGGCGGCGGCCCCAACGGCGCGGGTGCGGGCGGCAGCGGCACTGGCGCCGGCAGCGGTGCCGGTAGCGGCAGTTCGCCCGGGTCGACGGGCACGGGCGGTGGCGGCGCTGGCGGGGCGGGCAGCGCGGGTTCCAGCGGTTATTGACGGCGCCGTGCCGACGAGGGTGGCGAGGTTTCCCGGGACGGGCTTGCCGCCACGACACAGGAGGGCATCATGCGATCCAATTCCCGGAACGGGGTGGAGAACGACGAGATCGACGAGATCGACGAGATCGACGAGATCGACGGCGACGCGATCGAGGCGGACGATCTCGATACCACGGTCCATGTCGACGTCGCGACGGGCAGGATCAAGTTCCATTCGACCTGGGCGCTGACGGCCGATGCGCCGCCCGAGTACGCGCGGCATGCGGTCGAACTTGCGCTCGACAGCGACACGATGGAGCGGTATGCAGCGCTCGACGACGGCACGCGGATGCGCGTGCATGCGATTTTGCACGACACGGTGCAGGCGATGCTCGACCGTCTGCCCGACACGAATGAGAGCCTGACGCTCACGATCGAAGTGACCGACGCGATGCTGGACGCGGCGAGTCACCTGCAGTAGCGGGGTGAGCGACGCCGTCTCGCGGTTCGTTCAGGCGCGCAACTGAGGCGAGCCCATTTGCGTTTGGTATGCGGTCAACGCGCCCCGACGTCATTGCAGGCGGCGGCCGCCGCCCGGACGGCATCGGCCCTTGCATGCCGGAAATCCGCGTGCCCGGCGCGCGAAATCGTTCCGGGATGTCGGGCGCGTCGCGTCGGCGGAAACGGCACGCCGCTTGCTGCGACACCGGCGCGGCACGACGTGTGCCGCGTCACTGACGGAGGGCTTCATGAGCGGAAGGCTGGTTCATTGCAAGGTGGCAATCCTCGCGGTCGACGGCTTCGAGGAAGCCGAACTCGTCGAACCGCAGCGCGCGCTCGCGGCGGAAGGCGCGCAGGTCGACGTGATTTCGCAGAAGGGGGGCGAGATCCAGGGCTTCAGGCACGTCGAAAAGGGCAAGCGCGTGAAGGTCGACCGCACGTTCGACGATGCGCGCGAGGGCGATTACGACGCGGTCGTGCTGCCCGGCGGCGTCGTAAACGGCGACGCAATCCGGATGGTGCCGGCCGCGCGCGAGTTCGTGACGGCGGCCGTCGGCGCCGGCAAGCCGATCGCGGCGATCTGCCACGGTGGCTGGCTGCTCGTGTCCGCCGGCCTCGTGGAAGGCCGCACGATGACGAGCTGGCCAAGCCTTCAGGACGACATCCGTCATGCGGGCGGCAAGTGGGTCGACCAGGAGGTGGTCCGTGACGGCCCTTTCATCACCAGCCGCAAGCCCGACGATCTGCCCGCCTTCAACGGCGCGCTGATCGATTCCCTGGCGCCACGGGCGGCGTGAACCCGTGTCGGCCGCGCCATTCGTCGCGTCACGCTGACCGACGCTCCGCCGACGTTCCGCGGCATTACAAACCGTTGAAAACATTGCACCGATAGCCGGCGTGCGTCGAGCCTGCGAGCCCGACGCACGTGCCACTCACCGTGCGATCGCGACCGGTGAATTGACGTTCACGACGGCGGTGTCGTGGCCGAACGGCGGCGCAGGCACGAACCGGTCGATCACACCGGCTTCGAACAGCATGCAGCAGGTCGAGCCGCCGAACTGGAAATAACCGATCTCGTCGCCCTTGTCGACGCGCTGTCCCGGCACGACGTCGATCACGCAGGACGATACGTCGCCCATGCCGACGAACACGGCGGCCACGGTGCCGATGCCGGGATCGTCGCAGGCGATCGCGACGACGGCGCGCGTGGCGACCGCCGTCATGTACCCCTGGGAGTCGTTCAGTCCGGCCGGGTCGGGGCCTTCCGCCTCGACGATGGAGTAGTAGGTGCCATGGACCCGATACGCATGCGTGACGACCCCGCGCACCGGCGCATGCCAGCGATGGTAGTTGTACGCGCTGAGATACGCCTGGTACAGGTCGCCGCCGACGAAGCGCTCGGCGAGCGACAGCCGGGCCGGCGTGAAGATGTCGCGCAGCGAATACGGCTGCGCCTTGATCCAGAACCGGTCGCGCAGCTTCACGTTCGATTCGACGTGGTACGGCGCGGCCTCGCACGCGCTGACGATCACATGCGGATCGTCGGGCGCCGCGACGGGGCGCGCGCCGTCGAGAAAGCGCCGCGTGAAGAAGTCGTTCCACGACGTGAAGCCCCCGTGCGGCTGGTCGTCGCGATACTGGAACTGCGATAGCCCGATGCGCGTGCTCGCCGCGTCGCAGAACCAGCCGTCGGGCGCCGACGTGTCGAGATGCGCGCGCGAATGCGGGCCGCCAAGGAAGCCGCACCACACGTTCAGCACGTTCTGCAGATGCGCGTTGACGGCGGCGTCGCGAAACAGCGCATGGCCCGACGGCATGCACATCGGCCAGTCGAGAAAGGCGTTGATCGGGCACACGATCAGGCTCGCGTCGCTGAACGGCGGCGTGTAGGTCATCAGGTGATCCAGGACGGTCATCAGCCCGTCGACCGACGTATAGCCGAGCTGGTGGCCCGATTCGACCGCTTCGTCGATCGCGCGGACCAGGCTCATGCGCAGCACGGCATGGTCGTCGAACAGCCGCGCGAGTTCCTGCACGGCCGGCGTGCGCAGCCGCTCGCCGGCATGCGTGCGCGCGTCTGCGGCGATTTTTTCGCGAAATGCGGCCATGTGCGCTTCTTCGCGGGCCATCCATTCGCCGAGCCGATGGCGCTCGGGCGGCGGGTTGAGGTCGGTCGGCATCGTGGTCTCCAGGGCGATGATCGGTAACCGACGCAAGGAGCAATCCGCCTGCCCGGAGGGGGCACCGATCTTGCGGATCGGCTGTTGTTTGATTCCTACCGGAGAAAACCATGAGCGCGGCTTCAACTGGACGGCCGAAGACGAAGGCCGAATCGACGGGCGACGGGCGCGGTGGCGCGCAGCACACCGTGGCGCCCACGCGGACGCGCCACGCAACGGCGAAGTCGCGCGGCACGCGGGCGGCCCGGGAGCAGGAAACGGGGCGCGGGACGGTGACCGCGGGCAGCGGCGGCGAGACGGGCCAGCCGTTGTGGGAGGACGACAGCGGGGCGTTGCCGCCGGAAGAGTGGTCGTGAGGCGCAAACGCGGCCCTTCTGCGCGATGTGACGGCGCGGACTGGTACGGCGGCACGTGAGGTGCATCGTGTTTTCGTCATCGGCACACGGCACACGGCGCACGGCACACGGCGCACGTGCGCGTCATGACGCGTCATCCATTCCCGCGAGTTTGCCGGTTCGCATGGACGCGCGCTGCCGTGCCGAAGCGGTTCATCGCGAATCGGGTGTGCGCACCGTGGCGCCCCTTTCCGCGTCGGACGGCAACCGCATCCGCGCGACGAGCGGGTAGTGATCCGACGCATGCCGCGCACGCACGCTGCGATGCACGACCACATCGACCAGCCATTCGCCCGGATGAATCCAGATCCGGTCCAGCGAGAACACCGGGCATACGGTCGGGAACGTGCGCGGCGCCGGCGCGCGCCGGAACCGCGTGACGAGCGCCTGCAGCGCACGGCCGCGCACGAACCATTCGTTGATGTCGCCGAGCAGGATCACCGGCATCGCGCCCGTGTCGAAGGCCGCGAGCAGCCGCTGCACCTGCGCGCTGCGCTCGCTCGCCGACAGCCCGAGGTGGGTCGCGACCACGCGCAGCGTGAGCGCGCCGCAATCGATGTCGGCGTCGAGCGCCCCGCGCGGTTCGCGCGAGTGAAACGACAGGTCGAGCGTGCGTGCCGCGCGGATCGGGCAGCGCGACAGCACCGCGTTGCCGTAGCGGCGCTCCGGCGTGTCGATCGTCGGGCCGGCCACCGCATGCATGCCGGTGGCGTCGTGCAGGTGCGCGAGCACATCGGGCGCGCGCGTGCCGCCGAGCGGGACTTCCTGCAGCGCGATCACGTCCGCGTCGAGTTCGTCGATCACGGCCGCGATCCGGTCGGCCGCGCGCGCCGGCCACGCGCCATAGCCGCCGCGGATGTTGTACGTCGCGATCCGCAGGTCGCGTCCGCCCGGCGCGGCGGCCGGCGCGTCGTCGGTGGCGATGACTTGTGGCGGCGGCGCCGCACGCGTGCTCAGCGCCATCGTCGCAACACCCTGACGAGCAGCACCGACACGCCGACCAGCGCGAGGCCGATCGCCGCGAGCCACGCGAATGCGCCGGGCCGGGGATGGCTCAGCGCGGCCGTCAGCTGGTGCGCGAACGTGACGGTCAGCACGATGCCGGGCAGCATGCCGATCGCGGTGCCGACCAGGTAGTCGCGCAGGCCGATATGCGACGCGCCGGCGACGAGGTTCACGACGGTAAACGGCGCGATCGGCAACAGCCGCAGCACGGCCATCGCGAGCACGCCGCGCCGGCCGATGTGTTCGCTGAGCCGGTTCGCGCGTGCGCCGGCGAGCCGGCGCACCGCATCCCGCCCGAGCCAGCGGCCGATCCCGTAGTTCGCGGCCGCGGCCGCCATCGAGCCGACGGCCGCGTAAGCCACCCCCGGCCACGCGCCGAACACGAGCCCCGTCGCGGTGATCAGCAGCGTGACCGGCACCGCGAAGGTGGCCGCGACCACGTAGCCGGCCAGCAGCAGCGCAGGCGCGGCGGGCCGTTGCGCGAGCGTGGCCAGTGCATGCGCGAGCGACGCGACGTTCACCCGTTCGCCGAGCGGCGTGACGCGCCATGCGAGCGCGAGCGCGGCGACCAGCAGCACGGCCAGGCCGAGCGCGAGAAACCGCGCGGTCAGCGGGCGATGGCGGTCGTGCGGCACGAATTCGCGGACGAACCGGTCAGGTTCGATCGGCTGCTCGGGGTCGAGCCACGCGCTGACCGGCACGAGTGCGTCGAGTTGCGGCGCGACGGCCGGGTCGAGCGTGCGCAGCGTGCGGCCCGGTTTCGCGCGCAGCCGGTCGAGTGCGGCGTTCGGCCGCTCGATGCACGCGAATGCGTCGGCCACGGCCTCGGGCGTCGTGCCGAGATGTTCGGCCAGCAGCCGCTCGCGCAGAGCGGCGATCGCGGCGCGGATGCGCGCGTCGCCGGCCGCGACGAGCGCGACGCAGCATTCGGTGTCGAGCAGCATCGAGCGGTTGTTCAGGTTCGCGCTGCCGATCACGAGGCATTCGTCGTCGGCGATCGCGAGCTTGCTGTGGACGTTCACGCACGCGTCGCCGAGCCCGTCGACGTGCGGATACAGCAGACGGTATCGGCCGAAGCGGTCCGCCGACACGAGCGCCGCGTGCAGCCGCGCGCGCAGCACGCCCATCGTCGCTTCCTGCAGCCAGCCGCTCTGCACGCGCGGCGCGACGACGGTCACGTCGGGCCCGTGCGCGTCGGCGAGGCGGGCGGACAACGTTTCGCGGACGACCGCCGCGGTGAAATACTGGTTTTCGACATACAGGTGCCGGCGCGCCGCACGGATCGTGTCCGCGACGAGCGCGCGTACCTGCCGCACCGGCTCGCGGCCGTCGTGGCGCGGCGCCGTGCAGGCGATGCCGAGCCGCACGTCGCGCACGTCGACGCGGGTGTCGGGCGGCCACGGATCGTCGTCGTCCGGCCGCTCGAGGTGGCGTTGCGCGCGGATCGCGATCGGGCGGCCGCACGCCTGCAGCCAGCGCGCACGCGCCTGCTCGCCGATCGCGGCGGCCGCCTCGCCGTCGAACATCGCCTGCACGTCGTGAAACGGCGCGTACGGCGCGCCGTGTTCGTCGTGGCGGCGCGGATCGCCGGCCGCATGCGCAGGCGTGTCCCAGCGCGCGCGCGTCAGGTCGAGGCCGCCGACGAACGCGAGCCGGTCGTCGATCGCGACCAGCTTCTGGTGATGCGACGCGCCGCGGGGATGCGTGCCGTCGAGCCGGAACACGATGCCGCGATGGGCACGCCAGCCGGCGCGATACACGGGCGGCCAGTCGCGCTCCAGCGCGTAGATCATCGCGAAATCCCACGCGAGCACATAGATGCGCAGGTTGTGCCGCCGGGCGGCAAGCGCGTGCAGGAACGCCGCGAGCGTGTCGGGGAGCGTGTCGTCGGGGCCGCCCGGCGCGAGCCGCATCCGGCTGTCGACGTCCCAGCCGACGATGAACACCGTATGGCGTGCGCGCAGCAGCGCGGCGCGCAGCGTCGAGAAGTACGCATCGCCGTCGACGAGCATCGTGAAGCGGTCCGCATGGCGGATCGTGTCGCAGTTGCGGCCGCGTTCGAGCAGGCCATGCCGCGGGATATCGCTCGCCTGCGTGGCGTCGATGGTCGTCTCGTCGGTGCGTGTCGTGCGTTCCGCCACGGTCATCGGATGCGGACCTCCCGGTTGCCGTCGAGCTGCAGCAGCAGCGTATCGCCGTGCACGCACGGTGCCCGCAGCCCGGGCGAATGCGCATCGAGCCGTACGCGTTTGCTGTGGTCGCCATTGCCGCGCATGACGGCGACGTCGTCGATGCCTTGCGCCAGCATCGTCGCTGCATGGGCGACGCGGATTCGCTCGAGGCACCCGCACTCGGCGTGATGACGCGCGCGCCACGCACGCGGCGTGGTGATCGGCCGGCTGGTGGCGAACCGCGCGCCGGACCGCATGCGGGTGGCAAGCCGGCGCGTCACGAGATAACCGGGCAAATGGGTCTGGGTCACGCGAAGCTCCTTGACGAGGATTCGGGTTGACAGGTGCGGACGCAGGCGATGTTTCTCAGCGTCTCGCAGATGGCGTCGAACTCCGGGCCGCTCGTGCGCGAGAAGGACACCGAAATGGGTTCGAGATGGCCGATCATGACGTGTCCTCCTTCCGGTGGGCACGAGCCGTGCCCGGCGGCGATTCGACCCGCACAAGGCACGCAAGCCGCGTGCCGGCCGGGAACGGCGCATGCGCAGAGGGCGGGGGCGCACACCGCGACAGGTGGCGTGCATTTTTTGCATCGACATCGCAGATATGGACAGGAGACCCACCGTGGAGCATCAACAGGACGCGCAGGTTCGCAACCCGTATCGGGGTCACGAGATCCTCGTCTGGGCACGGCTCGACGAACGCGGCGCATGGCGTGACGAGGTGCAGGTGTATGTCGACGGCGCACGCATCGAGTTGACCGTGCCGGCGCCGGCGGGCCGCGCGTGGTCGACCGAGCTCGAGGCGCTGCGCGGCGGCATCGAGCGCGGCCGCGACCTGATCGACCGGCGCCTGGACGGCCAGTGACGGCATGGCGCTTGGCGCTTGCGCGCCGCCCATCGCTCATCGGTGGATGGCTCCCCGCAACCGCCTGACGTCCTGCTCCGACACGGGGGCGGCACGATTGCCCCACCCGCCGCGCACATAGCTGACCACCGCTGCGATTTGGTTGCTGGTCAGCGTGTCGCGCATGGCCGGCATCCGCGTCGACGGGTCGTCCTTGCCGGGCGCCGGCCGTGCCCCTTCGACGACGATCCGGATCGTGCTGGTCGGATCGGCCGCGAGCACGACCGGATTGTCGGCGAGCGGCGGCCCGTGATCGCGCACGCCCTTGCCGTCCGCGCCGTGGCAGCGCGCACAGAATCCCGCATACACGCCGGCCCCCGGCGCCTGCTGGCCGCCTTCCGGGCGTGGGCCGGCCGCGGTCAGCCGCGCGGTGCCGACGCCGAGCGGGTTCGTCGCGGCGGTGGGTCGCGCCGGCAGCGATTTCAGGTAGACGGCGATCGCGTGGCGATCCGCGTCGGTAAGCAACGCGGTGCTCTCGCCGACGACGGGCGCCATCGCGCCGAACACCGCGCCGCGCGCCGCATGGCCGCTGCGCAGGAACGTGGCGATGTCGTCGGCCGACCAGCGGCCGAGGCCGTCCGCTTCCGCGCCCGTGAGGTTCGGTGCGAACCAGTGGTCGTTGATGCCGCCGGTCAGGAACGCCGCACTGCGCTCGTCGTAGCCGCGCTCGTTGAAACCGGGGCCGCGCGGCGTATGACACGCGCCGCAGTGGCCGAGCCCCTGCACGAGATACGCGCCGCGATTCCATTCCGTCGATCGCGACGGCTGCGGCTCGAACCGGTCGCCGCGCGCGAATGCGACGCGCCACAGCGCGAGCGCCCAGCGCTGGTTGAACGGGAACGGCAGGCGGGTGGCCCGCACCACGTTCGCGGACGGCGCGACACCGCGCATGAAATACGCATACAGCGCGCGCACGTCGTCGGCGCTCAGCCGCGCGAACGACGGGTACGGCATCGCCGGATAGAGCCGGCTGCCGTCCGCGCGCACGCCGCGCCGCAACGCGTCGTCGAATTGTTGCAGCGTGTAGTGGCCGATCCCGTGGGTCGGGTCCGGCGTGATGTTCGGCGCATAGATCGGTCCGAACGGCGAGTTCACCGGCTGGCCGCCTGCGTACGGCGTGTGGTCGGCCGCGTCGTGGCAGGCCGCGCAGTCACCGGCGTGCGCGAGGTAACGGCCGCGCGCGAGCGTCGCGGCGTCGGTGTCCGCGGCGGCAGCCTTGACGACCGGGCGGCGGGTTGCGGCATCCGACGGTGCCGCGAGCGGTGCGGATGCTGCCGCGGCACCCGGTTGCGCGAGCCACGGATCCTGGCTCGCACGCGCGGACATCGACGCAGGGGGCGCTACGGCGTCTGCGGCCGATGCGCGAATCCGGATGTATCGCCAGCCGGTGTCGGGCTCGTCCGTCGGCACCGAAGCCGACGACGCGGCTTCCGGCGTATCGTCGGTCCGCGCGGTGTCGTCCTGCGGGCTGCAGCCCGCGAGCACGCCGCAAACGGCGAGCGCCGCAAGCGCGCCGAGCGCGACGCCGGCGCGACGGCCCGGCGCATCAGGCCGCGCGAACCGGAGCGGGTCGAGGATCAGGTTCAGGTTCAGGATCAGGATCAGGATCAGTGCCATGGGCTGCAAGGCCCCACGAAAGCCGTGACGATCCCCGTGAACACGAGGCCGATCACGAAGCCGAGCGCGGCGAGCATCCCGCAGCGCGCGAGAAAGCGCGTGCTGTCGTCGCGGGTCGCGCCGGATGCATCGGTATCGTGCCGATGCCGCCAGGCGCGCGCGACCCACGTCGCGAAGGCAGTCGCCAATGCGAACGCGCACGCGGCGATCAGCGCAAGCCACACGCCCACGTGCGCCCAGCGCGGCACGGCTTGCGCGACGCCGAGCGGATAGCACGCGGTCGATGCTAGCGTCTCGGAGACGAGCATCTGCGCGAACCACAGCGCCGGCGCACCGACGAGGCCCGCCGCGATCGCGAGCAGCGGGGTCCATGAACGTCGTACGCCGTTCATCCCGGTCTCCTGAGCCAGTACGGCGACACGTACAGCGCGGTGAAGATGAACAGCCACACGATGTCGACGAAGTGCCAGTAGAGCCCGCCGACCGTCAGCGCGACCCGCCGCTCGCGGCCGAAGAAACCGGCGGCCGTCCACCCGGCCAGCAGCGCGAGGATCGCGAGCCCGGCGACGACGTGCGCAAGGTGGAACCCGGTGATCGTGAAGTAGAGGCTGCCATACAGGTGCGCGGTCGGGCCATAGGGATGGTCGCGCCATTCGTGCAGCTGGACGAGCGCGAACGCGGTGCCGAGCGCCAGCGCGACGGCGAGTGCGGCCACCGCGCGCGGCCGCCGGCCGGCCCGCACGGCGCGCTCGGCGAGCCACACGAATACGCTGCTCGACAGCAGCACGACCGTATTGACGGCCGCGAGCCCGATCTTCGGCATGCCTTCGGGCGGCCAGGGCGCGGCCGATTGCGACTGCAGGTAGAAGTAGGAGAACAGCAGGTAGCCGAACAGCCCGGCTTCGGTCACGACGAGCGTGATCACGCCCCACCAGCCGCCTGCGCGCTCGCCGCAACTGCCGACCGGCAGCGGTGCGATGCAGGCGGCCGGCGCGTCGTGCGGCACCGGGGCCGGCAGCGGCTCGTCGGGGCGGATCGCGGCGGCGGGCGGGGCCGGCGCCGGTTCGCGACGGGGCGGCTCGTCGCGCTGCCACAGCGTGCGCCGCGGCCACAGCCACGCGGCGGTGGCGATCGCGCAGCCGGCCACGGCCGCGCAGACGAGCGCGGGCGAGCGCACCAGCATCGCCGCGAACACGGCCGTCGCGAGCAGCGCGAGCACGAACGGGAGGCACGTATCGTCGGGCATCTTCAGGATCGCGTCCGGCGTGGCTGCGAGCGGCGTCACGGCGAGCGCCTCGCGACCGTCGGCGAGCCGGTAGCCGACGCGCACGCTGGTGCGGCGCGCATCGTCGCGCGTTTCCCACAGCGGATGCCGCGACGCGACGAGCGGCAGCACCGCGAAGTTGTAGACGGGCGTCGGCGACGCGACCGACCATTCGAGGCCGGCCGCGCGCCACGGATTGGCGCCGGCACGCGCGCCGCGCCGCGCACTCACGAGGGCATTGACGACGAACATCACGATGCCGATGCCGAAGATGAACGAGCCGATCGTCGTCAGCAGGTTCGACGTATCCCAGCCCATCCCGGGCGGATAGGTGTAGATGCGGCGCGGCATCCCGAGCAGCCCCGAGACATGCATCGGGAAGAAGCCGACGTTGAAGCCGATCAGGACGACCCAGAAGGTCCAGCGGCCGAACCGTTCGTTCATCATCCGCCCGGTGAACTTCGGGAACCAGTACGTGATCCCGCCGAGCACCGGGAACACGTTGATGCCGAGCAGCACGTAGTGCAGGTGCGCGACGATGAAGTACGTGTCGGTGAGCTGCCAGTCGAGCGGCACGGCGGCCGTCATCACGCCCGATACGCCGCCGATCACGAACATCAGCACGAAGCCCGCGAAATACAGGAACGGCGTCCGGAATACCGGGCGGCCGGTCCAGATCGTCGCGATCCACGCGAATACCGCGACCGCGCTCGGGATCGAGATCAGCATGCTCGCCGCGCCGAAGAACGCGAGCGCGAGCGGCGCGATGCCGGTCGCGAACATGTGGTGAACCCACACCTCGAAGCCGATCAGCATCGTCGCGACGGTCGAGACCGCGACCGCCTCGTACGCGACGAGCGGCCGCCGGCAGAACGCCGGCAACGCGTCGGACACGATCCCCATCGCGGGCAGCACGACCACGTAGACCCACGGGTGCGCGAACATCCAGAACAGGTGCTGCCAGAGCAGCGGCCGGCCGTCGTGCGCGACGTCGAAGAAATGCGTGCCCGCATTGCGGTCGAGCCACAGCAGCAGGAACGCGAGGCTGACCGACGGCACCGCGACGAGGTTCGCAACCGATGCCGTCAGCGTGCCCCACACGATGATCGGCAGCCGGTCGATCGACATCCCGTGCGCGCGCATGCGCAGCAGCGTGACGACGAAGTTCGCGGCACCGCCGGTCGTCGAGATGCCGAGCAGGATCATCCCGAGCGCGTAGATGTCGATGTTCGCGCCGGCGCTGTAGTCGAGCGACGTGAGCGGCACGTAGTTGAACCAGCCGCCGTCGGGCACCGCGCCGAGGGGAAAGCTCGCATAGAGGAACAGCCCGGCGAACAGGAACGCCCAGTACGAGAACGCGTTCAGCCGCGGGAACGCCATGTCGCGCGAGCCGAGCATCAGCGGCCACAGGTAGTTCGCGAAACCGGACAGCACGGGCAGCGCGTACAGGAAGATCATCGTGACGCCGTGCATCGTGAACAGCGCGTCGTATTGCGCGGGCGTCAGCAGGGTCGCGTTCGGCCGCGCGAGCTGGATGCGCATCACGAGCGCCTCGACGCCGCCGAGCAGCAGGAACGCGAACGCGGTGACGATGTAGCGCAGCCCGATGCGCTTGTGGTCGACCGTGCCGAGCCAGCCGCGCCAGCCGGGCGCCGATTCCCACAGCTCGGCGAGCGCGCGCTCGTGCGCCGAGCCGGGCGGCGCGTCGCCGAGATCCGGCACACGGGCGGGGGCTGGCATGTCGCGGGCGATGGCCATCGGCATCCTCCGTTCAGTGCAGTGTCGCGAGATAGGCGGCGAGATCGTCGGCATCGCGCGGCGCGAGCGCGATCGACGGCATCAGCGTGTCAGGCTTGATCTGCTGCGCCTGCGCGATCCAGCGGCGCAGGTTGTCGGGGGTGTTGTCGAGCGTGCCGGCCGCGAGCAGCCGGCGCGACGCGACGTGCGTGAGATCGGGGCCCGCGTCGCCCGCCGCGTCGGTGCCGAGCACCGCGTGGCAACCCGCGCAGCGCGACCCGAAGACGCGCTGGCCGCGCCATGCCGCATCGGTGCCGGGTGCGGGGGCCGGCTGGCGTTGCGCGGCGAGCCACGCGTGAAACGCGGCGGACGGCTCGGCCACGACTTCGAGCGCCATGTGCGCATGCTGCGCGCCGCAGTATTGCGAGCACTGGCCGCGATAGACGCCCGGCCGGTCGGCCTGCAGCCATTGCCGGTTGGTCTGGCCGGGAATCGTCTGCGTCTTGCCCGCAAGCTGCGGCACCCAGAATGCATGGATCACGTCGGCGCTCTTCAGCTCGATCGCCACGGGCTCGCCCACCGGGATGTGCAGTTCGTTCGCGGTGACGAAACCGGTGCCGCTCGCGGGGTCCGGATAGCGCGCGGCCCACCACCAGTCGTGCGCGGTGACGACGATCGTCAGCGTGGGCGGGCGTGGTGGCGTCGCGACCGCGCCGAGCACGCGCAGCATGTAGACGAGCGCGCCGAACAGCAGCACGATCGACACGGCGCTGCCGGCGGCCACGAACATGACGCCATCGCGCCGGCCGCCGGCGCGGGTGCGGCGATGGAACAGCGCGACCAGCAGCAGCGCCGCGATCACGAGGCTCACCGCCATGCACAGCGCGAGCAGCGCCCAGCCGAGCACGAACACGGGCTGCGCGGCCGGCCCGGCCGCGTGCGCGACGTACGCGAGCGGCAGCGGTTCGCCGGCCGCGCATGCGGCGGCCGGCGCGGCAACGCACGCGCTTCCGGCGAGGCGCGTGACGCGGCGCGCTGTCGATGGCGGCGGGACGGGCAACACGGCTCCTGCGAAAGGCGACGACATGGGTCGACGGCACCCGGCACCTGAGCAATTCCCGTGCGCGGCGGGCGAACACGCGTGCCGCCGCGCGTTGCGTGTGCACGTCGTGCGCGTTACAGCCCCGTTGTAATTCGGCTGACCGTATGCGGCAGGTAGGTCGACCCGGCGGCCGACGCGGGGTGTGGCACGTCGCATGCTACGGATACGCCGAGACATCGACCATCCGGGCGAACGGAGCCCCCACGTGAAGACCGTCGCGATCACGCGCGAGCGCCGGCGTCGGCCGTGCAACCGCCCACGCTTTTGCGCGATGCGGCGCGAATGTCGCGCTGCTCGCACGCGATCCACGTGCGCTGCACGATACCGCGTGCGAAGTGCGCGCCTATGGCGTGCAGGCGCTGCCGATTGCCGTCGACGTCAGCGATGCCGCCGCGCACGGGCTGGCGAGGGACCTCGATGTGCGCAGCGCGGACGCGCGATTCGCACAGATCCGCGCGCAACTGCCGCAGTTCGACCAGCAGATCGTACTGCTGAGCAACGGCCTCGCCTACCTGGTCGGCGGCGCGCCGGGCGGGCTCGACGACTGCGTGCGTCGCACGTGCGCGAGCTTGCGCACTGGTCGCACCTGTTCTACGCATTCGGGCCGGCCGTGTCGCTGCCGATCTTTTCCGGCGGCGCGCTCGTGTCGAACCTGCGGCTATCGCAGGCGCGCCAGGCCGAAGCGGCGCTGGCCTACCGGCTGGCCGTGCTGGTCGCGCTGCGCGACGTCGACAATGCGCTGGCCGTGTATCGCACCGACCTGGCGCGCGACCGCTATCGCAAGGGGTTGTCGCCGTTTCTCGACGTGCTCGACGCCGAGCGGCAATGGTCACAGGGGCGGCAACAGGCCGAGCAGGGCGCGCTGCAGACGACGACCGATCTCGTCGCGTTGTACAAGGCGCTGGGCGGCGGATGGCGGTCGCCGTAGATTCGATCCGCCTGCGGCAATCGGTCCCGCCGCCCGCATCGACCGTTATCGTTTGGCCGCCTGCTGTTCCTGGTCGACCGCACGTTTGGCCTGCTTCGACGCTGCGAGGGCGGCGACGTCGAAGTTGCTGCGCGCGACTTCGACGGCTTGCTGCCCCGTGCTGCCGAGGGTCTGGTAGAGCGTGTTCGCGGCGACGATCGCGGAGTTCCAGGCCGCGACGGTCGCCTCGGAGCCGGACGGCGCGAATTTCACCGCATCATCGACGAACGCCTGGATCCCGTGCACGTATTGATCGCTGCCCGCCTGGGCGACCTTGATCACGTCGGCGTGGCCGGACGACACGATCTCGAGCCACTCGCGGCTGTAGGACTGCAGCTTCTCGGCCAGCGGCTCGGTGAACGCGCGCTGGACGGGCGTCCAGTCCTGCGGTTTGTCGATCGCGCTTTCCGCGACCGCCCACGCGTCCTTCAGGGCCGACCGTGTAAATCGTGCATTGAGTTCGGCCAGTTTCCCGACTTCATCGAGTAACGCACCGGCCAGACCGAATGCGAAGTCGAAATTGGCGCGCTGCGCGCTCGAAACCCGCTCCCGGGTTTTCATGATCTACGCTCTCCTGAATGGAAATAGCCACCGTGGTTTGATCGCCTCGTCGGCACATGCGTCGCTGCACCGTCAGGGCGCCTTTCAATACGTTTGCGTCACGATGCGAAGCAGCGTTTCGCCGTTGTGCGTCATGCGCAGGCGATGCGCGCCGGAAGCCAGGGTCTCGAGTTCCACGAGCCGCTGCGTGCGCAGCGTATCGAGTTCCTCGCTGCTCATGTCGATCTGGTCGGGCGCAGCCTTGACCAGCATGAGCGCCGCGATTTCGTGAGGGCTCAGCATGTTTGTCTCCTGGATTGCTTGACAGGCAATCTTTACCGTTTCGTTCTGAATGGGGGTGAGACGGTATTGCGTGGCGGACGCGGCTTGCGCGTCGAACGCAATCAGTCTCGTTCGATGCGTGCGACGTGCCGGGTGATATCCCTGACCAGCGTCAGCTTTGGATGCGGGCGAGCGGTGGCGACCGAATTCGCTGCCTCGCGCAACCGTTCCTTGCCGCGTCCCTGCACGACTGCCGAATTCGGCACCACGGCCATATGAAACGACGTGACAGTCAATTTCAAGGATGAATCGCCGAGCATCACCATGACGTCGTCGGCCAGCAGCGAATCCGGTCCGACGATATCGACCGTCATCGATTCGACGCCCGACCGCTGGTCGACATGCATGCTCCAGCGGCACACACGTACGCCGCTTCGCCACAGGCATCGCCATACCGTGATGACTTGCAGCTTGCCCGCGACAGCGCGAAATGAAAGTCTCTGGACGACCATTCTTTCACCTGTGAAGTAATGAACCTGACTGGGAAATGACGGTAGCCAAGCTTATGTCAGGGACGACGGGAAAGTAAATCGGGGGAAGCATGTCCGTATATCGAGCTTGACGGACAGGCCCGACGAACCGTGGACGTGAGCGGAATGCGATCCGACACCACGGCCTGGGCAGTGCGGCACAGGAATTGCGCGTCCAATTCCTCCGGGCCGACCGGGCGCGCGGTGAATACGTTTTCAATGAAATGAAGAATGCGCGGGCGATGCGGGTCTACCGCTTGAAGTAGCGGGAATATCGGAGGCACATTGGCTCATCGGGACTTCATCGCAATCGGTACGTCGTCGGGCGGCGTCGACACGCTTCGCACCCTCGTTTCGCGACTTCCGCGCGACTTGCAGGCGACGATCGCGATCGTTCTGCACGTCGGGGCGCATGACAGATCCGGCTGGAGACCGCGGCCCGGAGCCAGCGCGGTAAAGCGGGCGTGCAATCCGCACAAGCGAGCGGGCAGCACGTCGGTCGGCCCACCTCGCTTGCGCGGCACGATCGAGAACGTGTGATGCGCTCACTCGACAAGGGGCTGTCGGTCAGTGAAGTCGCGCGCAGGTTCGGGACGTCCCGTCAGACCATCATGCGGATCCGCGCATCGCTTGCACTCGCCGCCGAAGAGAGTTGATCGATTTCGCGCGGCGTCCCGTGAAGCAAGCATTGGTCAGCGATCCTGAATGATCGCGCGCACGATCTCATGATCGTCACGAATGCGCTCGACATCATCCGCGAGTGCTACGAGAGAAGATCCGGCATACGGTCGCGGATTGTTCTGTTTCACGCAACATGCTTATGTTGTCTGCCGACCTACTGCCGAATTCACGATGAACCTAGGATGTGTCGCGCAGGCTGTCGCACAGGCAATCGGGTGAGCACGTCCTTGGTGCTACCCGTGTTTGAAGCGCGAGCCTGGAAACCGTGTCGGCGATCGTGGCATGCACTGCATATCGCGTGTCAATCCGGTCGTACGGAACACCACACCGCACCTATCTTGGGATCGTGCCATGAGATTTGGTCTTTTTCTGCGAGCGAGTATCTGCTCCACGGTACTTTTCGCAGTCGTGCCCGCTGTTGCTTTTGCTGATCCGCTTACTGTAACGGTTGACGATCTCGACCATGGCGGTCAGTTCGCGAATGCTCAGGTGTACAACGGATTTGGATGTCGTGGCGACAACGTCTCGCCTCGCGTCTCGTGGGCACACGTTCCGTCTGGAACCAGAAGCATCGTCGTCACCATGTACGATCCTGATGCCCCGACCGGCGGGCTCGGGTGGACGCATTGGGCAGTCGTCAATATCCCGCCTTCGGAAACGTCGATTCGGAAAGGGGCATCGGGAGATGTGCGACTCATGCCGGTGGGCGCGCTCGAGACGCTGACCGATTTTGGCGAATCCCGGTACGGTGGGCCATGCCCGCCGCAAGGCGAGTCTCATCGATATATCGTGACGGTTTCCGCATTGTCCATTCCGCGTGTCGACGTGAAATCGACGTCGAGTCCGGCGGTCGTTGCCTATCAGATGCATGGAAACATTCTTGGACAGGCGCGATATGTCGCGACCTACCACCGATCATCGAATTGACAGTGTGCGCCGGTTCGCTCGCGGGACGATGTTTCGTTTCAGGGGCCGCAGAGGAAAGCCTGACAGGCATTGGCTGACCGTACAGCCGCGATTCAAGGTTCAATGAATTGCGACGGTTTTCAGGCTGATCCGGCCGGCGCAAAGCACGTGGTTTGCCCTATCGCACCAATACCGCCTTCACGCAGGCCGGACCCAATGGCTCGCCGTTGTCGGAGAACGCCCTGAACGGATAGACCCGGATATCCATGCGTGGCCGCTCGAAAGCATCGAAGACCCACCGGCCGTGTTCGCCGTAATGGGTGTGGCGACTGAACCCCATGGACTCCAGTGCCTCCGTGAATTGAGCGAATGTGGGTTCACACGTCGTCAACGCAGAAGCCTGCGTACCGGGAATCGGATCAAATATCAGATCCACGCGCGGACCGGTATCACCGACCGTCACCCGCTGGAGACTGAATGCCCAGTTGCCCGGCAAGCGTTGACCATAGCCGAACTGATCCTTGCCGATCGCCGTGGGCTGCACGCCAAAGATGCGGTGTACCGTTTCGGGCGTGATGTCGGGGACCTGGCCGCTTGCCTGAATCAGCGCCAGCATGCGTTGTAGCGCTTGCGTCGTGCTCAGGTTGGCTGGCGCCCGGGATTCGGCAGGCGATTTGCCTGCGGGGTCCGGCATGGTCACGCTCGCAGGCTGTCCGTGCACGCTGCCAAACGGGATGCATAAACTCAATGCCGCCACGACGATCCCCCGCGTGACGAACATGCTGTCGATGCGCCGAACTGAACATTCCGGAATGCTGCTTCGGAGCGACATCATGCTGAATCCTTGTGGCGGGTGATGATTGGTAAAAGGAGCGCTTCGCACTCCCGATGGCTGATAAGAGCCGACTTGTTCAGTTCATGTGCCGGGATGCTTCGCACCAGCAGAATCGTGCATGTCTTCATCCTGCGTGGGAATGACATCGCCGACGCAACCGATGCGCGCGGTACTCAGCGTGCCGCGCGAGGGTAGCGGCTGTCGGTCAGGCAGGCACGTAGCCAGCCCGTGTCTTCCGTGCCCAGTTCGGCTTCGGCATCCAGCTTGGGCAGGGCCGTTGGCGTCAAGGCCGGGCGCCCTGGATGGAGATTCCAGCCGGCGGCCGACTTGCGCGACTCATCCGCGTCCGGACACGGGCTGCCGCCTTCGGAGCCGTCGCCGCATGCAGCAACGGTTTCCAGCCTGCCCTGGACGACGTTGCCGACCAGGCGTGTCACGTAGTAACCGCCGCTCGCCCAATCGTCCTGCAGGGTGCAGATCCTGTCGTGGTTCTGATAGCGGCGTTCGCTGAAGCATCCGTAGCTGAGTTGACCATCGTGGGGCAGGAAGTCGCATCGGGTCTCGAATCCGGCGAACGGGCCGCCCGTGAACTGCGTCAGAAAGGTGCGTTGCGCCAGGGCCGTTTCAAGCAGGCGCGGCGCGGCCTTGCCGCGTTCACTCAAGGTCTCGGTGCGCTGGCGGATCGCCTGGAGCAGGCTCGCACGCAGGGTCTTGGCATTCGGTGCGCCGGGGAAATCGACCGGATCCGCGAAACGCTTGTCACGCGCCGCGAGCCAGCGTTTCTGACTGCGGACCAGCATCGCGCGCAATTCGCTATCGTTGCCCGCCTGCTGCATGACGGCCGTATAGGTTTTGCCCATTTCCGCATCGGCGGCCTTGAGCTTTTCATCGGCACAGATCGTGTGCTCGACGCGGTTGCCGGCCTTCTTGCAGTCGATTGCATGTGCGGAAGCCGCGGTGACGAGCAGGGCGATACAGGCGACGCGCTGGAGGGTGGGTTTCATGCTGGTTTCCGTGCGATTCGGTTGTTCAAGGCCGGGTGAGGCCTCGCTTCAGGTCTGGGTGGTCGTGGCGATGGTCGGAGCGATGGTCGGGGCATGCGCTCAACGCACGCCGAGCGAATAGTCCTGACCGTACACCGAGCGAAGTTCACCCGGCTTGCCCAGGAGCTTGAGCGGGCGATACCTGGCGTTGGACAGAATGCGCGTGGCGCGCGGGTAGAACCCCGGGTCGGATGCCAGGCCCTGCACGTGTGCCATGTCGGCCGGGATGCGCGTGAGGGTATAGCGCGTCAGGTCGCACTGGATCTGGCCGCCGACGATCTCGCAGGCTTGCTTGTCGTAGTCCGCGTTGGGCGGCGTGGGGTACAGCCCGTCAATCACGACGGCTTCGCCCGCCGCGACGCTGAACGAAGCAAACTCGCGCTTGAGCCGGGTCGAGACCGCCAGCCCGTCGACGGACTTCTCCCGGGTGACGGTCTTCCAGCCCGCGGGCTCGGTCATCTCCGATACCGTTCTCTTCTCCGTCGCCCAGAATGCGCAGCCGCCGCTCTGGACGAAGACCGACGAGCAGTACGTATCCGTGACCTCACGGTCACGAAACTGTGCGTTGAACCATTCCTGCGACTGGATGAAGTCGGTGTTCTTCTTGGGCAGCAACGCGATCTGCCCCAGCGGCGAACGCCCCGGCTTCTGCTGGGTGCCGAGCTGCGACATCGCGTCGGCGGTCGTCTCGTAGGTGTTGCCGGCGACCGTGTAGGTACCCGGATTGACGATGTAGACGAAGTACTGCGCGTTGCCCGCCACGAAGGTCGAGACATAGCCGTGCAGCCCCACTTCGTTGAAGGGTTCGTCCGGCCCCACGCGTATCACGTCACGGGCGTTGGCCTTGTTTTGCCAGATGGTGGTGGCGGTCACGTCGGTACGGAACGCCCATTTCTTCTCGTTGACGGCTTCGTCGCCGGTGTACTTTCTGTCGAGATTGATGGCGGGCACGATCACGAGGGACTTGCCGGCCACCACGGCGCGGTTGATCAGCCAGTCGATGCCGGCGTGCCAGCGTTCCAGCTTCCGCTCACGGGGCAGCGCCGGCGGCTCTTTCGATTCGCCGGGCGGCGCCGCGGTGGCGGCCGCGACGAGCGAGCAGATTTCCTTGCGCAGCGTGTCGTCGTCCATCTCCTGCTTCGGGTTGAGTCGGGCGACCACGGAGATCACGCCCAGCGACTCTTCCAGCATGAAGCGGATCGGGAACGCGCGCTTCTCGCCCTGGTCCGGGAGCGGCTGGACGAGCGTGACTTCGGTCAGTGTGCCGTGCCGTTCGTTCGACGTCACGCTCAGGTTTGCCGCGGCGGCCGCTTGTGTCAGCCGGGCGGCCGCGTCGGCCGGGCTCAGCGCCTTGATCGGCAACCAGGTGGTGTAGTGGCGGCCGGTGACGCCATCCAGCGCGGGGCGGAAGTTGTAGGTGCAGGTGGTAAAGGCGGGCGCGCCCGGAAAGGCGTCGCCGGACGACGCGGGCGCCGTAGCCGCCACGCCGGTGCTCACGGCGCTGCGGCTCATGTCGACGCGGCCGAGCATGCCGCACATGCCGCCCCGGATGGCTTCGGGTGCTGCCTGCATGCCTGGGGGCAACGTGGTCGCCACGGAAAGGGTTTTCGAGTCCTGATCGGCCGTCAGCGTAATGGCGAATCCGCGGGCGCGGTCACTTTGCTGTTGCTGGATCGTCAGCTGGCCGGTCGAACCGGCGTAGTGCTCGTCGCCGATCAGGAAGCCGTCGCCCGCGGCGATCTGCTTGAGTTGCGCGATGGCGTTGCGTGCATCCAGGCCCGGCACCGTGGCGAACGTCGAGAAGCGGGTGCCGGCACCGGTGTCGGCTTCACGCTTGAAATTGGCCTCGCAGCCGGCCGCAGCCGCGGCGTGGTGCCAGCCGAGACCCAGCATGAGCCCAAGAAAGGTCAGGCGCAGGCGTGCGGAATTCATGATGGTGCTTCCCCCGTGTAGTGATGGCGTCAAGCCGATGTCTTCCATTCGATCAGCAGTCCGGATGGGCAGCGATGCGCCGGAAACTCACTGCTTCGGCCGCCTTTGCGGCGGCAGGCAGGCGCTGGCATGCAGAGCCCGTGCGAGTGCCCTGACGCCCGCGCACGCTTGCTCAGGCGTCGGCGCCCTTGCACTTCATGCTCGCGATACGTTGGTCCGGCCGGGTGCGGTAGAACACGAAGTTCGTCGCCCCCGGGCCCTGATTGCCGCCCTCTTCATCGACGTAGGTTTCCGCAAACACCGGCACGGCGGCGTTGGCGATGCTGACCCGGAAGAACACGTTATTTTGTGTGTTCGGCGCGGTCGTGCCGTAGTCGAGCGCGCATCGGCCGGCGATGCGCTTGACCGTGGCACGGCGGCCGAGCTGGCGCAGCAGGATGTCCTGCGTGTCGTCGCTCGGGTAGAACTTGCGCAGCGCGATCGACAGGACGGTGGTCGCGTTGCCGTTGAGGACGACGCCGACGTGGCCTTCGTTGTCCATTTTGATGCCGGCTTCCTCGCCGACCTTGCCGTCCGGCACATCCACGTCGCCGAAGCCGGTGAGCAGCGTGCTGCCGCTACGGGTATGCGTGGCCTCGGGGGAATGACCGTCCGGATTGCCGAGCGGCTTCGCGTCGCGCCATTGCACGCCGGGCAGGTTGTCGAACGCCGGCCAGGTTGCCGGCTTCGTCCCGCCGAATACGCCCAGCAGCGTTTGCAGCGGCGATGCCGGGGCTGTTTCCGGCACGTGGGCGGCCGGCAACGACACCGCGGATGCGGGGTCCGCCGTCAGGCTGGCGGGCGGCGTGGCGCGCTCGCACGCGCTCAGGCCCATCAGCAGGACGCCGGCGGATAGCGCACGCCGGACGGGGGGCGGGGGGCGCATGGGCAGACGTTGCATGAGGCGCTCCTGGTTGGCGCGGCGGCCCGGGTGAAGCAGCCGACGACGGGCGATCAGCGGCATTTGACGTCGTAATCCGTGACGGACGGGAAGTCCCCTTCGCCGACGGTGGTCAACGTCAGCGTGCCGGCAGCGCCTGCGTACCCGAAGTCGCAATAGCCGAGGCCGGTGCCCGCGCAGGATCCGGTCTCGACGATGCCGCGCCTGACCAGGGCGGAATGTCGCGCCTCTCCGCTGGCGCTGCCTCGCACCGGTTTCCATCCATGGGCGACCAGCACCTTGCGGGCCTTGTCGATCGGCATGTTGTAGACGTTCGGCACCTTGGCGAGGCCTTTGCACACGGCGTCTTCGTCGGCCACCCTGGACAGGCGCAGCGTACCGTCGGCGTCAACGTGCAGGTCGCCGGCGGGCGAGGGGGGGATGTCGCCATCCCAGACGCGTACGGCACCGCCTTCGAGCGGGGCCAGTCGGCCGATGGCGGTTTCTTCCGCCGATTTGCCGTAGGCCAGTGCGATCAGCTTGCCGTTCTCGAATACGGCCACGTTGCCTTGCGTGATGCTGCAGGTACCGCTGGTTGCGGGCGCCAGCCGGCCTGCGAAGCTGACCGCGCGGTAGGGGCCCAGCGGCACGTCCGACATGACGGCCCAACCTTGCGCGACGACCAGTCTGGCTGCTGGCGACGTCGGCTGGATGACGCGTTGCCAGCAGCTTTCGCGATCGGTTGGGCTCGCTGCCCTGGGCAGATTCGCGAGCGCCTTCATGCGGATGTCCTTCAACTCGGACACCACGCGTGGCGCGGAGGCATGCGTTTGTGCGGCGGCCGGCACGGTGAGCGCGAGTCCAAGCACCAGGCCGGCGCCGTACAGGCCCTTCGATGCGAACGATGCGGCAAGAAGCGGCAGAAAAGCGGCACGCGGCATGACAGAAGATCCGGAGAGATCGGTGGAAGCGGACTTCAAGGTACGGCGCACAGGTATCTGCCTGTCGCTGGCATGGCGGGCGTGTATTAACCGCCGAATAATTAACCGCCGAATAACACTTTTGTGAAACGTGTTCATTTCCCAAATATTAGGAACGGAAAATATATCGAGAAGTAGAAACACGGCGGCCGTCGTGCGTGCGCCGATTGCCTCGGCCTTGCTGATCGCGATTCTAGTCAAAGTAGATCGACTAGTATACATTCATCATATCGTTCTTCACGCGTCGCCAAGGTGTGGACCGGAGGCCAAGCGGTGCAAGGGCGCCGAGCGTGGTTTGGGCAGGAATTTCACCATGACGCTGACAGCCAGTATCAATGAGATTGCCCGTAGCCTGAACGGGTTGGAGCCACCTTGGCTGCCCGCCTACGACATGCGGGCCTATGCAGAAAAGGTGGATTCGGAATGCGGATATAGCGCCGAAATGATGGTCGCCCTCGAGATCAATACGAGAATGTTCGAGGAAGTCGTCGCATACGTGCATTTGTGCGGCGCGTTTGCTTCGCTGCATCCATCCCCTGCGCGGCAGTACGAATGCGTGCGCAACGACCGGGCCGAAATCGACGATGTGCTCGCACACCATGCGACCGGCGCATGCCCGACGTACACGGGGTTGCTGACGTCGTTCGTCGATCGGGGCATCGTCGTGCGATGTGCGCCAGGTTGATGTCCAGCCCCAATAACGGCTTTGTGCCGCTTTCCTTTCGACGGCGACGCATCGCGTTCGCAGTCGCGAACAAGACCCAGCTCAAGATGATCACGCCTTCCGGACGCCCTGCCATGCAGACAAGAGCCATCAAGAAATCCACTGTTTTGTTCGCCCGGGTCAACCAGGCGACCGCCGACAGGTCGCGTCAATACCCGACGGCGGTTCGCGCGACGGTCGGGCTATTGCTCGTCGCCAGCGTGCTTTCGGGGTGTGCGCCGCTAACGGCGTCCGCGCCGGCCGATCCTCAACAACAGGCTGTCGCGGAGCAGCGGAATGCGAATGCGTTGTATAGCCAGAAGGTATTGGCATACAAGCCGATGTTCGAGAATCCTGGCGGCTATGGTCGAGCGCAGATACTGGACACGTACGAGGCGGTCCTCCAGCAGTACTCCGTCGCGGCTATCGTGTATGCCCGCATCATTTATCCGGAGGCTCGACAGACGCTTCCGCCGGCCCTGCAGCCATTGCCGGCGCCGTCGGGGCCGGTCACGCTGGCGGTCGTCAATCGCGACTACGAACATGTACTCGGCATGAGCGCTGCGTTGTGGGAAATGGATATGGCGGCGAAATTTGGCCGGCCATCCAAATTGCCGATACCGAAATACACCGGCCCGGTGCTGATCATGCCGCCTTTGCCACCGTTTCCGCCGCTGCAGGATGTTCGCGATCCCAAGTTCGCGCGGCTCGTGACCATGACGAAGAAAGTGGACGATGCGCAGAAGGCGGATCTGGCACGAGAGCACGCCGCGATCGAGCAACAGTATGCCGAGCAGGCCGCGTGGCGGGCTCGGCACCCCATGGGGCAGTATGACAACATCGATCCGAGGACCGGACTACCGTACGCGCCCCCGCCACAGGAGACGCAGCGATGGTGCATGATGGGCGGTGGCCGGGTGCCCTGCTGAAAACGCTGCGCGCAACGGCAATGGTGGCATCCATTGGATGCCGGCCGGGCTGGCACCGGCTCCCTAGGTGGGGCCATCTGCTTCAAAACCCGTACTTGTGTTGGCCCGGGTGACGCTGTTCGCCAGTGGCGTATCGGTTGCGTATCCTGGTCAGTCGAGGCCGTAGCGGTGCCGCGATCGCGTGATGCTGAAGCTCGCAGTTTCCGTCGACGTCGCGGTAGCTGATGATGCTTTTCCGGTTTGCACGGCGCGCTCCGTCGCGGCGTTCCTGCCCGCGGACAGTCCGGACATCGTGCGTGACCGTGTTGCCCCAGGTACCCGGTACCGACGACTTGCTGTCCAGCCCACGACCCGCCGTGTCGCACGAACAGGTACCCACGTTGCCCCGTCCGGTGTTTCGCCGGGATTCCTGAACGACATTCTTCCAGTCTGGCATAAGACGAATGAGAGGCGCGAGGAGGACGCAGGATTCACTGCCCTGAAGCGCGGGATCGTATCCGGCAGCGGGCACACGTGCCTGACAGGCTGAAAGGAGCGGTGCTGGCGGCGGTGCTAAGATGCCGCCCTGTAGTCAGGAGATGCATGAATGCGCGCGAGCAAACGCCAGCAGGTGGTCGACAAGGCCGGTGAGTTGTTTTCCCTCCATGGCTTTCATCCGGTCGGCATCGACCGGATCATCGCCGAAGCGGACGTGGCCCGCATGACGCTCTACCATCACTTCGCGGGCAAGGACGATCTGATCAAGGCAGTGCTGGAACAGCGCTACACCTTCATCATGGAGAGCATCGCCGCCAAGCTCGGCCCCATGCCGCACGCCGCTGCGCGCCTGAAGGGGATTTTCGACTGGTACGGCACCTGGTTCAGCAGCCCGGAGTTCGCGGGTTGCCTGTTCGAGCGGGCGCTGGCCGAGTTTGGCGCGACCTGCCCGAAGGTGACCGACGTGGCGGTGCGCTATCGGGATGACTTGCTGGCCCTGATGGAGCAACTGCTCGCCGAGATCGTTCCGCGTCGCCGGGCACGTCAGCTGGCAGGCGTGTACGTGATGTTGCTGAGCGGGGCCACTGCGGACGCGCGTGCGATCGGAGATCCGCGGGCTGCCGCAAGAGCATGGCAGGCGGCGGAGATGCTGCTGAACGAGTCCAAAGCCGCAGCTGAAAGCATGCGTAAAGCCCGGAGCCGTCGCGCTTGATCGTTGGTGGTCCTTGTCTTTGGTCTTGGCGCACCGTCGGCCGTAGCGGGTACGAACGCGGGCCAACGCCGGCAAGCATTCGGCGAATGCGGTGCAAGGTGCGCCCGGCATCCATGCCGATGGGTTCCGCGAGAACGCGCCGGGCCCCCCTCATCGATTGAGCACCGAACTGGCCAGCGTTGCTGCGAACGTCAGCAACACCAGCGAGGAGCACCGCAACACGATGGAAGCCAGTCGGCCCTCCGAGCGATTCATCACCAGCAGCCGCCCCGACCGAGACCACAGCAGTCCGATCGGAATCAGGGTGATCAGAAATACACCTGTCGACGTCAAGAAAATCTCGAGCGACCTGAACGCTGCCTCCGGGAAAATCGCGCTTGAAAACAACAAGGCCTTGGGATTCATCAAGGTCGCAAAGAACAGCCCTCGGAACCCCAGCGGCGGCGAGTCGGTGGCGTCGAAGTCGGCACCTTTGAACCACATGTTCACCGCGAGATAGAAGATGAACGTGGAGCTGATCAACTTGACGCAACTGACAATCCACGGATAGTGCGTCGCCAACGACCAGAGAAAAAATCCCCATACGGTGATGGCGATCACATAGCCTGACGCCTCCGCCGCGACCAGCCTGCACGCACCACGCAGATTCAGCTTGAGCCCGGCAGACAGTAGCAGCGTGTTCGTTGGCCCGGGGACCAGCAGCACAAGGGCGGCGTAGAACGACATTTTCAGCATGGGACTCAATGTCAACATGGGCTAACCCCGTCTGACCAACGATTGGCTGGGTGAAATGGCCGATTACTGGCGAAGCGTGAATCTGTATGGGTCGTCGGAAGGCGACCCCGGCAGGATGGCGCCGGCAAAGCAGAAAGTGGCATGCAAGGCGACGGTGTCGGAACCCATCCTTGTCAGGTCAAGTAGCGTCCCGAAATACCTGCCGGATAATCATAAGTCGTGGAAATTATCACTGACAACTCTTATTCATCTTGTTTGAAATTCTGAAATTCCACGGGCGATTGCTTCATCCGCTCATCATGATATTCGAGTTTTTGGCGTGCTTTATCCGGTTCAAAAATAAAACCCTGGAATCTGAAATTATCGTTGTTATTGGGCCGGGAATTTGAAGGTTCCAGGTCGAAGTTACCGCAATAAGTCTGCTCATATTTTAATGGCGTAATTTTTGCGAGGCCACGTTCGTTAATGTAATGGCGGCTACCGATGCGCCTGGCCGGGGGCAGGGCGAAAAATAGGGATAATTTAATGGTCATGCACTAACCATTAAATTGACAACAAATACAGCGTCTAATATGAAAACGGTTTGTTGTCCGCGCACATCGTATTCAGTATTTGGATCGCACAACGAAACCCTATGTAAAACAAATCAAAATCCTGTCAAACATGCCAGTTTGATTTAATTAATCGACGGCCTATTCTAAACGCGGATCAATTGAGCACCCTCGCGGAAGTCCATTCGGGTTTTAAATCCTATGGGAAGCGTGTCATGAGCAATCCGATCAAGCATATCGTCATCGTGGGCGGCGGCACCGCGGGCTGGATGTCCGCCTCGTACCTCGTCCGGGCGCTCCAGCAGCAGGCGAGCATTACGCTCATCGAGTCCGAGGCGATCCCCCGGATCGGGGTGGGCGAGGCGACCATCCCCAATTTGCAGAAGGTGTTCTTCGACTTCCTCGGGATACCGGAGCGGGAGTGGATGCCCCAGGTGAACGGCGCGTTCAAGTCCGCCATCAAGTTCGTGAACTGGAGGAAGTCCCCCGACCGCTCGCGCGACGATCACTTCTACCATTTGTTCGGCAGCGTGCCGAACTGCGACGGCGTGCCGCTGACCCATTACTGGCTGCGCAAGCGCGAACAGGGCTTCCAGCAGCCGATGGAGTACGCGTGCTACCCGCAGCCCGACGCGCTCGACGCCAAGCTGGCACCGTGCCTGCTCGACGGCACCCGCCAGATGCCCCACGCGTGGCACTTCGACGCGCACCTGGTGGCCGATTTCCTGAAGCGCTGGGCCGTCGCGCGCGGGGTGAAACGCGTGGTCGACGAGGTCGTGGAGGTTCACCTGAACGAGCGCGGCGACATCGCCAGCCTGTCCACCAAGGCGGATCGGACGCTGGAGGCGGACCTGTTCATCGACTGCTCCGGCATGCGGGGGCTCCTGATCAACCAGGCCCTGAAAGAGCCCTTCATCGACATGTCCGACTACCTGCTGTGCGACAGTGCGGTCGCCAGCGCGGTGCCCAACGACGACGCGCGCATGGGGATCGAGCCGTACACCTCCGCGATCGCGATGAACGCGGGCTGGACCTGGAAGATTCCGATGCTGGGCCGGTTCGGCAGCGGCTACGTGTTCTCGAGCAAGTTCACGTCGCGCGACCAGGCCACGGCCGACTTCCTCAAGCTCTGGGGCCTCTCGGACAAGCAGCCGCTCAACCAGATCAAGTTCCGGGTCGGGCGCAACGGGCGGGCGTGGGTCAACAACTGCGTCGCGATCGGGCTGTCGTCGTGCTTTCTGGAGCCGCTGGAATCGACGGGGATCTACTTCATCTACGCAGCGCTTTACCAGCTCGTGAAGCACTTCCCCGACACCGGGTTCGATCCGCGGTTGAGAGACGCGTTCAACGCCGAGATCGTCTACATGTTCGACGACTGCCGGGATTTCGTCCAGGCGCACTATTTCACCGCGTCGCGTGACGACACACCGTTCTGGCTCGCGAACCGGCACGACCTGCGGCTCTCGGACGCCATCAAGGACAAGGTCGAACGCTACAAGGCGGGGCTGCCGCTGACCACCACGTCGTTCGACGACGCCACGTACTACGAAACGTTCGACTACGAATTCAAGAACTTCTGGCTGAACGGAAACTACTACTGCATCTTTGCCGGCCTGGGGCTGCTGCCCGACCGGTCGCTGCCGCTCTTGCGGCACCGGCCGGAGTCGATCGACAAGGCCGAGGCGATGTTCGCCCGCATCCGGCGCGAGGCCGAGCGTCTGCGGACGAGCCTGCCGACGAACTACGACTACCTGCGGTCGCTGCGTGACGGCGATGCAGGGCGGGCGCGCAGCCAGCCCGGGCCGGCGGTGGTGGCGCCGGAGACCCTGTAGTGGAGCGCGCCCTGGGCCGGGTAGGCGAATTCGCGGCCGCGCACGCCGCGGTGGCGGCCTGCGATCCGCTGCAGGCGAGGGCGCTCGTGCTGCAGCTGCCGGGCCTGAATCGCAAGAAGGACGTGCCCGGCATCGTCGGCCTGTTGCGCGCGTTCCTTCCGGCGCATGGCGTGCCGTCCGGCTGGGGCTTCGTCGAAGCGGCCGCCGCGATGCGGGACATCGGGTTCTTCCTGGGGTCGCTCAAGCGGCACGGACACGAGCCCGTGGACGTGGTGCCCGGGCTCGAGCCGGTGCTGCTCGACCTCGCGCGCGTGACCGACCTGCCGCCGCGCGAGACGCTCCTGCATGTGACGGTCTGGAACCCCGCGGCGGCCGACGCGCAGCGGAGCTACAGCGGGCTCGACGACGAGGCGCATCTGCTCGAGAGCGTGCGCATCTCGATGGCGTCCCTCGAGGCGGCCATCGCGTTGACGGTGGGGCTGTGCGACGTGCCGCTGCGGTCGCCCGCGTTCGAGGAAGGGTGCGTCGAGCTGGCGGCCCATCTTCAGAAAATGGTCGAGTCCATCGTCTACGCCTACCGCTTCATCTCGCCGCAAGTCTTCTACGACGAGCTTCGCCCCTTCTACGACCCGATCCGGGTCGGGGGCCAAAGCTACCTCGGCCCCGGTGCCGTGGAAATGCCCCTCTTCGTGCTGGAGCACGTCCTGTGGGGCGCGCAATCGGACCACCCGGCGTATCTGGAATTCAAGGAGACGTACCTGCCTTATGTGCTTCCCGCGTTCAGGGCCGTCTACGCCCGGTTCGCCGGGGAGCCGTCGCTCGTCGACCGCGCGCTCGCCGACGCGCAACAGGCCCGCGCGCGGGGCGAGCCCGTCGGGGCAGGGCTGGCGGCCCTCGAGCGGATCTTCGAGGTCCTGCTGCACTTCCGGGCGCCCCACCTCAAATTGGCGGAGCGGACGTACGAAGCCGGGCAGAGCGGCCCCACGATCGGCAGCGGGGGGTACGCGCCCAGCATGCTCGGCGATCTGCTCACGCTCACGCGTGCCGCGCGGTTCCGCCTGCGCGCCGCGCTCGCCGAACCCTGACGCCTGACGCGCTTGGCCATGTGTTCCATCTCACTAGGAGAGCTTGCCCCCATGACTCAGAAGAGCACTGCAAACGAGCGCGACGACAACCACTTCGACGTGATCATCCTCGGCTCGGGCATGTCCGGCACCCAGATGGGGGCCATCCTGGCCAAACAACGGTTTCGTGTCCTGATCATCGAGGAGTCGTCGCACCCGCGGTTCACGATCGGCGAATCGTCGATCCCCGAGACGTCCCTGATGAACCGCATCATCGCCGATCGCTACGGCATTCCGGAGCTGGACCACATCACGTCGTTCTATGCGACGCAGCGTTACGTCGCGTCGAGCACGGGCATCAAGCGCAACTTCGGCTTCGTGTTCCACAAGCCCGGCGAGGAGCACGACCCGAAGGAGTTCACGCAGTGCGTCATTCCCGAGCTGCCGTGGGGGCCGGAGAGCCATTATTACCGGCAGGACGTCGACGCCTACCTGCTGCAGGCCGCCATCAAATACGGCTGCACGGTCCGCCAGAAGACGAGCGTGACCGACTACCACGCCGACAAGGACGGCGTCGCGGTGGCCACCGCCCAGGGCGAACGGTTCACCGGCCGGTACATGATCGACTGCGGGGGCCCCCGCGCGCCGCTCGCGACCAAGTTCAACCTCCGCGAAGAGCCGTGCCGTTTCAAGACGCACTCGCGAAGCCTCTACACGCACATGCTCGGGGTCAAGCCGTTCGACGACATCTTCAAGGTCAAGGGGCAGCGCTGGCGCTGGCACGAGGGGACCTTGCACCACATGTTCGAGGGCGGCTGGCTCTGGGTGATTCCGTTCAACAACCACGCGCGGTCGACCAACAACCTGGTGAGCGTCGGCCTGCAGCTCGACCCGCGTATTTACCCGAAAACGGACATCCCCGCGCAGCAGGAGTTCGATGAATTCCTCGCGCGGTTCCCGAGCATCGCGGCGCAGTTCCGCGATGCCGTGCCGGTGCGCGACTGGGTCAAGACCGATCGCCTGCAGTTCTCGTCGCGCGCCTGCGTCGGCGACCGCTATTGCCTGATGCTGCACGCGAACGGGTTCATCGACCCGCTCTTCTCCCGGGGGCTCGAGAACACCGCGGTGACCATTCACGCGCTCGCGGCGCGCCTCATCAAGGCGCTGCGCGACGACGATTTTTCCCCCGAGCGCTTCGAGTACATCGAGCGCCTGCAGCAGAAGCTGCTGGACCACAACGACGACTTCGTCAGCTGCTGTTACACGGCGTTCTCGGATTTCCGCCTGTGGGACGCGTTCCACCGGCTGTGGGCGGTCGGCACGATCCTCGGGCAGTTCCGGCTCGTGCAGGCCCACGCGAGGTTCCGCGCATCGCGCAACGAGTGTGACCTCGATCACCTCGACGACAACGCCCCGTATCTCGGCTTCCTGTGCGCGGACATGGAGGGGTACTACCAGTTGTTCAACGACGCCAAGGCCGAGGTCGAAGCCGTGAGCGCCGGGCGCAAGACGGCCGGGGAGGCCGCCGCGCGGATTCACGTCCTCATCAACGAACGGGAATTCGCGAAGCCGATGTTCGGCTTCGGGTACTGCATCACCGGGGCCAAACCGCAGCTCAACAACTCGAAGTACAGCCTGGTGCCGGCGATGAAGCTGCTGCACTGGACGCAGACGAGCGCGCCGGCCGAGGTGAAAAAGTACTTCGACTACAACCCGATGTTCGCGCTGCTCAGGGCGTACGTCACCACCCGCATCGGCCTGGCGCTGAAGTAGTCGGCCGACACAGCCACGAAAACATGGACGACGTTCAATTTCAATTGCATCAAGCGGATGCCAGGGAGCAACCGTCGGGGGCGTACGACGCGACCACGCGCGTGGCCGCGAGCTGGTACGTCGCGATGCGTTCGGACGACCTCAAGGACAAGCCGCTGGCGCTGACGCTCTTCGGCCGGCCGTGCGTGGCGTGGCGCGGCACGACGGGGCGGGCCGTGGTGATGGACCGCCACTGCTCGCACCTCGGCGCGAACCTGGCCGACGGGCAGGTCAAGGACGGGTGCATCCAGTGCCCGTTTCACCACTGGCGGTACGACGAGCAGGGCCAGTGCGTTCACATTCCCGGCCACAGCCAGGCGGTGCACCGGCTGGAGCCCGTCCCGCGCGCGGCGCGCCAGCCGACGCTGGTCACCGCCGAGCGGTACGGCTACGTGTGGGTCTGGTACGGCTCCCCGCAGCCGCTGCACCCGCTGCCCGAGATCGCCGCGGCCGATGTCGACAACGGCGATTTCATGCACCTGCACTTCGCGTTCGAGACGACGACGGCGGTCCTGCGGATCGTCGAGAACTTCTACGACGCGCAGCACGCGCACCCCGTCCACGCGCTGCCGATCTCGGCGTTCGAGCTCAAGCTCCACGACGACTGGCGCCCGTGGCCGGAGGTCGAGTCGCTGGCCCGGGCGGGCGCGTGGTTCGGCGCCGGGATCGACTTCACCGTGAACCGGTACTTCGGGCCCCTCGGCATGCTGTCGCGCGCGCTCGGCCTGAACATGTCGCAGATGAACCTGCACTTCGACGGCTATCCCGGCGGGTGCGTCATGACCGTCGCGCTGGACGGACACGCCAAATACAAGCTGCTCCAGTGTGTGACGCCGGTGAGCGACGGCAAGAACGTCATGCACATGCTCATCTCGATCAGGAAGGCGGGCAGCCCCTTGCGCCGCGCGATCGACTACGTGCTGTTCGGGCTCCAGACGAAGCAGGCCGCGGGGTACGACGTCAAGATCTGGAACGGGATGAAGCCGGACGGCGGCGGCGCATACAGCAAGTACGACAAGCTCGTGCTCAAGTACCGCGCGTTCTACCGGGGCTGGGTCGATCGCGTCGCCGCAACCGAGCGGCCAGGCGTGAGTCGGCGGCCCTAGTCGATGCCGGCCCCGATCGGCGAGCCGGCATCGACGACGCATCAATATGTGAGACCGAATCCGAACGGATACAACGGATGCGCGGTATCGTGCGGCACGTCTTCCCGCTGCGCCGCGACCTCCGCCATCGACGACGGCAGCTCGAACGGCAGCTTCCCTTGCGGTTGACCTTTCCCGGTCAGCACGTCGAACAGCGCGGCATCGGTCACGCCGAAATTGGCGAGGATCGCGGTGGCCTTGTCCTGCACGTTGGTCAGGATCGCGGGACGATCCATGTACACCGAGACGATCGACTTCGGCGCAAGCGCGGCCTGCTTGATGGCCTCGTAGTCCGCACTGCCGTCGACGAACGCAAGACTGCCTTCATGCTGCATCGAGCCGAACATGTAGTTCGGGTGCAGCGTTTGATAGGGCGTGCTCACGCGGAGAATCGCGACGTCCGCGGCTTGCGGCGTATCGACGACCTGATAGCCATATTGCCGTGCGACGGCGGGGTCGATGCCGTACAGCCAGACTTTCTTGCCCGACGCCGTCATCGGCAGCAGCTTGCCGTTGTTCTGCAGCAGCACCATCGAGCGGCGCTGCGCATCGAGCGCCTGGGCCTGGAAGTCGGCGTTACCGACGATCTTGCCGGCCGCGTCCGCATCGACATACGGATGGTCGAACAGGCCTTGCTGGAATTTCTGCAGCAGGACGCGATAGGCCGACTCCGACAAGCGGTCTTCCGACAACTGCCCGCGGTTGACGGCGTCGATGAGGTCGCTCGGATCGTCGTCTCCGCCGAACTGGTCGATGCCGGCGTTGACCGCTCGCGCGAAACGCTGCACGCGGGTCGCGCCCTCCATCCCCCAGGGCATGCCCAGCCCGACGAACGACGGGGACCCCGACGACACGCCGTTGATGCAGTTCGCGTCGCAGTCGTCGGCGATCAGCCAGTCGGACACGATCACGCCCTTGAAGCCGTATTTCCCGCGCAGCAGGTCGGTCAGCAACGCCTTGTCGTAAGCCCCGCCGACCGGCTCCAGCGTGATACCGTCGACCGTCACCGTCGTGTCGGGTTCGGAATAGGTAGGCATGACCGAGCCGACGTTGGCGGCAAAGGCGCCTTCGAACGGTTTCAGGTGATAGGCGAAATTGTTGCCCGGATAGGTCGCATAGCGGCCGTAGTAATTGTGGCTGTCGAAGCCGAGTTTCTGCGCGCCATATCCGGCCCAGTGCTTGACGACGGCGATGACGCTCTTGGCCTGGATGCCGTTGCTGCCGCCCTGGAAGCCTTCGATATAGGCCTGGACTTGCGTGCGGGCGAGATCGGCGTCCTCGCCGAAGGTGCCGTTGATGCGTGCCCAGCGCGGCTCGGTCGCCAGGTCGGCTTGCGGCGAGAGCGCTTCGGTGATGCCGACCGCGCGATACTCCTGGCGCGCGATATCGCCGAAGTTTCGCGTGAGTGCCGCGTCGCCGATCGCGGCGAAGCCGAGCGTTTCCGGCCACTGCGAGAAGCCGCTGCCGCCCGCGCTTGCGCCGAGCGTGTACTGGAAATGGTTGCGCGGGTCGGAACTGATCGACACCGGGATGCCGAGCCGGGACTGCTCCGCCAGCGTCTGAATCTGGTTGCTCTGGTCGGCCATGGTGTGCGCATCGGCACTCATGCGCGTGATGTAGGTGTTGACGCCCCGCTGATTGATGAGCGTCTTGAGCGCGGCCAGGTCGTACGCGGAGCCGGTGCCCGCACCGGTCGTGTCGTTCAGCACCGGCGCGGTGCCGTGCATCATCAGGCCGGCTTTCTCGGCCAGCGTGAGGCGGCCGACCAGGTCCCGTGCACGCACTTCGGCACTCAGCCGCCAGTCTTCGTAGGGTTCGAGCTGGCCGCTCTTGTCCATGTCCTTGAACTTCAGGCCGTCCCGGGTGATCAGGTTCAACGTCGTGTAGCCGAAGTCCTGCTGCGTGACAGGCGTGGAAGAGGAGTCGACACCGCCGCAGGCATACAGCCCCAGGGTGAGCGCTGTGCCGGATGCGGCCCATGCCGATCGGCGAATGGCGGATCTCGTGATGCGTTGCATTGCTTGTCTCCTGAATCGGATTTTTTTGGCGCGGCCGTGATGCATGACGCATGGCCGCCGGCCACTTTACCGAGCTGTTTCAGGGGACGTTTTGCCGCCGGGTGCAGTTTTTGCCCCGCTGGGGCGCGATGTGTCAGGTGGCGTGCGGCGCCGAGGTGTCGGGGCGGGCAGGCGTGCCACCCGACGACGCGCCCTTGCGTTCGTCCGCGATCCAGCCGCCGAACAGCTGGATCTTCTGCTGCTGTTCCGCACCGTCCGGATACACGAAGTAATAGCCCATCCCCGTCGGCAACGAGATGTCGAACGGCATCACCAGCCGGTGCGCGGCCACGCTTTCGTCCGCGAGCGTCCGGTCGCCGATCGCGACGCCGTAGCCGTCGATCGCCGCGTGCGTCGCGAGATCCAGCGTTTCGAAGCTCAAGCCGCGTGTCGAGTCGACGTGCGGCGCGCCCGCATGGTCGAGCCACCGCTTCCAGTCGCGATGATCGCGCGTCGGATGCAGCAGCGTGTGACCGGCCAGGTCGTCGAGGCTTGCGAGCGGCTGCCGCGCCGGCAGGCTCGGGGCACAGACCGGCGTGAGCCGTTCCTCGAACAACGGGATCGCATGCGTGTCGGGGCCGGCGCCGGCCGCGTAGATCACCGCGGCGTCGAACGGCTCCATGCGGAAGTCGACCTGGTGATCCCAGGTGGTGGTGATCTGCACCTGCAGTTCGGGGTGCTCGGCCTGGAACCGCATGATGCGCGGCAGCATCCACTGCATCATGCAGGTCGGCACCTTCAGTGCGAGTTCGGTCCGCCGGCGCGACAGGCGCATCGAGACCTCCTCGATGCGCGCGAAGCTTTCGCGCACGGTCGGCAGCAGGAGTTCGCCTTCGGCCGTCAGCGTCAGCCCCTTGGGCGTGCGCTTGAACAGCGCGAACTGATAGAAGCTCTCGAGCGCGAGGATCTGCCGGCTCACGGCCCCCTGGGTCAGGCACAGATGCTCGGCAGCGCGCGTGAAGCTGCCGTGACGGGCAACGATGTCGAAGACCTGCAGCGCGTTGAGGGAGGGAAGTCGTTTCATCGGGAGAGTCGGGGTGGAACGGGCGCGCGACGGCGCGCCACGGTATCGCTCAGTGCAGGATCTTCGCGAGGAAGTCCTTCGCGCGTTCCGATTTCGGATTCGAGAAGAAATCGTCCTTGCGGTCGTCCTCGACGATCGCGCCCTTGTCCATGAAGATCACGCGGTGGGCGACCTTTTTCGCGAAGCCCATCTCGTGCGTGACGACCATCATCGTCATCCCTTCCTGCGCGAGTTCGACCATCACGTCGAGCACTTCGTTGATCATCTCGGGGTCGAGCGCGGACGTCGGCTCGTCGAACAGCATCGCGATCGGGTCCATCGACAGCGCACGCGCGATCGCGACACGCTGCTGCTGGCCGCCCGACAGCTGGCCCGGAAACTTGTGCGCGTGCGCCTTCAGGCCGACGCGGTCGAGCAGCTTCAGGCCCTTCTCGTTCGCTTCATCCTTGCCGCGGCCGAGCACCTTGACCTGTGCGAGCGTCAGGTTCTCGGTGATCGACAGGTGCGGGAACAGCTCGAAATGCTGGAACACCATCCCGACCTTCGAACGCAGCTTCGACAGGTTCGTCTTCCTGTCACCGACCGACTGGCCGTTCACGAGGATCCCGCCCTGCTGGAACGGCTCGAGGCCGTTCACGGTCTTGATCAGCGTCGACTTGCCCGAACCCGACGGACCGCACACGACGACCACTTCGCCTTTCCTGACCTCGGTCGTGCAATCGGTGAGGACCTGAAACGGGCCGTACCACTTCGAAACGTTGCTGATGGAAATCATGGAAGTTCCTGGATCGTAATGAAGCGCGCGCGGCGCCGGTTCAGCGTGCCTTCGCGACGCGATAGCGACGTTCGAGCACGCGGGCATACCACGTCAGCGGGAAGCACGTCGCGAAGTAGAGCAGCGCGACCATCGCGTAGATCGGAAACGGCTTGAATACCGCGTTGGTGATGATGTTGCCCGTCTTGGTCAGTTCGGTCAGCCCGATGATCGACGTCAGCGCGGTGCTCTTGACTGCCTGTACGAGGAAGCCGACGGTCGGCGGCAGCGCGATCTTCCACGCCTGCGGCCACACCACGTAGCGCAGTTGCTGGGCCCACGTCATGCCGAGGCTGGCTGCCGCGTTCCACTGGCCGCGCGGTACCGCGTCCACGCAGCCGCGCCAGATGTCGGTCAGGTACGCGCTGGCGTTCAGCGTCAGCACGACCGACGCGGCAACCCAGGGCGTCACGTCGATGCCGACGAGCGGCAGGCCGAAGAAGCCGAGGAACAGCTGCATCAGCAACGGCGTGCCCTGGAACACCTCGACGTACAGGATTACGAAGCGACGCAGCGCGGCCGACGCCGAGATGCGCATTGCCAGCAGCGCGAACCCGGCGACGCTGCCGCCGACGAACGTGATCAGCGACAGCAGCAGGGTCCAGCGCGCGGCGAGCAGCAGGTTCCACGCGATGTCCTGGAAGGTGAATTCGATCATCGTGCACGCTCCGTCGACAGGCGGGTTTCAGGGGAACGGGCCCGCCACGCGAGGCGGCCAAGACAGCCGCGCCGAGGCGCGGCCGCCGCGCCGCGCTGCGTGCGGCCCGAGAACAGGCGCCGGCCGATACGATTGAGCAGCATGCGCAGCGCGATCGACAGCAGCAGGTAGATCGCGGTCACGACGATGTAGATCTCGAACGCACGGAAATTGCGCGACTGGATGAAGTTCGCCGCATAGGTCAGGTCGGGCACCGAGATCTGCGAGACGACCGCGGAGCCGAGCATCACGATCAGCACCTGCCCGAGCAGCGCGGGATACACGTTCGCGAGCGCCTGCGGCAGCACGACATGACCGAACACCTGCCGGCCGTGCAGCCCGAGCGCGCGCGCCGCCTGCACCTGCCCGTGCGGCACCGATTCGATGCCGGCGCGCAGGATCTCGACCGCGTACGCGCCCAGGTTGACCGTCATCGCCAGCACGGCCGCCTGGGCTTCGTCGATGTGCATGCCGATCCCGGGCAATCCGAAGAAGATGAAGAACAGCTGGACCAGGAACGGCGTATTGCGGATCAGCTCGACGTAGGCCGCGACGAGCATGCGCGCCCAGCGCGGGCCGGCGAGCGCGACCCACGCGCCGGTGGTGCCGATCAGGCCGCCCAGCACGGTGGCGGCCGCGGTGAGGCCGAGCGTCACGCCGATGCCGCGCGCGAGCATGCCGGCGTACAGGCCGAAATCGCTGAAGTCGAACACGTAGGTCATCGCGATGCCTTTCGTCGTGAATGCGGGGCGGAGGCGGCGCGCATTACAGGTCGGCCGGCAGTGCCGCGTGCAGCCACTTCTGCGACAACGCATTCAGCGTGCCGCTCTTGCGGGCGCCGGCGATCGCGTCGTTGACCTTCTGCATCAGGCGCGGCTCGTTCTTGTTCAGGCCGACGTGGTCGGGCGAGCTGAACAGCGAGAACTTCTGCTCCGGATCGATCGACGGATGGCGCGCGATGATCGTCGCGCCGACGTCGTTGCCGACCACGAGCAGTTGCGCCTGCCCCGACAGGAACGCCGCGATCGCGCCGTTCGGGTCGTCGAAGCGCTTGATCGTCGCGCTCGGTGGCGCGACCTTGCTGACGCTCAGATCCTCGAGCGTGCCGCGCGCGACCGCGACCGATTTGCCGGCGAGATCTGCGTTGCCCTTCACGGCCAGCGATTTCGGGCCGAACACCGCGAGGTAGTACGGTGCATACGCGCTCGAGAAGTCGATCACCTTCGCGCGTTCCGGCGTCTGCCCGACCGACAGCAGCATGTCGGTCTTGCGGTCGGCGAGATAGGCCATCCGGTTGTCGCCGGTGACCTGCACGAGTTCGACTTTCGCGTTGAGCGCCTTGCCGATCAGGTTCGCCATGTCGATGTCGTAGCCTTGCGGCTTCATGTCCGGGCCGATCGAGCCGAACGGCGGGTAGTCCTCGAACACGCCGATGCGCACGACGCCCGATTTCGCGATCGTGTCGAGTGCGTCGGCATGCGCGAGCGGCGCGAACGCGGCAAGACTTGCGGCGCCGGCGCAGGCGCAGAGGAGGACGGTACGGGCGAGCAGGCGCTGCACGTGGCGGGTGGCTTGGGACGTTGCGTTCATGGTGAGATCCTCGTGGCTGTGCTGGAGTGCGCGGGAGAAAGGAAGGGATTCAGGCGCCGCGGGCGGCGATGAGCTTGCAGGCATGGGCGGGCAGTTCCGCGAGCACCGGCATGCCGACGTGGAGGTCGGGCGTCTCGCGTGGCGTCGTCGCGGCCGTCAGCGTGAAGCCGCGGCAATCGATCGTCGCTTCGATCGACGCGCCGACGTCGCGCACGAACGTGATTGTGCCGGCCAGCGTATTCGGTGCCGAAGCCGGCTGGCCGGGGCGCACGCAGACGTCCTCGGGACGAATCAGCAGGCGCACGGCGTCGGTTGCGCGCGGCGTGTCCGGTGCACGCCGGATCGCGAGACGCTGTCCGCCGGGCAGTACGATCGCGTCGTCGCCGTCGCACGCGACCGGCAGGATGTTGCCGAGGCCGATGAAGTCGGCGACGAATTCGTTGACCGGATCGCGATAGATGTCGAGCGGCCGGCCGACCTGCTGGATCCGGCCTTTTTCCATCACGACGATCTCGTCGGCCATCGTCATCGCTTCGCGCTGGTCGTGCGTGACCATGATCGTCGTGATGCCGAGCCGTTGCTGGAGCAGCCGGATCTCGACCTGCATCGCCTCGCGCAGCTTCGCGTCGAGTGCCGACAGCGGTTCGTCGAGCAGCAGCAGGCGCGGCGACGATGCGATCGCGCGCGCAATCGCGACGCGCTGGCGCTGCCCGCCCGACAGTTGCGTGACGAGCCGGTCGGCCATGTGTGGCAGCTGGATCAGCTCGAGCAGCTCCGCCACGCGCCGTGCCTGCGCGGCCTTGTCCGTCTTGCGCAGCCGCAGCGGATACGCGATGTTCTGCGCGACCGTCATGTGCGGAAACAGCGCGAGCGACTGGAACACCATGCCGAAGTCGCGCCGGTTGGCGGGTACGTGCGTGAGGTCGCGGCCGGCGAACGTCAGCGTGCCGGAGGTCGGCGTTTCGAGGCCGGCGATGATCCGCATCAGCGTGGTCTTGCCGCAGCCGGACGGGCCGAGAAAGCAGACGAGCTTGCCGTCCGGCACCGACAGGTCGACGTGATCGACCGCATACGCGTGATGGAAGCGCTTCGTCACGTTCTGGAGGATGAGCTGGGTCATGAGGGTTCCTTGCACGGGCGAGGGCGGGGCGGCGTGCGCGTCAGAGCGCGACACCCTTGTCGCCGACGAGTTTTTCGAGCATCCAGATCAGCGCGAAGTCGATCGCGACGGTGAACACGGCGAAGCAGAACACGGTCGGGTCGAGCGACGAGACGGTGCGGCTGTAGAGCCAGACCGGCAGCGTCATCGTGTCGATGCTGTACAGGAAGAACGTCACCGTGAATTCGTTGAACGACACGATGAAGGCGAACAGCATCCCGGCGAGGATGCCGGGCCGCATCAGCGGCAGCACGACGTCGACGAGCGCGCGGCGCGGGCTTGCGCCCATCAGGCACGCGGCTTCCTCGAAATCGGGGCCGATCGATGCGACCGAGGCCGCGCAGTTCTTCACCGTGAACGGCAGCGTCAGGATCACGTGCGCGACGACGAGCCGCACGATGCCGAGTTCGACCGGCAGCGCGTTGAACACGATCAGCAGTGCGAGGCCGAGCATCACGAGCGGATAGACGATCGGCAACGCGACGAGCTGCTCGACGAGCGTCCTGCCGCGGAAGCGGTAGCGGGACAGCGCGTAAGCAGCGGGCACCGACACGGCGGTCGCGATCAGCATCGTCGCGACCGCGACGACGAGGCTCGTCGTCAGCGCGGCGCCCATCGATTGCGCGCTGCCCGCATCGGACGACACGAACGTCTGCCACGCGGCGCGATACCAGTGCAGGCTGAATTCGCGCGGCGGGAATTCGAGCGTGCCCGATGCGCCGAACGACATCGTGATCATCGTCAGGATCGGCAGCGACGCGAGCAGCAGCACGAGCGTCGCGAGCGCGCCGGTCACGCGTCCGAGGCGGCCGGGCATGGGCGCGCGCAGGAGCAGGGCATTCATCGGTTCACCTCGTCGGCACGTTGCAGGGTGCGCACGAGGCGCTGCGAAACCGCCATCACGACGAGCGTCGCGCCCATCAGCACGACGCCGGATGCCGACGCGGCGGGCCAGTTGAGCAGCGGTGCGACCTGGTCGTGCACGAGCACGGCGAGCATCGGCACGCGCCGGCCGCCGAGCAGCAGCGGCACCGCGAACGCGCTGGCGTTGTACGCGAACACCAGCAGCGCACCGGAGACGAGGCCGGGCATCGCGAGCGGCAAGGTCACGTGCCGCAGCGTCTGCCAGCGGCTCGCGCCGAGCGTGGCGGCGGCTTCGTCGTAGGCGCGGGACACCGCGCGCAGCGCGCTCGACAGCGGCAGCACGGCGAGCGGGAACGCGGTCTGGATCAGGCCGAGCAGCACGCCGTGCTCGCGGTACAGCAACTGCAGCGGCCGCCCGATCACGCCGCTGGCCAGCAGCGCGCGGTTGAGCAACCCGGCCGGCCCGAGCATCACGAGCCAGCCGTAGCCTTGCAGCAGCAGGTTCACGAGCAGCGGCAACAGGACACCGGCGAGCAGCAACCGGCGCGCAAGCCGCGATTCGGTCCGCGCCATCGCGAGCGCCACCGGGATCGCCAGCAGCACCGCGCACACCATGCTCTGGAACGCGAGGCGCAGCGTGAGCCACAACGACGTCGTGAAGTACGGGTCCGCGAGGTCGACGTAGTTCTGCAGCGTGAAGGTCCGCCATTCGTCACCGGACACGCCGACGCTCATGCGCAATACCGTGACCGTCGCGGCGGCGAGCACCGCGAGGAACGCGAGGATCGGCGCGAGCAGCAGCCAGGGCGGCACGCCGGGCAGCGCGGGCGCATCGGCGCCCGCGCCGGCCGTGCCGGCGACGGCCGGCGCGGCGTCTCGGGGAGAGGGCAGGGAGGCCATGTCGTTACGCCGAGAAGAGGCCCGTGTAGCGCTTGATCCAGGCCGGCTGGACGGCCGCGAGCGCCTTGTCGTCATGCAGCACGGCTTTCTCCGCGATCTGCTGCGGCGACGGCACGAACGCGCGGCTTTCCGCGGGAATCACGGCCTTGCCGTTCACGGGGCCGTTCAGGACGTCGGCCGCCATCCGGCCCTGTACGCCGGCGTCGAGCGAATGATTGATGAACGCGTGGATCAGGTCGAGGTCGCCCGGGTGCGCCTTCGGGATCACGGTGAACATCAGCTGCGTCGCGAAGCCTTCCTTCATCCCGTACGTCACGCCCATCTTGTAGTCGGGCTTGCGGATCTGGTCCGGGAAGAACGCGGGCGAATAGATGCCGCCGAGGTCGAGCGAGCCCGTGCGGAACAGGTCGGCGACCTGGTTCGGGTTTTCGCCGAGGGTCATCACGCGGTCCTTCAGTTGCGCGAGCTTCCGGAATCCCGGGTCGATGTTCTGCTGCGACCCGCCGGCCAGCTTCGCCGCGATGATCGCGAGGTCGACCGCTTCCGCCCACTCGGGCGGCGGCAGGAACAGGCGGCCCGCATACTTCGGATCCCACAGCGCCTCGTAGCTCGATGGTGCGCTCTTCACGGTCGCCGTGTTGTAGATCAGCCCGTCCGACCACAGCAGGTAGCCGATGCCGAAGCCGTTCGCGCCGGTACGGTATTGCGGCGCGACGTCCTTCAGGTTCGGCAGCCGGTTCAGGTCGGGCTTCGCGAGCAGGCCCGCTTCCGCGAGACCGGCCGCGCCGACGCCGGCCAGCGTGATGACGTCGTAGGTCGGCCGCTCGCCCGCGGCCTTGACCTTCGCGACCATCCCCGACGTGCCGTCCGCGCGATCGGCGATCACGCGTGCGCCGGTCTGCTTGCTGAAGCTCTCCGCGATGTTGCGCAGCGCGGCCGAACCGGTATCGTCGGACCACGTGAGCAGGCGCAGCGTCTTGCCCGCGAAGCGGGTCGTCTGTGCCTTCGCAGTACTGATGAATGGCATTGGAAGGGCGGATGCAGCGAGCGCCGTGCCGAGGGTTTTGATCACCTGCCTTCTGCCCGCCTTGAAGTGTTGCATGGCCGTCTCCTGATGAACGATGCCGTGTGGTTCGATGCCGGGCGCCGACTGCGGCGCGGGGTGTGGATGAACTGTAGGGAGGTCAAATTTCCGCAACAAACGAAATATCCGCATGCGCGGCATGACATAAACGCATGGCCCGGCGACCTCAGCCGGCCGGCATCATGACCTGCTTGATCTCCTGAAACGCGGCGAGCCCGAACGGGCCGAGTTCGCGTCCGATGCTGCTGCGCTTGTAGCCGCCCCATGAGGTTTGCGGATAGATCAGCTGCGGCGTGTTGATCCACACGACGCCCGCCTCGAGCGCGGCGGCGACCCGCCTGGCGCGTGCCGTGTCACGCGTGACGACGGTGGCGACGAGCCCGTATTCGGTATCGTTGGCGGCTGCGATCGCATCGTCCTCGGTGTCGAATGCGCGGACACACAGCACCGGGCCGAAGATTTCTTCACACCATAGCGGGCTGTCGGCCGGCACGTCGGCGAACAGTGCCGGTCGGATGAAATAGCCGGGGCCGTCGAGCGCATGGCCGCCCGTCACGAGCCGCGCGCCGTCGGCCCGGCCCCGCGCGATGTGGCGCTTCACGCGTTCGTATTGCGCGCGATTCGTCAACGGGCCCATCTGCACGCCGAGGGCGAACGGCGGGCCGACGACGGTCGCGTCGATGCGCCGTGCGACGCGCGCGATCAGCTCGTCGGCGAGCGGCGCGGCGACGAGTACGCGCGAGGTCGCCGAGCACATCTGCCCGGCGTTGAACAGGCCGCCGCCCGTGACGAGTTCGACCGTGTGATCGAGATCGGCGTCGTCGAACACGATGATCGACGACTTGCCGCCGAGTTCGAGGCCGACGCCCTTGATCGTGTCGGCGGCCGTCTTCATGACCTGCGTACCGACTGCGGTGCTGCCGGTGAACGACACCTTCGCGACGAGCGGATGCGCGCACAGTCGGGCGCCGACGTCGTGGCCGGTGCCCGTCACGACGTTCAGCACGCCGGGCGGCAGCCCCGCTTCGGCGGCGATCGCGGCGAGTTCGAGCTCGGGCAGCGGCGTGATCTCGGACGGCTTCAGCACCACGGTGCAGCCGGCCGCGAGCGCGGGCGCGAGCTTCCACGCCGTCGTCACCATCGGGAAATTCCACGGCACGATCAGCGCGGCGACGCCGGCCGGCTCGCGCCGGATCCACGCGCGATGGTCGGCATCGGGCAGCGCGATCTCGGTTTCGCCGTCGGTGTCGAGGCGGTCCGCGAGGCTTGCGTAGTAGTCGAAGGTGGCGATCACGTCCGCGACGTCGATCGCGGCTTCGGCGAACGGCTTGCCGTTGTTGAGCGACTGCAGGGTGGCGAGCCGCGAGCGACGGGCGTCGACGCCGCGCGCGATCGCGCGGAGCAGCGCCGCACGCGTGGCGCCCGTCGTGCGTTTCCAGCCGGGAAACGCGCGCGATGCGGCCTGCACGGCGTGCTCGACGTCCGCCTTGCCGCCTGCGCTGACGTTGGCGAGCACGGCTTCCGTCGACGGATCGACGACGGGCAACGTCGCGCCGTCGACGCTCGCACGCCAGGACCCGTCGATGAAGTGGCGCGTGTGCAGCCGCGGCTCGAATGCGAGATCGGGGGTCGTGCTCATCGCTGCACCTGTCCGAACCAGGTTGCCTCGTCGATTTCGATCACGGTCGGGATCGCGCGCGCCGCGGCGTCGCGCAGCGCGGCGGCCAGCGCGCCGGGTGTCGCGGCCGTGTGCGCCGCGCAGCCGAAGCCGCGTGCGAGCATCTGGAAATCGGGCGTATACGGATCGACGCCGACCGGCGTGATGTCGCGCGCCACCATGTATTTGCGGATCTCGCCGTAGCCGCGGTTGTTCCAGACGATCACGATCACCGGCAGCCGCGCCTCGACCGCGCTCGCGAGTTCCGGCAGCGTGAACTGCAGGCCGCCGTCGCCGATCAGGCACACGACCGGGCGCGCGGGCGCCGCGAGCTTGGCGCCGATCGCGGCGGGCAGCCCGTAGCCGAGCGTACCGTAGCCGGTCGACGAGTTGAACCAGCTGCGCGGCACCGGTGCGTCGTGGGTGAAATTGCCGACGTAGACGGGGCTCGTCGAATCGCCGGCGATGATCGCGCCGGGCAGCGTGGCGACGATCGTATCGATCAGCCGCGCCTGCGACTGCGCGGCGCCGTCGTGCATGGACGCGATCGCGGCGCGCACGGCGGCCACCCGCGGCGCGCCCCAGTCGGCGTCGGGTGTCGGCGCCGGCGTTTCGTGCAGGCGGGTCGACAGCGCGCCGAGCGCCAGCTGAGCATCGCCGGCGATGGCAATCTCGGCGCGGGCGTTGCGCATCAGCTGTTGCGCGTCGATGTCGATGCGGATCAGCCGGCCGTCGATCGCGAAGCCGCCGTCGAACGTGACGTCGTAATCGGTTTCGCCCAGCTCGGTGCCGACGGCGAGTACCACGTCGGCATCGCGGATCGCCGCACGGGTGGCCGGCAGCGACTGGGTCGAGCCGATCAGCAGCGGGTGGCCGGCCGGCAGCAGCCCTTTCGCGTTGATCGTCAGCGCGACCGGCGCGTGCAGGCGCTCGGCGAGTTCGCGCAATTCCGCCGCCGCGTGGATCGCGCCGCCGCCGGCGAGGATCAGCGGCCGGCGCGCGTGCGCGAGCAGGTCGGCGGCCGCGGCGAGCGCGTTCGCATCCGGCGCGGGCCGCGCCGGCAGCGCGGGCGCGGCGTCGGACAGCGCGGGCGCCGGCATCACGCTCACGTCGAGCGGAATCTCGATATGCACGGGCCGCGGCCGCGCGCTGGCGAAGACCGCGAAGGCGCGCGCGAGGACTTGCGGCAGATCGGCCGCGTCGAGCAGCGTGTGCGAGAACGCGGTGAGTCCCGCGAACACGTCGCGCTGGGACGGCAGCTCGTGCAGGCGCCCGTCGCCGCGGCCGAGTTCGCGCCGTGCGTTGACGCTCGAGATCACCAGCATCGGGATCGAATCCGCGTAGGCCTGTGCCATCGCGGTCGCGATATTGGTCATCCCCGGCCCGGTGATGATGAAGCAGACGCCCGGCCGGCCCGTGACGCGTGCATAGCCGTCGGCCATGAAGCCGGCCCCCTGTTCGTGGCGCGGCGTCACGTGGCGGATCGACGATGCGGCGAGACCGCGATAGAGCTCGACGGTATGCACGCCGGGAATGCCGAACACGCATTCGACGCCGTGGCGTTCGAGGAGGTCGACGAGCGCTTCGCCGCAGGTGCGGGAGCGGGCGTGGCAGGGCGCTGCCGTGGCCTTGCGGGCCCCGGCGATGGAGGAAACGGTGGCGGGATGGTTCATGGATCGTGGTGTGTCGATTGGGAGGGTGAATGGCCCGAACCGCAAACGAGGGGGCATGACGCGGATTGTCGGCGTCGATCCGGGGTGCCAACAATCGATTAGTTTTCATGCGCGGCATGAGTGCCGTGCATGGCGCAGTCGCGTGCGCGCGGGCGCTGTGCACGCGACGCCGGTCGCCATGCGAAATCGCATAGTCACCCTGAATATCCCCGGAGAGTGGCGCATAATATTTTGATGTCGACCCTTGGCTGGAAGAGGGTTTTATGCGCTGCGCCCTATGCGGTTCCGAGAATCCTCCCGGTGCGAGGTTCTGCCAGGAATGCCAGGCCGTGCTGTCCCGCACGTGTCCGCAATGCGGACACGACGTGGCGCCGGCGGCCCGCTTCTGCAGCCACTGCGGTGTGCCGCTGGCCGCGCCCACGGCGGCATCGACGCCGTCCTGGCCATCGGGACGGGAGCCACCGCCCACGCCCGTTCATTACACGCCCGACCATCTTGCCGAGCGCATCCGTGCCGAACATGCGGCCATGGCCGCGCGCGGCGAACCCGCGGGTGAGCGCAAGACGGTGACCGCGCTGTTTGCGGACATGGCCGGGTCGACCGCGCTGATCCACGATCTCGATCCCGAAGTGGCGCATCGCCTGATCGTGCCCGTGGTCGAGCTGATGATGGAAGCGGTCCATTACTACGAAGGGTACGTCGCCAAATCGCTCGGCGACGGCATCCTCGCGCTGTTCGGCGCACCGATTGCCCACGAAGACCATGCGCAGCGCGCGCTGTTCGCGGCATTGCGCATGCAGCAGGCGATGCGGCAGCACGGCGATCGCATTCGTCTGCAGGAAGGCATTCCGCTGCAGATTCGCGTCGGCGTCCATACCGGCGAGGTCGTCGTGCGTTCGATCCGCACCGACGACCTGCACACCGATTACGATCCGCTCGGGCATACGATCCACATCGCGTCGCGGATCGAGGGCATCGCCGCGCCGACGTCGATTCTCGTCAGCGAGTCCACGCACAAGCTGGCCGAAGGCTATTTCGAGTTCAAGGCGCTGGGCGCGACGCAGCTCAAGGGTATTCCCGCACCGTTGCGCGTCTACGAGGTGCTTGGCCTCGGTGCGTTGCGCACGCGCCTGCAGCTGGCGGCGCACCGCGGTCTCGCGCGCTTCGTCGGCCGTGAGACGGAAATGGAACACCTGAACCGGGCGCGGGAGACCGTGAGCGCCGGGCAGGGGCGCGTGGTCGGCGTGGCGGGGGAAGCCGGCGTCGGAAAATCCCGCCTGTTCCACGAGTTCAAGGAGCGATCGCGGCGTGGCGCGCTGGTGCTGGAGACGTTTTCCGTATCGCACGGCAAGGCGTATTCGAATCTGCCGCTCATCGAACTCCTGAAGAACTATTTCCAGATCACGACTCAGGACGACGAGCGGCGCTGCCGGGAAAAGGTCATCGGCAAGGCGCTCGCGCTCGAGCGCAGCTTCGAGGATCTCGTACCGTACGTCCTCTACCTGCTCGGCATCGGCGAAGGCGAGCCGGTACTCGTCGAGATGGATCCGCAGATCCGCCGCGAGCGTACCTTCGACGCGATCAGGCAGCTGCTCGCGCGGGAGAGCCGGAATCAGCCGGTCCACCTGCTGTTCGAGGATCTGCAATGGCTGGACCGTGAAACGGAAGCATTTCTCACCGGCCTGATCGATCACGTGCCGGACGCACGCATCCTGCTTCTGGTGAACTACCGGCCCGAGTATCAGCCCGCGTGGGCGCGCGCGGCGCATTGCAGCACGCTGCGGCTCGAACCGCTCGGCCCCGCCGATGCGCAAGGACTGCTCGCGGCGCTGCTCGGCGACGATCGCACGCTCGTGCCGCTGAAACAGCGCATCCTGGAGAAGACGGAGGGCAACCCGTTCTTCATGGAGGAAGTGGTCCAGACGCTCGTCGAGGAGCGGTCGCTGCTCGGCGAGCCCGGCCGCTATCGCGTCGTGGAGACGCCGGCCACGCTGCACATTCCGACCACCGTGCAGGGCGTGCTCGCGGCTCGGATCGACCGGCTTCCGGTCGACGAAAAGGAACTGCTGCAGGCACTCGCGGTGATCGGCCACGAGTTTCCGTTCAGCCTGATCCGGCGCATTTGCGGCGAGGCACCGGCGCGGGACGACGAACTGCGGCGACTCCTCGCCCATCTGGAAGCGGCGGAGTTCATCTACGAGTGCCCCGCCTTCCCCGAAGTCAATTACTCGTTCAAGCACGCGCTGACCCAGGAAGTGGCAGGGCGCTCGCTGCTCACGGAGCGGCGTACCACGCTGCACGAGCGCACCGCGCAGGCGATCGAGCTGCTGTTCCCGACACGCATCGCCGATTACTGCAGCGAACTCGCGCATCACTACAGTCAGAGCGGAAACATTCCGAAGGCGGTCGAATACCTGCATCGAGCGGCTCAGCAGGCGTTGCGCCATGCCGCCCATCACGATGCGATGAATCACCTCGAAGCGGCGCTGGCGCTATTGAAGGGCATGCCGGACACACCGCTGCGCGCGCATTGGGAACTGACACTGCTGCTGTCCCTCGGGCCGGTCCTGATGGATGTGCGCGGGTATGGCGCGAACGAGGTGGGGCGGATCTACCGGCGCGCGCTCGCGTTGTGCGAGCACACCGGCGACGCATCGCAGCGCTTCGCGACGCAGTTGGGATTGCGGATGCATCACGTGGTGCGGGGCGAGTATGCGCTCGCCATCGAGCTGGGCATGCAGATGCTCAGTACGGCGCGGGATGCGAACGATTCAGGCTTCCTCACCGAGGCCCATAGCGCGCTGGGTTCGTGCCTTTTCCTGCAGGGCGACTTCGACGCGGCCCGCACCCAGATGGAACGGGCGCTCGCGCTCTACGATCCCGAGCAGCATCAGGCGCATGTCTTTGCACACGGGGTGGATCCCGGCATCCGGGCGCTCAGTTTCCTGGTGCTGATTCTGTGGATACAGGGGTACCCCGACCAGGCGCTCAAACGCAGTGCCGAAGCGCTTGCGCTCGCACGGAACTTTTCCTATGGCCCCTCCCTGGCGTTCAGCCTGACCTATACGGCGCACCTGCATCAACTGCGGCGGGAGCCGATGCTGGCCGCCGAGCGCGCGGAAGCGGTCATTGCCGTATCGACCGAGCACGGATTGCCGTACTGGCTCGCATGGGGAACGCTGCTGCGGGGCTGGGCGACGAGCGCGCAAGGCAACCTCCCGGACGGCATCGCGCAGATGCGGCTGGGCCTCGACGCGCAGCGGGCGGCCGGGGGCGAAGACCAGCGCCCTTATTCCCTCGCGTTGCTCGCCGACAGTTACTGGCGCGCGGGTGACAGGGAGGCGGCACTGGGCATGCTGGACGAGGCCATGGCGGTCGTCGAGCAATCCGGCGAGCACTGCTACGAGGCCGAACTGTTCCGTCTCACGGGCCTCTATCTGGCCGGCGGGGCCGACCAGGAAGGCACGGAGCCCGAATGCGTCGACGCAGCCATCGACTGTTTTCACCGGGCGATCGCGCGAGCGCGCCGGCAGGGCGCCCGGGCGCTGGAGCTGCGGGCAGCGTCGGACTTCGCGCGGCTGTTGCAACGGCAGGGGAAGACCGCGGAGGCCACGCAAGTGCTGCGCGACGTCTATACCTGGTTCACCGAAGGCTTCGATACACGCGACCTGCAAGAAGCAAAAGCGCTGCTGGACGCATTGGGCGCGCAGGCAGAATGAATGAACCCGCGGCGAACGACGGCGCATCGTGTGACCCCGTGCCGTCCGCGAACCGCCGCTGCTCGAGGAGACGGGCATGACAACCACGCACGCGAGACGCCGCCACGATGGTCCGCGCAAACCGATCGCGCTGGCGCTGCAGGGTGGCGGGATGCACGGCGCATTCACCTGGGGCGTGCTCGACCGGCTGCTCGAAGACGGCCGGCTCGACATCGAGGGCGTCTGTGCGACCAGCGCCGGCGCGATGAATGCGGCCGTGCTCGCGTGCGGGCTGCTGAAGGGCGGCGAGGACGGTGCGCGCGAGGCGCTGCACGACTTCTGGCAGGCGGTCGCGCGATCGGCGGAGCGCTACAACCCGTTGCGCTGGGTGCCGTGGCTGAAGGGGACGCACAGCTTCGGGCTCGATCATTCGCCGCTTTATGCGTTCACCGACATGATGCTGCGCGTGTTCTCGCCGTATCAGTTCAATCCGAACAACCTGAATCCGCTGCGCGAAGTGCTCGAGCGCCAGGTCGACTTCGACGCGCTGCGCAAGCACTGTCCGATCCGGCTGTATCTCTGCGCAACCAACGTCGAGACGGGGAAGATTCGCGTCTTCACGGGAGCGGATGTGTCTGCCGACGCGGTGCTGGCGTCGGCCTGCGTGCCGACCTTGTTCCAGGCGGTCTCGATCGACGGCGAGTACTACTGGGATGGCGGCTACATGGGCAATCCGGCCATCTATCCGCTGATCTACAACTGCACGACGCGCGACGTCGTGATCGTGCACATCAATCCGCTCGTGCGTCGCGGGGTGCCCGTCACGGCGGCGGAAATCCTGAACCGGATCAGCGAGATCAGTTTCAACTCGTCGCTGATGCGCGAGATGCGCGCCATCGCGTTCGTCACCGACCTGATCCAGCAAGGCACGATCAAGCGCGGCGAGATGAAGGAAATGCTGATCCATTCCATTCGCGCCGACGATGCGCTGAGCGCGTTGAGCGTATCGAGCAAGTACAACGCGGACTGGGGCTTTCTGAGCGAGCTGCATGACCACGGGCGACGCGAAGCGGATACATGGCTCGCGCATCACTACGGCAACATCGGACAGCGGTCGAGCATCGACATACGCCGGGAATTTCTCTGAGCGCAGGGCGGTAACGTCGGCGCGGGGCGCACCGGTGCCGCCGCCACGGGCCAAGGAGCGAACGTGAACCAGACGCAGGCGCGGTTCGTCGCGTTGTGGTCGGGCAGCGGCGGAGCCCATGCCGAGGAGGTCTATCGCTTGGTGGCGGGAGGCTATTCGGAGCCGATGCGGCATTACCATACGCTCGCACATGTGAAACGCTGCTTGCGTCAGGTCGACCTCGCGCGCGGCGCGATGCCCGATCCGGATGCGGTCGAACTCGCGCTCTGGTTCCACGACGTGATCTACGTCCCGGGCGCGAAGAACAACGAGCAGCGCAGCGCCGACTGGTTCCGGCACCTGGCCGCGGGGCGAATCGATGCGTGCGACCGGATCTGCGCGATGATTCTCGCGACGACCCACGTCGGAATCGCCGCAGATCCGGACACCCGTTTCGTGTGCGACATCGACCTGGCCGAGCTGGGCGCGTCTCACCGGCGATTTCGCGAAGACGGCCGCCTGCTCCGGGCAGAGCGCCCCGATCTCGACGATCGGGCCTACGACCTTCATGAACGAATGATTCTTCGCTGGCTGCTCGTCCGCCCGCGCATCTATCAGACCGATTTTTTCCATACGCGGTGCGAGGCACCTGCGCGCAGGAATCTGAGCTGGCGGCTGGGCTTGCCGATTCAGGCGTGACGACGGGCAAGCTGTCGGGCACCGCAAGCGCCGTGTGCGTTGACGGGAAGCGGGCACCGCGAGCACCCGGTGCGCGCGTGCCCGCTTCGGCCGTGGTGGGCACGCTGCCTGTCGATCCGGCGGGTGGGGCGATCGACCGAAGCCGGCGCGAAGCGGACGGGGACGCGACGATGCGGCCCGCGCACACTATGCGTGAACGGCTACCCGATACCGCGTGGTCTGCCGATAGACGGCGTCCGGATGAAGGATCACGTCGCCGCTCAGGCCGGCCATGTTCACCTGGTCCGGAAAGCCGCCCGCCTCCAGGCACAGCGCCGCGTGTTGCGTGCACCGTGTACCGCCGCTCACGCGGACGCCGTCGAGATAGTTGCCCGTATAGAGTTGCAGGCCCCGCTGATCGGTCGACACGATCAGTTCTCGGCCGCTTTCCGGATCGTAGACGCGTGCGACGGGCCGGGCCTCGTGCGCACCGTCGCCCAGGACGAAGCAATGATCGAAGCCGCGCGCGCGGGCCAGTTGCGCGTTCGGCCAGTCGAGGCGCGCGCCGATCGGTGCGCTGTGCCGGAAATCGAACGCGGTACCCGTCACGTCGGCCGTGCCGGTCGGGATCAGCGCATCGTCCACTTCGAGAAACGCGTCGGCGTCGATCTGCAGCAGATGGCCGCGCACGTCGCTGCCCGGGCGCCCGTTCAGGTTGAAGTAGCTGTGATTCGTCAGGTTCAACGGCGTCGGTGCATCGGTCCACCCCGCATAGTCGATTGTCAGCGTGCCGTCGTCGTCGAGCGTGTAGCGAACCTGCACGGTCACGTTGCCCGGAAAACCCGCGTCGCCTTCCGGCGAATCGAGCCGAAGCGTCAGCCCGCCGCAGTCGTCGATCACGTCCCAGCGCGCACGATGAAAGCCGTTCGCGCCGCCGTGCAGCAGGTTGCCGTTCTCGTTGCGGTCGAGCGGGTAGCCGATGCCGTCGAGTTCGAAGCGCGCACCGGCGATCCGGTTCGCCCATCGGCCGACCGTCGCGCCGAGGTAGGCACCGGATTCGAGGTACTCGGCCGGCGTGTCGTGTGCGAGCACGATATCGGCAAAGCGCCCCGTGCGGTCGGGAGCGAGCCACGACACGACGGTCGCGCCGAGGTCGCTGATGCCGACGCGCATGCCGTGCGCGTTGCGCAGCGTGTAGCGCCGAACGGGCTCGCCGTCGGGCAGCGTGCCCCACGGCTCGGAAGGCACGCGCGCCGCGCCGTGCGTCAGGGAGGAAGAATCGGTATCGATGTGCATGGGAGGAGGTCAGATGGGCGGCGGCCGTCAGTATGACGCTGAGGCGGCCGCGCGTTCCTGGTGTTCGCGCGGCGTGCAGCCCAGCTCGCGCCTGAACACTGCGTACATGTACTGGAGCGACGTGAACCCGCAACGGATCGCGACCTCGGCGCTCGACGCCTGCCTGCCGGCGAGCAGCGCCTGCGCGGCTTCGAGCTTGTGGCGCAGGATTTCCTGGTGCACGGTGCGCTGCAATTCGCGCCGGAAGTGCTCCTCGAGCAGCGAACGCGATACGCCGACATAGTCGGCGACCTGTTCGGTCTTGATCCCCTGGCACGCGTACTGGCGGATGAAATGCCGCGCGCGCATCACGTGCGGGCTCGCCAGCGGCTGGTGGCGCGTCGACTCGAGCACGTTGATGCCGACCGGCGGCACGAGAATGCGCTGCCCGGGAAAGCGCGCACCGCGCAGCATCCGGTGCAGCAGGTGCGCGGCGGTGCGGCCCATTTCCTCGGTGCCCTGGATGACCGACGACAGCGGAATGCGCGTCAGCGTGCGCGTGAGCGGATCGTTGTCGATGCCGATGATCGCCACCTGTTCCGGCACCGCGATCCCGGCGATCAGGCAGGCCTGCAGCAGGTGCCGCGCACGCGCATCGGTCACGGCAATCACGCCGACCGGCTTCGGCAGCGCATGCAGCCAGCCGATCAGCTGTTCGATCGCGTGATTCCAGCCCGATGCGCTCGTCGACAGCCCGCGGTAGATCGGCGCATCGAGCCCGTCCGCGCGCGCGAGCCGGTCGAATGCGAGCTCGCGCTGCTGCGCCCAGCGGTTTTCCTGCGCGATCGGCAGGCTGTACATCGCGAAATGCGCGAGTCCCGCACCGATCAGGTGCGTGTACGCGAGCGACACGAGCTTCGGGTTGTCCGTCGCAATATATGGGACATCGTCAGGATACTGGGCCGGATCCTCGTACGACGAGCCGACCGCGACGATCGGCAGCGGCGAGCCGGCGAGCGCGTCGGCAACGGCGGGATCGTCGAAGTCCGCGATGATGCCGTCGCCGTCGAAGCGCTCGATGCCGGTGAGCCGGCAGCGGAAGTCGTCTTCGAGGAACAGGTCCCACACCACGCGCGTCGTGTGCAGGTACTGGCCGATGCCGCTGATGATCTCGCGGTCGTAGACCTTGTTCGCGTTGAACAGCAGCGCGATGCGATGCGGTGTCTGGGCGGAAGGGACGCGTGTCATCTCGATCTCGGGGCACGCGCGTCGGGGGCGCCGTGCCGTTGTCTCCGGGGCGCGCCCGGGTCGGCGGCGCGCGGTGTCTGGTGTTCGGCGATTGTAGGGCGGAACGTGCGCCGCGCGCAGCGGCTGGCAAGAAACATTAAGCGTGCTGCGCAATTTCGCAATTGCCGCCCGGCAGGGGCGCGGGCACGATCCAGCCTACCGAATTCGGCCGCGTGCGTCACCACGACGCGCGTTGCGCCGCAACAAGACCCTGCACGGAGACGCCATGTCGTATTTCGAACACATTCCCGCGATTCGCTACGAAGGCCCGCAGTCGGACAATCCGCTCGCGTACCACCATTACGACCCCGAGCGGCGCGTGCTGGGCAAGACGCTCGCCGAGCATCTGCGGATCGCCGTCTGCTACTGGCACACGTTCGTGTGGCCGGGGCACGACATCTTCGGGCAGGGCGCGTTCCAGCGGCCGTGGCAGCAGCCGGGCGATGCGCTCGAGCGGGCGCGGATGAAGGCCGATGCGGCGTTCGAGTTCTTCACGAAGCTCGGCACGCCTTTCTATACGTTCCATGACACCGACGTCGCACCGGAAGGCGACAGCCTGCGGGAATATGCGGCGAATTTCGCGCGGATGGTCGACTATCTCGGCGAGCGTCAGCAGGCGAGCGGCGTGCGGCTCCTGTGGGGCACCGCGAACCTGTTCTCGCACCCGCGCTTCGCGGCCGGCGCCGCGACGAATCCGAACCCCGACGTGTTCGCGTGGGCCGCGACCCAGGTATGTCATGCGCTCGATGCGACGCACCGGCTCGGCGGCGAGAACTATGTGCTGTGGGGCGGGCGGGAAGGGTACGAGACGCTGCTCAATACGGACCTGAAGCGCGAACGCGAGCAGTTTGCCCGCTTCCTGTCGATGGTCGTCGAGCACAAGCACCGGATCGGCTTCAAGGGCGCGCTGCTGATCGAGCCGAAGCCGCAGGAGCCGACCAAGCACCAGTACGACTACGACGTCGCGACGGTGCACGGCTTTCTCGTGCAGTACGGATTGCAGAACGAAATCCGCGTGAACATCGAGGCGAACCACGCGACGCTCGCCGGCCACTCGTTCCATCACGAGATCGCGAATGCGTTCGCGCTCGGCGTGTTCGGCAGCGTCGATGCGAACCGCGGCGATCCGCAGAACGGCTGGGACACCGACCAGTTCCCGAACAGCGTCGAGGAGCTGACGCTCGCGTTCTACGAAATCCTGCGTCACGGCGGCTTCACGACCGGCGGGATGAACTTCGATGCGAAGGTGCGCCGCCAGAGCATCGATCCGGAAGATCTGTTCTATGGCCACGTCGGCGCGATCGACGTGCTCGCGCTCGCGCTCGAACGCGCGGCGGTGCTGGTCGAGAACGACCGGCTCGACGCGCTGCGCCGGCAACGCTATGCGCAGTGGGACGACGCGTTCGGCCGCAAGATCCTGTCGGGCGACTATACGCTGGAGTCGCTCGCGGCCGAGGCGCTCGCGCGCGGCGTGAACCCGCGGCACGCGAGCGGCGCGCAGGAGCGGTGCGAGAACATCGTGAACCAGGCGATCTACGGGCTGCGCTGACGCCATGTACATCGGACTCGATCTCGGCACGTCGGGCGTGAAGGCGGTGCTGCTCGACCGCGACGGCGCGGTGCGCGCGAGCGCGAGCCGCCCGCTCGCGGTGAGCCGGCCGCGGCCGCGCTGGTCCGAGCAGGCCCCGCGTGACTGGTGGGACGCTGCCTGCAGCGTGCTGGCCGCACTCGTCTCGGATGCGCGCACGGCGGGTATCGATCCGCGCGACATCGACGCACTCGGACTGACCGGCCAGATGCATGGCGCGACACTGCTCGACGTGCACGGCGCCGTGCTGCGCCCCGCGATTCTGTGGAACGACGGCCGCGCGGACGCCGAGTGCGCGGAACTCGAACGACTCGCGCCCACGCTGCGCGCCGTGGCCGGCAACATCGCGATGCCGGGTTTCACCGCACCGAAGCTGCTGTGGGTGCGTCGTCACGAACCTGACGTGTTCGCGCGCATCGCCCATGTGTTGCTGCCGAAGGACTACCTGCGCTACCGGCTGACCGGCGCGTTCGCGACCGATCCGTCGGATGCCGCCGGCACGCTGTGGCTCGACGTCGCGAAGCGCGACTACGACGACACGCTGCTTGCCGCATGCGGGCTGTCGCGCGCGCAGATGCCGGCCGTGTTCGAGGGCAATCGCGTCACCGGCACCCTGTTGCCGGCCGTCGCGCGCGCGCTCGGGCTGCGCGAGATCCCGGTGGTGGCGGGCGGCGGCGACAACGCGGCCGGCGCGGTGGGCGTCGGCATCGTGCGGCCCGGCGATGCGCTGCTGTCGCTCGGGACGTCGGGTGTCTATTTCGCGGTGTCCGACGGGTTCCGCGCGAATCCCGAATCGGCCGTGCACAGCTTCTGTCACGCGCTGCCGGAGACGTGGCACCTGATGTCCGTGATGCTGAACGCGGCCGGCTGTATCGACTTCACCGCGCAACTGGCCGGCTATGACGGCGTCGCGGCGCTGCTCGACGATGCCGAGACGAATGCACGCGCGAGCCGCCCGTGGTTTTTGCCTTACCTGAGCGGCGAGCGTACGCCGCACAACGACGTGAATGCGAAGGGCGTGTTCTATGGGCTCACGCCCGACACGCAGCGCGCGGATCTCGCGAACGCGACGCTCGAAGGCGTCGGCTTCGCGCTGCTCGACGGCATCGACGCGTTGCATGCGGCCGGGCTCGCGCCCGACAGCATCACGGTGATCGGCGGCGGCTCGCGTAGCGCGTACTGGACGCAGATGCTCGCCGACCTGAGCGGCCGTGCGCTGACCTTGCGCGCGGGCGGCGAGGTGGGGCCGGCGCTGGGCGCCGCGCGCCTCGCGCATCTCGCGCTCGAACCGGATGCGCCGCTCGACGACGTGTGCCCGCAGCCGCCGATCATCGCGGTGCGCGAGCCGGACATGGCGCGCCACGCGCGGTATCGCGACGTGCGGCGGCCGACGTTTCGCGCGCTTTACCGTGCGCTCGAACCGGTGTTTGCCACGGGCGTTTGACGTGCGGATCGCTGACGCGATGCTCGTCGCACGATGCCGTGCTTTGCAGTGACTCGATGCGGGCGGCGCATTTCGGCGCTCGCCCGGCGTTCGTGAGGTTGTCCAAAAACAAGGAGTGGAGACATGAGATCCGTGACGCGTCGTACCGTATTGAGTTCGCTTGCCGGCGCTGCTGCGCTGGCGATCCTCGCGCTGGGCACGCCGCTCGCGCATGCGAGCAAGGACAAGCCCGAAATCGGCTTCTGCATCGACGACCTGCGCGTCGAGCGCTGGTCGCGCGATCGCGACTATTTCGTCGCGGCCGCGACGAAGCTCGGCGCGAAGGTGTCGGTGCAGTCGGCCGACGCGAGCGAGGAGCGGCAGATTTCGCAGATCGAGAACCTGATCTCGCGCGGCGTCGACGTGATCGTGATCGTGCCGTTCAACTCGAAGACGCTCGGCAACGTCGTCGCCGAAGCGAGGAAGGCCGGCATCAAGGTCGTGTCGTACGACCGGCTGATCCTCGACGCGGACGTCGACGCGTATATCTCGTTCGACAACGAGAAGGTCGGCGAGCTGCAGGCGCAGGGCGTGTTCGATGCGAAGCCGAAGGGCAACTACTTCCTGCTCGGCGGCGCGCCGACCGACAACAACGCGAAGATGCTGCGCGAAGGACAACTGAAGGTGCTGAAGCCCGCGATCGATCGCGGCGACATCAAGATCGTCGGCCAGCAGTGGGTGCCCGAATGGAGCGCGTCGACCGCGCTGCGCATCACCGAGGATGCGCTGACCGCGAACAACAACCGGATCGACGCGATCGTCGCGTCGAACGACGGTACGGCCGGCGGCGCGATCCAGGCGCTCGCCGCGCAGCATCTGGCCGGCAAGGTGCCGGTATCCGGGCAGGACGCGGATCTCGCGGCGGTCAAGCGTGTGATCGCCGGCACGCAGACGATGACCGTCTACAAGCCGCTCAAGCTGATCGCGAGCGAAGCGGCGAAGCTTGCCGTGGATCTCGCGAAGGGCGCGAAGCCCGCGTTCAACGCGCAATACGACAACGGCAAGAAGAAGGTCGACACGGTGCTGCTGCAGCCGACGCTGCTGACCAAGCGCAACGTCGACGTCGTCGTGAAGGACGGCTTCTATACCCAGGCGCAGCTGGCGAGCCAGTAAGCGTACGACGGACGCGACGCGCGGCCGCCGAGACGGCGGCCGCGCTTACTGCGAGGCAATGAACGAATGACGGAACCCTTGCTGACGATGCGCGGCATCGTCAAGGCATTCGACGGCGTGAAAGCGCTCGACGGCATCGACCTCACCGTGCGGCCCGGCGAATGCGTCGGGCTGTGCGGCGAGAACGGCGCGGGCAAGTCGACGCTGATGAAGGTGCTGTCGGGTGTCTATCCGCACGGCACGTGGGACGGCGAAATCCGCTGGGAAGGCGCGCCGCTCGCGGCAACCGGCGTGCGCGACACGGAGCGGGCGGGCATCGTGATCATCCACCAGGAGCTGATGCTCGTGCCCGAACTGTCGGTTGCCGAGAACATCTTCCTCGGCAACGAGATCACGCTGCCGGGCGGGCGCATGAACTTCGCCGCGATGGTCCGGCGCGCCGAGGCGCTGCTGCACGAATTGCGGATCGACTCGATCAACGTCGCGCAGCCGGTCATGAATTATGGCGGCGGCCACCAGCAGTTGATCGAGATCGCGAAGGCCTTGAACAAGGACGCGAAGCTGCTGATCCTCGACGAACCGTCGTCGTCGCTGAGCGCGGCCGAAACGCGCATCCTGCTCGACATCGTGCGCGACCTGAAGCGCCGCGGCGTCGCGTGCGTGTACATCTCGCACAAGCTCGACGAGGTCGCGGCCGTCTGCGATACGGTCACCGTGATCCGCGACGGCCGGCATGTCGCGACCGAGCCGATGCGCGCGCTGACCACCGACCGGATCATCGCGATGATGGTCGGCCGCGAGATCCGCGACCTGTATCCGCGCGAGCCGCACGAGATCGGCGCGGTCGTGCTGGAGGCGCGGAACGTGACCTGTCGCGACGTGACGAACGCGCGCCGCAAGCGGGTCGACGACGTGTCGTTCAGCGTGCGGCGCGGCGAGATCCTCGGCGTCGCCGGGCTCGTGGGCGCGGGCCGCACCGAGCTGATGCAGGCGATCTTCGGCGCGTATCCGGGCGCGTGCACGGCGACCGTGCTGATGAACGGCCGGGTGCTGCAGATTCGTTCGCCGGCCGACGCGATCCGCGCCGGGATCGCGATGGTGCCGGAGGACCGCAAGCGCCACGGCATCGTGCCGCAGCTCGGCGTGGGCCACAACATCACGCTGGCGGTGCTGCGGCGCTTCGCGGCGCGCGGGCGGATCGACGCGGCCGCCGAACTCGATGCGATCCGCACCGAGATGCAGCGGCTCTCGGTGCGCGCCGCGCATCCTTTCCTGCCGATCGCGAGCCTGTCGGGCGGCAACCAGCAGAAGGCGGTGCTCGCCAAGATGCTGCTGGCCGAGCCGCAGGTGCTGATCCTCGACGAGCCGACGCGCGGCGTCGACGTGGGCGCGAAGGTGGAGATCTACCGGCTGATCTTCGCGCTGGCGAAGCGGGGCGTCGCGCTGATCGTCGTATCGTCGGAGCTGCCCGAGGTGCTCGGGCTGGCCGATCGCGTGCTGGTGATCGGCGAAGGCGAGCTGCGCGGCGATTTCGTCAACCAGGGCCTCACGCAGGAACAGATTCTCGGCGCCGCGCTGAAGCCCGCGCGACTGTCCACCGAACCCACCGCAATGAGCGCGACATGAATTCCGAACTCTCTTCATCGACCCCGGCGACGCCGGATGCCGAAGCGCATCGTTCCGCCGGCCGCCCGGCGGGGCTGCCGCTTCGCCAGATCTTCGCGCGCTACAAGCTGCTCGCGCTGCTGCTGGCGGTCGTCGTGATCTGGACGTTCTTCTCGGTGCTGACGGACGGCGCGTTCGTCACACCACGCAACGTATCGAACCTGCTGCGGCAGATGTCGATCACCGGCATGCTCGCGTGCGGGATGGTGTTCGTCATCATCGCGGGCGAGATCGACCTGTCGGTCGGCTCGCTGCTCGGGCTGCTCGGCGGCGTCGCGGCGATCCTCGACGTCAACCGCCACTGGCCGGTCGCGGCGACGATCCCGGCCGTGCTCGCGCTCGGCGTGCTGATCGGGCTCTTCAACGGCTGGTGGTCGACCTATCGGCGCGTGCCGTCGTTCATCGTCGGGCTGGGCGGGATGCTCGCGTTTCGCGGGATCCTGCTCGGCGTGACGGGCGGCTCGACGATCGCGCCGGTGTCGGACGGCTTCGTGTTCATCGGGCAGGGCTATCTGCCGCGCCTGGTGGGGGACGGCCTCGCGATCCTGCTGTTCGCACTCGTGTTGCTGCTGGTGGTGCGGCAGCGCGCGACGCGGCGGCGCTACCGGCTCGCGGTCGCGCCGCGGTGGCAGGACGTCGCGAAGGTCGTCGGCGCCGGCGCGGTGCTGTTCGCCTTCGTCGCGACGCTCGACCGCTACGGCGGCATCCCGGTGCCCGTGCTGCTGCTGCTCGTGCTGCTCGGTGCGTTCACGTGGATCGCGACGCAGACCGTGTTCGGCCGGCGCATCTACGCCGTCGGTTCCAACCTGGAGGCGACGCGGCTGTCGGGCGTCGATACCGATCGCGTGAAGCTCGCGATCTTCGCGCTGATGGGGCTGATGTGTGCGTTTGCCGGCCTGGTGAACACGGCGCGGCTGGCGGCGGGGTCGCCGTCCGCCGGCACGATGGGCGAACTCGATGCGATCGCCGCGTGCTTCATCGGCGGCACGTCGATGCGCGGCGGGTCGGGCACCGTCTACGGCGCGCTGATCGGTGCGCTCGTAATGGCGAGCCTCGACAACGGCATGTCGATGCTGGACGTCGACGCGTACTGGCAGATGATCGTCAAGGGCGCGGTGCTGGTGCTGGCGGTGTGGATCGACGTGGTGTCGCGGTCCAATCGGCGGTGAGGCGGGGCTCGGCCTGGGCAATCCGCGCGACCGGCGCATCATGGCGGATGCGCTGCGCGCGCTGCTGCGGGAGCGCGCCGAAGCGCTCGCGTTCGCGATGCGGATGGCGGACGAACGCGATCGACCGAGGCCCGATTCGACCTAGAACGAATAGGCCAGCGAAGCAAACAGGCTGCGCGGCGCACCCGGCGTGACCCACAGGCTGTTGTACGAGCTGACGTAGGTGGTGCGGTTGAACAGGTTGTTCAGCACGACCGACGCACGCAGGTGCTTGTTGACCTGAACGTAGCCGTTGAGCTGGACGGTCGCGTAGGCCGGCAGTTCGAACCCGTCCTGCGTGTTGGCCGTGTTGCCGGCGCGGCGCCCGACATAGATCACGCCGGCGCCGGCACCGGCCTTGTCCGCGAACGGAAGGGTCGTCTCGTACATCAGCAGCGCGCTGCCGCTCAGCCGCGGTACGTCGACGAGGCGTGAGCCGGGCGCCAGCACGGTATCGCGCGTGACCTCGGCGTCGACGTACGCGAAGTTCGCGATGCCGCGCAGGCCGTGACCGAGGTCGCCGCTCCATTCGAATTCGACACCGCGGCTGCGCACTTCGCCGGCCGCGCGCGAGAAGCCGGCATTCGCGGGATCGGCGGTGAGCACGTTGCGCTTGGTCACGTAGAACGCCGAGACGGTCGTGAGCGAGCGCGCGCCCGCCCATTTCGCGCCGGCTTCGTAGCCGTGGCCCTTTTCGGGATCGAACGCGTTGCCGCCGACGTCGGCGCCGTTGTTCGGCCGGAACGAGTACGCGGTGTTCGCATACAGCGACCACGCGGGGCTCATTTCATACACGACACCGATACGCGGGCTCACCGCGGTCTGCAACTGGCTCGTCGTCACACCCTTCAGGCGGTTGTCGATCGACTGGTGGAAGCGATCCCAGCGCAGCCCGGCCAGGATTTTCCAGTGCGGCCCGAACGCGAGCGTGTCCTGCGCGTAGACGCCTTGACCGTCGTCGCGTTCGAGCAGGTTGGTCGCGGTGCGCGGCGTCGGCGCGGGCTGGCCGTAGACCGGATCGAAGATGTCGATCGCATAGGGCGCCGCGGCGCTCGGCGTGGAGCGCGTGACGAACTGGTCGTAGTTGAAGCGATACGCATCGACGCCCATCACGAGCGTATGGCCGATGCCGCCCGTGCGGAACGTGCCGGTCGTCTCGAGGCGGCCTTGCAGGTCGTTCGAGTGAAACGCGACTTGCCGGTAGCGGCGCCACATCGTGCGGCCGTCCGGCTGCAATGCGAATGCCTCGGACGAGCGCCCCGACAGGTCGGTGTTGCGTTGCGCGACGCCCGCGTTGATCGACCAGGCTGAATCGATGCGATGTTCGAGCGTGAACTGGTGGCCCGTGTTGCGTACGTCGTAGTCGCCGTCGCGCGGCTCGCCGAGGAAGCGCGACGCGGGGATCACGCCAAGCTGCCCGTTGACCGCCAGCACGCCGCGATCGAGCGGCGCGCGCTGACGGGCGCTCTCGAACTCGTAATGGAGCGTCGTGTCCGCGCCGATGTCCCACGTGAACGACGGCGAGAACAGGTAGCGTTTGCTCGATACCGTGTCGCGGAAGCTGCCGTTGTTCTCGTTCATCGCGACGAAGCGGTACGCGAGCGATTTCGTGACGGGGCCGGTCGAATCGAGTGTCTGACGCAACGCGCCGTAGCTGCCGGCCGACACGCCGATGGTGTTCGCGCGTGCGAACTGCGGCTGCTTCGTCGTATAGCTGATGATCCCGCCCGGATCGCCGCGGCCATACAGCGCGGACGCCGGCCCCTTGAGCACTTCCATGCGCTCGAGGTTGACGGTGTCGCGCGGCACGCTCATCCCGCGATTCCACGAAAAGCCGTTGACCAGGTAGTCGGTGCCGGACGTGCTGCCGTCGCCGGCGAAGCCGCGCACCGCGTAGTTGTCCCACAGGCCGCCGAAGTTGTTCTGGCGCGACACGCCCGCGACCCAGTCGTAAAGATCGTCGCCGCGCGTGGCGGCCACGGTCTGGATCAGCTTCGTATCGACACTGCTGACCGCGAACGGAATGTCCATCACGTCCGCCTCGCTGCGCGTCGCGCTCGTCGAATCGCGCGTGCGAAACGGCGCCGTCGCGCGTTGCGCGGACACCTCGATCGCAGGCAGCGCCGTTTCCTGTGCGTCCGCTGCACCCATGCCGGCCGTGCCGACGACGATGGCCATCGGTGCGGCCGCCCAGTTCCTCCTGCTCATACCTGTCCCTTTTTGTCTCGTTCGCGTTCGGGCACGGCGGGCGGCCTTGCGCCGACATCGGTGTTCCAAACAGTACATTCGCGCGGCAATTTAATGCAAATGAGAGGCATTTGCAATCGTAATTTTGAGATGGGCCCGACAGCCCGTCGGTCGTCCGGTTCGGCGCGGTCGCCATTTGCGATTGCGAGTAGTACGGGCCGACGATCCGCACCTTCGAATGGGTCTCGATGTACTGGCCGCGGCGATCAACTGTCGGAACCGGAGAAGGGCTTGCTCGGCGAGGCGCTGCGGTTGCTCGCCGAGACGCGCGCGTGCGCTGGAATTCCGTGTCGAGGTGAACCGGCGCCACGCCGGATGTCCACGACTTCAACCGGCCGACGATCATCGAGCTGCAGCGACGCTTCGGCACGCGGTCTTGCCCGTCGGGCGAAGCCGGCACGGCGGCGCCCGCCCGTTTCGTGTGAGCGGGGGCCCACGCGAAGGCGCCCCCGAGCGGCCTCGCTGCCAGGATCGATGCCCGGCGCCGGTTACGCCGCCGACAGCGTGACCGACACACCCGTCGCGGTATAAACGGGCGTTGCCTTGAACCCGTCGACCGTCACCGTCGCGAACTTCGCGGCCGCCGCCGCGCCGTCGATCAGCGCGATGGTGTCGCCGGCCTTCGGCGCGTAGCCGTTCACGAATTTCACGTGCAGCGTGCCGCCCGTGACGGTGAGCGGGCCGCCCACGCGCAGGCGTCCGCCGCCGTTGCCGTCGATGTCGAGTTCGAGCGTCGTGTTGTCGAGCTGCGTATAGCGGGTCGCGATCGTCACCGGTGCATTGGCCGCGATCTTCACGCCGCCGCCCGAGCCGACGTACACGTCGCCCTTGCCGAACGCCATTGTCGACGCGGCCGCCAGCGTGCCGCCGCTCACCTGCGTGCCGCCCGTGTAGCTGTTGTTGCCCGCCAGCGTCAGCGTGCCGCTGCCTTGCAACGTCAGCTTGCCGGCGCCCGCGACGTCGTTGCGCCACAGGTCGGCCGCATTGAGCCCGCCCTGCGACGCATCCATCGACACGACCACGTTGCCGTTGAACGCGCCGTAGCCGTCGGCGGCCGCGAACAGGTTCAGGCGCCCCCAGCCTTCCGCATCGTCCATGACCGGATAGCCGGACGGCAGTTCGGTCGTCTTCAGCACGACGCGCCGCTGCTCGGCGCTCAGGTACGGGAAGCGCGTCTGCAGCAGGATCTCCGCGCCCTTCGGCACGACGGGCGGCGCGTCCGTCGATTCGATCGCGCCGAAGCCGAACGTCATGCGGCGCAGGAATGCGGCCTTGTTCGTCGCGTAGTCGGCGAACCGGTCGGTCGTCGCCGTACCGGAGTGCGCGAAGGCGGAGAACGTCGTGGCGCTCGTCCCCGTCAGTTGCTGCAGCGCCTGGTGGGCTTGCGTGTAGGCGGCCTGCGCGTCATTGGCGTACGCGGTCAGGTTCGCCGCGCTGACGGCCAGCGCGAGCATGCGGCCGCCGATCACGTCGAGCGGCGAGTGCATGCCGGCGAGGATCCGGTTCTCGCCGAGCTCGAGGCCGCGGCTGATCATTTCCTGGAAGCGCTCCGGCACGAGCCACGCCATCGTCGTCGCATCGCGCACCGCCTCGGCCGTGTGGCCGCTGATGAAGCCGCCGTCGGTCGCGGGCGTCGTGCTTTCCGCCGGCACGAGCGTCGGCGCGACGACCACGCTCGTGCTCCAGCGGTACGGGCGCGCATATTTGAAGAAGCGCTTCGACGGTTCGGTCGACGCGTTGTTGCCCATTTCGTTGAGCAGGTCGACAACCTTCCCGAAGCTGGCGTTGCCGCTGCTGCTGCCGACGCCGACGTTGTTGCCCGAGTCGTTGTACAGCACCGTCGTCGCGTCGGACGGAATGCTGGTGATGCTGGTCGTCTGCTGGGCCGCGGTGCGCCACGCGGCGGTGAGCGGGCCCATGCCGTCGGTCACGCTGTAAGCCTTGCCGCGCCGGTCGTCGTAGTACGCGGCATCGGCCTGCTGCGGCGTGCGGGCGGTCGTCGCGTTGATCACGTACTGCACGTTGGCCGACAGCACCGCATCGTTCAGGATCGTGCCGCACGATACGCCGCTGTTCGGCAGCCCGGAGCAGGTCGACGGCGAGATGGCCGGGAACGCGCCGAACGCCTGCGCGCTCACGCCTGCGTCGACCAGCATCGTCGCCGGTTGCCAGAGATCGAGGTAGCGGCCCAACATGCGCACCGCGGCGTTGGTCGACAGCGTCGCATAGCGCGCGTCGCCGCGCTGGTTGGTCGCGATGTTGTCGACGAACGCGGGCACGCTCGGGAGCGGTGCGCTGTCGACGAAGCCGGGGTCGGCGGGCGGCGCGGGAACGGCCGCGGCCAGGGTGCTGGTCGACGCGACATCATCGCCGCCGCCGCACGCTGCCAGCACGATCGCACTCGACAAGGCTGCGACGTGCAGCGGGAAACGGCTTCGTGACGCAAACATGCAAGACTCCATCCTGATGGTCGAAGATGGCGAATTGTGGTGATGGATCGTTACGCGGCCGTTACGGATTTGTTTCGCGCCGGATTCAATGCGAGCGAATTCCCACTATCTGGTTAATTTCGGGTGCTGAGCATGTCGGGCGCCGGATTCGATGCGTCCGTCGAGGGCACGCGCGCGGCGGGAGGCTAGGCGCCGGCCGCCCGCGTGTCGAGCCGGAACAGCGATACCGCCTCGGCAAGCCGGCCTCCCTGTTCTTCGAGCGACCTCGATGCGGCGGCTGCCTGTTCGACGAGCGCCGCGTTCTGCTGGGTGACTTCATCCATTTGCGTAATGGCCAGGTTCACCTGCTCGATGCCGCGGCTCTGCTCATTCGACGCGGCGGCGATCTCGCCCATGATGTCGGTCACGCGCGCGATCGCGTGCGTGACCTGGGTCATCGTCTCGCCCGCGTTGTTCGCGATTTGCGAGCCGTCCTGGATTTTCCGGACCGATTGCGAGATCAGCTCGCGAATTTCCTTCGCGGCGCTCGACGAGCGCTGCGCAAGACTTCGGACTTCGCTGGCCACCACGGCAAAGCCGCGGCCCTGTTCGCCGGCGCGGGCGGCCTCCACGGCCGCGTTGAGCGCGAGGATGTTGGTCTGGAATGCGATCCCTTCGATGATCGCGGTGATCTCGGCGATTTTGGCGGAGCCGGCGCTGATGTCCGTCATCGTGTCGACCATCAGGCCGACTGCCGTGCTGCCGCGCTGGGCGACCTCCGATGCGTTGTTGGCCAGCCCGCTCGCCTGCTGCGCATTGTCGGCGTTCAGGCGCACGGTGGAGGTCAGCTGTTCCATGCTCGATGCGGTCTCCTGCAGCGATGCGGCTTGCTGTTCCGTGCGGGAGGAGAGGTCCTGGTTGCCGGACGCGATTTCGCCGGCGCCTGTCGCGACGTTGCCGGATGCGGTCCGGACTTCCGAGATCAGGCGGGTCAGGTTCGCCTGCATGTCCCGCATGGAAGCCAGTACGCTGCCGGCCGGCGCGGCACCGGTCGAGGATTCCATGCCGAGATCGCCGGCGGCGATACGGCGCGCGATGTCGCTGAGCGCGGCAGGCTCCGTGCCGAGCGAGCGCAGCAGGCCGCGAGTGATGAAGACGCCCAGGATTGCGGCGGCGGCTGCCGCCGCGATACACATGACGATCAGCATCAGTCGTTGTGAGGCATAGCGGTCGGCCGATTCCGTCACGAGTTGCGCGCCCAGCGTGCGGGCGTACGTCGCATAGGCGTCGGTGGCGGCGACGAGCCTGGCCAGCAGCGGCCGACACTGTTCGTTGATCATTGTGATGGCCTGATCGCGCCGGTTGTTCGCCGCCGCATCGACGATGGCGCGCGCCACCGGGCCGTACTGCGCTTCGACCACGCCGATTTGCCGGACCAGTTCGCGGGCCTTGTCGGAGGCGCCGCTTCCCTCGCGGACCGCATTCGTCAGTTCGCCGAGCAGCGCGCCGACCTCGCGGTCGGCCTGCAGCGCCGCGTCCTTTTCGAGGTCCGCGTCGCGCGGTGCGGTCGCGAGCACCTGGTTGCGGGCGGCGATCGCACGCCGGTCGACCGCGACGCGAACCTTGTCCGCCAGGAGTGCACGGGCGTTGGTGCCGTTGACGTAATTCTCGAATGCCGCGTTCGCATTGCCGAGCGATACGATGCCGAGAATGGAGACGAGCAGGACCATGCAAGTCAGGAGGCTGAAAGCCAGGGTCAGCTTCGTGCGAACCGTTATTCGTTGATTATTCATGTGAGCCGTCCAGTTTCATTGATTCAAATAGCTTTCCTTATTATCGGATTGGTACATGAACAATTTAGGACCGTTGTCCGAAGCAATCGTTTGCGTACGCTCTGCTGCCGAAAAAAATGCAGACCCGACCCGTGGCGGGTCAAGCCAGGCGAGCGATTGGCTCGGTTTCCGCGCAACACACCCGGTTGCGGCCTTCGCGCTTCGCACGATAAAGCGCCATGTCCGCCTGATGCGACAGCGCATGCACGGACGGGGGGCGCGCGCGATGACCGGTCGCGCAGCCGATGCTGACGGTGAAGGCCGGAACGGTTTCCGCGAACCCGTCGAGCCGGTTGCGTTCGACTTCGCGGCGAATCGCCTCCGCGACCTGCGCGGCACCGCTTTCGTCCGTATCCGGCAGCACCGCGACGAACTCCTCGCCGCCGTAGCGTGCGGCGAGATCGCCGCGCCGTCGCGTGTGGGTGCGGATGCATTCGGCGAGAAAGCGCAGTGCCGTGTCGCCTTCCGCATGCCCGTGCCGGTCGTTGTACTGCTTGAAGTGGTCGGCATCGATGAACAGGATCGACAGGCTGCCGTTGCTGCCCCGCTGCAGCCGTTCCCATTCGTCGGCCAGCGCGATATCGAGGGCGCGGCGGTTGCACAGTCCCGTCAGCGGATCGGTTCGCGTGAGATCCATGAGCAGCGTCTGCTTGCGCAGGTTGTCGCGTAGCGCAAACGCAAGCAGCCAGACCACCGCGCAGAAGAATGCGCTGATCACGAAGGCGGACACCCCCACCGTCCACGACAGGCGCGTGATGCTCGCCAGCACGTCGCCCTCGGCCGGCGCGACGACGGCGATCAGCGGCGTGCCCGGCACCCGCTGGTACGTATACAGCCGCATGACGCCGTCGATGGTCGAACGAGCGGGGTAGAAGCCCGATTCACTGTGCACCATCCGGTCGAACGCTTTCGAGCGACGCAGGTGGTTCATCTGGTTGTCGTTCAACGACGGATTTCGCGCGAGGATCGCGCCGTCCGCGCGCAGGATCGCGCTGACCCCGTTCGGCCCGACATCGAGACCGGACAGGACCTGCTCGAAATAGGCGATGTCGATGGCGACCACCGCGATGCCGTTGAACGTATGATCCGGCCGTTCGATGCGCCGCGACAGCGCGATGGATTCCTTGCCGCCGCGCGAGCGCGCGCGATAGGCCTCGGACACGTAGAGGCCGACGTTGTCGGCGTCGCGATGGACCTTGAAGTAGTCGCGATCGCTGAAATCCCAATGATGGGTCGTGCCGCAGCATCCGTCGATCATCTGGCCGTGCCGGTCGGTCACGCCCATGCCGGTCACGTATTGCGCGGCGGTGCGCTCGAACAGCAGGTCGTGCCGCAGCCCGGCATCCATCCGCCGCACCGCGGGCTTGCCGAGATCGGACGCGAGTGCGACCAGCGCGTTGTTCGACGTTTCGACGGTGCGCGCGATCTGGCTCACCAGGACGGCTGCGACGTTGCGCGACGTCTCGTGAGCGTGTTCGATCACTTCGTTGCGCCCGACCCACAGTGTCGCCGCGCTGATCCCGAGCGCCGCCAGCGACATCAACGTGCCCAATGCCCCGACGACAAGATGGTTGCGTCCGGCCCAGTCGGCAATTTTCTCGATCGAGGTGAATGCGGGCATGCTCGTGCTCGTATGGGAAGCCGGCTGCAACGGCGCCGACGCGGGTCAAATCCGGGTTAACGGCACGGTTAACGGAAAATCGAGTGCGCCAGTGGACGCGTGCGATCGCGCATGGAAGCGCAAACGTGTGCGAGTTCGTCCGGCCGGTCCTGCAAAGTCATGCATCGGGCGCGCGCCGCCGCCCGGAACGATGTGCGGCGACACGCGCCGCCGGCACGTCGATTGATAACCCATCGACATCAATCCTTCCAAAAATTGCACTTATCGTTTGCCCGGCGACGAGCGAACATGCCGGAAAACGACAATCGATCCACCTCCCGCGTATTTCCGGATTTTCAGGAGACACCCCGATGCACCCCTCGTCCAGCCTTCCGAACGAACGTTCGAAGGCCGCTGCAGTTTTCCGCGTCACCGCCGGGAATTTTCTCGAGCAGTTCGACTTCTTCCTGTTCGGCTTCTACGCCACGCAGATCGCCAACGTTTTCTTTCCCGCGCAAAGCGAGTTCGCGTCGCTGATGATGACCTTCGCCGTGTTCGGCGCCGGCTTCCTGATGCGGCCGCTGGGCGCCATCGTGCTGGGCGCGTACATCGACGACGTCGGCCGCCGCAAGGGCCTGATCGTCACGCTGTCCATCATGGCGAGCGGCACCATCCTGATCGCGTTCGTGCCGGGCTACGCGACCATCGGCCTGCTGGCGCCCGCGCTCGTGCTGCTCGGGCGGCTGCTGCAGGGCTTCTCCGCCGGCGCGGAACTGGGCGGCGTATCGGTCTATCTCGCCGAGCTGGCGACGCCCGGCCGCAAGGGGTTCTTCACGAGCTGGCAATCCGCCAGCCAGCAGGTGGCGATCGTCGTCGCGGCGGCCCTGGGCTTTGCACTGAATCAATGGCTGAGCGCGTCGGCCATCGCCGCATGGGGATGGCGCGCGCCGTTCTTCGTCGGCTGCATGATCGTGCCGTTCATCTTCATGCTGCGCCGCAACCTGGAGGAAACCCAGGAATTCAAGGCGCGCAAGCATCGTCCGGGCATGAAGGAAGTGTTCGGTACGCTGGTGCAGAACTGGGGCGTCGTCGTGGCCGGCATGATGCTGGTCGCGATGACCACCACGAGCTTCTATCTGATCACGGTCTACGCACCGACCTTCGGCAAGACGGTGCTGCACCTGAGCACCGCCGACAGCCTGCTCGTGACGCTCTGCGTCGGCGTGTCGAACTTCGTGTGGCTGCCGATCGGCGGCGCGCTGTCCGACAGGATCGGCCGCCGGCCGCTGCTGGTTGGCATGACGGTGCTCACCGTCGTGACCGCCTACCCGGCGCTGTCGTTGCTTGCTCACGCGCCGTCGTTCGTCAACATGCTGCTCGTCCTCCTGTGGCTCTCGTTCATGTACGGGATCTATAACGGTGCGATGGTCGTGGCGCTCACCGAGGTGATGCCGGTGCAGGTGCGCGTCGCAGGCTTCTCGCTCGCGTACAGCCTCGCGACGGCCGTGTTCGGCGGCTTCACGCCGGCGATCTCGACCGCGCTCATCCACATGACGGGCGACAAGGCCGCACCGGGCTACTGGATGAGCTTTGCCGCCGTGTGCGCGCTGCTTGCGACGTTCGCGCTCTATCGTCGCCGCACGGCGACGCTGACGCCTGCGCATTGATGCCAGGTCCATCCGGAAGGCCGACCAACACACACGATTCTGCACGACAACAATCACGATCATGAGAAATCTGTTCCCGAAATTTTGCGCGGCCGCGCTCGTCCTTGCCACGGCAGTCGCTGCCAACGTGCAGGCCGCCGAACTGCACGTGATGAGCTCGGGCGGCTTCACCGCCGCCTACAAGCTGCTCGGCCCCCGGTTTGCTTCCACGACGGGCAATACGCTCGATACCGCGCTCGGCCCGTCGATGGGCAAGTCGCCTGAGGCGATTCCAAACCGGCTCGCGCGCGGCGAGCCCGCCGACGCGGTCATCATGGTCGGCTATGCGCTGGACGACCTGATCAAGCAGGGCAAGGTCATCCCCGGATCGCGGGTCGAACTGGCCGACTCGCGCATCGGCGTGGTCGTGCGCGACGGCTCGGCAAAACCCGACATCGGTTCCCCCGAAGGCCTCAAGCAGGCGCTGCTGCACGCGAAGTCGATCGCCTACTCGGACAGCGCGAGCGGCGTGTATATCGAACGCGAGCTGTTCAGGAAGCTCGGCATCGAAGACCAGGTGAAGTCGAAGGCGAAGATGATTCCGCGGATTCCGGTGGCATCGGTCGTCGCGAACGGCGACTACGAAATCGGCTTCCAGCAGGTGAGCGAGCTGCTGCCGGTCAAGGGGGCGACCTTCGTCGGCAAGATTCCCGAATCGCTGCAGTCGGTCACGCGCTTCGCGGCGGGCATCCCCGTCGGCGCGCAGCATCCGGCGGAAGCGAAGGCGCTGCTCGACTATCTTGCGTCGCCCGACGTGCAGGCCGACGTGAAATCGACCGGGCTGGATTCCGTCCCCGCTCATTGAGCCTGATCGACGGGAAGGTTTGCGTCATACCGCCTTCCCGTCACCGTCGGCATCGGCGGCGGCACGGTCTGCATCGACCCCGTTCGGGGATGCCGGCCCCCCTGCAGCGAGCCGCTGCGCAAGACGCGCACGATCGCACGCCCCTTCCCACATCGACACGAAGATCACCGCGCACGCATTGCTGATCACGCTCGTCAGCGCACGCGCCTCGGACATGAAGCGATCGATGCCGACCAGCAGTGCCACGCCGGCGACGGGCAGGTCGGGTATGACGACGAGCGTGGCGACCAGCGCAACCAGCCCGCTACCGGAAACACCGGCCGCGCCCTTGGACGTGAGCAGCATGACGGCGAGCATCAAGGCGATCTGCGACGCGGAAAGGGGCACGTCGCATGCCTGTGCGATGAACAAGGCAGCGAGCGTCAGATAGATCGCGGTGCCGTCCAGGTTGAACGAATAGCCCGCCGGCAGCACGAGCCCCACGACGCCCTTGTCGCACCCCAGCGATTCCAGCTTGACGATCAGGCGTGGCAGAACGGGCTCCGACGAGGACGTCGCGAGAACGATGAGCAACTCTTCGCGCAGGTAGCGCAACAGCCGCCACAGCGCGAAGCCGTGCAGGCGCGCGAGCGGTGCGAGCACGAGCGCGACGAACAGCGCGCATGCCGCATAGAAGGACACCACCAGCTTCGCGAGCGAGCCGACCGAACCGATCCCGAAGCGGCCCACCGTGAAGGCCATCGCGCCGAACGCGCCGAGCGGTGCGAGCCGCATGATCATCGCGAGCACGCGAAAGACAACCTGGGCGACACCGTCGATCAGCGCAAGCACGGGCTGGCCGGCCTGACGGTGCGCATTCAGCGAGAAGCCGAACAGCAGCGACAGCAGCAGCACCGGCAACACCTCGCCTTGCTCGAACGCGCCGAGCATCGTATCGGGGATCACGCTCAGCCCGAATGCCACGAGCCCGCTTGGTTGCGCTTCCTTCGCGTACTGCGCGAGGATGCTCGAATCGAGATGGTGCACGTCGATGTGCAGGCCGGCGCCGGGGCGCAGCACGAATGCGGTGGCGAGCCCGATCGCGAGTGCAACGGCGGTCAGCAGATAGAAGAGCGCCAGCGACCGAACGATCGTGCGGCCGATGGCCTTCCCGTTCGCGAGTGACGTGATGCCCGAGACGATCGTGCAAAAGACGATCGGCGCGATGGTCATTCGCACGAGGCCGACGAACGCGTCGCTGAGGGGCTTGAGCATCGCGCCTGCGGCCGGCCATACATGACCGACGGTCACGCCGAGCATCATCGCGAGCAGGACCTGCACGTAGAGCGATTTGAGCAGCCTGGCCAACCTCACGGGACGGTCTTCCTTCGTGTCTCTTGTGTCGTTGTCACGCCGATGCATCGCTGCTTGCGATGCCGTCGCGCTTCGCGTCGACGATCATCCGGTGAAACGCTTCGGCGGCCGGCGTGAGCGGTCGCCCGCGCCGCTTGACGATGCCCACGCGTCGTTTGACGACCGGCTCGACGAGCGGCACGCTCGTGAGAATGGGATGGTCGTGCCCGGGCATCGCCATCGAGGGCACCGCGGCGACGCCGAGCCCCGCCTCGATCAATCCGAGCAGGGTCGTCACGTGGCGCGCTTCACACACGCTCGGCCCGCGCGGCGCCACGGCGGCGAGCGCCTGGTCGAGCAACAGGCGGTTCCCGGAAGTCTTGTCCACCGACACGTAATCGTGCTCGTACAGTTCGTTCCAGGTGACGCGTTTCTTGCGCGCGAGCGGATGGTCGCGGCGGCACGCAGCGACGAACCGCTCCTGGAGCAGCATCTTGAACTCGATCTCGGATTCCTGGCTGCCCATGAAGCTCACGCCGAAATCGGCTTCGCCGCTGATGACGGTGCCCAGCACCTCGTTCGCGCTCGCGTCCAGCAGCTTGACCCGGATGCGCGGAAAGCGCTGATGATAGCGCGCGATGATGGCCGGCAGAAAGTAGTAGGCCACCGACGGCACGCACGCGATGGTCACATGGCCCAGGCGGCTCGACGACACGTCGCGAATGCCGAGCAGGGCCGCGTCGAGATCGTCGAGCAACTGTTCGGCGCTCTGCGCGAACACGCGGCCGACCGTGGTGAGCGCCACGCGCCGCGTGGTGCGCTCGAAGAGGCGCACGCCGAGTGCTTCCTCGAGCTTGTCGATCCGGCGACTCAACGCGGGCTGCGAAATGCTGACCGCTTCCGCGGCCTTTCGGAAGCTGCCCGTTTCCACGACCGCGCGAAACGCCTGCAAGTCGTTCAAGTCGAAGTTGATCCCCACGGGCGCGTCTCCGCATCTCAGATGGGGCGTATTTTGCATGATTTCGCCGGTCCGACCGTATCGGTGCGGCACGCATCCGCGCAACGCGTGACCGCAACCGCGTGCGTGAGGGGGCGGTCTTGCCGTCGATCCGCTGCTCGTCGATGCCGATGGGGCGTCGAGGCCCGGGCCTTACGGCGCAAGCAGGCCGCGTGCGGCCAGATTGGCATACAGCGCGCGCACGCCGAAGGTCCACGGCGCGATCTCGGTGCACAGCCGCACGGTGTTGACGAGTGCGCCGAGTGCGGGCGTGGAAATGGTGACGCGGTCGCCCAGGTGATGCGTGAATCCGCCGCCCGGCGCGTCGCGGTCTTGGATCGGCGAGAACATCGTGCCGAGGAACAGCATGAAGCCGTCCGGATACTGGTGATGCGCGCCGCAGGTCTGCGCGACGAGGTCGGCCGGGTCGCGGCTGATCTCGCGCATGTGGCTGATGCCGTCGAGGACGAAGCCGTCGTCCGCGCCTTCGACGCGCAGCGACACGCTGGCCTGCCGTACGTCGTCCAGCGTGAAACCGTCGTCGAACAGCCGCACGAACGGGCCGATCGCGCACGAGCCGTTGTTGTCCTTGCATTTGCCGAGCAGCAGCGCCGAGCGGCCTTCGATGTCGCGCAAGTTGACGTCGTTGCCGAGCGTGGCGCCCACCGGCCTGCCGTCGCTACCGACCGCCAGCACGATCTCCGGTTCCGGGTTGTTCCACACCGACACGGGCAGCAGGCCCACGTCTGCCCCGAAGCCCACGGCGGACATCGGCTGCGACTTCGAGAACACCTCGGCGTCCGGGCCGATTCCGACCTCCATGTATTGCGACCACGCGCCGCGGCGTTCGAGTTCCGCCTTCAGGCGCATCGCGGCTTCCGAACCGGGAACGAGCTTCGACAGGTCGGTGCCGAGGGTCGCGGCCAGCGTTTCGCGCACGTCCCTCGCCTTGGCGGGGTCGCCGCCGGCCTGTTCTTCGATGACGCGTTCGATGAGGCTGACGGCGAAGGTCACGCCGCAGGCCTTGATGGCCTGCACGTCGCATGGTGCGAGCAGGTGCGTGGCGCCGGGCGCGCCATCCAGCGCCGCCTGCAGCAACGGCTCGACGCTGCCGAGCGATTCACCCGGGGCGGTGCGGGCGACAGCGACGGCGTCGGGCCGGTCGAACAGGTCCGCGGTGGTCGCCACGGTACGCGTGATGTCGAACACTTCTCCGCAGCGCACGGCGACGACGCTCGGGCCCGAACGGGCCCCATCGTGGCGCCAGACACGGCCGATCAACAGGGCCCGTGCCAGGTCGTGCGGCAGGCAGTCGGAAACGGAAAGAGTACGCATGGTCGGCTCGGCAAGGGGTGTGGGCGGATGGGTCAGTGCGAATGGCGCGGGTTGCCGCGCTGCTCGATCACCTTCAGGTACAGCGTGGCCGGTTCGAGGCAGCCGCCGGTGGACAACTGGCCCACCAACTGCCGGTAGAGTGCCTGCCAGGGCGTTTGCGCCTGCGGCACGTTGAAGCTTGCCGTCTCGCGGCGGCGTGCGAGTTCGTCGTCATCGACGAGCACGTCGACGCTGCGGCGATTCAGGTCCACGCGAATGCGGTCGTTCGTGCGCAGCAGCGCGAGGCCGCCGCCGACCGCGGCCTCCGGCGACACGTTCAGGATCGACGGGCTGGCCGACGTGCCGCTCTGGCGCCCGTCGCCCAGGCACGGCAGCGACGTCACGCCGCGCTTCACCAGATCGGCAGGCGGCGCCATGTTGACGACTTCGGAGCTGCCCGGATAGCCGACCGTGCCGCAGCCGCGGATCACCAGGATGCAACGCTCGTCGATACCGAGCCCGGGGTCGTTGATGCGGGCGTGGTAGTCCTCCGGGCCGTCGAAGACGATGGCGCGGGCCTCGAACGTGTTCTCCGCGCCCGGCTCGGCAAGGTAGGTCCGGCGGAATGCCTCGCCGACCACCGACATCTTCATGATCGCGCTGTCGAAGAAGTTGCCCGACAGCACCATGAAGCCGGCGCCATGCTTGAGCGGTGCGTCGGGCGTGTGGATCACATCGTGGTCGGCGTCCTGCGCCGTGTCGGCGATCTCGCCGATCGCGCGGCCGGATACGGTGAGGCAGTCGCGCCGCAGCAGGCCGGCCGCATCGAGCTGGCGCAGCACCGCGGGCACACCGCCGGCGCGGTGGAAGCTCTCCCCGAGGTATTCGCCTGCCGGCATGCAGTTGACCAGCAGCGGCACGGATTCACCGAGGCGCTGCCAGTCGTCCAGGCTCAGTTCGACGCCCATGTGGCGCGCAATGGCGATCAGGTGCGGCGGGCAGTTGGTCGATGCGCCGAGCGCGGAGGCGACGACGATGGCATTCTCGAACGCCGCGCGGGTCATGATCCTCGACGGCCGCAGGTCTTCCCGAACGAGTTCGACAGCGCGCTTGCCGGTGGCGTAGGCCATCTGGCCGCGCTCGCGATAGGCGGCGGGAATGCTCGCACACCCCGGCAGCGACATGCCCAGCGCCTCGGCCAGGCTGTTCATCGACAGCGCCGTGCCCATGGTGTTGCAATGGCCGATCGACGGCGACGATGCCGTGGTCAGCTTCATGAAGCCTTCGTAGTCGATCTCGCCGGCCGCCAGCAGGTTGCGGGCATGCCAGATCACGGTGCCCGAGCCGACGCGCTTGCCCTCGTGCCAGCCGTCGAGCATCGGTCCGCCCGACAGCACGATGGCGGGCATGTCCACGGTGGCGGCCGCCATCAGGCAGGCGGGGGTGGTCTTGTCGCAACCGGTCGTCAGGACCACGCCATCCAGCGGGAAGCCATGCAGCACTTCCACCAGCCCGAGGTAGGCCAGGTTGCGGTCGAGCGCGGCGGTGGGCCGGCGGCTTTGTTCGGCCAGCGGATGGACGGGGAATTCCATCGGAATGCCGCCCGCGTCGCGAATGCCCGCCTTGGTCCGCTCGGCCAGTTCGATGTGGTGGCGGTTGCATGGCGCCAGGTCGCTGCCCGTCTGGGCGATGCCGATGACGGGGCGGCCCGATTGCAGTTCATCGCGCGTCAACCCGTAGTTCATGAAACGCTCGACATAAAGCGCGGTCATGTCCGCGTGCGCGGGGTCGTCGAACCACTCCTGGCTGCGCAGACGGCGCGGGGTCTGTGACATGGCGGGCTGTCTCCGAAGGGGCCTCGTTCATTCTTGCGTGCCGGATTGGTACCGGTAACATCGAGCGGATGTTAGCACGGGGTTTTTGCGTGGCGGAACAGAATTTTGTGTGCGGGTGGCGCAGGGGAGGGAGAAAGCGCTGCGCGCGATGCACCGGTTTCGATCCCGTCGAACGGCGCCGTATCGACGCGCATCGGCCGTCAACCCGGCCCTTCCGTCATGCGACGGCGGGGCGGCGTGAGGGCAGGGGGGCAGTTCGCGCGCGCCTCGAGGGCACGCCGGTTCTCGCCGGGCGCGACCGGCCGGCGCGGGCTCGTCACGCGCTTTCCCGCGCGACGATCGTGTAGTCGATACGGATGCTGTGCGAATCGACCGGCTCGCCGCCGTCGCGCGCCTGCAGCGCGGCCAGCAGCGCCTCGCCCGTGCGCAGGCCGATGCCGTATGCGTCGACCGACACGGTCGTGATGGCAGGGTGGCAGCACGTCGCCACTTCGAAGTTGCCGAAGCCGGCCACCGCGATGTCCGCGGGCACGGACAGCCCGCGCCGGTGGCATTCCATGATCGCGCCGAATGCCGACATGTCGCTGACGCACATCACGGCATCGGTGTCCGGCCACTGCGCGAGCAGGGCCGCCATCGCGGGCCCGCCGTGGCTCATGGTGATCGGCGATTCGCCGAGGCGCACGACGCGCGGCTCGCCCAACCGCAGCGCCTTGATTTCCGCCTGGTATCCCTTGAGCCGGTCCAGGCCACGGCGATCCAGTTCGCTGGCGCCGCCGAGAAAGCCGATGCGGCGGTAACCGCGCTCGGCCAGGTGCCGCACCATCGCACGTGCGGCGCGCACGTTCGAGAAGCCCACGGCGGTGTCGATGGGATGCGTGGGCAGGTCCCACATCTCGACCACGGGAATGGCCGAGCGCGCCAGCACCTTGCGGGTCGCATCGGTGTGTTGCGCACCGGTCAGCGCGACGCAGCGCGGCTGGTGACGCAGCATCGAACGGACCAGGCGTTCTTCGCGTTCCAGGTCGTAATCGGTGTCGCCGAGCAACAGTTGCAGGCCATGCGGTTCGAGCGCATCGGTCAGGCCGCGCACGGTGTCGGAGAAGTTGGAGCTCGACAGCGACGGCACCAGCACCGCGACGAATTCCGAGCGCCCCGACGACAACGCACCGGCGGCCGCGTCGGCCACGTAGCCGAGCTGGTCGATGGCCTGGCAGACGCGTGCGCGCGTTTCTGGTGCCACGCTGTGGCCGGCAAGCACGCGCGACACGGTCATCTTCGATACGCCGGCGAGGCGCGCTACGTCGGACATGCGGGGCGGTCCGGCAGGCCGGACGGCGGTGGGGCTGGGCATCGGATCGCGATCGGGAAAAACCTGGAAAGGCTACATCATACCGGTGCGGCGTACGGGGCAGGCCGCCCGCGGCGCGCCCGTCGCAGCGCTGTCCGCACTAGGGAAACCACGCGTTCGGCGACGCTTGAACACGCCTGTCGCGACATGCTACCGTGCTGCTTGTTACCGGTATCAGCATGCCCGTTTCTCCCGTCGCCCCATTGGCGCTTTTTTTGGTCGTGGAATGTTATCGGTAACATCGATGCGTCAGAGAACCCGCCGGTACGAAGAAGACCTACACAATCAGGAGACAGACCGATGCCGTCCATCACGCAGACCGCTGCCGCGCCGGCCGCGGCCGACTCATCCGAAGACGCGCTCTATCGCAAGGTCATGCGGCGCATCCTGCCGTTGCTGCTGCTCTGCTACGTCGTGGCCTACCTGGACCGCGTCAACGTCGGCTTCGCGAAGCTGCAGATGCTCGACGAGCTGAGCTTGAGCGACAGCGTCTATGCGCTCGGCGCCAGCGTCTTCTTCTGGGGCTATTTCCTGTTCGAGATGCCCAGCAACCTGCTGCTGCATCGTTACGGCGCGCGCTTCTGGATCGCGCGGATCATGATCACGTGGGGCATCGTCTCGTCGTCGATGGCGTTCATCGTGCCGCTCGCGCAGTTCTTCCACGTGCAGACGACCACCATGTTCTACACGCTGCGCTTCCTGCTGGGCCTGTGCGAAGCCGGCTTTTTCCCGGGCGTGATCCTGTACATGAACTACTGGTTTCCGGCGCGCCGCCAGAGTGTGGCCATGTCGGGATTCCTGGTGGCGATCCCGCTGAGCCTCACACTCGGCAGCGTGGTGTCCGGCTGGCTGATGGAGCAGACGCACGGCCTGTCGGGCATGAGCGGCTGGCAATGGATGCTGCTGCTCGAAGGGCTGCCGTCGATCGTGGTGGCGTTCATCGTGCTGGCCTGCCTGGGCGACGGACCGAAGTCGGCGAAGTGGCTGTCCGCGGACGAAAAGGCCGTCCTGTCGCGCAATCTCGAATCCGAGGCGACGCACAAGTCGCACAGTATCGGCGCCGCGCTGCGCAGCCCGCGTGTCTGGCTGCTCACCTTCATCCTGCTCACCTTCAATACCGGCTTCTACGGGCTGGCGTTCTGGCTGCCGTCGATCATTCGCGCGTCGGGCGTGCACAGCCCGCTGCATATCGGTGTGCTGACGGCCATTCCATACCTGACGGCCATCTTCGCGATGGTGTGGAACGCGTCGCACTCGCGCAAGACCGGTGAACGCCGCCTGCACGCGGCGATTCCCGCGCTGATCGGTGGCGTCTTCCTGATCCTGAGCGCGGCGTTCGCGCACAACGTGGCGCTGTCGATCGTATTCCTGACCGTCGCTACCTGCGGCATTCTCGCGTTGATGCCGATCTACTGGACTTTTCCGGGGCAGATCCTGTCCGGCACGGCTGCGGCCGCCGGCATTGCGCTGATCAATTCGGTGGGCAACCTGTCCGGTTTCACGGGCTCGATGATCACCGGCATGGCCAAGGAAATGACCGGCAACATCAACAACGGCACCTATGCGCTGGGCGCCTGCCTGCTGGTCAGCTGCGTGCTGATCGCATTGATTCCGCGCGACGTGCTGCAGCCGCCGGCCGGCCGGTGAGGGCTTCGCAGTCCGTTGCACCGCGGGGATTGCGCATCGCGCCGACCCCGCAGCGGACGCGACGGGTAACACTTGGGCGGATCGAAACGTCCGCCGCCATCCCGCCGCTGCGAGACAGTCGACCACGTGGGCGAGTGCATCCCGGGCCGGATCGAACCGATCGATTCCCGTGTCGACGCGTGCATTCCGGCCGGGGACACGGCGGGCCGCCCGCGCGGACGGCAACACCCGCTCAGTCGAGCCCGCCCTGGCACAGATACTTGATCGACAGGTAATCGTCGAGGCCATAGCGTGAACCTTCGCGGCCGTAGCCCGATTCCTTCACGCCGCCGAACGGCGCGGCCTCGCTCGCAAGCGCGCCTTCGTTGATCCCGACGATGCCCGTTTCGAGCCGTGCCGACACGCGTGCGATGCGCCGCACGTCCTGCGTGTAGAAATACGCGGCGAGCCCGAACGGCGTGTCGTTCGCGGCGTCGACGGCTTCGTCCTCGGTATCGAAGCGAAACAGCGCCGCGATCGGGCCGAAGGTTTCCTCGCAGTTCAATTGCATGTCGGCGGTGGCGTCGGCGAGCACCGTCGGCGCGTAATAGTTCGCGCCGAGCTCCGTCAGGCGCTTGCCGCCCGTCAGCACACGCGCGCCGCGTTCAACGGCATCGCCGACGTGACGCGCGATCTTGTCGACCGCACGCGCGTTGATCATCGGGCCGATCTGCGCGGCCGGGTCGGTCGCCGGCGCGACCTTCAACGCGGCGACGCGCGCGGCGAGCTTCTGCGCGAACGCATCGTAAACGCCGGCCTGCACGTACACGCGGTTCGGCGATACACACGTCTGCCCGCCGTTGCGGAACTTCGCGGCCATCAGCCCGTCGACCGCGGCATCGAGCTCGGCGTCGTCGAACACGATGAACGGCGCATTGCCGCCCAACTCCAGCGACAGCTTCTTCAGCGTCGCGGCCGAATCGCGCGCGAGCAGCTTGCCGACGGCCGTCGAGCCGGTGAACGTGATCTTGCGCACGCGGCCGTCGGCGAGCCAGTCGGCCGCGGCTTCGACGCCGCGTTCGCGCGACGCGGTAATCAGGTTCAGCACGCCGGCCGGCACGCCGGCTTCCTGCGCGAGAAACGCGAGCGCGAGCGCGGTCAGCGGCGTGTCCTCCGCCGGCTTCGCGACCACCGTGCAGCCGGCCGCGAGCGCGGGCGCGATCTTGCGCGCGATCATCGCGAGCGGGAAATTCCACGGCGTGATCGCGGCGACGACGCCGATCGGCTCCTTCACCGCGCTGAGCCGCTTGCCGCGCTGCTGCTGCGGAATCAGGTCGCCGTACGTGCGCGTCGCTTCCTCGGCGAACCACAGCACGTACGACGCACCGTACGCGACTTCGCCGCGCGCTTCGGCGAGCGGCTTGCCCTGTTCGCGCGACATCAGCTTCGCGAGATCGTCGGTGTGCGCGACGATCGCCGCATGCCATGCACGCAGGATCGCGGCGCGTTCGCGCGCGGGCGTCGCACGCCACGCGGGCAGCGCGCGGGCTGCCGCGTCGGTCGCCGCGCGTGCGTCGGCGGCGCTGCTGTCGGGTGCGTGGGCAACGGTCTCGAGCGTGGCCGGATCGGTGACGGCGAAGCGGCGGCCGTCGAGCGCATCGCGCCAGGCGCCGTCGATCAGGTTGGCGGTGCGAACGAGTTCGGTTCGGGACAGCGTAAGCGGCATGACAGGTCCTTGAATGAAGCGGTTCGGTGACGCTGGCGGCCCGGCGCGGGCGTGACGCCCCCCGCGCGGACAGCGGGCTGCCGCGTGACGGGGTGACGCACGCCGGGTGTCAGTGACGCTCGCCGAACAGCGATTCGAGCGGGTAGTGCCGTTTGACGAACGGCGACTTGATGATCACGTAACTGAAATACTTCTCGATGCCGATGTTCTGCTCGAGCAGCCCTTCGACGATCGTCTGGTAATGGCTCACGCTGCGCGTGATGAACTTCAGCAGATAGTCGTAGCCGCCGCTCGCGAGGTGGCATTCGACGATCTCGTCGACGTTGCGGATCGCCGCGACGAAGCGGTCGAAATCCTCGCGCCGGTGGTCGGCCAGCGTGACTTCGGTGAACACGACCTGCACGTCGCCGAGTTTCTCGAGCTGGATGTGCGCGCCGTAGCCGCCGATGTAGCCGGCCTTCTCGAGCCGCTTCACGCGGATCAGGCATGGACTGGGCGACAGCCCGACCGCATCGGCCAGCTCGACGTTGGTCATGCGGCCGCGCTTCTGCAACTGGGAGAGGATGCGCAGGTCGATGCGATCCAGCTTGCTGTCCGTCATGTTCACGTGCGTCGGGAATCGGAAAAATGGAATGTCCGGTTACTTTAGAGTCGAACGATGACGGCCACAAGCCCGGCTTTCCCTTGGCCGGTCAGGCCGGCTGCGCGTGCGCGGCGTCGAGCGCGCGCTGCACGCCCGCGTCGGCCAGCACGTCGTCGAGCGTCTTGCGCACGCGTTCGAACAGCAGGTCGAACTCGCCCGCGGTGAAGCTCAGCGCCGGCGCGAAGCCGAGCACGCCGTCGCCGAACGCGCGGAACACCACGCCGTTCGCGTACGCGGCGGCCGCGATCTTGTCCGGCACGTTCAGCGCCGGGTCGAAGCGCGTCTTGTGCGCCTTGTCGGCCACCAGTTCGAGCGCGCCGAGCAGGCCGACCGAGCGCGCGTCGCCGACGAGCGGATGCGCGCGCAGCGCATCGAGCCCCGCGGCGAAGCGCGGCGCCAGCGCCTGGCCGTTCGCGAGCAGCCCGCCTTCGTGATAGAGCTTCAGCACCTCGAGGCCGATCGCCGCGCTGACCGGATGCGCGGAATACGTATGGCCGTGGCCGACCACCGGCGAATCGGCGCGGTCGCCCGCGATCCCTTCGTAGATTTCGTCGGACATCAGCACCGCGCCCATCGGCGCATAGCCGGCCGTCAGGCCCTTCGCGACGGTCATCAGGTCCGGATCGACCTGTTCGGCCTCGCAGGCGAACAGCGGGCCCGTGCGGCCGAAGCCGGTGATCACCTCGTCGGCGACGAACAGGATGCCGAGGCGCCGGCACGCGTCGCGCATCGCCTTCAGCCAGCCGGCCGGCGGCACGATCACGCCGCCCGAGCCTTGCACCGGCTCGCAGAAGAACGCGGCGACGTTGTCCGCGCCGAGTTCGGCGACCTTCGCTTCGAGCGCGGCGACCGACGCGGCGATCAGCGCCTGCGGATCGTCGCCGAGCGGATGGCGGTACGGGTAGGGCGACGGAATATGGTGCTGGTCCGCGCGCGGCAGGTCGAAATGGCGGTGGAACGCGGGCAGCGCGGTGAGCCCGGCGCCGATCGACGACGAGCCGTGATAGCCGCGCTCCAGCGCGATCATCTGCTTTTTCGACGGGCGGCCGGTCGCGTTGAAATAGTGCGTGATGAAACGGATCGCGGAATCGACCGCGTCCGAGCCGCCGAGCGTGAAGTACACACGGTTCAGCGACGGCGGCGCGAGCGCGGCGAGCCGTTCGGCGAGTTCGATCGCCGGCTGCGAGCCGAAATGGAAATAACCGGTCGCGTAGGGCAGCTTCGCCAACTGGTCGGCGGCGGCCTTCACGATGCTCTCGCGGCCGTAGCCGACGTTCACGCACCACAGGCCCGAGAACGCGTCGAGCAGCGTGTGGCCCGCGGCGTCGCGCAGGAACACGCCGTCCGCGGATTCGAGCACGGTGACGCCGCGCGCTTCGTGCGCACGGTAATTGACGACGGGGTGGATCAGGTGTTGACGATCGGCTTCGATCAGCGCGGCTTGGTTCATGGGAAGGCGGGACTCTCGTCAGGTGTCAGCGGTGAGTTCATGCTAACGGGCGAGAAATCCGGATGCGTCTTCAATTTGCGGCCCGAAACGTATGCGCGCGGCGTTTGTGCGGGGCGCTTCGGCATTTTCTGCTGCGCGCCCGGCGGGCCGGGCGCGCGTCAGGTCAGTAGCCGCGCGCGCGATCGACGACGCCGATCATCGGCTGGCCCGCGCGATGGCGCGCGAGGTTCGCGAGCACCGCGTCGACCGCGGTGTCGGGCCGCGTCGCGCTGGCGATATGCGGCGTGAGGCGAATACGCGGATGGATCCAGAACGGATGGCCGGCCGGCAGCGGTTCGGGGTCCGTCACGTCGAGGATCGCGCTGTCGAGCCGGCCGCTCGCGAGCGCGGCGAGCAGCGCGGCTTCATCGAGCTGCGGGCCGCGCCCGACCTGCACCAGCGACGCGCCGGCCGGTAGCGCATCGAACACGCGTGCGCCGAGCAGCCCGCGCGTGCTGTCGGTGAGCGGCAGCAGGCAGATCAGGATGTCGGTGCGGGCGAGGAACGCGTCGAGCGCCGCATCGCCCGCGTAGCACTCGACGCCGTCGAGCGAGCGCGGCGTGCGGCTCCAGCCGGCGCACGGGAAGCCGAAGCGCCGCAGCGTATCGAGCACGGCCTGGCCGAGCGTGCCGAGCCCGAGTACGCCGACGCGCCGCGATGCCGCCGCCCGTACGGGTTTCTCGTGCCATACCTGGTCGCGCTGCTGGGCCGCATAGTCGAACAGGTCGCGATGGATCGTCAGCACGGCCTGCGTCACGTATTCGACCATCCCTTCGACGATGCCCGGCTCGATCATCCGCACGACCGGAAGGTGCGCGGGCACGCGCGACAGGTCGAACTGGTCGATGCCGGCGCCGACGGAGAACACGACTTCGAGATTCGGCAACAGCGCGACCGGATCGTCCGGCGGCTGCCATGCGGCGAGATAGCGAACGGCCGCGGCGTCGCCGAGGTCCGGCCAGATCCGGAACGGCAGATCGGGCGCCTGTTGCGCGAAGCGCGCCGCCCACTGCGCGCCGCGCACCGGGTCGGCCTTGTAGAGAAAGCTCATCGTGTGTCCCGTTCAGCCGAGCGCCTGGCTCACGATCGCGAATGCGCGCAGCGCCGGGTCGCGCGCGGGCGTCGCACCGCGCGCCATCGTGACGACGGTATCGACGCGCGGCAGCCCGAGCCCGTCCAGCCAGTCGGACAGCCCGCTGTCGCTCGGCAGGTCGACCCGCACGAACATCCCTTCGTTCAACGCGAGCCAGTGGCTGATGAGCGCCTGCGCGCGCAGCGCATCCGGCGCGATCACCGGGCCGATCACGTGGCCGGGGCCGAAGCGGCGGAACAGCGCGAAGCCGAGCAGTTCGCCGTCGCGATCGAGCGCGATGCCGTTCGCGACGTCGAGCAGCGCGTCGGTCACCGCGCCGCGTTCGTAGCCGGCCGCGCGCGATGCGAGCGCGGCGAGGCGCGGCCCGTCGTTGGTGCCGAGCGGGCGCAGGCGCTCGCCGGGCGGCAGCGAGATCAGCGGTGGCCGGAACGCCGCGCCCTGATGCTGGTTGATCGTATCGATCGGCTCGAAGCCGAACGCCGCGTACAGCGGCTCGCGTCCCGGCATCGCATGCAGAAAGACGGTTCGTGTGCCGAAGCCGTCGAGCGCGCGGGCGAGCAGCTCGCGCTCGATGCCGCCGCCCGCGCGCTCGGGCGACACGATCACCATGCCGAGCGCCGCGTGCGATTCGCCGAGACGCCAGCCCAGCGCGGTCCCCACGACGCCGGTCTCGTCTTCGGCCACGATGCCGCCGCCGAGCTGGAGCACGAAGCGCCAGTCTTCGAGCCGGTGCGGCCACTTGACCGCCTCCGACAGCCGATGGGCGGCGGGCAGGTCGGTTTCGGCGAACGGGCGATAGATGAGCGTGCGGGAAGGGTTGAGGTCGGACACGCCGGACTCCGGATGGGTGGAAATGACGCATTCACTCTGCCAGCGCGGGTGCGGCGCGGATAGGACGATTCGCCTGTTTTCCGGCGGTGACGGGCGCGCCCGCGAGATCGATGCAAACCCGTTCGATCGACGCGGACGAACGCGCTGATCGTGCCGGCGCGGCCGGTCAATCCCGCCACTCGTGCTGTGGAAACGCCACTACGATTAATGCACGGCGGCGCTGCCGCCTGCCGGAGGGCCGCACCGGCAGGCGAGCCCGCTGCGGCAGCACGGCACCCACCGGCCGGCCCTGCCCCGCCGCGCCCGATCGCACCGCAGATCGTGCTGCATGTGCCGGGCAACTTGCGGCGATTGTGCGTTTTGAGCGGCGCCGAACGATGCGCGAACGACTTTTTGCCCTGATTCAATTTCGTTAAACCCAGCCCATCCCCCGGCCCTGCCGGGGCTTCACACCGACAGGACCTGACCATGATCCAGTTTGAACCGAAGTACATCACCTTCGACTGCTACGGCACGCTGACCCATTTCCGGATGGCCGAGACGGCGCGCGAAATCTATGCGGATCGGTTGTCGCCGGCCACGATGGAGGCCTTCGTGCGCGCGTTCGCCGCCTATCGGCTCGACGAGGTGCTCGGCGCGTGGAAGCCGTACCGTGACGTCGTCGTCAACGCGGTCCGTCGCACCTGCGCGCGGCTCGGCGTGAAGTTCGACGAAGCCGAGGCCGAGCTGTTCTATCACGCGGTGCCGACGTGGGGCCCGCACCCGGACGTGCCAGCCGGGCTGTCGCGGCTGGCGTCGAAGTACAAGCTGGTGATCCTGTCGAACGCGATGGACGACCAGATCATGAGCAACGTCGACAAGCTCGGCGCGCCGTTCCACGCGGTGTTCACCGCGCAGCAGGCGCAATCGTACAAGCCGCGGATGCAGGGCTTCGAATACATGTTCGACAAGCTCGGCTGCAAGCCGGAGGACGTGCTGCACGTGTCGTCGAGCCTGCGCTACGACCTGATGACGGCCGAGGATCTCGGGATCAAGCACAAGGCGTTCGTGAACCGCGGCCACGAGCCGGGCACGCCGTTCTACAACTATTACGAAGTGTCGGGCATCGACCAACTGGCGACGCAGCTTGGCCTGTAAGTCGCCTGCGCCGGCCGATTCATCGATCGGCGCGACGGGACGGGACTCGACCGCGATGCCGTCCGAGCCCGTCGCGTCCCGTCGCGTCCCGTCGCGCGTTCGATCAGCGTACGAAGCGAGGGTAATTACCGATATCGAGTCGTTCAAGGCGGGGCCGCCCGGGCCGATATATGTACCGAACGGTTAATATTTCGAGGCCCCCGCATGAAGTTGTCCACCAAACTGCTGATGCTCGTCGCCGCGGCGCTGCTCGGCGTCGTCCTGCTCGCCGCGTTGTCGCTGCACACGCTGCGCGACGCGCTGATCGACAGCCGCCGCGAAGAGATCGTCATTCTGCTGACCAAGGCCGAGCATCTGGTCGATTCGTATCGCGCGATGCAGACCAGCGGCACGCTCACGCAGGAGCAGGCGCAGCAGCAGGCCAAGGCCGCGCTGGCGGCGCTCAACGCGAATTCGAAGAGCTACTTCTGGGTCACGACGTCCGACGGCGTCAACCTCGTCCACCCGAACGCGAAATTCATCGGTACGCGCGCGAAAGGCAACCGCACGACCAGCGGCCTGACCGACAGCGAGGCGTACCGCGCGGGCATGGCGCAGTCGCATTTCGCGCTCGTCGACGTGCTGATCAAGCGCAGCCCCGACGCGGACCTGGAGCCGAAGCTGCAGGGCGTGGTCGCGATTCCGGACTGGGACTGGTGGATCGGCACGGGATTCTTCTACGACGACATCAATGCCGCCTTTACCCGGCTCGCGATGGTGCTCGGCGCCGTCGCGCTCGTCATCGCCGTGGCGCTCGCGGCCATCGCATGGGGCGTGCTGCGCAGTGTCAGGCGCACGCTGGGCGGCGAGCCCGCGCATGCGACGCAGATCGCCGCCCGCATCGCCGCCGGCGAACTGGACGTGCAGTTCGATACGGCGCACGCGGCGCCCGGCAGCCTGCTCGTCGCGCTGGGCGACATGAAGGCGCGGCTGACCGACACCATCGCCGAGATCCAGACCACGACCCACTCGATCGCCACCGGCACCGGCGAGATCGCGCAAGGCAACCTGGATCTGTCGCAGCGCACGGAGCAGCAGGCCGCGTCGCTGCAGGAAACGGCCGCGAGCATGGAGCAGATCACGTCCACGGTCAAACAGAACGCCGACAACGCGCGCCAGGCGAATGCGCTCGTGGCCCAGGCGAAGGGTGCGACCGAACTCGGCGGCGCCGCCGTGCAGGCGGTCGTCGAAACGATGCGGCAGATTTCGGACGGATCGGTGCGGATCGCCGACATTACCGTCGTCATCGAAAGCATCGCGTTCCAGACCAACATTCTCGCGCTCAACGCCGCGGTGGAAGCCGCGCGGGCCGGCGAGGAGGGGCGCGGGTTCGCCGTCGTCGCGTCGGAAGTCCGCTCGCTCGCGCAACGCAGCGCCGCGGCCGCGAAGGACATCAAGGGATTGATCGACGCGTCGGTCGAGCGGGCCGGCAGCGGCAGCCGGCTCGTCGAGACGGCCGGCGCGCGCATGACGGAGATCGTCCGGTCGATCGACCGGGTGGCCGACATCATGGGCGAGATTTCGGCGGCATCGGCCGAGCAAAGCACCGGCATCGAACAGATCGGGCTGGCGGTCGCGCAAATGGACGAAGTCACCCAGCAGAACGCCGCACTCGTCGAGCAGGCGGCTGCGGCCGCCTCGTCGCTGGACGAGCAGGCGGCGCGCCTGCGGGCCGCCGTATCGGTATTCCGGCTCGCCGCGTGACGGCTTCGCGCCGGCCGCAGGCGGCTGGCGCGTCCTCCTGCCTTCGGTGCGCCGCGCCGGCACACGCCCGGCGTGCGCGCCGACATGCCGGTGAGGGACTCCCAGCCCATCGATTTCCTGCCGCGATAGCGCGGGTAGGGGCGTCGGTGTTGGCTGCGCGACTTCGCATATTGCTCGCACGTCGCGTTGATCGGGCCGCGTCGCCGACTGGCGGCGCGGTTCCTGACGGCTGTACGGGCCCGGTTTCGGGGCAGTCCCGTCATTCTCCCGTCTTCCCTCAAAGCCGTTCCGATCGAGCGGCATTCTTCTGAACTTTCCTGCGCGACGTGCCGTCGCGATCCCCACCGCTGAAGCTCGTGCATGCGGCGATCTGCCGCAACCTGCCGCTCGTTTCGGCCGTCGTCGGCATGCGCGCACGCATTCGACACAAACGTGCGGTTTGCGTGAGCCAAACGCGCGCCGGATGCCGAACGGGCAATTTTGTCGGCGCAATCTGCGGCGGCTGCGGCCTTACGATTTCCTGCATCGACACGGGTTCGGCAGCCGCCGCGACACGCCGCCGGGCACACGGCGACTCGGATGCGCACGCAGCAATTCATGCTGCGCGGGCGGCTCAAAACGGTCGATTCGTATCGTGCGGGCCGCCCGAATCGCGACAAACCGCATTTTGGCGATGCTTAAATGAATTGCATGACGACGTTGCGACCGCCACCAGCACGCGGGCGCGGCGGGATTCGAGAACCACGCTGGACCCAAGACCCCACTTTCCACAGTCAGGAGCAGTTCGGATGAGCGACGATATCGACAATGGCGGCAAGGGCGGCTTCACGCGCCGCGACATGATGAAGGTCATGGCGGCGAGCGGCATGATGGCCGCCGGCGCCGGCGGACTGCTGATGACCCCCGGCTCTGCCTTCGCCGCGCCCGCGCCGAAGCGCGGCGGCAAGATCCGGGTCGCGAACGAAGCCGGCTCGACGGCCGATACGCTCGACCCGGCCAAGGGCTCGACGGGCGCGGACTACACGCGCTTCTTCATGTTCTACAGCGGCCTCACGCAGCTCGATGCGAGCCTGACGCCGCAGATGAACCTCGCCGAGTCGCTGCAGACGACCGATGCGAAGACGTGGATCATCAAGCTGCGCAAGGGCGTCACGTTCCACGACGGCAAGCCGGTCGGCCCGGCCGACGTGGTGTTTTCGCTGATGCGCCACAAGAATCCGGCCACCGCGTCGAAGGTCAAGACGCTTGCCGAACAGTTCACGGATGCGAAGGCGACCGGCCCAGACGAAGTCACGTTGACGCTCGCCAGCGCGAACGCCGATCTGCCGGTGATCCTCGCGACGCCGCAGCTCGTGATCGTCAAGGACGGTACGACCGACTTCTCGACGGGCATCGGCTGCGGCCCGTACAAGCTGAAGTCGTTCAAGCCGGGCGTGTCGACCGTCGGCGTGCGCAACGACAGCTACTTCAAGCCGGGCAAGCCGTATCTCGACGAGATCGAGCTGATCGGCATCAGCGACAGCGCCGCGCGCCTGAACGCGCTGCTGTCGGGCGACGTGCACCTGATCAACGCGATCGATCCGCGCTCGACGCAGCGGGTCTCGTCGACGCCGGGCTACGCGCTGAAGGAAACCAAGTCGGGCCTCTATACCGACCTGATCATGCGCAGCGACAACCCGATCGTCGCGAACCCCGATTTCGTCGAAGGGATGAAGTACCTGTTCGATCGCGAGCAGCTCCGCACGGCGGTGTTCCGCGGCTACTCGGTGATCGGCAACGACCAGCCGATTCCGCCGGGGCATCGCTACTTCAACGCGTCGCTGCCGCAGCGGGCGCACGATCCGGACAAGGCGAAGTTCCTGCTGCAGAAGGCCGGCGCGCTGGGCGCGTCACTGCCGCCGATCTATGCGACGTCCGACGCGAACGGGTCGATCGAAATGGCCGTGCTGCTGCAGCAGGCCGGCCAGAAGATCGGGCTGAACCTGCAGGTCAACCGCGCGTCGCCCGACGGCTACTGGTCGAACCACTGGATGAAGCACCCGCTGACCTTCGGCAACATCAACCCGCGCTCGAGCGCCGACGTGCTGTTCACGCAGTTCTTCAAGTCGGATGCGCCGTGGAACGAGTCGGGCTGGAAGAACGCGAAGTTCGACCAGTTGCTGCTCGCCGCGCGCTCGGAAACCGACGACGCGAAGCGCAAGCAGATGTACGGCGACATGCAGGTGATCGTCGCGCAGCAGGGCCGGGTCGGCATTCCGGCGTTCATCAGCTTCCTCGACGGCTACGACAAGCGGCTCGCGGGCCTCGGCTCGATCCCCACCGGGCCGATGATGGGCTTCACGTTCGCCGAGAACGTGTGGTGGAACGCATGACGTTGTGGCTGGCCGCCGTCGCGCGGCCGGTGCGGACCACCGCGCCGGCCACGCGCGGTTTTTTCTGGAGTGCCGCACCATGAACCGAATTCTCATCGGGCTGATCGGCCGGCGTATCGCGGTCACCGCGCTGACGCTGCTGATCGTGTCCGCGATCATCTTCACGATCACGAACCTGCTGCCGGGCGACGCCGCGCAGGCCGCGCTCGGCCAGTCGGCGACGCCGGAGACGGTCGCCGCGCTGCGCCAGCAGTTCGGCCTCGACATGCCGGCGCACGTGCGTTACGTGCACTGGCTCACCGGCCTGTTGCACGGCGATTTCGGCCGGTCGCTATCCGGCGACATGCCGGTGTCGGAGCTGATCGGCGGGCGCCTGCCGAAGTCGCTCACGCTGGCGGCGATCACGACCGCCGTGTCGGTGCCGATCGCGCTGTTGCTCGGGATCCTCGCGGCGGTCAAGCGCGAGTCGGTGATCGACCGCGTGATCAGCCTCGGCACGCTGTCGCTCGTCGCGACGCCGGAATTCCTGATCGCGACGGTCGCCGTGCTCGTGTTCGCGGTGAAGCTGCGCTGGCTGTCCGCGCTGTCGTACAGCGGCCCGATCGAAAGCCTGCACGATTTCCTGCGTGCGTACGCGATGCCGGTGCTGACGCTGTGCGCGGTCGTGATCGCGCAGATGGCACGCATGACGCGCGCCGCGGTGATCGAGCAATTGAGCGCGTCGTACGTCGAGATGGCCACGTTGAAGGGCGCGAGCCCCGCACGCGTCGTGCTGCGCCATGCGCTGCCGAACGCGATCGGCCCGATCGCCAATGCGATCGCGCTGAGCCTGTCGTATCTGCTCGGCGGCGTGATCGTCGTCGAGACGATCTTCAACTATCCGGGCCTCGCGAGCCTGATGGTCGACGCCGTCAGCAACCGCGATTTCCCGTTGGTCCAGGCGTGCACGCTGATCTTCTGCGTCGCTTACCTGACGCTCGTGCTGTTCGCCGACCTGTGCTCGATCGTGTCGAACCCGCGACTGCGCACCTGAGTGTTTCGTCTTTCTTCCGAGATGTCGCCCATGCAACCGATCGAACCCGTACAACGCAGCAGCGCGCTGCCGCCCTCCGGCGATCCGCCCCTGGGGCGGGGCAGCGTGCCGCCTGCCGCGCCTGCACCCGACCAGCCGCGCAAGCGCCGCGCCGCGCGCATCGCCTTGACGACCGGCGGCCGCGTCGGCGCGTCGATGGTCGGCCTGATGCTGTTCGTCGCCGTGTTTGGGCCGCTGATCGCGCCGCATGACGTCGGCGCGATCGTCACGCCCGACGTGTTCGCGTCGTTCAGCGCGAAGCTGCCGTTCGGCTCCGACTTCCTCGGCCGCGACATGCTGAGCCGGATTCTGTACGGCACGCGGCTGACCGTGCTGCTCGCGCTGGCCGCGGTGCTGCTCGCCGCGGTGACCGGCACGACGCTAGGGCTCCTCGCGACCGTGTCGGGCCGCGCGGTCGACGAGACGATGAGCCGGCTGCTCGACGCGCTCACGTCGATTCCGTCGAAGATGTTCGCGCTGATGCTCGTCGCCGCGTTCGGCTCGTCGCTGCCGCTGCTGGTGCTCACCGCCGCGATCAGCTACATGCCCGGCTCGTACCGGATCGCGCGCGCGCTGGCCGTCAACATCAGCACGCTCGAATTCGTGCAGGTGGCCAAGGCGCGCGGCGAAAGCGCGCTGTACATCGCGTGCGTCGAAATGCTGCCGAACATGATCCACCCGATGCTGGCGGACACCGGGCTGCGCTTCACGTTCGTCGTGCTGCTGCTGAGCGGCCTGAGCTTTCTCGGGCTCGGCGTGCAGCCGCCGTATGCGGACCTCGGCTCGCTCGTGCGCGAGAACATCGCGAGCCTCGGCGACGGCTCGGCCGTCGCGATCATGCCCGCGGTCGCGATCGCGATCCTGACGGTGGGCGTCAACCTGATGATCGACGGCTTGCCGCATCGCGGCCGCCGCAAGGGCGCGGCCGGCGCCGCCGGAGGACACTGATGCGACACGAATCGAACCCGCTCGTCGAGGTGCGCGGGCTGCGCGTGGTCGGCGGCCGGCCGGGCGGCGAGGAAACGACGATCGTCCACGGCGTCGACTTCGAGATCGGGCGCGGCGAGGTGCTCGCGCTGATCGGCGAATCGGGCTCCGGCAAGACGACGATCGCGTTGTCGCTGATGGGCCATGCGCGCGCCGGATGCCGGATCGCCGGCGGCTCGGTGAAGCTCGACGGCACCGACGTGTGCACGCTTTCCGCGGAGGCGCTGACCGCGCTGCGCGGCCGCAAGGTCGCGTATATCGCGCAGAGCGCGGCCGCCGCGTTCAACCCGTCGCGCACGATTCTCGACCAGGTGATCGAGAGCGCGCTGATCCACAAGACGATGACGAAGCGCGACGCGCAGGCGAAGGCGATCGAGCTGTTTCGCGCGCTCGCGCTGCCGGAGCCGGAGACGATCGGCAAGCGCTATCCGCACCAGGTGTCGGGCGGTCAACTGCAGCGGCTGATGGCCGCGATGGCGCTGATCACCGATCCGGAGCTGGTGATCCTCGACGAGCCGACCACCGCGCTCGACGTGACCACGCAGATCGACGTGCTGCAGGCGTTCAAGAACGTGATCCGGCGCTACGGGATGAGTGCGGTGTACGTGTCGCACGACCTGGCCGTGGTCGCGCAGATGGCCGACCGGATCGTCGTGCTGAGCGACGGCGTGATCCGCGAGGCGGGCGACACCGAACAGATCCTGCATGCGCCGACGCATCCATACACGCAGAGCCTGATCGCGGCGGTCACGCCGAACGATGCCGAACGCGACGCGCCGGCGCAGGCACAGGAGCCGGCCGCGCCGGCGCCGCTGCTCGACGTGCGCGGCGCGATCGCCGGTTACGGCGGCCGTACCGCGAAGGGCTGGCCCGCGAAGGTGATCCTGCATGAAGTCGACCTGCGCATCGGGCGCGGGCAGACGGTCGGCGTGATCGGTGAATCGGGTTCCGGCAAGACGACGCTCGCGAAGGTGATCGCGGGCCTCGTGCCGGCGACCGGCGGCGCGATCCTGCTCGACGGCGAGCCGCTCGCGCGCGATATCGCCAAACGGACGAAGGAGCAGCACCGCCGCGTGCAGATCGTGTTCCAGAACGCCGATACCGCGCTCAACCCGGTGCATACCGTCGAGCGCACGCTCGCGCGGCCGCTCGCGTTCTACCACGGGATCAAGGGCGCGCGTGCACGCCAGCGCGTCGCGGAGCTGCTCGAACTCGTGCGGCTGCCGCCGGCGGTCGCGTCGCGGCGTACCGGCGAGCTGTCGGGCGGGCAGAAGCAGCGCGTGAATCTCGCGCGTGCGCTCGCGGCCGAGCCCGACCTGATCCTGTGCGACGAGGTCACGTCGGCGCTCGACACCGTGGTCGGCGCCGCGATCATCGAGCTGCTGCGCGACCTGCAGGCGAAGCTCGGCGTGTCGTACGTGTTCATCACGCACGACATCGCGAAGGTGCGCGCGATCAGCGACGACATCGTCGTGCTGTATGCGGGCCGCCGCGTGGAGACGGGCAGCCGCGACGCGCTGTGCGCGCCGCCTTATCACCCGTATTCGCATCTGCTGGTGTCGTCCGCGCCGGAGTTGCGCGCGGGCTGGCTCGACGATGCGGCCGAGCGTTGCCACCGGCCGCTGGTGCCGATCGGCGAGCGCGAGAACGAGGCCGAGCTGTGTCCGTTCCTGTCGCGCTGCGCGATGCGCGTGGACGGCGTGTGCAACCGGACGGCCCCGTCGCTGCGCACGCTCGGCAACGGCGCGCAGGTGCTGTGCCATCGCAGCGAGGAGGATCTCGCGCGCTTCCAGGCGGAGCCGATTCCCGCGGGTGTCACGCCGGTGCAGCTGTAGTGCGTGGCGCGCGAACCGTTCATCGCGCGGTGCGGTAAACAGGCCGCCGCATAGTCTGCTGCGGCGGTCGCGCAAAACGGCAATTTGTACGCGTGCCGCGCGCGAATACGCGGCAACTGCGGTTTTTGACGGTGATTAAATGATTCTCATTGAACGGTCGCCGATCGTCGTTGCCGGCATGCACAAGAAGGACCCAATGAAACTGGAATCGTACTGGCTGGATACCCGTCCCGCGTTTCACGCCGGAAGCGAAGGGCCGGTCGAAGGGCGCGCGGACGTGGTCGTGATCGGCGGCGGTTTCACCGGCTTGTCGGCGGCGCTCGCGCTCGCGCAGCGCGGCGTCTCGGTGGTCGTGCTCGAAGCCGCGCAGGTCGCCGGCGAAGCGTCCGGCCGCAACGGCGGCCAGTGCAATACGGGCGTCGCGCAGGACTACGCGTCGCTGGCCGCGCGCATCGGCGCCGCGCAGGCGAAACAGTTTTATCGCGCGTACGAAAGCGCGGTGAAGAGCGTCGAGACGATCGTGACCGAACAGGCGATCGACTGCGATTTCCGGCGCGCCGGCAAGCTGAAGCTCGCCGCGAAGCCGCAGCATTTCGCGGGGCTCGAAAAGACCTTCAACGCGTTGCGGCGCGACGTCGATCCCGACATCGAGCTGATCGAGCCGTCGAAAATCCGCGATGAAATCGCATCCGACGGCTTTTACGGTGGGCTCCTGCAGCACAACGGTGCGCAGATGCACATGGGCAAGTTCGGCGTCGGCCTCGCGCAAGCGGCCGTGCGGGCCGGCGCACGTGTGTACGAGCACGCGGCCGTCACACAGCTCGACAAGCTCGACGGCGAGCGCCACCGGATCACCAGTGCCCGCGGCACGATCGTCGCCGACCGCGTGCTGGTCGCGACCGGCGCATCGCAGCACGGGCCGTTCGCGTGGTTCCGGCGACGCATCGCGCCGGTCGGCAGCTTCATCGTCGTGACCGAGCCGCTGCCCGACGCGCAGTTGAACCGGCTGTTTCCGCATCGCCGCGCATACGTGACGTCGCGCCAGATCGGCAACTACTTCCGCGTGACGCCCGACAACCGGCTGCTGTTCGGCGGCCGTGCGCGCTTCGCGATGTCGAGCCCACGCTCCGACGCGAAGAGCGGCGACGTCCTGCGTGCCGGCATGGCCGGCTACTTCCCGGAACTGGCCGGCGTGCGGCTCGACTACTGCTGGGGCGGCCTCGTCGACATCACCGCCGACCGGCTGCCGCGCGCGGGCCAGCACGACGGCCTCTATTACTCGATGGGCTACAGCGGCCACGGCGTGCAGATGTCGGTGCACATGGGCCGCGTGATGGCCGACGTGCTGTATGGCGCGGCCGCGTCGAACCCGTGGCGCGAGCTCGAATGGCCGGCGATACCGGGCCATTTCGGGCACGCGTGGTTCTTGCCGCTCGTCGGCGCGTATTACCGGATGCAGGATTTCCTGCATTGAAGCGAGCGCCGGGAGAAATCGACATGACAGTGCAATTCGTTGGCTCGCCGCGTGTCGCGCGGCCGGTCTCGCCGGCGATCGGCGACGTGCTGCGCACGATCGACGCGTCGTTCGCGCAGCCGCTGAACCTGGACACGCTCGCGGCGGTGGCCGGGTTGAGCGTGTCGCGTTTCACCGCGCGTTTTCGCAGCGAAACCGGGCTGTCGCCGCACCGGTATCTGTGTCTCGTGCGGATACGGCGGGCGCAGGACCTGTTGCGCGCCGGTCTCGCGCCGTCGGTCGTCGCGACCGACGTCGGCTTCTTCGATCAGAGCCACCTGTGCCGGCATTTCCGGCGCGTGCTCGGGATCACGCCGCGCGATTACGTGGTCGCCCGAACAGGCGGCGCGCCGGTGCGAACGCCATCGACGCGCCTGCGCGCCGAACGCCGCGAAGCGTCGTGTCACGCGGCATAAGCGCACGCATGGACGACATGCGCCGCTGAGGGTGTCCGGCAGAAACGCCGGCGAACGACGATTTCCGATATCGCGTGACAGCTTTTGAACGAATCCGTCACGCACTGCACAGGAGCAGAAATGACCGCAGTTTTCGTGTTGCACCGGGCCGACGGCGCACCGTCTTCCACCGCATTCCGCAAGCAGGCGTTCGGCGCGAGCGATCCGTTCGCGTCGCATCGCGAGATTGCGTGGGAAGGCCCCGACGCGATGGCCGCGGGGCGGATCGTTTTCGTCGGCGAACTGGACGTGTCGAGCTTTCCGCACATCGAAACCGTCGTCGTCATCCAGGGCGAGCTGACGCTCGAAGCGGCCGGGGCCGCACCGCTGGTGGTCGGCCCGGGGCAAGGCGCCGTCATCGGCGGCGGCACCGCACTGCACATCGCCGCGCAATCGCCGGTGCTGCTGACGTTCTGCGCGGCAGCGTGCGCGCAACCGACGAAACGCGGCGTCTTCGCGCTGCACGCGGACGCGGACTTCAAGCCGTCCGCCACGCTGCCGGCCGAGGTGCTGCTCGGCCCCGCGCCGCAATGCCGCAGCGACAACGTATTCACCGACGACGGCGCCGGGTACTGCGCGGGTACGTGGGATTCGACGCCGTATCACCGGATCGTCCGGCCGCATCGCGCGAACGAGTTCATGTTCCTGCTGGACGGCGGCGTCCGGTTCGCGGCGCCCGACGGCAGCGTGCAGTCGCTCGGTACCGGCGATGCGCTGTTCGTGCCGCGCGGCGCGTCGATCGGGTGGGAAAGCAGCGAACGCGTGGCGAAGTTCTACGTGATGCAGAACGTCAAACCCTCCACCGAACGAGACTGAGCATGTCCCCTCCGCTGCGCCATATCGAAACCTTGTCCACGCCGCCGGCCGCGGCCGACGTCGTCGTGATCGGCGGCGGCATCATCGGCGTCTTCACTGCCTATTATCTGGCCCGCCGCGGCCTATCGGTCGCGCTCGTCGAGAAGGGGCGCATCGGCGCCGAGCAGTCGAGCCGCAACTGGGGCTGGTGCCGGCAGCAGAACCGCGACGAGCGCGAATTGCCGATGGCAAGCAAGAGCATCGATCTGTGGGAACGATTCGCCGCCGAATCCGGCGAGGACACGGGCTTTCATCGCTGCGGGCTGCTGTATCTCAGCAATGACGAGGCCGAGCTGTCCCGCTGGGCCAGCTGGGGCGAATTCGCGAAGACCGCGGGCGTGACCACGTACATGCTCGACAGCAAGCAGGCCGCCGAACGCGGACGGGCCACCGGGCGGCAGTGGAAGGGCGGCGTGTTCTCGCCGACCGACGGCACGGCCGATCCGGGCAAGGCCGCGCCGGCCGTGGCCGCCGCGCTGATCAAGCTGGGCGGCAGTGTCCACCAGCACTGCGCGGCGCGCGGCATCGAACTCGAAGGCGGCCGCGTCGCGGGCGTCGTCACCGAGGCCGGCGTCATCAAGACCCGAACGGTCGTGATGGCCGGCGGCGCATGGGCGTCGTCGTTCTGCCGCCAGCTCGGCATCCGGTTTCCTCAGGCGTCGATCCGTCAGTCGATCCTGAGCGTGTCGCCCGTCGACACGCCGCTGCCGGATGCGATGTACACGTCCGGCGTGTCCGTCACGCGCCGCAGCGACGGACGCTACGCATTGGCGATCAGCGGCCGCGCGCGCGTGGACCTGACGCCGCAGTTCCTGCGCTTCGCGCCGCAATTCGTGCCGATGTTCGCGAAACGCTGGCGTAACCTGCTGCCGGGCGGCCTCGAAGGCGTGCGCGGCGGCCACGAAACGTTGAAGCGCTGGCGCCTCGACGCGCCGACGCCGATGGAAGCCGTGCGCATTCTCGATCCGAAGCCCGACATGCCGACGGTCGCCGAAACGTACCGCCGCGCGGCCGAACTGTTGCCCGAACTGCGCGACGCGAAGATCACGCACGCGTGGGCCGGGTTCGTCGACAGTACGCCGGACGGCGTGCCGGGCATCGGCGAAGTGCCGGGCGTGCCGGGGCTGATCCTCGCGGCGGGTTTTTCGGGTCACGGCTTCGGGATCGGCCCGGGCGCCGGGCACCTGATCGCCGATCTGGCGTCCGGTGCGCAACCTTTCGTGGACCCGGCGCCGTACCGGCCCGGCCGGTTCAGCGAGTCCGCATGGGGCAAGGTCGCCGATTTCTGATGCAACGCCGTCACATGGATGAGAGGCCGCCTGTATTCGACGCACATCGAGCCGGACCGCCCGCGCGCGGCCGGATCGGTGCGGTGAGCGTTCGCCGGTCCGACAGTGCGATGCGACAGCTTGGGAGTGCCTGATGCGTTTCAGTTCGTACTGGCTCGATACGTCGGAGCCATTCGTGAGCCACTCGCCGGAGTTGCCCGACGGCAGCTGCGACGTGCTGGTGGTGGGCGGCGGGATCACGGGATCGGCCGCCGCGCTGGCGCTGGCCAGGAAGGGCGCGCGCGTGATCGTCTGCGAGGCGGGCACCGTCGGCCAGGCGGCGTCGGGTCGCAACGGCGGCATGTGCAACAACGGCTTCGCGCAGGATTACGCGTCGCTGTCGCAACGCCTCGGCACGGAATTGGCGAACCGGCTCTATCTGGCGTTCGACGCGGGCGTCGACACGGTCGAGCGGCTCGTCAGGGAAGAGTCGATCGATTGCAATTTCGCCCGCACCGGCAAGCTGAAGCTCGCGGCGAAGCCCGAGCACTACGACAAGCTCGCGCGCAGCCAGGCATTGCTCGCGGCGAGCGTGGACCCCGACACGCGCCTCGTGACGAAGGCCGAGCTGCGCGACGAGATCGGCTCGGATCGTTATCACGGCGGGCTGCTGTTCGGCAAGAGCGCGGGGATGCATGTCGGCCGTTACGTACGCGGCCTGGCGCGTGCTGCGCAGGCGCGCGGCGCGCACATCGTCGAGCAGGCGCCGGTGCTGGAATTGAAGCGGGACACGCGCGGCACCTATGCGGCGCGGACCCCGCTCGGCGAGATCCGTGCGCGCCAGGTCCTGCTCGCGAGCGGCATTTCGCACGTCGGGCCGTTCGGCTGGATTCGCCGCAGGGTCGTGCCCGTGGGCGCCTTCATCATCGTCACCGAGCCGTTGCCGCGCGAGCTGCTCGATCGCCTGCTGCCGACGCGCCGGATGGCCACCGACACGAAGAACTTCGTCAACTTCTTCCGGACGACGCCCGATGGCCGTCTGCTGTTCGGCGGCCGCGCGCGGTTCGCGACGTCGAACCCGCGTTCGGACGAAAAGAGCGGCGCGATTCTGCGGCGTCAACTGGCCGCCGTGTTTCCCGAACTGGCCAGCGTGCGCATCGACTATTGCTGGGGCGGAATGGTCGACATGACGGCCAACCGGCTGCCGCGCGCGGGCGAGCGGGACGGCGTTTACTACTCGATGGGCTATAGCGGCCACGGTACGCACATGGCCACGCTGATGGGCACGTTGATGGCCGAGATCATGGACGGACGCGCTGACCTCAACCCGTGGAAAGGTTTCGACTGGCCCGCGATTCCGGGTCACTTCGGCAAACCGTGGTTCCTGCCGTTCGTCGGCGCCTGGTATCGACTCAAGGACAAGCTGCAATGAATTCCCCTGTTGTTCACCTGATGCAAGCCGGCCGGCTCGATCGCTTTTTCATCGACGGCGACTGGGTGCTGCCCGACGGCAGCGACCGGTTCGCGGTCGTCAGCCCGTCGACCGAAGACACGCTGGGCGAGATCCCGCTCGGCAGCGCGCGCGACGCCGACCGCGCGGTGCAGGCCGCGCGCCGCGCGTTCGAGCGCTGGTCCGCGACTTCACCGCAAGAACGCGCCGCGCTGCTCGATCGCATCCATGCGCTGATCCTGGAGCGTGCGGAGCTGTTCGCCACCGCGCTCGCGCTGGAAATGGGCGCACCGATCAGCTATGCGCGCGCCGCGCACGTGCCGCTAGCGGCCGAACATATCCGCGTAGCACGCGACAACCTCGCGCGCTACCCGTTCGTCGAGCGGCGCGGGACGACCGCGGTCGTGCGCGAGCCGATCGGCGTGTGCGCGCTGATCACGCCGTGGAACTGGCCGATCTACCAGATCACCGCGAAGGTCGGGCCGGCGCTCGCGGCAGGCTGCACGGTGGTGCTGAAGCCGAGCGAGCTGTCGCCGCTCAGCGCGCTGCTGTTCGCGGAAGTGATCGCCGATGCGGGCGTGCCTGCCGGCGTATTCAATCTCGTGAGCGGCAGCGGCGAAACGGTGGGCGCCGCGCTGTCGTCGCACCCGGACGTCGACATGGTGTCGATCACCGGATCGACGCGCGCCGGCGTGCTCGTCGCGCAGGCGGCGGCGACGACCGTCAAGCGCGTCGCGCAGGAGCTCGGCGGCAAGTCGCCGAATATCGTGTTGCCGGATGCGGACCTGTCGCGCGCGATCCCGCCGGGCGTCGCCGCCGCGTTCCGCAACATGGGGCAATCTTGCAGCGCGCCGACCCGCATGATCGTGCCGCGCGCCGTGCTCGGCGCGGTCGAGGCGCTGGCCGTCGCGACCGCGCAAACGCTCGTGGTCGGCGATCCGTTCGACGAAGCCACCACGCACGGGCCGTTGGCCAATCGCGCGCAGTTCGGGCGGGTTGCGCAGATGATCGACGTGGGCATCGGCGAACGCGCGAAGCTGATCGCCGGCGGCCCTGGGCGGCCCGCGGGTCTCGACCGGGGCTTCTATGCGCGGCCGACGATTTTCTCCGACGTGCGCACCGACATGGCGATCGCGCAGCAGGAGATCTTCGGCCCGGTGCTCGCGATCCTGCCTTACGACACCGTCGACGAAGCGATCGCGATCGCGAACGACACGGTCTACGGGCTCGGCGCGCACGTGCAGGGCACCGACAAGGAACACGTACGCGCGGTGGCTGCCCGCATCCGGGCGGGGCAGGTGCATCTGAACTACCCGGCATGGGACCCCCAGGCGCCGTTCGGCGGGTACAAGCAATCGGGCAACGGCCGCGAGTACGGGATCGAAGGGATGGAGGAGTATATGGAGATCAAGTCGATCGTCGGCTTTTACGACTGACACGGCGGCCGCGCGCGATCGCGCCGGCAGTACGGCTGAACCCTTTTACTTTCCGCAGGTGCCGAAATTGGAATTGGATAACCCCGTCATCCCCGACCCGTTGCTGCATGCGCATCACGCGCACTGGGCGAAGCTGCGCCGCGACCTGCATGCGCATCCCGAGTTGCGATTCGAAGAGCACCGGACGGCCGACGTCGTCGCGCGCGAGCTCGAAGCGCTCGGCTATGCGGTGTCGCGCGGGCTGGGCGGCACGGGCGTCGTCGCGAGCCTGCCCGGCGCCGATCCGACCCGCGGCATCGTGCTGCGCGCCGATCTGGACGCGCTGCCGATCCACGAAGCCAACGACTTCGCGCATGCATCGTGCACGCACGGGATCATGCACGCGTGCGGCCATGACGGCCATACCGTGATGTTGCTCGGCGCCGCACGCGTGCTGAAGGATCTGCCGCAGTTGCCTGGCACCGTTCACTTCGTGTTTCAGCCGGGCGAAGAGGGCGGCGCGGGCGCGCGCAGGATGATCGACGACGGGCTGTTCGAGCAATACCCGACGGAAGCGGTATTCGGCATGCACAACTGGCCCGGGTTGCCGGCCGGGCATTTCGGGTTGCGCACGGGCCCGATCATGGCCGCGGGCTCGCGCTTCAGGATCACGGTGACGGGCAAGGGTGCGCACGCGGCGCAGCCGCATCTGGGCATCGATCCGGTGCCGCTCGCGTGCTCGATGGTGCTGCAGTGTCAGACCATCGCCGCGCGGCACAAGGATCCGGTGGATCCCGCGGTCATCTCCGTCTGCATGTTCCATGCGGGCACGACGGACAACGTGATTCCCGACACCGCCGAGCTGCGCGGCACGATCCGCACGCTGTCGTCGGCATTGCAGCAGAAGCTGCAGCGCGACGTGCGGCTTGCGTGCGAAGGGCTCGCGGGGGCCTATGGCGCGCAGGTCGACGTGGAATTTTTTCAGTACTACCCGGCGACGGTCAACACGCCGGCCGAGACGGCGCTGTGCGAAGCGGTGATTCGCGACACGTTCGGCGACGCGCGCGTCGACCGCGACGTGCCGCCGAACATGACGTCCGAGGACTTCGGCTTCATGCTGGAGGAGCGGCCGGGCGCGTACGTGCTGATCGGCAATGCGCAGGACGGCGCGAGCGCACCGGCGCTGCACCACCCGAAATACGACTTCAACGACGAGATCATTCCGGCCGGCGTCCGCTATTGGGTCGCGTTGGCGCAGCATTACTTCACGCGATCGCCGTGATGCGCGAAGCCGGCATTGAAGTCGGGCCGTGGCGCACGACGACACTTTTGATTGCTTGATGAAACGGGAAAACGAGATGAACGATTCCAACACGATGCCGGCGCTTCGCTACCGGCGCTTCACCGCCGCGGACGTCCCCGCGGCCCATGCGCTTACCGTCGCGCTTCGCTGGCCGTTCAGGGCGGAAGACTGGCAGTTTTCCGCGGACACTTCGACCGCGTTCGCGGCCGAGGAAAACGGCGTGGTGATCGGCACGGCGATGTGCTGGAAGTACGGTGCCGATCGCGGCGCAATCGGGCATGTCATCGTGTCCGACGCGCATCAGGGGCGAGGCATCGGCCGCAAGCTGATGGAGATGCTCATCGACGAGCTGGGGCCGCGCATCACGTTTCTGCATGCGACGCCGGCCGGCCGGCCGCTGTACGAGAAGCTCGGCTTCAACGTGTGTGGATCGCTGGGCCAATATCAGGGGAACGTGGTGCGGCCGGCCGACGTGGTTCTGCCCGAAGGCGTGCGGCTGCGGGCCGGAACGCCGGCCGACTGGCCGCGCCTCGTCGAGCTGGACGCGCGCGCGTCCGGCCTCCAGCGCGATGCGCTGATGGCCGCGCTGTTCCAGCGCGGTGAAAGCGTCGTGCTCGAACGCGATGGCGAGGTGGTCGGATTTTCGGTGCTGCGGCGTTTCGGGCGCGGCGACGTGATCGGCCCGGTGGCCGCACCGCGCGCGAGCGACGATGCGTATGCGAAGGCGCTCGTCAGCCATTGGCTGACGCAACGGGAAGGCGAATTCGTCCGCATCGACGTGCCGGACGGGACCAGTTTGCCGGACTGGCTGGCCGAACAGGGTTTGGCGCGGGTCGATACGTGTTCGAAGATGGTGCGCAACGCGCCGGCGTCGGCGCACGAAGGGCCGGCCGACCCGGCCTGCGGACAGTACGCGCTCGTCAGCCAGGCGATGCTGTAGGCCGCGGCTATGTCCGCGGGATTGCCTCGCACGCCTGGTGACCTCGGCGCGCCCGGCCCGGTTGCTCGTCGATCGTGCGGGTCAACGGCGACCGGACCACGGGCGTGCAAGCCCGATCGCGCTTTGCCCGGCAGCGCCCCATGCTCGCCGTCAGGATGCCTGCGCGGCGGCCCGGCGTTGCCGGGCCCGGGCGGCGATCGCTTTACTTCACCGGGGTAAGAACCGGCGCGCCCTTGTTCTTGAGCAGAACCACGATGAATTTCGCCGGCTTCGTGCTGCTGGCGTTTCGTCCGACCGTGTGCACGTCGTCCGGTCCTTCATGGTACGTGTCGCCGGCATGGAGCGTGACCGTTTTCCCGCCGTTCAGGCCCATCACGATGCTGCCGTCGAGCACGTAGACGAATGCGTGTGCATCGTGGCGATGCACGGGATCGACGGCGCCGGGCGGATAGTCCACGGCGATCATCTCCACTTCCTTGCCCGGATACTCGGGCAACGGCTCCGTGGACAGTTGCGTCACCGTGGCGTGCGGAGCGGCGGCGGCCGGCTGAACGGGAGCCAGGAGCGACAGCGCGAGCGGTGCAAGCGCGAGCATGAGGCGTTTCATGTCGTTACTCCAGGTTGGCCTTGTCGAGCCCGAACATCTTGTCGAACGAACCGGGCACGACGCGGAACGCGACGTTCAGCCGGTTCCAGCAGTTGATGGCGCCCACGAGGACGGTGAGATCCGACAGCTCCTTCTCGGAATAGTGGCCCCGCACGCGTTCGTAGAGCTCGTCGGGCACGCCGTGCGACGGGATCTGCGTCAGCGCTTCGGTCCATGCGAGCGCGGCGCGCTCGCGCGGCGAGAACAGCGTCGACTCGCGCCAGATCGCGACGTGATGCAGGCGCAGTTCGCGCTCGCCGTGGATCTTTGCCATCTTGGTGTGCATGTCGACGCAGAACGCGCAGCCGTTGAGCTGCGACGCGCGAATCTCGACGAGCTCGCGGATCGGCGTCTCGATCGTCGTCTTCTGAAACAGCCCGTCGAGTTCGACGAGCTTCTTGGTCAGTTCCGGCGATTGCTGGAAGTAGTTGATACGTTGCGTCATGATCTGTTTTCCTTAAATGTGGAATCGCGACTGCCGGCCGTGCATGTGGCGCCCCACGCACGGCCTGCCTGACAACCATCGTAATCGCGGGCCACGCGGGCCAGAAGTGCCCGACAGGTGCGCATTCTGTTGCCGCTTCGGCACCAATCCATGTCGAGGGCGTCGGCGCGTTCGCCGATCTCGACTCGCTGGAACGACCGGACGATCCTGCACGATGCCCGGCTCGCCAGGTGGTCGAACGTGAACGCCCCCGGCTACGCGCAGGCCATCGCGCAACTCCACGAGACGCCCGGCGGCGCGATGGCGAGCGCAGCGGGAAGGCGCGCGGTTCGCTACAGCGCGATGATCGTGTCGCCGCACGGCGCACCCGCGTGTTCCCCGAGCATCGCCCTGAGATCGCGTTCGATCGTGCCGCACAGCGTTGAAATGGGCACGTCGTTCGCGCCGCCCTCGAACGGGTTCTCGGTGCTCTCGCCGACCTGGTCGAGCGAGGTGTACATCCACGACACCGCGACACTGCACGGCACCACCAGCCAGACCATGTAGCCGTGCATGAAACCGCTCACGCCGTCGTTCAGCCGGTTGAATTCGTTCAGCAGACCGAACGGCAAGGACAGGCAAAAGAATCGGACGAACAGCGAGCTGACGGTCGCGTACTGGCGCGGATACGGGAAATTCTTGAAACGCTCCGCGCGCGACTGGAGGTCGGTGAAATCCCCGATCGTCTTGTGCAGGTCCATGTAGAAGCTCGTTTCGAGGCGGCCGGCCGTGTGCAGCATCGTGAGCGTGCGGCGTTGCAGGCCCAGCACGAACGTCGTGATCGACGCGGACGCGCACGCCTGTGCCGCTTCGGACGGCGACAGGTATGCCGGGAGCAGCTCCCGGATGTCCTTTTCCCACTCCGGAACGCGATAGAACCGGCGGTATTCCGCGTTGTAGCGCTTGTTCGTGCTTTCCCAGACGCGCGGGCGGCGCAAGTCGTAGCGCAGCGCGGTGAGCCAGGCGAGGTGGCGATAGACCAGGGTTCGCGCGATCTCTTCGTCGCCGACGAAGTCCTGCACGATTTGGCCCCAGCGACGGCTCTTGCCCAGGATGCCGGTCCAGATGTCCAGCGCGTCCGCGGCGCGGTTGTACGTCTGGACATTCTTGAAGCCGACGATGAACGACGTCGCGGTGCCGAGGAGCGCCACGATCGTCAGCGGGATCGACAAGCACCTGACCGAAAAGAACGTGTACAGGACGACCGGGACGGTCCCGAAAACGAGGAGCTCGTAAACTTTCCAGCGCGTCCAGATCAGGAATTCCGCCAGCTTGTAGGATTTTCCGAGATGCATGTCTTTGGCCTCATCGAGGACTCAGCGTGTCGCGAAACGCGCAGCGGGGGCGGCCAGGCGGCACGAGGCGACGGCGGCGAAGGCAGGGGCGCACCGCGCGGCGGCGCCCGACGCGTGTCGGGTCAGTCGACGACGGTCACGACATTCACGGCGCCTTGCCTGGCCATCTTGGCGTACGGGCACAGGCGCTCCGCGGCGCGAACCCGCTCCTCGGCGATGCTTCGCTCGACGCCGCGCATCCGGACACGAACCTCGAAGATCAACGCATGACCGCCGTCCATCGGATCACGGCCGAACGAAACCCGGACCTCCACGTCGGTCTCGGCCGGCGCCGTGCCGGCGCGTTGCTCGAGCAGGTTCAGCGCGCCGTGAAAGCACGCGGCGTAGCCGGCGGCGAGCAGCTGTTCGGGATTGGTGCCGCCGCCCGGGCCGCCGAGTTCGGCGGGCAAGCGCAGATCGAGGGCGAGGCTGCCGTCGTCGGATCGAACGACGCCCGACGCGCGGCCGTGTCCCGTCTCGCCGCCGGTCACGGTGACGCTCGTCGTATAGAGCGGCTGAAACGCCTCGCCCCGATACCGGTCGAGGAGGGAAAGCGCAGGGGCCTTGAGCTTCTTGTCGTCCATGATGCGTGCTCGAGTTCGGCGCCGCTTCGATTCCCGGTCAGTCGTGCGTCGAAGCTGTTGCGAACGGGGGCGGCGCGGCCCCGGGCAGATATCGTTGCCAGGGACGCGTGGCGCGAACGATCGCACGAGCCATGCGGCGATCTTCCGGTGCGGCACGATCCCTGGCGGGCTTACGGGAAAACGGCTCCATGCTAGAGGAGCACGATCGGCGGCGGTATGGCCGTCCCGGGCGAATCAATGTTTCCCTTCGGGCACCAATCGGGATCGTGACGCGGCGCCCGGCCGTTGCGCGCCGCGCGTCAGCGGTCCAGGCAGGCGCGCAGCGTTCGCGCGTGACGTTGCGCTTCGTCCGCGTCGACGATGTTCGCGAACCCGATGACGAGGCCGCGCGGCGTTTGCCGCGTGTGGCTGTTCGTGTACCAGATCGACAGCGGCAGGACCGCGAGGCCGGCGTCGCGCGCGCGGGCTGCGACGGCGACGTCGTCGACCGGTCCGTCGGGCCCGTCGGTGAACTGCACCGCGAACTGGATGCCGCCCGCCGGCAATTCGACGATCAGCCGCTCGCCGAACGCCTGCCGCAGCGCGTGCACGATCAGCATGCGGCGCTCGACGTACAGCGCGCGCATCCGCTTCAGGTGCCGCGCAAAATGACCCTGTTCGATGAAATCGGCGAGGGCGGCCTGCAGGAGGGGCGGCGAACCGGCGTTCATGCTGCATGCCACGCGCTCGACCCGCTCCACCGCGCGCTCGGGCACGACCGCGTAGGCGAGCCGCAGGCCGGGATACATCGCCTTGCTGAAGGTGCTGCAATAAATCACGTGATCGCGTCGATCGAGGCTCTTCAACGCCGGCAGCGGGCGGCCGAGATAACGAAACTCGCTGTCGTAGTCGTCCTCGATGATCCACCCCGACGTCCTGGCGGCCCAGTCCAGCAGCGCGATGCGGCGGGACAGCGACAGCGTATGCCCGAGCGGGCTCTGATGCGACGGCGTCACCAGGGCGAAGCGGGCTTGCGGGTCCAGTTGCATGCCGCGCGCGACGTCGATCCCTTCGTCGTCCACCGGCACGGGGACGAGTTGCACGCCGGTCTCGGACAGGAAGCCGCGGGCGAGCAGATAGCCGGGATCCTCGAACCACACGCGATCGTTCGCCCGGGCGAGGCTGCGCAGCATGAGTTCCAGCGTGGCGCGGTAGCCGCCGGTGACGAAGACCTGGTCCGGCACGCAGGTGACGCCGCGCGACAGCGTCAGATAGGTGGCGATGTGTTCGCGCAGCGGCCGGTAGCCGGCCGGATTCGGATAGCCGAGCAGCGCGCGTTCGCCACTGCGCGCGCGCAGCGACACGAGCCGGTGCCAGACCTTGCGCGGAAACGCGTCGAGCGCCGGGAGCCCGGGTTGCAGCGGGCTCGGCTCGCCGCTCAGCGCGACGGCGATCGGCTGTGGGCGCCGCGGCGGCAGGATGTCGGCGGGCGGGATCGACGGGGCCGGCGGCGCCGACGCCCGAGGCGGGCCCGCCTGTTCGCCGGGCCGGTTCGTCGGTGCGCCGGTGCGCGGCGGCGACGTGCGGGTCAGCGAGATCGGCAGGGACGGCGAGACGAACGTGCCTGCCGCGCCGCGCATTTGCAGATAGCCCTCGTCGACCAGGATCGTGTACGCCTGTTCGACGGTGCCGCGCGCCGTGTTCAGTTGCGTCGCCAGGCCGCGCAGCGCGGGTACGCGGTCGCCGGGGCGCAGGTGGCCGGCGGCGATCGCGGCCCTGAACCGCTCGCAGATCTGCAGATAGAGCGGCAACTGGTGCTGCCGGTCGATTTCGATGGTCAGCGGAAGGGTGGGCGTGGACATCACGGCCTCTCTGGTAATGAGCGCAGGGACAGGATCGGATCCCGCTTGGACTAGTCCGATCGCCGATTCTTGGCACTGATGGATAGGACATGATTCTTCCACAATTGCGTCACGCGATGCGACGGTCGTGACCGCCTTCTCCCGATCCGGCGCCTGTCATGCCCTGTCGCATTCCAGTCAAATCCATTCGTCAGGAGATTGTGCGATGAAGATCGTTGTCATCGGTGGTTCGGGCCTGATCGGCTCGCGTGTCGTCACGTTGCTCGCCGAAGCGGGTCATCAGGCGCTGGCCGCCTCGCCGCGCACCGGCGTCAATACCGTCACGGGAGAGGGGCTGACCGATGCATTGACGGACGCGGATGTCGTGGTGGACGTGACGAACGCGCCGTCGTGGGAGCCGCAGGCGGTACTGGACTTCTTCCGCACATCGGCACGCAATCTCGGCAAGGCTGAAGTGGCCGCGGGCGTGCGCCATCACGTCGCGCTGTCGATCGTCGGCTGCGACCGGATGCCGGAGAACGGCTATTTCCTGGCCAAGGTCGCGCAGGAACAGGCGATCGAAGCGGCGGGCGTGCCGTACACGATCGTGCGCGCGACGCAATTCATGGAATTCATCGGCGGCATCGCGGACTTCAGCACGCAGGACGGCACGGTCCGCATCGGCGACGGCCTGTTTCAGCCGATCGCCGCGGAAGACGTGTCGGCGCTCGTCGCGCAGATCGCGCTCGCCGTGCCGCAGAACGGCACGGTCGAGATCGCGGGCCCGGATCGCGCGCCGTTCGCGGAGATCGTCGCGCGCTACCTGAAGTCGGTCGGCGATCCGCGCGCGGTGGTGACCGATCGCGAGGCCCGCTACTACGGCGGCCGCGTCGAGGAAACCTCGCTGGTGCCGCTCGGGAATGCGCGACTCGGCCGCATCGGCCTCGACCAGTGGCTGGCACGAGGCTGATTCGCGTTCGCACGTGTGACGGTTCGCGGGCACCCGCGGAGAGCGGGCAATCGGGATGATTGGCATGGGGGCAGCGGGAAATGAATCATTCGGAACCATCGGAGTACAGCGTGCGGCGCGACCTGACCGGTCGTGCCGATGCCCTGTCGGCGAGCTTTGGTGCGAGCTATGCGGGCATCCTGGCATTCGTTGCCGTGGCGAGCGAGGGAAGCTTCACCAAGGCCGCCGAACGGCTCGGCGTCGGGCGGCCGGCCGTGAGCCGGAACGTCCAGAAGCTGGAGGCCCAGCTGAGCACGCGGCTGTTCCAGCGGACCACGCGCACGACCGAGCTGACGTGCGAGGGCCGGCGATTCTTCGAGAACTGCCATCAGGGCGTGGCGCAGATCGTGGAAGCCATGAACGACATGCTCGAGTTGCGGCAGGGGCCGCCGCGCGGCCTCATTCGCATCAGCTCGGCCGTGGGATTCGGCAGGAAGGTCGTGGCGCCGCTGCTGGCAAAATTCGCGGACGCGTACCCGGACATCGTCATCGACCTGCTGCTCGACGACCGGCCGATCGACCTGGTGTCCGAGCGGATCGACGTGTCGTTCCGCAACGGGCGCATCGAGGATTCCAGCATCATCGCCCGCCAGTTGATTCCGATGCAGATGGCGCTCTGCGCGGCGCCGTCGTACGTGGCGAGGCACGGGCTGCCGCAGAGCCTGGAAGACCTCGACCGGCACGCGTGCATCAATTTCAGGTTCGCGAGCGGACGCCTGTTCGAATGGGAGTTCAATGTCGACGGCCGCCCGCGGAAGTACCTGCCGACCTCGCGCCTCACGTTCAACGACACGGACCTGGTATTGCGCGCGGTGCTGAACGGAGCGGGGATCGCGCAGATGGCCGGCTACCAGATTCGCGACCATCTCGCGTCGAACGAACTCGTCGTCGCGCTGGCGAAGCATGTGCCGGATGACCGCGGCCATTACATCTGCTATCTGAGCCGGCAACACCTGCCGACGCGCATCCGCATCTTCGTCGATTTCATGACCGAGCAGATTCGCGCGCTCGACCTGAACTGCATGACGCAGTTCAACCGGGATCTCACGGTTGCTTCATCGACGGGACTGGCTGCTTGACGAATTCGTGAACGAAGACGTCGGCGAATCGGTCGGCATCGCACTCGGGTGATCGAATGACAATCCGGAAGCATTCGGAATGCGAACGGAATGATGACCCCTGGCGAGAGAAATGCGGCGGATGAAGTCAAGGCCAGCCGTGTGATTAGCGCAGGTCCTGTGTAATCGGTCCACGCCCCGTCGCGATATTCGACAACGAGCGCCAAAGGGCAAAACCACCTGCCGAATGATCGCTATCGGATTTTTAAATGAAATGGCGATTTATTCAATATCCGGATTTAAATATGGATAAAAGCAGGTCGGAATGGAAAACGATTCAGGTGTTTGATTAAAATTAAAAAGCTATCCATGCGGGACGTTTATTTTTCCGATTTTTGTGGATAAGGTTCGGTTCGGTGAAAGTGATTTGTCAGAAAGCGTGGCGATGAATCATCGCTTGCCGTGGCTTCATCTGGCTGCCGCTTTTGCCGATCCGTGTGCGCGACGACGCGTCGACAGGCATCCCTGCCCGGGATCTTGCGGCAGGCGCGATGCGCGCATATCCGTTCCGATATCCATGGCATGAGGGCTCATGAACAAGATCATCCGCAGATATGCTGCTTCCGTGATGTCACGCTCGCTGACCGGCGTGGCACTGCTGGTCGCGGCGGCCGGTGCTCACGCGCACGGCCGTTTGACCGAACCGCCTTCGCGCATCGTGCTGTGCACGCAAGGGCAGAATCCGGACTGTCACGTCGACGCGTGGCACGCGAACGCGATGGAGAACGGCAAGTTCTTCCCGGCGACGCAAAGCGGCCTGTCCGATCCGTTCGCGCCGGCCGACGCGAAGAATGCCGCACCGCCGCCGGACGGCGAAATCGCCGGCGCCAGCACGAATGGCCCGCTGCCCGTGCTGAACGAGCAGTCGCCGAGCCGCTGGCAGAAGATCCCGCTGCGGCCGGGCGCGTTGCAGAATTTCAAATGGGAATTCAGCGCCGTGCACAAGACGCGTCGCTGGAACTACTTCATTACACGCGCCGACTGGAACCCGTCGGAAAAGCTGACGCGCGCGCAGTTCGAGCCCACGCCGTTCTGCACGATCCAGAATCCCGGCCAGCCTTACTGGGATCCGAACGCGAACCTGGTGCCGCAGCAGCCGACCATTCATCAATGCCGGTTGCCGATGCGTAGCGGTTACCACGTGATCCTCGCGGTCTGGGAAGTCGCGGATACGGCGATGGCGTTCTATCAGGTCGTCGACGCGACGTTCACCAATGGCGATTCGACACGCAGTCCGTTCTGATACGGCTGCGACATGGCGCGCCCGGCGATGGCCGGGGCGTCATGGAGTGAAGAACGCCTGACACGGACGCGGTTGACGGCACCGGCACGCCAACCTGCTATCCGGCGACCACCCGGTTGCGACCTTGATGCTTCGCGCGGTACAGGCGTTCGTCCGCCTTGCGCAGGATCGCGTCGATCGTCTCGCCGTCCCGGCCGAATTCGGAGGCGCCGACGCTGACGGTGACCTTGACCGGTTCGCCGACGCCGGCTTCGAACGGCGCGTCCGCGATTGCCGCGCGGATGCGCTCGCCGATCGACCGGGCGGTGTCCAGCGCGGCTTGCGGCAGCAACACCATGAATTCCTCTCCGCCCATCCGCGCCACGCCATCGTACGGACGGATCGCATCGGCGCATTTGTCGACGAAGCGTTGCAACACCTGATCGCCCGCCTGATGGCCGTAACTGTCGTTGATCGCCTTGAAGTGGTCGAGATCGAGCGCGAGCAGCGAGAACGGCGCGCCATGGCGCTTTGCGCGGTTGATTTCCGCCTGGACGCTTTCGATGAATTGCCGCCGGTTGGTCGCGCCCGTGAGCGGGTCCGTGGCCGCCAGGTGCTCGAGTTTTTCGTTGGTCCGTTGAAGTGCCTGCAGCGCGTGCTCCGTTCTCGCCATCGCTTCCCTCAACCGGGCAAACAATTCTTCCTGGCTGTAGATCTTCGAAAACGAACGGGTCGTTTGAAAGGCCTGCACCACGCCGAAACTGAGCAGGAAGAAGCCGGCCGCGAAAATCGCATGCGCGAGCCACCACATGTGATTCCACGGCCGCCCGAGGATGAACGCGAGCGAGGAGAGCGCGAACGCGGTGACCGAAATGCCGTAGATCGTCATCAGCGGCGAGCGGATGCGGCGCATGACCAGCGCGATGACGTTCACGGCCGAAAGCAGCAATGCGCCGCCCTCCATCGACAGGCGTACCCACGGGTGGCCGGCCACCGGCGAGTAGGCGATCACGGCGACCGCGACGTCGACGAGCCCGAACAGGGCGAGCCACGGTAACCAGATGCGGGGATTGGCGCGGGTTGTCGCGCTGTCGGCCTTGTGACTGTAGGTAAGCTGCCCGACGAGGATCAGGATCGACATGGTCAGGCGCGACGCCGGTCCGTACAGCAGGAACAGCCAGATATTGTGATGCGCCATGCCGGTGAACGCGCCGTGCAACGCGTAGATGACGGAAAAGCCCAGAAAGCCCAGCGTCAACCAGCGCAGCAACGGCTCGCCCGACAGGCGATAGCAGCGCCAGCAGACATATGTGACGAACGCGCCTTCGAGCGTGGCGGCCGCGATCGCCAGTTCGTGAAAGGCGTGATTCTCGAATCTCAGCGACGGATCCTGGAAGAAAGACAGGTAGGCGATCAGATAGCCAGGCGCCAGCGCGAAGCCGACCAGCAGGAGTCTCGCGTACACCCGGGTGACCAGTTCGGCGGTGCGGGTCGACGCTTGGGTGGCGACATTGACGGTCATGTTCGGCCTCCGGGTTCGGTGGATGAATCAAGGGTGGGAACGGCAACGTCACGTCATCGCGGGTCGGTCGTCAAAACGATGAGGCAAAAGCATGTCATCTGAATTTCGCCGATTCAAACAATCGGCCAAATGGCTGCGAGATATCTGTTTGAATTATCGAATGGCGACAATTGCAATATGGCAATGTGATCGCCTGAATATTTTCGGGTTTCGATATGAATGGAAATAATCGGTTCCAGGGTTGCTGACTGAGAATTATGTAGTATAACAAAACGAAGTGAGGGCGCCGGATTGAAGCTTTACTACATTGGCCACCATGCGGCAGACCCCCCATCTCGGGCCGGCGTGACGATTTAACGATACCGCTTGCATCACGTTGTCGGGGACATCCGGTTCTGAACGAAAGTGGTGGATGACATGCTTCATTAACATCGACCGAAGTCGTGGCGTTTTTCGTCGTTGATATAAAAAGCAGAATCAGTATAGAAATTTTTCATCGAATGGCAATTTGTAAGGTTGATTTCTTTTGAATTCGACCTGGGCGGAGCTTTGTCAATCGAAAAGGGGAAACCATGAACCAAATCGGAATGGAGGGCATGAAAATGAAGAACGACAAAACCGGATTCATGAAGCGATCGACCGTGAGGGGCGCGCTGGCGCTTCTGCTGGCAGGGGCGTCTTTCGGCGCCGGCGCCGCCGCGGCGGCGGGGACGAGCACCGGCACGGCGCCGGCATTCGTCTATAGCCCGTACAAGGACGCGACGATTTCGATGAACTGGAACACGAACGTCATCTCGACGAACGTCACCGGACAGATGAGCCCGGTGCTGTCGGTGCTGCCAACCGGTGTCCGTACGCTGACGCTCGCGTTCGCGACCGGTGAATGCGGCAGCGAGAACTGGGCGGGCGTCGACGGCGGCGCGATGGCGGCCGCCAATGTGCCGCTTTTCACCGCGGCCAATGTGAATTACGTGATTTCCACCGGCGGCGCGGCCGGCATGTTCACGTGCGGGACGGATGCGGGCATGGCGGCCTTCATCGATCGCTATGCATCGAACAACCTGATCGGAATCGATTTCGATATCGAGGGCGGGCAGACGCAACAGGTGATCAACGATCTCGTCCGGCGCGTGGCCGTCGCCCAGCAGAAATATCCCGGCCTGCGTTTCAGCTTCACGCTGGCGACACTGGCCCCTTCCCAGCAGGGCGCGACCACGGCCAGCTCGTGGGGCGCCAGCGCCCCCGACAGCTTCAACGTGTATGGCGACTGGGTCATGCAGGCGATTCAGGCGGCCGGCCTGAAGAACTACACCATCGACCTGATGACGATGGACTACGGGTCGGCCGGGGCGGGGAACTGCGTGGTCGCGAACGGCACCTGCCAGATGGGGCAGTCGGCGATCCAGGCGGCGATGAACCTGCACGATCACTGGGGCGTACCGTACAGCCAGATCGAGCTGACGCCGATGATCGGCGGCAACGATGTGGTCGGCGAGACCTTTACGCCGGCGGATGCGGACACCGTTGCGCAGTTCGTGAATCAGAATGGTCTCGCGGGCGTCCACTTCTGGTCGTTCGACCGTGACGTCGATTGTCCGCCCGGCGCCGCATCGTCGACGTGCAATTCGATCGGCGGTGTCGGTACGCTCGGTTATACGAACCGGTTTGCCAACGGCCTGGCGCCCGGCCGGTGAACGAAGCCGCGCCACGGAGGGGACCATGCGGGCCGTCTGCATCAGCAGCATTGCGATGGCGTTTCCCGTGGTCTCCGATTTCCGCGACCGGCAACCGGACGCCGCTGTCGTCGAGGGCTGGGCCGCCGGCGCGCGACGGATGCGCTCGCCCAGGCGGTGGGTCAGCGTCCGCCCTGGGACGACGCGCCACGCTTGTCGAAGAAGTGCCCCATCAGTTCGAGCAGCGGCCGGCGTCGCTTGGTCACGGCGAATGCCCACTCGTGGGTCTGGCGCGGCGCCTCGGCCGTCGAGACTGCATCGAGAAGCCGTTGTGCGCGAGGCAGGTCGTACCACGGCAACCATGGGTACGCATGATGAGCGACGTGAAGGTTGAAATTCAGGATCACCCAGCGTGACCAGACGGGAACGTTGGCGCAGCTGTGCGACACCACGTCCTGCTCCCAGAGCGGCGGGCGTGCCGCGCCGTCGGCCAGCAGCGGGATCTCGGCGTGATGCGGAAGGTTGAGCAGTTCGACGGCCATCAGCAACACGATCCACAGGATCGTCGAGAACGCGATGAGGCTGCCGAGCACGCCCGCACGATATGCCAGCGCGCCGACCGCCGCATAACCGGCCAGGTAGATCGCGCTGAATGCGATCTCGGTATTCGATTTCGCGCGATGCGCAGGCGTGTCGCGTTGCAGGAACGGTGCGATCCAGTGGCTGAGGAAATGATTGAACGCCATCATCGGGATCCAGTGCCGCCAGATGAATTCGAGCGTACGCGCGCCGCGTTCCGTCATCACGGAAAACTTCTGGATCATCTTGCGATTCTCCGGATCCCGTGTCGGGTGCGCGGTCCACGCGTGATGGCCCAGATGCGTTCTGCGCCGCGGCAGGTACGGCAACCCGATGATCCATCCGCAGAGATGGCCGATGGCCTCGTTGCAGGCGCGCGTACGCGATGCGGCGTTGTGCAGTGCCTCGTGCATGATCAGGTAGAGGTGAATCAGCGCGAGCGTGGCGAGGACGAGCGCGGCGATGCGTCCGGGCCCGCCGGCGAGCCAAAGCACCCACGCAGCGGCAAGCAATGCGACATCGGCGAACCAGAGCGCGAGCGTCAGGTGTCCCGTGGGTCCGTTCGGCAATGTCGCCTTGACCGAGCGCCATTCGTCTTGGGTCATGTGCTACCTCGATTGAGTGGATTGATTGGGGCGCGGCGCGTGGCCGGCGCGGATCTCAGGTGGACAGGATGCGTTGGCCGATCTCGCGGTAGGCTGCATCGAGCACGTCGATGTGTGCGTCGAGTCCGTTCTTGCTCGCGAAGCCGTTGTCTCGCCGGGCGAGCAGCAGGCAGTCGTAGCGCGCGCCGCGGCTCCAGTGCCACGCCGGCAAATAGGCCGTGATCCGGAATCCGGCTTCGAGCATCGCCTTGACCAGGGTCAGCTTGTCGGCGAGCACGATCGCGCCGACATAGGTCGTCGTGCCGCGCCGTTTCAGGAAACGCAGCAGGTCGCCCGTGACGTCGCGCTCGGTCATGAACGGGCCGCCTGCATGCTGGCAGAGATAGATCGCATCGGCCCGCTCGTCGACACGAAACGTGAAGTCATCGGAACACTCGTCCCCATGCCCCCAGAAACAGGTATCGGGATACGGTGCCGGCGTACCGGCGACACCGAGCGGTTCGAGGATCGCGCTGCGCAGGATCTCGGACTCGCGGAAGATCGGGGAGAGCGGCAGGCAATGCCTGAAGCGCGGCGAGCGGAATTTCTCGAGCGCGATGACGTGATGTTCACGCACGCCATGCGCGCTGTCGGGTGACCCGTCGTGTCCGACCACGACGCCATCGAGATGACGCAGCAACGCACGCAGCGCGATATCGGTGCGGGCAATCGCGAATGCCAGGTCGTGATCCGCGGCCGGAATCGTGTCGATCGCGGATTGCATCAGCGCCGACAGGACGCCCAGGTGACGATGGTGCGGGGAAATCATCGCGCGGCCGTATTCCCACGAACGATTCTGCGCGTTGTAGCTGACGCTCATGCAACCGATCGTGGCTTGCGTCTCCTCTTCGGCGACAAACCACAGTTCCGATTTGTTCGAGACGGCGTGCCTCACATAGCCCGCATCGAGACAGGGGTGTGACGAGTCGCCGTATTCCCGTTCGAACAGCGCGCAGATTCCCGACGTGTCCGACACCGTTCCGCGACGTATCCGGAGTTGCCGGTGGCGGGCGCCGTTGGGCTCGACGCTGATCCCGCCCGCGGTGCTGCCGTAAGTTGAATTCATCGCCTTGCTTGCCCTGGTGATGGTGGGTGGTTGCGCGAATCGAGAGGTGACCCGCGCACCGTCGGCGACGACTTTAATTATCCTTGCGTTTGATTGTCAATCAAATTAAATCGATTTATTCATTGTTTATTTCATTTGAATGATGAGGATGATGGTTGTCGAAAATGAGCGTGACGTCATGAAGCGAATGGCTGATATCCTCTTGTGTGGCGGGTCTCGGGGAGGGTGTCTCGTGTCGCCTGAAAATGGATTGAAGAGATGAAGGTGGCATCCACGAATTGCCTTCATGAATTGAATAATTCATTGGAGTGATTGAAATGCTGTAAATAAAGATGTCGTGACATCGGTTCAATTTCTGGTTCTGAAAAACCAAGTTGTTTTATTTTTGCTTTTGATGCGTTAACGGTGTTCAACGTAAAAACTCCGATTTTTCCGGCTGCGGTCGCCGAGCGTCGGCGGTTCTCGATCATCACGAGGTTGACGGCTTGCCGGCGCCCACCACGCCCACAAAATTCGACAAATCGGAACAGATGGGCGCGGCGAACACGCCTACCATCCGCACGTACCTCGCGCATTCCCGTACCACCGCAGCATCGGCTGATCCTTGGCCCGCATCCCGCTGCACGCGTCTTCCTCACCCCTTCGCATCCTGACAAGCCGCCAACAGGCAAAGGATTCGTCATGTCCGCAAGATCGTTCGCTTCATTCGTGCTGATGCTGTTGCTCGCGGCGTGCGGAGGCGACTCCGATTCGTCCGTGCCCGGCAGCGCCGTTGCAGCGGCCTCGGCGCGCGCGTCGCAGGCCGCCGCGTGGAAGCCGCTCGTGCCCGGCACGAGCTGGCAATGGCAGATCGACGGCAACCGGATCAACGAGAGCGTGCTCGACGGCGTGAACAACCCGCGCAAGATGTTCGACGTCGACATGGAGCTGACCGATGCCGGCACGATCCAGCGCCTGAAGGCGAAGGGCGTCTATGTCGTCTGCTACATGGAGGTGGGCGGGCGGGAGGACACCCGTGGCGACGCCGGCAAGTTTCCGGACAGCGTGCTCGGCAATCCCGTCGAAGGATACGAGGATCACGAACGCTGGCTGGACATTCGCCAGACCACGATCCTGATGCCGCTGATGCTGGCGCGGCTCGACCAGGCGAAGAAAAAGGGTTGCGACGGCATCGAGCCGGACCTCGACGACAGCTATCGCCAGGAAACCGGCTTTCCGCTGACGCGTGACGACCAGCTGCGGTACAACACGGCGCTGATCGCCGCCGCGCACGATCGCGGGATGTCGATGGGCCTCAAGAACGGCTCGGGTATCGCTGCCGCCATGGCGAAAGTGGCCGACTGGGCGCTCAACGAGCAATGCAACAGGTTCCACGAGTGCGGCGACTACGCGAGCTTCGTCGCGCTGAACAAGGCCGTGTTCAATGTCGAATACACGCGTCCGGACGGTATGACGCTCGCGGATTTCTGCCCGGCGGACAACCAGGCCAATTTCGACGGCATTCTGAAACTGTCGAGCGACACGCTCGCGGCGCTGCCGCGCGCGGCGTGCCGGTTCGAGTGAACGGCGTGCCGCGATGATCCGGCGTCTCGCGTCCAGGCGCCTGCCGGTTCCGCACGATTTCGAACCGTTGACCTCCGTCAACGCCCGCTTCCGGCGAACGCCGACACAGCCGGACCCATGACGCCGAGCGCGGGGCCGCGCTGGACGGGTTGCGTGCCGGGATGACGTGGGTCGAGATGAGGAAGTCGAACACGTTTACAGTCTGAAGCGGCGGCAGCGGTGATCGCGAGCGTGTCGCACGGGCGCCGGCATTTCGTTCGTCATCCGATGCAATGCACGTCGTATCGCGCATGCAGCGACGTGCCTAGTCGTTCGCCTGATCTCCGTCGGCAGGCGGCGCAGCGGGACGCGAGACCGGTTCGTCGTCGCGCGCCTGTTCGCGTTGCCGCCCGACATGATGCGCGACCGCGTCGGTCACGGTCGGAAAGAAGCAGGCGGGACCGAATACGTCGAACAGCCCGTAGGCGCGCAGGCGGTCCTTTACCGGGCCTTTCATCTCCGCGAAGCCCAGCGCGATCTTCTGCTCCCGGAGTTCCTCGCACAGCGCCACGAGCCGGTCCGCGGCACTGACGTCGATATCGGTGATGGGCTCGGACGCGACGACGATGCGCGTGACCGGGGACGCCGACGCCGACGCCGCAACGGCAGCATGCAGATGCTCGCAGAAGATCTCGACATTCGCGTAGAAGAGCGGCGCATCCCAGCGGAACAGCACGAGCCCCGGCGTCTGTGTCGCGTCGGGATGCCGTGCGATGTCGTGATAGCCGCGCACGCCGGCCAGCCGGCCCAGCACCGCATCGTACGGATGCCACGCGCGCCACACGAACGACAGCAGCGACAGCGCGCTGGCAAGCAGGATGCCGGGCACGACGCCCATGCCGATCACGCCGGCAAAGCAGAGCACCGAAATCAGGCATTCGCCGCGGCGCATCCGGTACAGCCGGACGACGCTGCGGACATCCGCGATGCCGAACGCCGCGTAGATCACGATGGCGGCCAGCGCCGGGCGCGGGACCAGGGTCAGCAGCGCCGGTGCGGCAACGAGCAGGATCGCGATGCACGCCGCCGCGACGAGATTCGTGACCTGGCTTTGCGCGCCCGCGGCAATCGCGACGGGCGTACGGGACGCGCTGCTGCTGACGGCGCAGCCCTGCATCACGCCGGCCAGCAGATTGGCGGCGCCCAGTGCGACCAGTTCCTGGTTGCGGTCCGGCGTATCGCGTGCGCGCGTGGAAAGGGCGCGCGACAGCATGCTGATGTCGGCGAACGACACCAGCGCGACGGCGATTGCGCCGGACGCGAGCGTCGTCAGGTCGGCGAAGGAGACGGCCGGGAGGTGCGCAACGGGCGCGCCGGCCGGCAACAGGCCGACCGTCGCGACGCCGTGCAGCGGCGACACCTGCGCGATCACGGTCGCCGCCAGCACGGCGATCAGTATGCCGGGCGCCCGCGGCATTGCGCGTTTCATCAGGAAAATGGTCGCGAGCACCCCGATGCCCAGCAGGGCCGAAGCGATGGAGAACCGGCGTTCGACGAGGGCATGCGCGATGCGCGGCACACTGCCGAGCACGTCGCCGCCCGATACCGGCATGCCCAGCAGTTCCGGCAACCGGCCGATCGCGAGCGCAACGGCGATGCCGTTCAGGTAACCGTACTGGATCGGACGCGACAGCAGGTCGGTGACGAAGCCGAGGCGGAGCGTGCCGAGCAGGATGCAGATCGTGCCGGCCGACAGCGCCAGCGCGCCGGCCAGCGCGACGGCGCGCTGCGGATCGTGGCCGGCGAGCGGCGCGATCGCGCCGGCAATCAGCGCGGCCAGCGCCGAATCGGGGCCGAGCACGAGGATCCGGCTCGGGCCCAGCAGCGCATACGCGAGCAACGCGGCGATCGATGCATGGAGCCCGGTGATGGCCGGCAAGCCGGCCGCCTGCGCGTAGCTCATGCCGACCGGCACCAGCACGGCGGACAGTGTGAGGCCCGCATAGAGGTCGCGCGGGAGCCATGAACGCCGGTAGTTCATGAGCAGCGCAACACCCGGTAGCAGGTGGGCGACGCGCTCGGACAGGGGCCGGTTCATCGCGGCGTCATCTCCGAGACGACCGGGCGAAAGGCGTGGCAGGCGCCGGCCAGCGCACGGTCACCGGGAGGCGGGCAACCCGGGCGGACGGATGAAGCGGTAGCGGGAGAACGGCCATTGCATCGGATGACGGGGCCGCCGCCGTCGCACCGGATGCCGGCGGGGCGGCACGGCCACGCACTGCGTCAAGCGGCCTTGAGCGCCGACAGTTGCAGCGCCCGCACGAAACGGGCCAGCGTCGCGACCAATCCCGTCACGCTTTCGTAGCGTTCGCGCCCGATCTGTCCGTCGAGGATCACGAGCATGCCGGCATCGCGCGCGAGGGCGACGAGCGCCTGCGTGTCGAGGGCGGCCGCGTCGGACGCATGGTCCGGGGCGGTGCGGGTGTCGGCGTGTGACATGACGTCTCTCCTCGTGCCTGCGATCGGGTGGTCGTGCAACCGTTCTCGGTGATTTCATTATCGTCGTCGGCACGGGGCGATTCAATCAGCGTTGCCTGAAGCTGCGGTTGGAATCGTGCAGATGCCGTCGGCGGATTCCTGCACGGCGCGCCGCTTCGAGCCCGCATCGCAGCGCGCCGGCGCGCGTTCCCGACGCAGCGCATACCCGCTTCCGATGGCCTGCCAGATCTGCGCGGCGGATTCGCAAGAGGTGAACAGCTCGAGGTCGCGGCGGTCGATCATTCCTTCGTCCGCGAGAAACGCCAGGTGTCGACCGCGCGGCGCCAGTATGCTTCGCCGACGAGGATGACCGGAAGCGGCGCGATCTTGCGCGTCTGCAGCTAGCGCGACGATTTGACGTGATGACAGCGCATATCCATGCGGCGAGCCGATGGGCCGACGCGAACTTCCGTCGTGTCGTTCGATGGCAAAATTTGCCAATTCATGCTGTTTTGTGGCTTTTCATCCGGATGTCATCTCGCGTCGCGACAGTGCGGAATCGTGTGCCAGTCCCGGGAATACACGACGCGAGCCGGCCGGTTTGCCTCGCAGGCGGGAATACGTCCATGGGACGCGGCAAGCAGCACCCGATACGCTCGCCCCGCAAGGGCGGCGCGCGTCATCTCGACAGAAGGAACATGCAATCGTGAACGCCATCACAGCGGCAGACTCTTATGACGTGGTCATCGTCGGCGCCGGCATCGTCGGCCTCGCCCATGCCTATACGGCAGCGCTCAAGGGGCTGCGCATCTGCGTGATCGAACGCGATGCCGCATGCGTGGGCGCGTCGATTCGCAATTTCGGCTTCGTCACCGTCACCGGGCAGCACGCCGAACACAGCTGGCGGCGTGCGCGGGCGAGCCGCGAGGTCTGGGCGGACGTCGCGCCGCAAGCCGGCATCGACGTGCTGCACAAGGGCCTCCACCTGATTGCGCGTCGCCCCGAGGCGATGCACCTGATCGATGCCTTCATGCAGACCGGCATGGCCGACGGCTGCCGGGTCATGACCCCCGGTGAAGCGGCGGCCGTAGCGCCGGGGTTGCGGCTCGACGGCGCGCAAGGCGTGCTGCACAGCCCGCATGAACTGCGCATCGAGCCGCGTACCGCGATCGGGTTGCTGGCGTCCTGGCTGGCGGAACGCTTCGGCGTGACGTTTCGTTACGGCGAGATGGTGCACGAGGTGCGCACGCCGACCGTGCGCACGTCGCGCGGCGTGTTGCACGCGGAGCGCGTGATCGTCTGCGGCAATGCGGACAGCCGTCACTTGTACGGCGACTGGTTCGCGCGGCACGCGGTGCGGCTGTGCCAGTTGCAGATGCTGCGCGTGCGGCCGCGCCGCCCGCTGGCGCTGCGCGCCGCGGTGATGAGCGACCTGAGCCTGCTGCGTTACGCGGGTTTCGCGGCGCTGCCCGCCGCCGACGCATTGCGCACGCGCCTGAAGGCGGAGGAGCCCGTGTGCCTCGGTTACGGCATCCACCTGATCGCGGTGCAGAGCGCCGACGGCAGCCTCGTGGTGGGCGATTCGCACGAATACGGCGCCGCACCGCTGCCGTTCGCGACGCAGGAGATCGATGCGCAGATCCTGCGCCTGCTGCACGAGACGCTCGATGTGCCGGAGCTGGACATCGTCGAACGCTGGACCGGCAGCTATCCGTCGGCAGCCGATGCCGATTGCGTGATCGAGGCGCCGGATGACGGTACGCGCGTCGTCGTCGTGACGAGCGGCGCCGGAATGAGCACGGGCTTCGGGATCGCGCAGGACGTGTTTGCCGCGTGGTGATGGCAGGGGCATGCGCGTCGCGCAGTCGCCGGGTTCGCGGGATGCGCGCGAGCGACACGCCTGCCGGCATGACTGCGGGATTCGATCGGCGATTTTAGTGTGTTTAGCGAAACAGTCGAATCAGGAATTTGTCTAGTCATCCTGATCGAAAGATCGGATGAAATGCACCATGTTCGTGCCGCGAATCACCACCGAGAGGCACGTCAGAGCCCCGGAATTAGGGGATTTCCCGCGTTTTCCCGGTTTTTTTTGATCAACGCTTGTCGCTCGTTTTTTCTTCTTGCATGCTTGTATAGACAAATTCCTGAGGCCGCTTGCATGACCGAAGGGATGACGATCTTCAACGCAAGGAGAAAACTCGTGAACGGCAAGCGCATCAAGTGGGCAGTCAGGACGATCGGCATCATCGCAGCGGCAGCGGCCACGCTTTCCGCGCCGGTGCAGGCGAAGGAATGGAAGACGGTGACGGTGGCGCTCGAAGGCGGCTACGCGCCGTGGAACCTCACGCTGCCGGGTGGCAAGCTCGGCGGCTTCGAGCCCGAACTGCTCGCCAACGTGTGCGAGCGCATCAAGGTGCAGTGCAATATGGTCGCGCAGGACTGGGACGGAATGATTCCCGGGCTGCAGGCCGGCAAGTTCGATGTCCTGATGGATGCGATCTCGATTACACCGGAGCGGGAGAAGATCCTGCTGTTCTCGCGCCCGTATGCCGCGACGCCCGCGACGTTCGCCGTCACCGATACGAAGATCCTGCCGAAGGCGGCGCCGGGCGCGCCGATCGTCAAGCTGTCGGGCGACGCGAATGCCGACAAATCGACTGTCGACGGGCTTCGCAAGCAGCTGAAGGGCAAGACGATCGGCATCCAGTCGGGCACCGTCTACACGAAGTTCATCAACGACAGCTTCAAGGACATCGCGTCGATCCGCGTGTACAAGACCTCGCCCGAGCGCGATCTCGACCTCGTCGCCGGCCGCATCGACGCCTCGTTCGACGATGTCACGTACTACGCGGCGAACAACGCGAAGAAGGACAACGCATCGATCGTGCTCGCGGGCCCGAAGCTCGGCGGGCCGATCTGGGGGCCGGGCGAAGGGCTCGCGTTCCGCAAGCAGGATGCCGACCTGAAGACGAAGTTCGATACGGCGATCGGCGCCGCGCTCGCGGACGGCACCGTGAAGAAGCTCGCCGACAAGTGGTTCAAGACCGACGTCACCCCGTAAGCGCACGTCCGGCCGCCGCCGCGCAAGCGGCATGAGCGACGCGCGGCGGCGCGCATCCTGCCGATCCACTCAACGCTTGCCGGGAGGCACGCATGGCGATCCTTGAAATGCTGGGCTTCGGAACCGAAGGCTGGGGCGGCGTGCTGCTGCTCGCCGCGCTGATGACGGTTGCGCTGACGCTGGCCGCGCTCGCGGTCGGTGCCGTGATCGGCGCGGGCATCGCGGCCGCGAAGCTGTCGCGCTATCGCAGCGCCCGCCTGCTCGGCGACCTGTACACGACGGTGTTTCGCGGCGTGCCCGAACTGCTCGTCATCTACCTGTTCTATTTCGGCGGGTCGACGCTCGTCACGGCCGTGGGCCAGTGGTTCGGTGCGGAAGGCTTCATCGGCGTGCCGCCGTTCGTGATCGGCGCGCTCGCGGTGGGGATGATTTCCGGCGCGTACCAGGCCGAGGTGTATCGCGCGGCCGTGCTCGCGGTGTCGAAGGGCGAGCTCGAAGCGGCGCGCTCGATCGGCATGCCGCGCAGCATGGTCCTGCGCCGCATCCTGATTCCGCAGGTCCTGCGCTTCGCGCTGCCCGGCATCGGCAACGTGTGGCAGTTGAGCCTGAAGGATTCGGCGCTGATCTCGGTCACCGGGCTCGCCGAGCTGCTGCGCACGAGCCAGATCGCGGCGAATTCGACCCACCAGTATTTCGTGTTCTTCGTCGCGGGCGGCGCGCTCTACCTGGTCATGACGGGGCTGTCGAACCGCGTGTTCAACCGGGCTGAAGCGATCGTCGGCCGGTCGTTCCGCCGCAACTTCGCACGCAACTGACGGAGCGCGCCCATGTCACTCGATTTCGACTTCCTGTTCGACACGCTGCGCCAGCTGCTCGCGGCGGTACCGACCACGCTCGGCCTGTTCTTCGCGTCGCTCGTGCTCGGCGGCCTGCTGTCGCTCGTGATCGTCACGATGCGCGTGTCGCCGCGCTGGCTGCCGAACCGCTTCGCGCGTGCCTACATCCTGGTATTTCGCGGCTCGCCGCTGCTGATCCAGATGTTTCTCGTGTACTACGGGCTTGGCCAGTTCGGCGTGATCCGCGAGAGCTTCATGTGGCCGCTGCTGCGCGAACCGTACGTATGCGCGGTGCTGTCGCTCGCGCTGTGTACGGCCGGCTACACGGCCGAGATCCTGCGCGGCGGGCTGATGGCCGTGCCGGTCGGGCAGATCGAGGCAGGCTATTCGATCGGCCTGTCGGGCTTCGCGCTGCTGCGCCGCGTGATCGGCCCGATCGCGCTGCGCCAGTGCCTGCCCGCGTATTCGACCGAAGCCGTGCTGCTGGTGAAGTCGACCGCGCTCGCCAGCCTCGTGACCGTGTGGGAGGTGACGGGCGTCGCGCAGCAGATCATCCAGCAAACCTACCGGACGACCGAGGTGTTCGTGTGTGCGGCCCTCATCTACCTGGGCCTGAACTTCATCGTCGTACGCCTGCTCGGCGCGCTCGAATGGCGGCTGTCGGGCCACCTGCGCGCGCCGAAGCCGTCCGGCGCACCCGCGGCCGACGCACGTAATGCGCGGCGTGTCGCATCCTGACCGCGTCCTTCCTTCCAGGAGAAATCGATGAACACCGCTGCTCCCGTCGCCCTGTCGGTCAGGAACATCCACAAGTCGTTCGGCGATCACCACGTGCTGAAGGGCATTTCGCTCGATGCGCACGAAGGCGACGTCATCTCGATCCTCGGTGCGAGCGGATCGGGCAAGAGTACCTTCCTGCGCTGCCTGAACCTGCTCGAAACGCCCGACGACGGCTCGGTCGCGCTCGCCGGCGAGGAACTGAAGATGAAACGCGCGCGCGACGGCAAGCTGCATCCGGGTGACCGGCGCCAGGTCGACCGCATCCGCTCGCAGCTCGGGATGGTGTTCCAGAACTTCAACCTGTGGTCGCACATGACCGTGCTCGACAATCTCGTCGAAGGGCCGCTGCGTGTGCAGAAGCGCAGTCGCGCGGAGGCGGTCGAGGAGGCCGAGGCGCTGCTCGCGCGTGTCGGCCTCGCGGACAAGCGCGGCTACTATCCGGCCCATCTGTCGGGCGGCCAGCAGCAGCGGGTCGCGATCGCGCGGGCGCTCGCGATGCATCCGAAGGTGATGCTGTTCGACGAACCGACGTCGGCGCTCGATCCGGAGCTGGTCGGCGAGGTGCTGCGCGTGATGCGCTCGCTCGCGGAGGAAGGGCGCACGATGCTGGTCGTCACGCACGAAATGGGCTTCGCGCGGCATGTGTCGAATCGCGTGATGTTCCTGCATCAGGGCGAGGTCGATGCGGACGGAACGCCGGGCGAACTGTTCGGCGGCCAGTGCTCCGAACGCTTCCGCCAGTTCGTGTCGAGCCATCATGACCGTGCCGCGAACTGAGGCCGCCATGACCGTATTCCGTTCGGCCCGGCCGCTCGACTGGCGGCAGATCGCGGCGGTGGCGGCCGGCGCGCCGCTCGCGTTGACCGACGACGCGCGCGGACGTGTCGTCGCGGCGCGCGAACTCGTCGACGCAATCGTCGCGCGCGGCATTCGCGCGTATGGCGTCAACACGGGCGTCGGTGCGCTATGCGACGTGATCGTGTCGCCCGCGCAGCAGGGTACGCTGTCGCGCAACATCCTGATGAGCCACGCGGTCGGCGTCGGCGCGCCGCTCGGTGCGGCGGAAACGCGCGCGATCATCGCGGCCGCGATCAACAACTACGCCCACGGGCATTCCGGTGTGCGGGCCGACATCGTCGACCAGCTGGTCGCACTGCTCGAGCACGATTGCCTGCCGGAAGTGCCGGCGCACGGGTCGGTCGGCTACCTGACCCACATGGCGCACGTCGCGCTCGTCTGTATCGGGCACGGCCACGCACGGCACGGCGGCGAACGCATACGTGGCGACGAAGCGCTGCGCCGCATCGGCCGCGAGCCGCTGGCGCTCGGCGCCAAGGAGGGGCTGAGCCTGGTCAACGGCACGCCGTGCGTGACGGGGCTCGCCGCGCTCGCGCTCGCCCGTGCGGAGCGGCTGCTCGACTGGGCCGACTGGATTGCGGCGACGAGCTTCGAGAATCTCGGCGGCCAGCTCGCCGCGTTCGATCCGGCATCGCTGGCGCTGCGCATTTCGCCCGGTATCGGGCACGTCGGTGCGCGCCTGCGCGCGATGCTCGCCGACAGCGCGATGCTCGCCGCGGCGAACGGGCGACATACGCAGGACCCGCTCAGCCTGCGCACGATTCCGCACGTGCACGGCGCGGCGCGCGACGTGCTGGCGGTCACGGCGGAAGTCGTCGACCGCGAGCTCGCGTCCGTGACCGACAATCCGATCGTCGCGGGCACGCGCGACGCGCCGACCGTCCATTCGCAGGCGCATGCGGTCGGCGCGGGCATCGCGCTCGCGATGGACAGCCTCGCGGCCGCGATGGCGCAGGTCGCGGCGATTGCCGAGCGGCGGCTCGACCGGCTCGTCAATCCGCTCGTGAGCGGGCTGCCGGCGTTTCTCGCGGCGCCGGGCGGCACGTGTTCCGGGTTCATGATCGCGCAGTACACCGCGGTCGCGCTGGTTGCGCAGAACCAGCGGCTCGCCGCGCCCGCGAGCCTCGACGGCGGCATCACGTCGGGCCTGCAGGAAGACCACCTGTGCCATGCGACGCCGGCCGCGCTGAAGGCGCTCGACATCATCGAGAACACCACGCGCGTGCTCGCGATCGAGTTGCTGGCCGCCGCGCAGGCGTACGATTTGCAGGAGAACGAAGCGTCGCGGGCGGCGCCGACCGACGCGCTGTGGCGTTACGTGCGCGACCGCGTGCCGGCGTATCACGACGACCGGCCGCTTGCGGACGACATCGCGAGCGCGGCCGCCATCGTCGCGGGCGTGCCGCCGTCGCTGGGGTGACGCAGCGGCGGTGCGACGGTCGGCAGGTCATCCCATCTTCATTCGATCGAGGGCGCATGAACGAAGCGGAACGATATACGGCGGCCCGGCCGGGGGCCGTACCGGGCGACGACGTGCCGGCGCGCGCGCTGCCGGCCTACCAGCAGATCAAGCGCTACGTGGTCGAGCGGATCGCGAACGGGGACTGGAAGCCCGGTGGCGCGATTCCGACCGAGGCCGAACTGGTCAAGGAGTTCGGCGTGGCGCGCATGACCGTGTCGCGTGCGCTGCGCGAGCTGACCGCCGAGCGTGTGCTGACCCGCATCCAGGGGGCGGGCACCTTTGTCGAGCGCCGTCATTACGAATCGACGGTGCTCGAGATCCGCAACATCGCGGACGAGATCGCCGAGCGCGGCCATCGGCACAGCGCGCGCGTGCTGATGATCGAAAGCAGCGACGATCCCGAAGCGATCGAAGCGCTCGGGCTTCGCGCGGGGCCGGTGTTTCATTCGCGCATCGTGCATTGCGAGGAGGGCGAGCCGATCCAGTTCGAGGATCGCTACGTCAATCCGGCGCTGTTTCCCGCCTATCTCGAGCAGGATTTCACGGTCGAGACCCCGAACCACTACATGGTTCGGCTCGCGCCGATCCAGCGTGCGGAGTTCCGCATCTACGCGCAGAAGCCCGATGCGCAGGTGCGCCGGCACCTCGTGATGGAAATCGGCGAACCGTGTCTGCTGCTGCGGCGGCGCACGTGGGTCGGCGGGCAGGTCGCGACGTCGGTGCAGCTGTGGCATCCGGCGTCACGGTTTCATCTGGCGGGGAGGGTGTAGGCAGGGTTGTTCGCTGCCGTCAAGCGTGACGGCGCGCACCGCATTCGCCGCAGAACAGGTCGTCGGCGGCCATCGGCTTGTGGCACTGCGCACAGGCCGTGGCCTCGTCCGCGGCGGGCGATTTTGTATCCGATGCCGGCAGTGAAGCCGTCCCCGCTGCGCCCGCCGTGCCGGCTGCGCGCGAGTCGCGTGCTTTCGCAAGGTGATCGGCGGCGCGTTCGCGTGCCTGTTCGGCGTGGCGTTTCGCGTCCGCGACGTGCTGGCTCAGCTTCTCTTCCGTTGCGGAGAAATCGACGCCGCTGACCGTCTGCAGATAGATGAGGCACGTGCCGTTGACGAACGTCAGGAACGGAATCACGAGACCGATCGCGAACAGCAGGCCGTTGCCGAAGCCGTACGCGCCCAGATAGGCCATGCTGCGGTAGTCGAATCCGCCTCCCGCCGCATCCGCGCCGAGGCCGTAGGCGCTGGCGTGCCGGCCGAGGCCGCCCAGGCCGCCGAGCGTGCCCATCAGGCCACCCAACGGGCTGGTGCCGGTTGCCGCCGAGATCGACGATGCGATCGCGGCGCCCGTACCGAGAATGCCGAACACGATCGCGGACAGGACGCCGACGAGCAGCAGCAGCCCGAACATCCGGACGATCACGCCGAGCAGCTGGCGGCGGCCGATCTGCAGCAGGCGCGCGGCGGTCTGCAGCGTCGAGTTGCCTTGCCAGATGGCGGGCGCGGCGAGCGGATAGCCGACGTACCCCATGCCGGCGAAGATCGCACCCGCGGCGATCGCCGCGACCGGATATGCGATCGCGTACAGCAGCGGCCCGACGCCCGGGATCTTGCAGACCAGGAACACGATCAGCAGCGCGAGCAGCAGCAGGACCCAGCCGACCGCGAGCAGCACGCCGATGCCGACGAGGCGATGGGCGCTGAACGTCGCCTGCAGCAGCGCATCGACGAATCCGACCGACTCACCCTGTGCATCGCGCATCAGCACGATGCCGACCGCGGAATAGCCGATCAGCGAGATCGCGAAGGTCGCGATGATGAACAGCAGGCCGAGCACGGGGCTGTGACCGAGTACCTGGATCGTGAGCATGCCCATCAGCATGCTGGCGACGAGCGCGAACGCGCACATGGCGAGTGCGCGCCAGTTCGTGACGGCCTCGGCGGCGCGCAGCAGGCCGAACTTCCCCGACACGGGGGCTTGATCGAGCGTTGACATCGTTGAATCTCCTTGCAGGTGCGGGCCGGTCAGTGTGCGGCGGGGGCGTCGAGCAGCGCGACGACGGTGACGCCGTCGACCTGCGCGAGCTGGATGCTGGATTGCCGGGTCGAGCCCGGCTTGCCGTTCAGGTAGACCTGGCTTTTCAGCGTGTACGTGCCTTGCGGCGCACCCGACGGCAGTTTCAGCGTGAAGCTGTTGTCGAATTCGCCGCTGCCCGGCGTCGCGTTGACGATCTTCTCGCCGCGCTTGAACTGCTCGCCCGACGGCGCGTAGACGGTCACGACTTCCTTGACTTCCTGGACGGGCTCGTTCGTGCCGGATACCGCGCGAATCTGCGAAGCCAGCTTGATCGGCTCGCCGGTCTTGACGGCGGAGCGGGGCGTCACGACCGTGGTGTAGGCGTCGATCTTCGCGTACGGCGGCAGGTTGTTGCGGTTGTTCGCGCGGTAATCGCGATCGACTTCGGCCGCCGTCTTCGTCTGCCGCGTCGCGACTTCGATCACGGCGCACGCGGCGAGCCCGGCAACCGCGCCGCCGATCGCGCCCTTGGTGCCGCCGATCAGCGCGCCGACCAGCGCGCCGCCGGCGCCGAGCGCGGTACAGCGCAGGACGGATTCGGACGAGATCCCGCCGGCTCCGTTCTGGGTGGCGCAGCCGCTGGCGAGCAAGGTGACCGCGCAGGCCGCGGCGAGGGTTTTCTGGATTGTCATGTCGGTCTTCTCCGGCGCTTCATTCAAGTGTGCTGTTGTTGCGCAGTGCATCCATCTGCCGCGCCTTCGCCTTGTCGATCAGCGTCTTCGCCGGACGATTGCCGGGCTCGATCGCAAGGACGCTTTCCGCTGTCGCGATGGCCTTGTCGTACTGGCCGCGCGACAGGTCGCCCTGCGCGCGTTTCAGCAGGCCGTCGACGGCGGGCGCGGCAGGGTTGGCCGCCGTGGACGGGCGGGCCGGCGGTGTCGGGTGCGGCTTGCTGCGCGAGGTCTCCGCAACGGCGGCGGGGGCGGTCGGCGTGTCGTCCTGCAGTTTCGCGAAGGGCGACGGATGCTGCGCGTTCGCGGATGCGGGCGGTGCGTTCGACGCCGGTGACGTCGCGGGCACCGGAGCCGTCGTGACATTCGTGACGACGGCCGGGCCCGACGCGGGCGCGGTCATGGCTGCGGCGGCCGTATCGGTCGGTGCGGACGCCGGTGCGTCGGGCGGCATCGTTGCAACGACCGCGCCGGCAGTGGAGGAACCCGGTCCCGCGATGTCCGATGCAGCGTTGACCGTGAAGGCAGCAACCGTGGATGCGGCGACCGGTTCGGGCGTTGCAGGTGCGCTCGCCTGGCGGCCGTGCCACCAGAATGCGCCGCCCGCGCAGGCGATCGCGACCGCGACGCCGGCTGCGACGATCTTGAGTCTTGCCGACGTATCGTCGTTCGGCGTCGCGGTCTGCGGTATCGGCCGGGGCACCACACCGGATGCCGGACGCACGGGTTCGGCGGGCGGCGACGCGACATCGGCGTTCAGTACGTGGTGAGGGTTGGCAACTGCATCGACCCCGTCTGTTTCGTCGACGGCGAGTGCCGCTTCGGTATTCACCGATACGCCCGCAGGCGCGGCTTGCACGACCGTGACGACAGGCGAGGCAGCGACCGCATCGCCTCGATGGTCTGCCGCTGCGATGTGCGTGGCAGTCGTTGCGGCGTCGTGCGATTGCAGCGGCGCGTTCGCACGACCCGATACCGGATCGGCGGTGTTCGCGACGTGCGAGATACCGTTCCCTGCAGTGTTCGCCGCTATCGATTCGACGCCGAAGTCAGCTTGCGTATCTTGAACGTCGACGGTGCCGCGTGCAGGTTCGTGAGCAGATTCCACCGCCACGTGTGCGCGTTGCGGTGCTGGCTCGGCCGGCGGCGCGGGCACCTCCACTTCCACCTCGATCGCGTCGGCGCTATCCGCCGATGCGACGGGTGTCCCGCACTTGTTGCAGAAACGCTGGTTCGGCGTCAGAGCGGCGTGGCAGTTCCGACACGGTGCGCTGGCCGCTTCGGTCCGGATGGCCGCAACCGGGGTTCCGCATTGCTTGCAGAACTTGAGACCACCGGGCAGTTCGGTTCCGCAGTGGGTACACGCAGTCATAATTAAGTAATCCTCTTCTTTTGATCGATCGACGTGACGGCGCCGTGCGGGCATGCGCACGTTTGTCCGAATCGCGGGATGGCGGCGTGCCGGCGTGCGCTACGAAGGCGAGCGACGCGGAACGGGCCGTTCAGCGCGGGATATCAGTCGGAATGGGGTCGGCCGCGCGGGACGTGTCGGCGTAGAGAAGAAGAGATCCGGCCGACGTGAACTGGCACGTGCGGCCCAACGGATCCGGATACCCCGGTATTGAATGGCGAGTTCAAGCTTTCCCCGTATCAGTCGCCGGATTGAATCCGGCTGACTGTTTTCATTATTTCGATTGATAATACAAATGGTCTTCTGCAGCGGATATTACACTGAAAATACGCGGTTTTGCCATCCGCAAGGCGCGCTTCGGAGCGCGTTTTCACGTAGGAACCTGAGCGGCCGCACCGCGCGCGTCATCACCGCCTGATGCGTATATCGCCGTGCCGCTGGCTTGCCTTGGGCGCACACGGGTCTCACCAGATCACTCTGTAACCCGAACGCGGTGGAAGCCATGCCACACGCTGCCATTTCTTGAACCATCGTTCCGGCGCTTGCATGGCAATCGCCGCGTTCCCTTCCATGAACTGACTCACCTGTCCATCGAACTGCTGCACGGGTCGGGTAAAGGCCCGCCTGCCTTTCAAAGCAGGCGGCGTCGCCTTCGCGCAGTACGCTGCCGAGCATATCCGCCGGGTTCGCCTTGGCAACACGGGTCCCGGGCGATCGACTTGTCTGACTGTCTCAACCTTGCGCAGCCATCTCCCGAAGAGCCGCCGACAGCCCGTGGAACTACTGAGTTGCCGCGGAAAATGGTTTATGGTCAAATGACCATGTCAAGTGATCTACATGCCTGTTTCATCCCCAATTGGAAGTCACCGCTCGATCGTGGACTTCCTCCCCGTGGGCAACATTTTGCGAAGACTTCCGCGTGGCGGAGCCATTGGCCCACCCCCACTCCCGGAAGTCAGGCGAAATCCTGGGCGATGGAGCAGGCGTTCGCGTATGGATGCCTGGGCGGTTCTTGCCTGTCGGCGCGAAAGCGCCCGGGTGGAAAAACAAGAATTTCTGGAGACGGTGCTCGTGGATGAAATGCACAGCAGGATGAACCAAGCGATCGATCCCTCGGCGCTACGCGCCCAACTGCGAGACGGCGCGTTGCTGGAGACGCGTGCGTGGCTTGCGTCGGGATGGGCGGAGGGTACGGATGGCCGTTCGTTTCCCGTCACGAATCCGGCCACGGGTGACATCCTGGCGCGCGTGGCCAGCCTCGGCGCCGCGGAGGTCGAGCAGGCCATTGCGTCGTCGGCGCTTGCACAACAAGGCTGGCAGAAACGCACCAGCCACGAGCGCGCGAAGATACTGCGCGCCTGGTACGACCTGATCGTGGCGAATGCCGACGATCTCGCGCTGATCATGACGTCGGAGCAGGGCAAGCCGCTGGCGGAGGCTCGCGGCGAAATCATGTATGCGGCTTCTTTCGTGGAGTGGTTCGCCGAAGAAGCGAAGCGTGTCTACGGCGACGTCATTCCGCACCCGCAAGGCGACAAGCGCATTCTCGTCATCCGTCAGCCGATCGGCGTGTGTGCCGCGATCACGCCGTGGAATTTTCCTGCCGCGATGATCACGCGCAAAGTTGCACCAGCACTGGCCGCGGGCTGCTCCATCATCGTGCGCCCCGCGGACCTGACGCCGCTCACGGCGCTTGCGCTTGCCGTCCTGGCCGAGCGGGCGGGCATTCCGGCGGGTGTCCTTCAAGTGGTGTGCGGCCCGTCGCGCGAGATCGGCGCGGTACTCACGGCCAGCCCGGTCGTGCGCAAGCTTTCGTTCACCGGTTCGACCGAAGTCGGCCGCGTGCTCATGAGCCAGTCGTCCGGGACGATCAAGCGACTCTCTCTCGAACTCGGCGGCAACGCACCTTTCATCGTGTTCGACGACGCGGATCTCGACGCCGCGGTTGAAGGTGCGATGGCGTCGAAGTACCGGAATAGCGGCCAGACCTGTGTGTGCGCCAATCGCTTTCTCGTCCAGGCGGGCATTCATGACCGCTTCGTCGACGCGCTCACCCGGCGAGTTCAGGCGCTCAAGGTAGGAAACGGCATCGAACCGGGGGTGCAGCAGGGGCCGCTGATCCAGCAGTCCGCCTGTGACCACCTGAATCAGCTGATCGACGATGCCGTGAGCAAGGGCGCACGAATCGTCACGGGCGGTAAACGCCATCCGCTTGGGGGCACGTTTTTCGAGCCGACCGTCATTGCCGATGCGACGCCGGCCATGCGTCTCGCACGCGAGGAGCTTTTCGGGCCCGTCGGCCCGGTGTTCCGCTTCGAGGATGAAGCAGAAGCGATCGCGATGGCCAACGACACCGAGTACGGGCTCGCGGCCTATCTCTATACACGCGACCACGGCCGCATCTGGCGTGTGGGTGAGGCGCTCGAGTACGGCATGGTCGGCCTGAATACCGGCGTGATTTCCAACGAGGTCGCGCCGTTCGGCGGGGTCAAGCAATCGGGCCTGGGCCGTGAGGGGTCCCGTTACGGCATCGAGGAATACCTGGAAATCAAGTACCTGTGCACCCAGGTCTAACGGCCAACGTCCGCATCAAGGAAACGTCAATGGAAATGTCCCTGCAGTCGATGCTCTTCGAAACTGTTCCGTCCATTCTCCAGGAATGGGGTTGTGCGCGCCGCCTGGGTCAGGTGATGGCGGCATGGACGGAGCGCCGCCGTGTCCTGATCGTGACCGATGCAGGACTGCACAAGGCCGGTGTGCTGGAACCGGCGAAAGCGTCGTTGGCCGCCGAGGGATTCCGCGTGGCGGTTTTCGACGAGGTCGTGGCCGACCCGCCGGAGAAGGTGGTCTTGCGCTGCGTCGAGTTTGCACGCAGTGCCGAGGCGGACATCGTCATTGGCCTGGGCGGCGGCTCGTCGATGGACATCGCAAAACTGGCCGCCGTGCTCACCGTGTCGCGGCAATCGCTCGCGGAAATGTACGGCATCGGCAACATTCAGGGGGCGCGCCTGCCGTTGGTGCAGATCCCGACGACGGCGGGTACCGGGTCGGAAGTCACCAACATCTCCATCGTTTCGGTTGACGAAACAACCAAGATGGGCATCGTCGCACGTCAGCTGTATGCCGACAAAGTGATCCTGGACGCCGAGCTGACGGTCGGTCTGCCACGCAGCCATACCGCTGCGACGGGCATCGACGCGATGGTTCACGCCATCGAGGCCTATACGAGCAAGCACAAGAAGAATGCCATCTCCGACGCGCTCGCGCGTGAGGCGCTGCGACTGCTGGTGAGCAACCTGATCCCGGCTTGCGAAAACGGCGAAGACCGGCGCGCCCGCGAGGCGATGCTGCTGGGCGCCACGCTGGCGGGGCAAGCCTTCGCCAATGCGCCGGTGGCCGCGGTCCATGCACTGGCGTATCCGTTGGGTGGCCATTTCCATATTCCGCACGGCTTGTCCAACGCGTTGATGCTGGCACCCGTGCTGCGTTTCAACGCTGAAGCGGCGGCTTCGCACTATTCGGAACTGGCGGACGTCGTCGGCGCGGGTGGAACGGGCGACGCCACGGCGCGCACGGCGGCGTTCATCGCATTCCTGGAAGACCTGATGGACCGCTCCGGCGCGCCGCGACGCCTGCGCGACGTGGGTGTGACGCAATCGAGCCTGCCGACCCTCGCGGCCGACGCGATGAAGCAGCAGCGCTTGCTGTTGAACAATCCGGTCGTCGTCACGGAGTCGGACGCATTGCGCCTGTACGAACAGGCCTATTGAACCGACGCCGGCAAATCCGCAGTCGCCGTAACGTAAATAGAGAGAGTGCACCGTGAACAATGTAGAAAGGATTGAGCACCACGAGATCGTTATCCTGGGTGCAGGCTTCGGAGGCCTCGGCATGGCCGCTCGCATGAAAATCGCGGGCATCGACGACTTTGTCGTGCTGGAAAAGCGTCCCGATCTCGGCGGCGTCTGGCTGGACAATTCGTATCCCGGCGCGGCATGCGATACCGAATCGCACCTGTACTGCTACAGCTTCCATCCGCATTTGCGCGTGAGCGCGATGTATGCCGGCCGGAACGAGCTGCTGCACTATCTGAAATCGCTTGCCACGCGGTTCGACCTGACGGAACACCTGCGATTCAACATCGAGATTCGGAGTGCAGAATGGGATGCCGGCGCCAGCCTCTGGCGGTTTGCGCTGAGTGACGGCTCCCGGATGACCTCACGATTCTTCGTGCCGGCCTGGGGGCAACTGAACCGCCCGATGATCCCCGCGGTTCGCGGCCTGGCGGATTTCAACGGCGAATATTTCCACTCCGCCGAGTGGCGGCACGACGTGGACCTGAGCGGCAAGCGGGTGGCAAGCATCGGCAACGCGGCCAGCGCCGTGCAGTATGTGCCGCTCATCGCGCCGAAGGTCGATCACCTGACGGTATTCCAGCGAAGCGCGAACTGGATCATGCCGCGCAACCAGATCGTCTTCTCGGCGGAGCAGCTCGATGCCTACGAGCGCGAGCCCCATCTCTTCGAAGAAAGCCGGAAATCGCTGCACGCGTTCCGCGAGTCCGGGTTCGAGCGGACCCGGATGGGTTCCAACGCGCAGCAGGAAGGCAAGAGTCTCGCGTTGGCCCACCTTCATCGCCAGGTGCCCGACCCGGTACTGCGCGAGCAACTGACGCCGGACTATGAATACGCGTGCAAACGGATTCTGCGATCGGACGACTACTATCCGGCGCTCATGCGCGACAACGTCGCGCTGGAGACGGCGGGGGTGGAATCGTTCGTCGACGAGGGCATCGTGACCCGGGACGGGCGTCTGCTTCCGTTCGACGTCGTCGTGTTCGGAACCGGATTCGAGAGTCAGGCTTTCCAGGGCAGTCTGCAGGTGCGTGGAACGGACCGCACGTTGGCGCAGGCATGGGCAGACGGCCCGGAAGCCTATCTGGGCATGACCGTGCCTGGTTTTCCGAACATGTTCATGTTGTATGGGCCGAATACGAACCTGAACCACAACTCCATCGTGTCGATGCTCGAGATCCAGCAGAACTACATCATCGACGCGATCGGCGGCATGGCTTCGGCTGGCGTGAAGGCTGTTGATGTCGATCGGGCCGTGTTTGACGAATACAACGACAAGCTGCAGTCGGCGATGGCCGGCTCGGCGTTTTCGGCAGGCTGCTCGAGCTGGTACAAGAACGCGCAAGGCAAGGTGATCAACAACTGGCCGGGCACGGTGGAAGAGTACCGCGCCGCGACGCAGTGGGATCAAAGCGTGTTCGCTGCGATCTGAGCGGAGAGGCACATGACATCGGTGCACTGGTTGCCGCTGACCGAGGTGGCTGACGATGCTCGGGACGCCGTTCGGGCGTTCCGCGAACTGGGCGGACGACACTACGGCAGCTTTTCCGTCGACCAGTCGCGCGTGAACTTCGTGCGGGCCTGCGAATTGAACGGCCTCACGGGTGACGCGGCCGTTGTCCATGAAGACATCGATGTTCCCGTCGCGGACGGCAGCATTCGGGTACGGCTCTATCGTCCGCCCGCCGGGGCCGGTGCCGACGGCGCCCCGCTGGTCGTCTTCATTCACGGCGGCGGGTGGGTGATCGGCAGCGTGGACACGCATGACGGCATCTGCCGTCATCTCGCACGGCATGGCGGGTGTGCCGTCGCTTCGGTGGAGTACCGGCTGGCGCCGGAGCATCGGTGGCCGGTCCCGCTCGACGATTGCGAGCGGGCATTGGACTACCTGGCGGCCAACGCATCCGCGCTCGCCATCAATGCGTCTCGGGTGATCCTGGCGGGCGACAGCGCCGGCGGCAATATGGCGACCCTCATCGCCAATGCGGCATCGTCGGTGGGACCCGCGATCATCGGGCAGATCCTGTTCTATCCCGTGACGGACCTGACGGCGTCGCTGCCGTCATACCAGCGCATTCAAGGCGGATTTCCGCTGGTCGCCGAGTCGATGCTGTGGTTCCGGGAACACTACGTGCCGGCCGGCACGCCATTCGATCTTCCACGCCTGTCCCCGCTGCTGCATGCGGAAGGCCGGCGGCAGCCGCCGATGTTCATTGCCACGGTGGGGCTGGACCCGCTGTGTGACGAAGGCATTGCCTACGCGTCATGCGCGGCCCGCGCCGGGAGCAAGGTCGAGCATCACCATCTGCCCGGGCATCATCACGGCATCATCACCGCCGCCCGGACGATCCCGGCAGCGACCTGTCTGCTGGATCGCGCCGCTTCCTTTGTCCGGCGGCTTGCCGAAACGGACGGCTTCGAGGTTTGACGCGTCGATCGTCGCGCGGGCAGTTGCATGCAACCGTCGCGACCGATCGAGTAATGGAAACTCCTGATTCAAATTGTCCCTCGACTGCATAGACTGGGAACCGTGGAACTTGGTCAATTGATCATGTTCGGGGTGACCGGTCAAACCGGGATGCGCACCTGAATGACCCGCGTGCAGGTCCGGTCGGGTGCAGAGGGGGCGCTCGTGCTGGGTTGAAGCGTTGTCGCCGGCATGCACGTGCGAGCGTCTTTTTCCTTCGTAGTCACATGACCAAGTCGATTGATCTAGTCGTGCGGCGTTACGGATATTTTCAATAACTGGTCATCGGAGGGATCTCATGACTAAGAATCAAGCAGATTCGGTTTTGCCTGAGCACGTAGAGGTACTAATCATCGGGGCGGGGATCTCGGGGATCGATGCCGCTTGTCATCTTCGCATGAACTTGCCGGACCGCTCGTTCGCCATCCTCGAAGCCATGGATGGATTCGGCGGGACGTGGTGGACCCATCGCTACCCCGGCGCGCGTTCCGACAGCGACCTGTACACGTATGCGTTCGGATTCCGCCCGTGGCAGGGCCGCTCGATCGCCACGGCGGAGGAGATCCACAGCTATCTGGGCGATGTCATCAAGGAATATGACCTCGGCTCGAAGATCCACTACGGGCATCGTGTTCAAACGGTGAGCTGGTCGAGCGAACAGAAGCGCTGGACGGTCGAGGTGTCGCGCAACGATACGGGCGAACACTTCTCGATCACCACCGACTTCCTGTGGCTGGGGGCGGGGTACTACGACCATCGCAAGGGCTTTACGCCGAAGTGGAACGGGTTCGATCGCTTCAAGGGAACGGTCGTTCATCCGCAGCACTGGCCGAAGGACCTCGACTATGCCGGCAAGCGGGTGGTCGTGATCGGTTCGGGCGCGACCGCCGCGACGCTGATTCCGGCGATGGCCGGCACCGCGGCGCATGTGACGATGCTGCAACGGTCGCCGACGTTCTTCACGGCGGTTCCCTGGACCCACCAGCTGGACACGACGCTTCGCGAACTGAACCTGTCCGAGGAGTGGCGCTCCGAGATTCTGCGGCGTGCGCACCTGAAGCAGACGTTCGACCTGATCAACCTGTCCTCAGCGAACCCGGACGCCGTTCGCGACTGGCTGATCAACGAGACCCGCCAACAGCTGCCGGAAGGGTTCGACGTCGACAAGCACTTCAACCCCAGCTATCGCCCGTGGCAGCAGCGCGTGGCGGCGGTGCCGGAGGGCGACCTCTTCACGGCCATCCGGGAGGGTAAAGCCTCCGTCGTGACGGACACCATCGAGTCGTTCGACGAAAGCGGCATTGTGTTGGCGTCGGGCGAGCACCTGCAGGCGGACATCGTCGTGACGGCGACCGGCTTCGACATGAGCGCTTTCGGCCAGATCGCCTTCCACATCGACGGAGATCCGGTCGACATGACCAAGCGGGTCTCGTATCGGGGAATGATGATCGAGGGTATCCCGAACATGGCGTTCATCTACGGCTACTACCGGTCGAGCTGGACGCTGCGCGCCGATCTCGTCTGCGAATTCACCTGCCGCGTCCTCGCGCATATGGACAAGGTGGGGGCGAAGACGGTGGAGCCGCGCCTGCGCGCCGAAGACGCCGACATGCAGCGACTGCCCTGGACGGACCCGAACAACTTCAACGCCGGTTACGTGATGCGCTCGCAACACCAGATGCACTTGCGTGGCGATCGCATGCCGTGGCAGCACCACTTCGAGTACGAGGAGGAGCGCCAGACCATTCCGGAATTGAGCCCGGATGCCGAAGTCCTCGTGTACCGCTGATCTCCGAGCAACGTTCGATTAAAGGTGAAGTTATGGCACTCGATTTGCACCTCGCTGGCTTTCTCGAATCCTTAGCCGGGTCCGGCGCGAAACCGCTGCCGCAGTCAGCCCCGGAAGAGGCCCGCGGATTGATGCAGCATCTGGCTCGCGCCGTTCGCGCACCGGAGGCCGTTGTCGACGTTCACGGCGTGGAAGACCTGACCATTCCCGGCGCGGCCGGGTCGCTGCGGGCGCGGCTGTATCGTCCGACGCAGGAGCGCAATCTGCCGACGGTCGTCTATCTCCATGGCGGCGGGTTCGTCATCGGCGACCTGGATACGCACGACAACATTTGCCGCGAGCTGGCGCGCGGCGCGAACGCGGTCGTCGTCTCGGTGGACTACCGGCTGGCGCCCGAACATCCGTACCCGGCCGCGGCGGACGACGCGATTGCCGCCACCAAATGGGTGATCGCGAACGCGGGTGAGCTGGGCGGAAGCGACGTCGTGGCGGTGGCCGGAGACAGCGCCGGCGGCAATCTTGCCGCGGTCGTGACCCAGCAACTGCACGCCGACGGCATTGCGCTGTCCGCCCAGTTCCTGATCTACCCCGCGGTCGCGCAGGATCGCGCCGGCTTTCCTTCCTTCAAGGAAAACGGCGAAGGCTACTTTCTCGACCTCGAGACGATCGCCTGGTTCGAGCGACATTACGTGCCCGACGGTACCGACAGGGCGGATCCGCGGCTGGCGCCGATCCGTGCGAAGGACCTTGCCGGGTTGCCGCCTGCCGTCATCCTGACCGCCGAATTCGATCCGCTGCGAGACGAGGGCGAGGCCTACGGCCGCTTGCTCCACGCGAGCGGCGTCAAGGTCGACACGATCCGGTGCGACGGCATGATTCACGGGTTCTTCGACATGGGGGCGATTTCCCCGGGCGCGCAGGCGTGGATCGAGAAGGGTATTGCGAGTTTCAGAAAGGTACTCGGCGGCGCGCAGCACCGTTGATACGTTGGCGAAAGCGACTTGATTTCACTTTTCGCCATTTCATGGCCGCATGCGGTTCGATGGATGACCTCCAACGTTGCCGATGCGGCCGCGCAGTGCTGATGCATGACGGAATGACGCCGATTGCGCGCCGGCTCGGTGAGGCCCGCGACGCGAGTGGCGGAATCGATGCATCAGGTAGTTGCTTGTGAAGCGTTCAAGCATCTATCCAGGACACAGACCCGTGAAGAACTCATTCGATTATCTTGTTGTAGGCGGCGGCTCGGCAGGCAGCGTGCTGGCTTCGCGTTTGACCGAAGATCCCGATGTGACGCTGTGCCTCTTCGAAGCCGGCGGCACGGGTGATGGATGGCCCGTCAACGTGCCGGCCGCCCTGGTGCTGATGATCCCGTCCCGGCTGAACAACTGGGCGTTCGAGACGGTGCCCCAGAAGGGGCTGCAGGGGCGGCGCGGCTACCAGCCGCGTGGCAAGGCGCTGGGCGGATCGTCCGCGATCAATGCGATGGTGTACACGCGCGGCCATCATGCCGACTACGACGATTGGGCTGCGCTCGGCAACGAAGGCTGGGGCTGGAACGACGTCTTCCCGTATTTCAAGCGAAGCGAGCATAACGAGCGTCTTGGCAATGAATGGCACGGGCGCGACGGCCCGCTGTGGGTCAGCGACCTGCGGACGGACAATCCGTTCCAGGCGCGTTGGCTGGACGCCGCACGAGAGTGCGGCCTGCCCGTCACGGACGATTTCAACGGTGCGGAGCAGGAAGGCGTCGGCATTTACCAGGTGACGCAGAAGAATGGCGAGCGCTGGAGTGCGGCACGTGCCTATCTTTTTCCGCACATGAAGACGCGCGGCAACCTGACGGTGGAGACGGGCGCGCAGGTCAGGCGCATCGTGTTCGACGGCAAGAGGGCCGTTGGTGTCGAAGTCACGCGTGGGGGCAATGTCGAGACGGTCTGGGCGAAGAAGGAGGTGATCCTTTCCGCGGGCGCGTTTCAATCGCCTCAGTTGCTGATGTTGTCCGGCGTCGGGCCGAAGGACGAACTCGAGCGTCACGGGATCCAGGTCGTCGCCGATCTCCCGGGCGTGGGAGAGAACCTGCAGGATCACCCGGACTTCGTCGTCAGCTACAAGACGAACAGCCTGGATGCGCTCGGCGTATCAGTACGCGGCGCGATCAAGACGCTGGGCGACATCCGGCAATACCGGAACTCGCGGACCGGCACCCTGACCACCAACTTCGCCGAGGGCGGCGCGTTCCTGAAGACGCGTCCCGATCTGGATCGACCGGACGTTCAGATGCACTTCGTCGTCGGGCCCGTCAGCGATCACGGAAGGAAGGTGCATCTCGGCCATGGTCTTTCCTGTCACGTGTGCCTGCTGAGGCCGAAAAGCCGTGGATCGGTCAAGCTGCGAAGCGCCGATCCGCTGGACGCGCCGTTGATCGACCCGGCATTCCTCGAGCATGCAGATGATCTCGAGGTCCTGGTCGAGGGCTACAAGCTGACCCGGCGGTTGATGGCGGCGCCGGCCATGGCCCAGTTCGTGACGGAGGACCTGTTCGCGTCCCGGTCGCGATCGGACGACGACATTCGTGCGCTGCTGCGCGAGCGGACCGACACCGTGTACCACCCGGTCGGAACGTGCCGCATGGGGAACGACGCGCTCGCCGTCGTGGATTCCCAGTTGCGCGTACGGGGAACGGAAGGCTTGCGTGTGGTTGATGCATCGATCATGCCGACGCTGGTGGGCGCAAATACGAACGCGCCAACGATCATGATCGGGGAGAAAGCCTCGGACCTGATTCGGAGGATCTCCCGGTTCCCGTCCGCGATACCGGAAAACGCGGTTTGAGTGGCCTTCTCTCGTGCCGACGTTCGTCGGTGCGAGGGCCTCAATCGGACAGGGACGTCGCGAGCATGATGTGTGCGACGACGTCCACGACCTGAAGGCAAGGGCTCGCCGGCCGGTTGTGGCAAGACTGGACGCTGCCGGGGCATCGCGCGCTATCTGGCATCGAGCGCTCGAGTGGTGAGGTCTGCTGACGCAGCCAACCGCCGATTATGAATACATCCTTGCTCTTTGAAGAGCAACGCGAGCACGAGGAAAGAGAGGCCGCCGCCCGAGGCGCAGATGCCGGGTGGCGGCCTGTGTGCGTCAACAACCGGAGAAAGACCGGTGCCTGCTTCGCTGCGACGAGCCGCAGCCACCGACGAACCCGTCAGCCGATCGACCTTGCTCGGCGTCCGGCCCGGTCCGGGTGAGGGAAATGTTCTTGACCCGCCTCTATCCCGATGGCTTCGGCGTGTTTCATGTCGAACGCCGTCTTCAATTCGACGAGCCATGCCCGTGAACGGGGACCCCTATGCGGCGCCTGAAACTGTCCGGAAGGTGTCCGCGTGCACGAAAGGCAACGACGCGGATATTCAATCATGCACTCGCTCATACTCATCGCGGATGACGCGCCGGAAATGTCGTCAACGCTCGATACCTGCCTGACTCGCAACGGGTTTCGAACATTCCAGACCAACCGCTCCCAGACCGTGCTGGGCACGCAACTGAACCTGAAGCCGGATCTGGTCATTCTCGACGTCCGTGAACTGGGTGCGGACACCCTGGACCTGCTCGCCAGGCTTCGACGACAAAGCGATACCCCCATCGTCGTCATTTCGGCGTGTGACCTGGACAGGGCGCAGTTGCGCGCACTGCACGCCGGCGCCGACGACTACATCGTCAGGCCGTTCAACCCGGACGTGATCGTCGCGCGATTGCGCACGGTTCTTCGCCGCTCCGGTGCGCTCGCGCCTGAACGTCGTCTCCGGGTGGGCGCGCTCGAAGTCGATACGGAAAGCTATATGGCGTGCGTGAGAACGTCCTCCGGCGAAACGCCGGTTTCCGTGACACTCGTCGAATTCCGCCTGCTGGCTCACATGGCCAGGCTGCCGAATCGCGCATTTACGCGCATCGAATTGCTCAATGCGTGCATGGCAGACGTCACCGCATCCACGCGCACCGTCGACAGCCACATGAGCCGGTTACGGAGAAAGCTGGCGGCCGCAGGGGCGTCGGGCATCGTGGAAAGCGTGCACGGCATCGGCTATCGACTTCGAAAATCCGGCTGACGGGGGAGGGCGTCGCTCGCGGTCGGCATCCGCTGTTCGTTGCGTGTGCATGCGGCGCGGACGTGCATGCAGCAGAGATGGGGGCAACGCGGGCAGACTCCATCCGAGGTCAGGCAGGTTTCGACACAGCGGGCCACGATTCACGATCGCGGCCCGCTGCGCGAATCAGACATCCGACAGTTACTGCGCGATGACCCCGTCGCGAGAAAAGATCAGCCACTTGTCGCCAGTCGAGGGGAGCGCCGCGGTGTACGTCGTCCCGGTCTGGGTGCGCAGGCGCTGGAACGTCTTGCCGTCATCGGTGCTTTGAGCCTGGAGCCCGTCGACCCCGACGGCCAGTACCGTGGAGCCTCGGGACGCAAGCGCGGTAATGGAATTCCTGGTGTCGAGCGTCGCGCGTGACCAGGTATGGCCGTTGTCCTCGCTTCGCATCAGCGTGCCGCGCAGCCCGCCGACCAGCAGCACACCGTTGGGCAGCGCCACGCCGCACCAGAACGACCCCTTGTAACCGGTCTCCACGCTTTCCCACGTGTTGCCCTTGTCCCTGGAAATCAGGAGTTGCCCCTTCTCGGCCGTGGCAAAGATCTCGCCGTTACCGTTCGAAAAAAGGCCGAACAGATTCAGGTCCGACTTCTTGCCGTTCGGGAGCACGGCTTCCTTTTTGGTCCAGGTCTTGCCGCCGTCATCGGTGACGAGGATGAGCGACCAGAGTCCGACGGCCACGCCGTGGTCGGCATCGATGAAGTGCACGCCGAACAGCGGGCGATCCTCGCTCGTCACGAGACGTTGAACCTCCCACGTCTCGCCGCCGTCGGTCGTCTTCAGGATCGCGCCCCAGTGGCCGACTGCCCACCCTGTCCTGGCGTCGATGAAACTGACGGACGTCAGCGTCGAGCTCACGGGCACGGACTTGGCCTGACGGTACGTCGCACCGCGGTTGTCGGACAGCAGGATGATGCCGTTCGCGCCGACACTCACGACCCGCTGGCCGGCCCAGGTGGCATCCAGCACGGGGGACTGGGTCGCGATGCTGGACTGGACGGCCGGAACGGCCCGGAGTTCCGATGCGGACACCGCGCCTGGCATGCTGCCCAGCAGCGCGCCAAGGACGACGGCGCCGGCCGACAGGGAGAGAACCTTGCGATACAGGGTCATGGAATCCTCTTTTTCTTCAATGGGCGAGCAGGCCGGGGGCACGGGCGGGCTTGCGCCGCGGGAAGATGCGCTCGAGCCAGACGGCGAAGGCGGGCAGAACCGTCATGGCCATGACCATGTTGACGATGAACATGAACGCCAGGAGCTTGCCCATGTCCGCCTGGAACTTCAGCTCGGAGAACGACCAGGTGGCGACGCCGACCGCGAGCGTGATCGCCGTGAAGATGGTGGCCGTCCCGATCTCGAGGATCGATTGTTCGAGCGCCTTGACGATGCCGACACCGTTGGCGAGATGCAGCTGCAGCCGGTTGTAGATATAGAACGCATAGTCGACGCCGATGCCCACCGCCAGCACCATCACGGGCAACGTGGCGACGGTCAGGCCGATCTGCAGCTCCTTCATGAACCAATACCCGATGAACGTGCCGATCGTCAGCGGCAGGCAGCAGGCGAGGACCGCGCGCAGGTCACGGTACGTGACGAGGACGAGCAGGACGATGGTCGTATAGACGTAAAGCATCATCGGCAATTCGCTGCGCTCGATTTCGTCGTTGACCGCGGCCAGCACGCCGGCATTGCCGGACGCGAGCCGGATCTTCACGCCCGGCAGCTTGTTCGTATCGCGGAAATGCTTCGCGGCGTTGATCACCTGGGTGATCGTGGTCGCCTTGTGGTCGGCCAGATAGATGTTCACCGCGGTCATGCTGCAGTCCTTGCGCATGACGCCGGGCGTGCGGGCCACTTCGCCGGCCAGCGACGAATAGTTGTCGGGGTCGATGGGGATCGCGGACATCTTCGGATTGCCTTCGTTGTATCCCTCGTTGTATTGCCGCAGCAACGAGGAAAACGAAACGACCGACAATACGCCGGGGACGGCACGCATCGACCAGACGAAGCGATCCTGGTAGGCGCCGACCTCCACGTTGTTGCAGGACTGGGGCGGCGCTTCGAAGACGATGGAAATCCAGTCCAGGCCGACGTCGTAGCTCGACGCAATCGAAACCGAATCCTGGTTGAACCGGGCGTCGGCACGCAGCTCGGGCGCGCCGGCCTGCAGCGTGCCGACCACGCGGTCCCGACTTTCCCAGGCCGCCACGCAGAACACCACGACGGCCGCCAGCAGGACGATCGCCGCATTGCGCGGAATGGCGACTTTGGCGAGCACGCGGAGCACGCGGCCGCGACGAACGGCATGCAGTTCCGCATTCTTTGCATAATTGCCGTCGACCTTGAGCAACGACGCGGCGAGCGGCAGCATCACCAGGTTCGTGACGATCTTGTACGCCACGCCGAGCGAAGCGGTGATCGCGAGCTCGCGCACCATCGGGATCGGAATCAGGATCAGCGTGACGAAGGACACGAAAGCGGTCACCAGCGCGAGCGTGCCGGGAATCAGCAGCCCGCTGAAGCTGGATCGGGCGGCTTGCTCCACCGACTTCCCGTGGGAGATCTCGCGCACGATGAAATTGATCTGCTGGACGCCGTGTGACACGCCGATCGCGAACACCAGGAACGGAACCAGCACGCCCAACGGGTCGAGCCCGTAGCCGAGGAGATGCAGCGTGCCGAACTGCCAGACGAGCGAGACGAGCGAGCAGGTCAGCGGCAGGATCGTCAGGCGAACGGAGCGGCAGTACCAGTAGACGGCCAATGCGGTCAGGAGCAGGGCGATCGCGCAGAACTTCAGGACGGACGATGCGCCGTTTGCAATATCACCGATCTGTTTCGCGAAACCGATGATCTGGATTTCATAGTTCGCATCCTCGAACTTGGCGCGCAATTGCGATTCGAGCGCCTTGTCGAATGCCACGTAGTCGACCCGCTCGCCTTTCGCATCCAGCTCGTTGAGATCGGCGGTGACCATTGCGCTGCTCTGGTCGCGCGACACGAGGCTGCCGACGAAGCCGCCCTGCGCGGTCGAGCGCGAAATGGCGCCGACCGTGTTGCCGTCGAGCTGATCGGGCGTCACGGTGCCGGGAATGAGCGGGTCCGCGCGGAATCCGTCTTCGGTGATCTCGTTGACGAATGAATTCGGTGTCCAGAGCGACTGGACGCTGCTGCGGGACACGTTCGGCAGGAAGGTGACCGCCTGGGTGACTTCATACAGGCGCTTCAACGCAGCCGGCGTCCAGATGCTGCCCTTGCGGGCCTTGACGACGACGATCAGGCGGTTGGCGCCGAGCAGGTCACCGCGATACTCGTTGAACGTCTGCGTGTATTCGTGGCCCAACGGAAGCTGCTTCTCGAACCCGGCATCCATGCGCAGCTTGACGGCGAAGCAGGCCATGACGACCGTGAAAAGAACCAGAAGCCCCAGCACGAGACGCCTGTGACCGAACAGCGTATTTTCCAGCGAATGAAGAATTCTTAGCAGCTTGCTGGGTCGGGCTGCGTCGGAAACAGGCGTTTGATTCATATTGACCTCAGAAATTTCGAGATGCGACGATTGCCACGAAGTCTCGGTCACGTAGCGGGTTGGCGAGCGGGTTGGTCGGGCCCATGAAGCGGGTGTAGTTCAAGGCGACCTGCCAGTTCGCCGGGTTCTGTATGAAGTTCACATACAGGTTCATGGCCGTTACGCCGCGCATGAACTGGGCATTCACGTTCGGCGTATTGCCGAAGAGGCCGTATCGGACGAATATCCCCGGATTGACCTGCCACCCGGGAATGACGGTGCCGTCGTAAACCCAGTTGAAATCGACGTCGATACCGCCGGAGTATTTCGTTCCCTGGGCACTACCCGGCGAGTTGAGTGCGCCGCTCGCGAACAGGTCGTTGAATTCGTTCCCCCACAGAAGCGCGCCAGGCGAAATCGGCGACCCGCCGTAGCTCTTGTGAAGCCCCGGATAAGCAATGATCACCGTCTCGGTCGTCAGCGTGGCGGTCTGGGCGCCGAGCAGCTTCAGGAATGCGCCGGAATTGCCGGGCTGCAGCGAGTAGAGGGTCGTCAGGTGCCACTGGAATCGCTTCTCGTCGACCCAGCAGTTCCCCCCTTGCGCGACGCATCCGCTGGCCGGATTCAGGGGAACGGCATCTCGCGGCCGGTACGAGAGCTCGGTGCCGATCGCCCAGTCGCCCACGGGGAAGTTGGCGCTGACACCGATCATGTGGCGGTCTTCCGGAAATCGGAAGACCGTCCCGCCCGTCGAACTCAGCGAGACTTGCGGGAACTTGTCGTGGTACGCGATCGTGTAGAAGCCGAGATTCAGGTCCGTTCCCGCCGGCTGGTAGCGAATGGAAAAACCATACTGCCCGCCGTTCTTCGGATGGATGGTCGAGACGCCGTACGTGTTGTTGCCGGGCCCGACGATCTGATTCGACCAATAGCTGCCCACCGGCGGAAGGTAATTCTGGTTCCAGTTGCTCTGGTAGTACCCTTCGACGTTCACGCCGTGCCCGACGCCGGATGCGACGCTCACGATCGGCGCGGGCAGGATGATCTCCTTGACCTGCGCCCCGGGCTGGGACGCGCGATTCACGTCGATCGCATTCGTCGCATTGATCCCGCCGACTTCCCAGATGCTTTCGCCCCAGCTGACCACCTGGTTACCCACACGGACGCGGGCAATCTGGTCGCCTACGTTGAACTGCTTGCTGACCCACAGGTCGAGCAGGCGTGGCTTGAAGCGGATGTTCTTCTCGGCGTCGGACGGAAGCCCGCCGCTCAGGCTGGGTGCGGGGTTGTAGAACAGGTCCTGTCCGCTGCTTGCGCCTGTCGTGCGGGTACCGGAGTAGTCGTATTGCCAGGTGCCGCGCGCCATGAACGTGAGCCCTTGCGACGGCATCTTCAGGACCAGCTCGTGGTTGCCCTTGAGATAGCTCGTGAACGGATCTCCCTTGCCGTAGTTGATGTCGCCCTGATCGGAGAGGCCGCTCAACTGACCGAGCCGGCCGCCACCGGTCTGCGCACCGGTGGCCACGTTGTAGGTCGGCGAGACGAGATTGCTGCTCGGCGACGCCGTTCGAATGCCGACGCCCGCCGATATCGTCGAATCGAAACTGCCTTCGACGTTCCCGATCGTGAACGTGAACGCGTGCGCGCCGCCGCACCCGACGGCGACGAGCGCCGCGATCGCCGCGCGCACGAACACCACGCTGGAGCGGGGCTGTAATGAGGAGGTGGTAGCCATTTTGTTTCGGCCCCTGTCAACGCTCGCTCAACGCACGGAGATTATCGGCGTTGTAGAAGCTCGGCTTGTAGTGTTGGTCCGCCGACGAGTCGACCGACCACTTCGCGTCCCGTCCGGCCGCGAGCATCGAACCGTCCACGAGGTACCGGCCGTCGACGAGGTTGTATTGAGCGAATGCGAGCGTGTCGCAGCTCCCCGTCTCGTACACCGGAATGATGTAACCCTCGCGGACCTTCGAGATGTTGCCCTGCGCGTCGTAGTCCACCGCGCCGAGGTAGCTCCAGCTGTCTTCGTCGACGTAGAACAGGCGCTTGGGCGCGGTATGGCGCATCCCCTGCTTGACCGTGGCTTCCACGACCCACACGCGATGGAGTTCGTAGCGACGCTTCGCCGGGTTCACGAAGTCGGGGCCGTAGGCATCTTCAAATTTTTCCGAGAAGTCGTACATGCCGAGATCGTTGTACGTCACGACCATTTCCTTCTTGCCGAGCAGCTTCCACGAGAACCGGTCCGTCTGTCCGGAGAAGACCAGCGCTTCATCCATGTTGTACTGGTTGTCGAAGCCGATCTGCGGCGCATCGTATGCATACGACGGCATGCGACGGGTGCGGCGCTGCCCCGGGAAGTAGTAGAAGACTTCCGTCGGCTTGCCGGCGTAGGTCGTAAAGATCGCGGCCTGGCCGGCAATCGCCGCCGGGGACTTGTACGCGTAGTAGGCGTTGCCTTCGACCTGGTTGACCTTCGCGAACGTCGTGCCGGCCTTGTCGCCCCACGGCTGGTAGATCCACGCGTCGGACACGTTCTTGATCCAGTCGGACGCGCCCTTGCGCGGGGAGACGACGGTGATGATGTCGCGCATCTCGACGCCGGCGCCGCGGTAGTGCACCTTCGCGTTCCACATCACTTCCGCGCCGGTCTTGGGCGCAGGGAACGGGTAGCCGGGCAGGTGGGCATCGGCGAGTTCCGATCCGTCGGCGGTCATCTTGGCGAAGCCCGCGTTGTTCTTCGTGTTCTCCGCGACGAAATCGGGGACGCCGCACGTGCGCCGGGACGGATAGACCGGCATCGTGAAGCCCTTCAGGTTCTTCAACAGCGCAATCTGGCCCGGGTTGAGCTTGTCCGCGTACTTGTCGACGTTGCTGGCGTCGATCGTGTACAGGGGCTTGTCGGATTTGTATTTGAAGAAATCCGCGCGGCGCTTGCCGTAACTCCAGCCCGCCCCGACGTTGCCCACGGGAGCCCAGGCGGGAATGCCGCTCGCGGTGCCGGCGACTTCGGCGCCCGATGGCGTATGTGAAGAATCCGTACCTTCCGCAAGCGCACCGGTCAAAGACATCGCGACTGCGGAAGCGATGACGGACAATTTCGCTGCCGATCGGATGAGCGAAGCAGATTTCTTGAAAGCATGAGTCTTGACCACGGCTATCTCCTTGACCTTGACCAGGTGACGTGCGCCCGCCAAAGGGTTGTGCATAGGTGAAAACGGCTGAAGGTACCGATAGTCCTGTCCGTTTGTTAGCTATGCGAAATGAATGAGGGTGCGTTTTGCTTTGTTTTCGTGAATCGGCGAACCCCAGGTCATTGCTGTCACGCTGGCGTTCGTGTTGTCCGGCTGCCTGACGGCGTGCCGGACGGTATGGCTGATGCTTGCAGCTATTGGGCGCCCGCCGAAGCAGGATGCGGCTTGTCAGGCTGGACCTGCTCCGTACGCGCGCCGCTGTTGAGCGACTTCCGGCTTATGCCGGGACCGACGAGAAGTATTCGGCCGGCTGAGCGTGCCATCCTGCCCAGCGCTTCTCCCAGTAGAGGTTGTGAATCTTCTCGGAGATCGGGCCGGGGCCTTTGTGGTTGCCAAGCGGTTGGTCGTCCACTGCGCTGACGGGCATGATCCCGCCTGCCGACGACGAGGTGAATGCTTCGTCGGCCTCGCGCAGCTGGGTCGCGGTGTACTTGCCGATGTTCACCTTGATGCCGAGCTCGGCGGCGATATCGAAGACGCTCTGACGCGTGATGCCCAGCAGGCAGCCTTCAGCGGGGGTGTAGAGCTCCCCGTTCTTGACGAAGAAGACGTTCGCACCGGCTGCCTCGGTGAGGTTGTCGTTTTCGTCGACGAGAACCGCCCAGTCCTTCTCCTGCGTCATGGCTTCGAAGAGCGCGAGCTTCATGTCCATCCAGTGGAAGTTCTTCGCCGTGGGATCGACCGCCTTCGCGGAAATGCGGTTGTACCGCTTGCTGATCAGCAGGTTCGAGCCGCGCGTGCGGACCTCGTCGTCGGCCTGGAAGAAGAACGGCACGGCAAACGCGAACATCGCGTTCTTCATTGCGCTGCGGTCGCGGCGGTCGACGCTCAGCGGGCCGCGGGTGACGCACCACCAGACGTAGGCATCCTTCAACCCGGCGTTACGCACGAGATTGTGGAGAATTTCCTTGACCTGGTCGCGATTGAACGGATTCTCGAGGAAGAACTTCGCCGCCGACTCTTCCATGCGCGTGAGGTGATCGTCGAGCCGGAAGAAGTTGCCTCGCGAGACGGTGACGACATCGTAGGCCGCGTCGGCATGCAGGAACCCCGCGTCGACGAGCGGGACGGTCGCTTCGGTGATGGGGACATAGTTGCCGTCACAGAAGGCACTGCCATCTTCATAGCGGGGTTCATGCGGAGCGCGAGCATGCAGCGGATTCTCGTGCATGATCTGCTGGACTTGAATGATTGCCATGGTGATTACCTTTCGCTCCCGAGGGAGAGTTGTCGTTCGATATTGACGTCAAAACGCGACCGGATCGCGGTGCGCTACTTTGCGGATTGCTTACTGCCTGGCTATCCGGCGTGAAGTCTGCCATATGACTTGATCAAATGACCGTGTAGTAGAAAGTATTGCTCGAAAAATTCCTTGTCGATGAAGGTTAACCCTCTGTGATGCGTGGCTGGATACTCGAGCGGCGAGCAGACCCGTGTTTGCCGGCCGTGATGGTCGAATGTCCGTTCCGGTAGACCAAACCGGTCCGCCTGAAAAAAGTCGCTTCGGCGTGGTGCGCGCTTCGCCGGAAGCCGACTCGTGGTCCCGTCTCCATCGTCATCCGGTCACACCCGCTGCAGATCCTTTGCAGCAGCATGACTGTTCGTTTCCTGAAGCGTCGTCCTTCGGCATGCCGGTGGCAATACTGATTATTACTGAGTCGCGTGACTTGGCCAAATGATCAAAAAAGACGTTAGTATGAATCTTCCCGGGCGATCCAGAAGGCTGAAGACTCGCCCTCGATACCAACTGACATGGAGCGAGCAGATGCCGATTTTCGAAGCAGACCATCTCCGCAGGGCGTTCATTGGCGGCCGCTGGGTGGAGCCGGTGAACGGTGGCATTGAGCACGACATCATCAATCCGGCGACCGGCGAAGTCTCCGGCGTGTTGCTGTTCTCTGATGAAGCCGATGTGAACCTGGCCGCGGAGGCGGCGCGCGACGCCTTCGCGGCATTCTCGAGCACGCCGCTCGTTGAGCGGCTCGCGCTGCTCGAGCGCGTGATCGGCGTATACACCGAGCGGTTGCAGGATATGGCGGACGCCATCACGCTCGAGATGGGTGCGCCGATGGACGCCATTTCTCGCCCGCTTCAGGCGGCGTTGGGGCTCTGGCACCTCCATACGACCCTGGAAGTTGCGAAGCAGTATCCGTTCGAACGAACCCAGGGCACGTCGCGGATCGTGAAGGAGCCGGTGGGGGTGTGCGGGTTGATTACGCCGTGGAACTGGCCCATGAACCAGGTCATGTGCAAGGTGGCGCCGGCGCTGGTGGCGGGTTGCACGATCGTGTTGAAGCCGAGTCAGAATGCGCCGTATTCAGCCATCGTTCTCGCCGAGATCCTCGAGAAGGCCGGCGTCCCTCCGGGCGTATTCAATCTCGTGCAGGGCTCCGGGCAGCGCCTGGGCAGGGCCATTGCGTCCAGCCCGCTCTTCGACATGGTGTCGCTGACGGGTTCGACGAGCGCGGGCGTGGAGGTCGCTCAGGCCGCTGCGACGACGATCAAGCGGGTGACGCTGGAGCTGGGCGGAAAGTCGGCGAACATCATTCTGGACAGCGAAAACTTTCAGCAGGGCGTCACGCATGGCGTGCTCCAGATGATGGCCAACTCCGGCCAGACGTGCACCGCGCCCTCGCGCATGCTGGTGCCGGCGCATCGGCTCGAGGAGGCGGAGCAGATCGCAGTTGCCGCATGCGGGCAGGTCGTCGTCGGCGATCCGCGCGATCCCGGTACGACCATGGGGCCGATGGCGAACCAGCGCCAGCATCGAAAGGTGCAGGAGATGATCCAGACGGGGATCGACGAAGGTGCGGTGCTCGTGTCGGGCGGGCTCGGCAATCCCGCCGGGCTTGAACGAGGCTACTACGTCAAGCCGACGGTCTTCAGCCGCGTGAACAATCGCATGAAGATCGCAACCGAGGAGATTTTCGGTCCCGTCCTGGTGATCATCCCCTATCAGGACGAATCGGACGCTGTCGCCATTGCCAACGACTCGCCGTACGGATTGTCCGGCTACGTCTATGGCGACTCGATCGAACAGTCGGAGCGAGTCGCCAGAAAGTTGCGGACCGGGATGGTGCATCTGAACGGCGCACCCGTCGATATCGCGGCGCCGTTCGGTGGGTACAAGCAGTCCGGCAACGGGCGAGAGTGGGGTTACGCCGGCATCGAGGAGTTCCTGGAGACGAAGTCGATGTTCGGCGCGGCGCCGGGCGCCGCCAGCTAGCGGGAATCGACGACGGGCGCCCGGCGGTCCGCGGACGTCCGTCTACGGAAAGGCGGCAAGATCGAAGCCAGCCATGAGGCGTCGCGCTGACGGGCACTGTCGGGTTGCCGTCGATGGGCGCAATGGCACGCCGCGTCGACGCTCAGGCCTGCACCGTCGAGCTCGAGAGAGAAGTGGCAAACGCCTCCAGCGCTGAACTTGCGCTGTCCAGGTTCGCCCTGAGCTCGCGGATATTCGTGTCCCCTTGCCAACTGTTCAGCAATCCGTCGACCAGGATGATGCTCATTCTGGCGACGGATTCGATCGCGTCATGGTTGACTTGCGGCGCGCACTTGCCGAGGTAAGCGATCGTTCGCTCGATAGTCTGGACATAGGTTTTCAACGCGAACTCGGGGCGATGACGCTCTGCCCACTGGATCAGTTCAGACTGTGCCCGGGCGTACGAGGGATGCTGCACGAGCCATTCGACATTCTTGCGCAGCTGCCATCCGGCGAGTTCGCCGAAAGAATGAAATTCCTTGTCAACGGGGGCATTCGCCGCGAGAAGGTCGAACAGGGATTCGTAAACCGCGTCGAACAGATCGTCCTTGGTATGGAATACATAATGCAGCGACGCCAGGGGGCAACTTGCGGCTTCAGCGATTCGCCGCGTGGTGGCTCCAGCGACGCCGTGCGCGGCGATGACTTCAACGGCAGCGTCAACAAAATCTTGTCGCCGCAACGCAGCGCGAACTCTTGTCATTGGTAAACTCCGGTACCCGAAAATCCTCTTCCGTTCACGTCATACACAGGTGTAGTGTTTATCCGTGATACATGGTCAAGTGACCATAACGCTCGTGAATTATGTCGGCTTCTTGAAAGTTTGTCCATGAATGGGCTGGGCCACGGATGCCCTGGATATTCAGTTCGCTTGTTTCAGCTGAATCCGGAAAATCGGATCGAATGACTTGATCATTTGATCGGTCAACGTTAAGCAGGCAAAGAGGCGCTGTCGATGGAGGTAAACCCGTGAGCGCGCGCACTGTAACGTAAGACCGGGGGTTGCTGCCTGCCGGGAGCGTCGGGTTTCCATGCGAATGGAAACAAGGTGCTTGGCTGCAGCCGGTGTGGATTCTCGGTGGTGCCGGTTACTTCACGTCGCACGTGTCGCGGTCGAACGCGAACGAGGGTTCCTGAAAGCACCTTCGAGCAGAGCGTGTGCGCAGGGCGGCGCATGGTTGAGATTGCAACGTCATGCGCCGCGAGCCGTGCGGTCATTTGAAGCGGCGACGCTGCCGCTGTGAGGGCACCGGGGGGAGCGGTGCCTCCGCGCAGGTGGCAGCGGTTCAGTGCTTCCGTACTGACTTGCGAGGGGGCTTGGCGGCAGGGCGGGCATCCGACAGTGTCGCCGCGTAGGCGGCCAGCATCTTGCAGGCGTGGTCGACATCGACGGCCAGACGCTTCGAATCTTCCTGGGCAAACCACGAGAAGAGCAGGCCGTCGATCAGGACGATGGTCAGCCGCGCGATGGCGTCCAGCGCCTTGGCATCTGCACGGGGCTCGGCGGTGGCCAGGTTGCTGCGGGCACCTTCCTGGGAGATGCGAAGGGCGCCGACGGCCATGTCGGGCTGATGCCTGAGCGCCCATGTGTACAACTCCGACTGGGTCTTCGCGTAGGTCGGGTTGGCTTCGAACCAGGTCATGACGGAGCGCAGGTTGAACTCCGCCAGGTCCGACAGGGTGCCGTGCTCCGGAGCCTCGGGGCTATCCGAGCGGATCAGGTCGATCAGTGACTCGTAGACGGCGAACAACAGCTCGTCCTTTGAGTGAAAGACGTAGTGCAGGGAAGCCAGTGGGCATCCTGCAGCCTCGGCGATGCGGCGGGTCGTGGCACCCTTCACACCGTGCTCGGCAATCACCGCGACAGTCGCCGCCACGAGGTCCTGGCGGCGGACTTCAGCCCGTACTCTCTGCATAGGCCAGCGCTCCGTTTTGTGTCTTCGTCCAAAGGCGCTACCCGTGCAGGGTAGTCGAATCCTCGGATATTAGCATGACGATGGGCGGCATTTCGCCAGCAATGTGAGGCATTGGCCTGCCCGGATGTTGCGCCGCCATGGCGGCGTGAGAAATGCCGTTCGCAGGCACGTGCCGGGCATGGTGATGGCGTCGCTGCGTCGCGACGCCGGACGAACATCACAGCGGCGAGGTGGTTCGGCGGCAGGCTTCGTGAACCTGGAGGCGGACTCGCTCATCGTGGATCGGCCCGGCGCATCAAGTGGTGCGCCGCTCGTCGAGCGGCGCTTGCGGTTCTGCTTCGACGAGGCTGTTTCGCAGATGCGCAGGTACGGTGACCATCGCACGTGCACGGTTAAGCAGCCGTGCGTGTCCTGGAAGGGCGCCACTGCATTGGCTCGTACGGTGCCGTCATGACGAAGCTAATGGAAACTCCGTATTCCCAATGTCCTGTCGAAGCATAAGACTCGTGCCTGTAGATTCGTGGTCATTTGATCAAGTCAACTTGTCTGCACCGCTATCGTGACGCTGAGCATCACTTGGTGCGGCGGATTCCCCGTGCCGGGGCATGCGTATCACCACCGGGCGCGTCAGCCGCACTTCACGGCGGGCGAACCCCCGGATCCGATTGGCATACGGCTTGCTTGATAGTCGTATGACCAAGTCAAATGATTCGAGTGGTTGACTTGAACGAAGGATATTTCTCGGTAGTGTGGTCAACGACAACGATAGGGAATACGAATGAGCAACGTGATTGCTGTCTTGGGCCTGGGGGTGATGGGATCTGCCATTGCCGCTTCCCTGGTTGGCGATGGCGCGGAAGTCGTCGTCTGGAACAGGAAGGCGGAAAAGGCGCAGCGCCTGCGCGAGCTGGGCGCTCGGGTTGCCGAGCATGCCACTGCGGCCTGCGATCAGGCAGACGTCATCGTCGTCGTGACTGCAACGCCGATCGACCTCGCGGCGGATTTTGAGGAACTGGGCGAGCGCCTGAAAGGGAAAACGGTGGTCAATCTGGCTACGGGGCGCCCGTCCGAGGTCCTGAAGCTGGCTCAAATCGTGAGCGGCGCCGGCGCCAAATTCATCAGTGGAACAATCCAGTGCTTCCCGCCGGATATCGGCCGAGAGAGCGCGGTCATCCTTTTCGGTGGCGACGAGAAGATCTGGAACGAAGTTGAGCCTTTGCTTCGAAAGATCGCGCCGCAATCCAGCTACGTCGGCACACGCCCCGATGTGCCGAACGTGCTCGATGCCGGGTTGACGGGCACCTTCGTTTTTGGTGCCGGCGCAGCGTTCCTGGAAGGTCTCAGGTTCGTGGTGAATTCCGGTGTTTCGATCGACGAGATTCGCGATCTGATTCCAACCTATATCGCCGGGCAGACGCACTTCATCGAAGGCCTGTTCGAATCCGTGGCGGCTTCCGACTATCAACCACGAGGCGCAGACCTGGACATCTACGCGCGAGCGACCGGATTGTTCCAGCAGGCGCAGGAAGATATCGGGCAGCCGCCGCGAATTCTGAAGGCGCTGCGCGAGCGCATCCTGTCATCCATTGCAGAAGGCAGTGGTGACCGAGGGTACGCCGCACTCTTCAATCATTGACAACCTGTTAGAGGAATCATCATGTCTTTGCAACGCCTTTCAAGTAATAGTACTCCTGACGATCTTGCCAATGCAGTCAGGCGGGATGGCGGGGCGATCGTCAAAAACTTTCTCGATTCCGATTTGCTTGCGCGAATCCAGCGTACGCTCTTCGACACGCTCGAGTCCGCTCCGAACGGAGTAGACGATTACTTCGCCGGGACACAGACGCGTCGCGTCTCGCGCCTCTTCGCGCGTACCGACTGGATGGCCGAGGTTGCGTTGCATCCGCTCTATCTGGGCGCGGCGCGCAGCATCCTGCAGACGCCGATCAAGATCTGGAGCGGCGAAAACCAGGTCGATGTCGCGCCCGATATTCAGGTGGGGGTGACGCAAGCCATCCAGATTCTGCCGGGTCAGGGCCTTCAGCCGTTGCATCGTGACGATTCCGTATGGCTCTGGCGGCACCCGAACTATGGGCGCGAGGCCCGGTTTCAGGTGATGGTGGCCGTATCGGACTTTACGGCGGAAAACGGCGCCACGCTCGTCATCCCGGGTAGCCACAAGTGGGACGACGAGCGCATGCCCAGGCAGGAGGAAGCCATTCCCGCGACCATGTCGGCTGGCGATGCGCTGTTCTTCATCGGCTCCACCTATCACGGCGGCGGGAAGAACAGCAGCAATGCACCGCGCACCGGCCTGACGATGTCGTATGACCTGGCGATCCTCCGGCAGGAAGAAAACCAGTACCTCACGCTGCCCATTGAACGCGTGAAGCGCTATCCGGAAGAGCTGCAGCGCCTGCTCGGCTGGACGTACGGCACGACTTTTGCCGGCTTCGTCGAGCGTAACGGTCAAATGTCGGACCCGAACGACCTGTTGAAAATGAAGGATTTCCTCGAGGTCGGGCATTTCGATTAACGGTCGGGAGGGGTGGTGGAATCCTGGCCCGGTTTTCACGCGGAGATAGGGCGATTCCATCACCTGAAGGCATCGTAGTCGGTCGACGGGATGCCAGGGGCGGTGAAGCGCGAGCAATTTCGGTATTGCGATTTTTCGGTGGGATGCAGCAGTCTTCGAAACAGTGCCAGTATGAATGCGAGCAAGAGGGCGGTTCGATGCCTCGTCGCGATCTCGTATTCGTGCAAACGACAAGGAGTCGATCGTGAGTTACGAAATCAAGGGAATCCGAAGAATCGCGCTACTTTATACAGGGGCTGTGGTCTGGACTCCCACCTATCTGCTCCCATTCAGCATCGAAGAATCGATGGCCCGGTTCGGGCTGTCCGAAAGCACCGCTGGTTGGCTTGCGTCCGCGGTGCTGCTCTGTCTTTCGCTTTCCATCATCTTTTTCGGTCGTCACACGGCGACGTTGAACAAGAGAACGGGTGCGCTCGCTGCGGCAGCGCTTGCCGTTCTGTCGACGTGCGCGATGTTTTCACATAATTTCCATGTATTCGTCGCGGCGAAGCTGGTTCTCGGCGTCGCCTTGGGCGTCAGCTGTGTGTGCGCGTATGGGGTGATTGCACACGTCAAGCACCCGGAGAAGGTCGCGGCGCAAGTCGCTGTGGCGATGGCCATCATATTTTCCTGCGCGATGTACGTCGTACCGATCCTGAATGTGAAGATGGGCAGTATCGGTGTGGATGCCGTCCAGCTCGCCGTGGTCGTGGCGGCGCTCTTTTTCGGTGCGTTCATGCATCCTGCCGTCAACGCAAGCGAGGAAGAGGTCGCGAAGGACGCCATCAAATCCAATGACGTCCGAGGGATTCTGATCAGCGCATTCTTCATCTACGTCTCGCAGACGGCCCTCATGGGATTTGCCGCCGAAGTCGCTGCAACCCGGGGCGTCGAAGCGGAGCAACTCGGCATGCTGTTCATGCTCAATGCGGCCCTCCAGTTGCCGGTGGGCGTGGCGGTCAACTGGCTGGGCGATCGCTTTGGCCTGTTCAAGCCGATCGCTCTTGGACTCGCGCTGTTGATCGCATGCAGCCTGGGCATGTATTGCGTGGGTGGCAGGTGGGCGTTTCTCGTGGCAACGGCGCTCGTCAGTGCCGGCGCGACGCTGGTTGCCCCTTACATGGTGGGGGCACTTTCGCAAATGGATGCCAGCGGAAGAAGCACCGCGACCTGTGCGTCGGCAATCAATCTTGGCCTGGCCGTGGGCCCAGCGATTGCCGGCACGGTGTTCAGCGTGGCCGGTTTGCGCGCGGTCGGCTGGCTCTCCGTCGGGTTGCTGGTGGTGCCGCTCTTTCTGACCAGCGTGGCGATCCGGCAGTTCAAGGCAAGACACGCCGAAGCCGCTGTCGCCTGACGTGCGCGGCGACGCTGTCAACCGAGCGTGGCCGCACTGACCGCACCGGTACCTGCGCGGCGCCGGCATGCCTGACATGCCGGTGCGGAGCAGACATCTCTCGAAAGAGCCCGCTCGCGTCGACAGGCAGCGCAAAAAACTGCCGTGAACGTGGATGACGAACGTAGCGGCAGACCCATTTCTCGACGATCGCGGAATTTTTTCATGGAACTCAAATTCTATCTTTATTGCCTGGCCGATCTCGCGTTGATCGTGACTTCGTTCATATGTGGCGTGAAGTACTTCGGGAAGCGCAACGGCCTCCTCGGATTCGAGTCGCTGGTCGTGACGTTCTCGGCAACGAATTTGATGATCAATGCCTTGACCGGCAAGGCGATTTTTTTAAGTATCTCGCTTTTCTGCGACGCGTTTTCAAGAGGCTTCGGCGTGCCGATCATCATCGTTGCGGGCATGATGTCGGTTACGCATCGATATAAACCGTCGATTGTCGGCGACGTGTTGTATGCGGTGGGTGCACTGGTGGGGACGGTTATTTTGTGGACCGCGGATTTCATGGTTGGACCCAAGCCGTATTTCTATCTGGTGATGTGGTCTTTGTTCTCGCTTTACCTCATTTACGTCGTCAAGAAATTGGCGAATGCCGGAGAGTATCGTAATGCTGCGGGTGTGATCCTGACACTCGTATCCACGCAGATTATTGCGAGCATCTACGACTTCTATCATATCCCGGGCGACAGCGATCACATGATTTTCTATATATTCGCATTGCTGTCGTGGTCTTATATGTCGGTTTCGTTGTATTACGCCTATTGTGCGCTGGAAAGGGTGCAGGAAAAGGAAGGGAATCTGCCTCGAGGTTATACCCTTGGCCGCCTGGAGCGAAAGCCGCAGTAATTGTCGCGTTCCTTCGGGAATGTATTTATATCTTCATCCGAGAGAACGGATATGGCTACCTTGATCGTGCGTTATCCCACAGTAGAGGGTATGAAATTTGATCGCGAGTACTATCGTGCAACGCATATCTCGCTGGTACGGGCAGCTTGGGGAGAGTTTGGCCTGCAATCGGCGGAGATCCTGTTTCCGGCGCCGGGGCCGCAGCCCGATGCATGCGTAACCGTGTTGCGTTTCAGCGAGCAGGCCGGAATCGACGCCGCGCTGGCCTCGGCCGGAACAGCCGAGGTGGTCGGCGATGTGCCGAACTTCACCAACGTCCAGCCGGCGATCTTCCGCGCCGGCGACTGACCGAGTCGTCGACGACCGAAACCTCGTCTACGAGGGAAAGAAGGTCTGAGACAAAGTGTCCGCGTGGACACATGCGCTCGGGCCTTGACGACGAAGATACAAGACCTTCGAAGCAGAATGCCGATCGGCCGCGGACGAGATGGCCGACTGGAACTTGACGAAGATGCGGTTCGGGAGTGGATCGAGCCTTGCCTGAAGCCGGGCGTATCGATTGCCCGCGCGGCCGCTCAGGGTTTTGACGCGGGGCGAATGCACTCGGCAATACAGCCTTCGGCCGCAGGCCGAAGGCTCATCCAACATCCGGCATCAACGCTGCACGGTATCCAGAATATCCAGGCGGCTCACTGCAACCGCCTTCTGCTTGATCGCGCCAAATGCGACCTCGGTCGCTTCGAGCGTACGCGCGATGTCTTCGTCGGTATGGCTCGCCGTGAAGAACATGTTGTGCCACGGGTGGAGATAGGCACCGTTCTTGATGACTTCCGACGTCCACGCCCGGCCGCGCGACACGAGCTCGTCGTCACCCGCGAACAGCATCTGGGGCATGACGCTCGGCCCGGTCTGCTTGAGTTCGAAGCCATGCCGCTCGGCTTGCTCGGCGATGCCGGCGCGCAGCTTGTCCGCCAATCGCTTGGTGTGTTCGAGGTAGTCCGTTTCTCGTACCAGGCGCAGCGTTTCGATGGCCGCGGCCATCGGCACGGCCGAGAGCCAGTAGGAGCCCGTGACGAAAATGTTCGTCGCAGCCTCTCGTGCCTTGTCCGAACCGAGCACCGCGGCGATCGCATAGCCGCCGCCGATGGCCTTGCCCCAGCAGCTGAGGTCCGGGTGCACACCCCAGTCCGACCACGAGCAATCACGCGACAGGCGCAACCCCGTGCGGACCTCGTCGACGACCAGAAGCGCTTCCTGCTCGTCCGCGAGGCGACGACATTCCTTCGCGTACTCGATCGACGGGAAAAACTGATCGTAGAGCACTTCGTGCCGGAAGGGCGTTGCGTAGATGGCCGCTACGTCACCATCGACGCTCTTGACAGCGGCATTGAGGCTCTCGATATCGTTGTACTCGAAGTAGACGACGTGAGCCCGGTCTTCCTTGGTGATCCCCGTCGTATAGGGCACGTTCCACGGGGACGCACCATGGTATGTGCCGCGCGCAACGAGAATCTTGCGCTTCTCGCGATAGGCGCGCGAGATCACCATGGCCATCGAGGTGGCGTCCGAGCCGTTCTTGCAGAACATCGCCCAATCGGCGTGGCTGACCTGTTGCGTGAGCGCCTCGGCAAGCTGAACCATCACCTCGCTGGGGCCCGTCGCCGTGTCGATCTTCTGCAACTGGAGGGCAGCGGCCTGCTCGATCCGCTCGTTGCCGTAGCCGAACAGGTTCGTGCCGTAGCCACACACGTAGTCGATGTACTTGTTGCCGTCGACGTCCCAGAGATGGGTACCTTTCGCTTTCGCAAAGTACAACGGGAAATCTTCCGTCAGGTACTTGACGCTCTGGTGACCGTACATCCCGCCCGGGATGACCTTTTCGGCTCTTGCGAACCACTCGTTCTTCCTTGCCAGCCTGTCCATGCTCGACTCCTTGTGAAAAATTCGTTCTGGGAACGTCCGACCCGGTATCAAGTCTTTTGACTGAGTCACATGACCAAGTATTCGAACCCCGGAATTTGGAGAATGCTGCTTCCGAAATCTCGCGTCCCGTCGTTGGATCAACGCGCTGTCCGGCCTCGCGTCGCGAATGCAGCGTCGCTGCGTCACCCGCTTGGGCCTCTGCCGTCGCTTTTCTAGACTTGGTCATGTGACCAAGTCTAGTGTCTACAAATGTCATCCAGACGGAAATTGGCGTTTTCCACTAGTCCCGCACGGCGGTGGCTCAACGTCTCGCTCGGCATGCCACGGCAATGGGGGAGGCGAGTCGAGCAGCGGCAATTCGCCGGCGTGCGCTGCGCGACGTCGCTATCTGATCCGCATAAGGACAATCCCCGTTCAACCTTCGAGCAGGGAGGCAGGGCGATCAAGGTGGGGATGCTGACTAGGCGGCGGTGTACTTCCGCCAGAAGGCTTCGCAGCGGGAGAGCGCGGTGCGTACGGGCGTATTCAGGCCCGCGGTGCATGCATGGCAGGGGCAGACTGATCGACGCAGTCGGAAGTATCCGCAGCGCGCGGGCCCGCGCGTCCTCGATGCATGGACCCGCTAACCGTCGGGCCGGTTCGAGACGGAAAGCCGCCGATCGAAGCGCGAGCCATGCGCTACGCGGATCGTGTTCGATACGATCCGCACGCAAGGCAACGCCGGCATGTTCGATCTTTCCAGGTGGGGCTATTGGCTCGAATCGTAGTGCTCGATATGGTAGAGGACCATGAATCCCGGGCTTAATACAAGAAGGAGCCCGGCAACGAGAGAGATTGCGACAAATAAACGCTTCACCATGATCACGCTCCTGAGTTGGATGAGGTGCAATAGAAAGTCGATTCTTGGCGTTGGGCGAACTGGTGAGCGACCTGGTCGTCGGTCACGGTCGCAACGCGATTCGTCAGGTCGATCTTCATGGGGTGTCTCGCGGGTGGCGATGCTGTCGTGGCCCGCGCACGTGCATCAGGGAATCCGGGGGAGGGGATCAACCCTCCCGGACCGATGCGTGCGCCTGTTCGCGGCTCAGAGGCCGAGGTGCGTGGCGATATCGTCGTAGTCGACTTGCCACAGGCCCGGCGTGCCGGCGGGATATTGCGAGCGGAAGCCGATGATTCGCTGGACGCGTTTCGACAGGCGTCGCACGGTGTCCATCTCGACGATGAACGGATACGCTTCCTCCGGCGTCAGGTAGGACGGTTGCATCGGAATCGTGAGCCCGCGTCGGCGCTCGTTCTTCGTCACGTTTGCGCCGCCACCGTGGATCACCTTGCCGCTGAACAGCAACGCGTCGCCGGCGTCCATCTCGGCGGCAATGGTCATGTCGGGCGTGCCCTTGCTGTCGAAGTAGTCCTCGTCCCAGTTCTGGCTCCCCGGAATAATTCGGGTGGCACCGTTTTCCTCGGTGAAGCGCGTCAGGGCAATCATGAGATTGGTGAACACCGTCGGCCCGTTGACTCCGAGCGCACACAGGGGCGGAAAATTGCCGACATCGCGATGCAGCATCTGTGCCGTGTTGCCCGGGCCGATGTCGATGACCTGCGCGGTCGAAAGCCACCAGTCGCCGGACTCTTCACGGTAGAGCACCTCGCCGAGTTCATGAAAGAGATCGTCGTCCAGCACGTCTCCGAAAGTCTTGCTGTGCGTGACCATGTTCGTCAGGCGCTTCGTATAGGTGCCGTGGAATTCCTTGATCAGTTCGTTATCGTGCGACGACCCTTCGCGAAGCCGCTCGAGCGGAGCATCGACCTCACGATTGATGTTCGCGACCTGCTCCTGGGTCAGGTAGTTCTTGATCCGGACTCCACCGTATTGATTCATGAGCGACACGATTTCTTGCGCGCTGGTCTGCTTGGGGACGGTAGGGAGGGAGCCCTGAATGTTCTGAATATTTGCGTTCATGTTTGCCTCAAAGTTGCGTGGACGGGTAAATCAGACGCGGCATCACGTTCTGATTCGGGTGTGATCCAGACATCAAGTCGAGTTTTTGACTGAGTCATTTGACTGCATATACCTTCGCCATCTGCCATACGTTCCTTTCACGCCAGTTGACGGAATGCGCACGTTGTTTCCGACGTTGTCGCGACCTCCAGGTGCTCCGATACCTGTTTCCAGATCGAGAGGCGACAGACATGGCGCCATTCACAAGGGTTTCCGCTGAGCTGCCGTATTCGTGACGAATCAGGTCAATTGACCAAGTCGTATGATCGAGGAAGTTAACATGGCGTTTTTCGACGGTCGATCATGGTTAACCCGTCGCATTTGAATGGTGTAGAAAGTCGCCGGACGCGTGTCACGCCTGTACCGAATTGAACGCGCGTCGTTGGTGATTGGCCCGGACTCGCTGAGCGGGAACGCTAGCGTCAAAAAAATCTGGAACGAGCCGGTTTTGACTCAAGCCGATGGTCGAGCGGCTCAACGCGTGATACTCGATTTTAAAAAGTGGCTTGTACTGTTTTGAGCAGACATGCTCGGAGGCGGCTCATGGTGTTGCTTTGACATCCTCTGCAAAATAGGAGCGACGCGAGCCACGCGATCGGGCACGCAAGTTGCTCGCTCGTCGGAGGCGCCCATGCACGAAGCGAGCCATCCATCCCGTGCCGGTCGGGCGCACACGACCGGACCTCGGCCGATCCGCGGACGATTTTTCAAGCGCTTGTCAATTCTGTCCCGACATCGCGGCGCGTTACGCCTTCTGCAAGACGAAGCGCCGTGAGATGTGCGAACGCCATTGCGCGAAGGCATGCCGGTATTTTCACGGCGGCTCGCATGCTGAGCCAGGCACGGAAATCGCTCCGGTCCGCCAACGAACGCTGCACGACGAATGTCTGTCGTTCAGATCGCCTGCTCGAGAGGCGCTTCACTCAGCGATTTCGCGATCTATTGTCATGAGGGCAACGCCATGCACACATTCACGAACTGGAGCCCATTGGTCTCGCTGATCGCCGGGATTCTCATTCTGGTGGTACCGCGCCTGCTGAACTACATCGTTGCAATCTACCTGATCGTCATTGGACTGCTCGGGCTTTTCGGCGGACATTTCCACTGACGCGCCGCATCGGAGTCTAGATAGGTTCGACGCGTACCTCGACTGAATCCCGGGGCACCGTCAATCGCGTGCGGCCAAGCAGTGCGTCCGCGGGCGCGGTGCCGTCCGGGTTCAACGGCTTCACCTTGTTGAACGTGACGGAAAAGTATTCCGGTGTGACGATGGCCGACGCATAACCCTGCGCGTCGTGGTCGGCGTGGCACAGATCGGGGTTGTTCGCCATCAGGAAGCGGTCGAGTCTGGCCGGGGTCGCCGCGATCGACGCGAGTGGTGTACCGTTCCACGCGGCTTTCAGGTAGGAATAGAAGGACATGCTGCTGATGCCGGCGCAGACGAAATCGACGATGACCGGCACCCCCGTCGCGGGATCGGGATCGTCCCGCACGACGCCGCCCTGAAAGGCATGCAGGTCTCCGCTGATCGCGACGACGTTACGGATCCCGTGCTCCCTCAAGTAAGCGAGCAGTTCGTGCTTGTGCGCGGGATAGCCGTCCCATGCGTCGCAATCCACCACGAGGCGGGCCGCCGGTGTCCCGGGTGCGCCTGGCATCACGAACCACAGACGGTTCAACATCACTTCGTTGCCCCATACCTTCCAGGTTGCCGGCGAGTCCTTCATCAAGGTTTTCCACCATCGTGTCTGTTCCGGACCGAGGATCGACGGCGGGCGGCCGAGCTGCCGGGTGTCGCGCGCCTCGTCACGTTGCAGCATGTCCTGCTTGACGAAGTAGCGCGAGCCGGCCGCGTCGTCACCGTGCACCGGGTCGTGCCCGTGCGCACGTGCGATAGCGGCTTCGCTCACGACGTGGTCGTCGCGATACAGCCGCTCGTCCGTCATCACCAGATGCATCAGCATGCCGAAACGAAAATCGCGATAGATGCGAATGTTCGTGTACGACGGATTGTCCGGCTCGAAGCGCACGTCGTCCCAATCCACCGGCATGTACTCCGCCCACGCGCGACTGGCGCTGCGGCGCCGCCGGGTTTCCTGCCGCTCCTCGTTGGTGTAGACCTGATGGTCCTGCCAGCAGTCGTCGGAAAATTCGTGGTCGTCCCAGATCGCAATCATCGGCAGGCGCTGGTGCAGCGTCTGCAGGCGCGGATCGGTCCGATAGGTGCGATAGAGCGTCCGGTAGTCTTCGAGCGTCTCGGCATACGCGCGGCCGTCCGCGAGCAGCTTGCCGCCGTTCAGGTGCAGCGGAGGATGCGCCGGTTCGGCACGGCCGGGGGGAGAGGTCCCGACCGTTTCATAGATGTAGTCGCCCACGTGCACGACGAAATCGAGGTCGCGCTCGTCGGCCAGCAGCGTCATCGCTTGCCAGTGGTTGACGCTCCAGTCCTGGCAGGTGAGCCACGCGAAGCGAACCTGTTCGTTGGCCTCGTTTGCCGCTGGCGCCGTGCGCGCGACACCCGTCATGCTGACGTCGTCGCCGGCGACGAACCTGTAGTGGTAGGCGGTCTTCGGCGAGAGCGCCGTCACCTTCGCGCGCACGGTGAAGTCGTAGGTGGCCAGCGCCCGCATCGGGACGCTGGCGACGAGCGTCGAGAAATCCGCCAGTGCCGACACTTCGAGTCGCAGCGGTACCGCGCGCGCGGCGCCTTTTCCATCGTGCTGCACGCCGCCGGATACCGGAACGCATCGCGTCCAGAACACGATGGAGCGATCGCGCGGATCACCGCTTGCTACACCTTGCGGGAATCGATGGAGGTTCTTGCGCACCGGGCTGCCCGGCAACGCCGCCGGTGAAACATCGTGCGTGACGGCGACGGTTGCAGCCGCAATGGTAAAAAAAGCCGACGACTTGAGGAAATGGCGACGATCCATTGATCCTCCCGATCGACATCCCACGAATGCGGGAAGCGCTGCAGCAGGCACCCGCTTCTCGCGCCGGACAAGCTTGCCACTGCCCCCGCCGCGCGCGGCAGGGGAGCAGTCGATCCGGAACGTTACTGCGAAGATCGACGCCTGAAAAGTCGTGCGAACCCCATTTTCGAATTCCCGGCACGCCATCCGGCGGAAGGCGCCTGTATTCAGGAACGCGCATTGCTGGATACCGGGCAGCAAACTCGGGGAGTGAGCAATGCACATCGGCCACAGCGTCGGCAAGGCGGCCGCGTGGCTCGTCGTGAGCGTCGCCCTGGCGCTTGCCGCGCTGGTGATCGTCATCGTGACGTTCGACTGGAATCGAGCCCGGCCCTGGATCGACGACAAGGTGTCGGACGCGATCGGACGGCAGTTCGCCATCAACGGCGACCTGCATGTCGGGTGGCGTCGGCCGGCGAGCGAGCACGGCTGGCGCGCATGGGTGCCCTGGCCACGATTCGTCGCACGCAATGTCACGATCGCCAACCCCGACTGGGCGCGCACGCAGTATTTCGTCACGCTGGACGCGATCAGTTTCGAGGTCGAGGCGCTGCCGCTGATAGCACGCCGCATCGTGATTCCGGCAATCGACCTGGTCAATCCGTCCGTCGACCTCGAACGCCTGAAGGACGGGCGAGTCAACTGGACGTTCAAGTTCAAGCAGCCCGCTCAGCCGGGACGATGGACGCTCGACCTGCATGAAATCGCGTTTTCCCAGGGCAATCTCGGCTACTACGACCAGCAGAAGCAATTCGATCTGAGCGCGGTGATCGACACGCTCGGCCAGCCGATTCCGTTCGGCGCGGTGATGAAACAGCAGGAGGCGCTGGCGCACCACGAATCGGCAAAGGCAGTCGGGCCGGCAGGTCAAAAGAAGCTCGCGGCCCAGGCCCACGCCGGTTCGGCGCAACCGGTGGTTCCGGCGTCGGGTGCCGAAGCGGCGTCACGCGCATCGGCGGCGGCTTCGCAAGCGTTGGCCGCTGCTTCGCATGCGGCAGCGACGACATCAGGCACCGCAATCGCCCCGGCTGCATCAGGGCCGGCCGCGGTATCGAACGCCCCCGCAGCTGCCGCACCGGGTGCGGCGGCCTCGGCGGCCTGGGGTGCCTCGGCGGGCGCGGCGCCCGCGGCCTCCACCGGTGTCGACACTTACACGATCGGCTGGACCGTCAAGGGGACCTACAAGAAGGGCAAGGTCGCCGGCACGGGCAAGATCGGCAATTTGCTGGATGTGCGGGGTGCGCAGCGCCCGTTTCCGGTTCAGGCCGATCTGCGCTTTGGCGATACGCACCTGGCGCTCGTCGGCACGCTGACGGACCCGTCTCACCTGGCCGCGGTCGATCTGCGGCTGTGGCTTGCGGGTACCAGCATGGCCAAGCTGTATGACGTCACGGGCATCACGCTGCCCGAAACTTCTCCCTATGCGACCGACGGCCGGCTGGTCGGCCAGTTCCGGGCGTCCGGCAACGTCTTCAAGTACGAGAACTTCACGGGACGCGTCGGCGGCAGCGATCTCGGCGGCACGCTGGTGTACGTGTCGCGCGAACCGAGGCCGTTGTTGTCCGGTACGCTGGAGTCGAGGCTGCTGCAGTTCTCCGACCTTGCGCCGCTCATCGGCGCCGACACGAATGCCAGCAAGGCGCGGCGGGGCGCCGCGCCCACACAGCCCGCGAACAAGGCGTTGCCGGTAGAGACATTTCGCACGGAACGCTGGAAGAAGATCGACGCCGACGTTCGATTCACCGGCCGGCGCATCGTCAAGACCGCGAGCCTGCCGATCACCGACCTGTCGACCCATCTCGTGATGCATGACGGTGTGCTGACGCTCAACCCGCTGAACTTCGGTGTCGCGGGCGGGACGCTTGCGTCGAACATCCACCTGGACGGCAGCGGCGTACCGCTCAAAGGGCGGTTCTCGCTGCAGGCACGGCATCTGAAACTCAAGCAACTGTTCCCGACCTTCCCGGTGATGCAAACGGCGCTCGGCGAGATCAACGGCGATGCCGCGTTATCGGCCACCGGCAATTCGCCGGCGGCGCTCGCCGCGACTTCCAACGGGGAGGTGAAGACACTGGTGACCGACGGTACGGTGAGCCTCTTGCTGATGGAAGCCGCGGGGCTGAACGTCGCCAACGTGGTGTACGAGAAACTGTTCGGCACACGCGACGTCAAGATCAACTGCGGCGTGGCCGACTTCGTGGTCACCAACGGCGTGCTCGACTCGCGCGTATTCGCGCTCGACACCGAGGATGCGGTGATCGTAATGGACGGCAACGTGAACCTGCGGGACGAGACCATGAACCTGACGATCCATCCCCATACCAAGGGATTCCGGGTGATATCGCTACGTTCGCCGCTGTACGTCACCGGATCCTTCAAGCAACCGCACGTCGGGGTGAAGGCGGGCGCACTGATCGCGCGTGGCGGTGCCGCGGTCGGGCTGGGCTTGCTGAATCCGCTCGCCAGTCTGCTCGCGTTGCTGCAGCCGGGCCGCAGCCGTCCGTTGCCGTGCGGGCAGATGCTGGCCGACATGGAGCGACGCCCGGTCGCGCCACCGCCGGGCGTCCGACAGAAGACGAAGGCGGCGCCGGCGTACATGAATGCGCCGTCGGCGGCTTCTGCAGCTTCCGCGCCGGCGGGTACCGAACCCCGGCATGCGAAGTGAGTGAAGGACCGACGCTCATCGGCCAGACCGCCTAGACGGCCCCCGCAAAGGTGCGGCGCAAGCCGACCGCGGCTTCCCATTGCGCGCCGATTGCCGTTTCCAGCGCGTCGCGAGAGCGCAGGTGCGCGTGGCGCGCGGCGAGCACATCGCTCATGTCGGCCTGGCCTGCGTCATACAGTCTGGCCGCATTGCGTGCGGCGACCTTGCCGGCCGCCTCGGCGCGCTGCCACTCCTGCATCGAGCGATCCGATGCGGACCATCGGGCCAGGCTCGTCTCGACGTCGACGAGCGCCGCCAGCATGGCCTTTTCGTATTCGGCCATCGCTTCCTGCGCGCGCGCATCGTGCACCGCGACGTTGGCGCGAATCCGGCCACCGTCGATGATGGGCAGCGTCACCGACACGCCATAGCCGACCGCCACGCGAGGCGCGGCGCCATCGCCGACCGCGGCCAGCCTTTCCTTCGTCCCTGCCCACTCGATCTGGAGCCGCGGATACACCTCTTTCCGGGCGGCGCCGGCACGTGCGAGCGCGGCGTCGAGTGCACGCGCCTGACGCTGCACGTCGGGCCTGCGCTCGAGCAGCGTGGCGGGTAACACCGTCGCGGGCGGCGCGGGCAGCGCGGCCGGCACGGCTTGCGCGCCGAGCTCGGGCGCCTGGGGGCTGCCGACGAGCAGCGCGAGCTGATGCAAGCGCACCCGGTGTTCGCCGTCGAGCTGGGCAAGCGACGCCTGTTCCTGCGCCAGTTCGGCACGCCAGCGTTCGACATCCAGCGCCGTCACCTGGCCCGCGGCGAATTTGCGCGCCGCCACGACCGCCTGCCTTCGCGCAACCTCGAGCGCCTCGCGCTTGAGCGCGGAGCGCCGCTCCAGCGTGCGCAATTCGAAGTAGGCGGTACTGACGTCCGCGGCCAGCGCGATGCGGGCCGCGCGGAGCGCCTCGCGAGCGACATCGCTGTCGGACCGTGCGGCGTCCACCAGCAACGCACCGCGCCCGAACAGATCGACTTCCCACGCGGCACGCAAGCCGACGCCGCTGCGCTCCGCACGCGGCTCGAGGCTGTTTTCGCGCCCGCGCTCGCCGCGGGCCATCGCATCCAGCCGCGGGCGGCGCTCCGCCTCGGCGCTGTCGCCGAGCGCGCGCGCCTGCGCGAGGCGCGCCGCGGCGACCTTCAGGTCGCGATTGGCATCGAGCGCGCTGTCCACCAGGCGATCGAGCACCGGATCGCCAAAATCACGCCACCACGCGTCGCCGACGGTGCCCTGATTCCCGGGCAATGTCTCGGCCCATTGCGAGGGCGCCGCAACGGCGGGCGTCGTGGCGACTTGGCTGGGCGGGGTGGTCGCACAGCCGCCGAATGCGAGTGTCGCGACAAGTGCAAGACAGGTCAGCGCTCGGTGTGCGGGAGCAGGGTGGGAAACAACGGTCGTCATGGATTTACCTTGAGTCTTGACATGGAGTTCGTGAAACTATACTGTACGTATAGTTTAGTTTCAATCCCAAGGAGATGCACCATGTCGACTTCCGAGCGACGAGCCGGCCGCAGCAGTTCACGCGACCGTCTTCTCGATGCCGCGGCCGAGCTCGTGGCCAGCCAGGGTATCCAGAACCTGACCATTGAAGCCGTGGCCGCTGCCGCGAAGGTCACGAAAGCAGGCCTTGTCTACCATTTCAAAACCCGCGACGACTTGCTGGCTGCGCTGATCGAGCGGGTGGTCGGCGAACTGGACATGCTGGACCTGCGGGCGCAGGAGGCACGTGACGCGCGTGAGGCGGACGATTCCGCGAAGCCGTTGAAGTCGTCGATGGCCGAGCTGTCGAAGCTGACCTTCGACATGCCGGAAGACCGCCGCCTGCTGCTGGCCAACCTGCTGGCCGCCACGTCGTTGTATCCGCATCTGGCCGGTCCCGTGCGGGATTTCTACTCGCGCAGCTATGCACGGGTCGCGCAAAGCGGCCCCGATGCGGGGCAGGTGCTCGCGCTGGTCGTCGCCCTCGACGGCATCGCCCTGCTCGAAGTGCTCAACCTGCACCGGTTTACGCCGGAGCAGCGCCAAGTGTTGCGCGACACGCTGGAAAGCGCGATTCGCAAGCTTCCCTGAGCTCCCTCATTCATTTCGAAGGTTTTACGATGCATTCCCGTTCCATGCCTCAAGCGGGCAGGCTGGTACTCTGCGCGCTCGTCTCGGCAACGCTGCTGTCGGCATGTCAGCCATCCGCCGCGCCGGTTGCCGACGTACCGCGGCCCGTCAAGGTCGAAGTGGCCGGTGGTGCCGGCCAGGCGCATGCCGACACTTTCGTCGCGACGCTTCGCGCACGCCAGCGCACCGACCTCGGCTTCGAGTCGTCGGGCCGCGTCGTCGCGATGCTGGTCGACGTGGGCGATCGCGTCCGGGCCGGGCAGGTGCTCGCCCGACTGGACGAGTCGCCGGCACGCTGGCGGCTCGACAAGGCGACGGCCGATCGTGCCGCCGCCGCCGCGACCCTGGCCGAGCGTCGCACCCACCTGCGTCAGCAGGAAGAACTCGCCCGCGACGGGATCATTTCCGCGCCCGCGTTGCAGGCCGCACAGGCGTCGCACCAGCAGGCCGCGAGCCAGCTGGGTGTCGCGGAGGCCGCGGTGGCGAGCGCCCGGCGCGATCTCGCGTTCACGCGCATCACGGCCCCGTTCGACGGCGAAATCGTGGCCCGTCAGGTCCAGCCGTTCGTGGATGTCGCCGCAGGCCAGAGCGTGCTGCAGATGGAAGCCGGCCGCGCGCTGGAAGCCGTCGTGATGCTGCCGGACACGATCGCCGCGACGCTGTCGCCCGGCGCCGAAGCCCACGCGGTCAGCGGCACGGATCGCGTGACGCTGACCATGGAACGGCTGTCCGGCCGGAGCGACAACGGCTCGCTGGTGCAAGCCATCTTCCGGGTCCAGGGCACCCCTTCCGGGCTGCGCAGTGGCGGCGTGCTGTCCGTCGCGCTGCCGCGCGGCGAGGCGCATGACATCACGCTGCCGGCGGCGGCCGTCATGGCCGGCACGGAAGCCGGCCGAGGCAGCGTCTTCGTCATCGACGGCGCCAGCCAGACGCTGAAGCGTCGCGCGATCCGCACGGACGGGCACCTGCTGCCGGGTGGGCGCGTCGCCGTGACGCAAGGCCTGCGCGCCGGCGAGCAGGTGGTGGTCGCGGGGACGGCCGTCCTGAACGAGGGCCAGCCCGTCGTCACGTATCGGGCGCAGACCATTCTGCAGGGAGCGCGCTCGTGAAGCTGACCCAGGCCGCACTCAATTCCAGCCGGCTCACCTTCTTCGTCGCGCTGCTGATTCTCGTGACCGGCGCGTTCACCTTCCTCACGTTCCCGTCCCAGGAAGAGCCTTCCACGACCGTTCGCGACGCGCTGGTATTCGTCGCGAACCCCGGCGTGCCGGCCGAGCGGATGGAGCAGCTCGTCGCCCGGCCGCTGGAAGAGCGCCTGCGTCAATTGAACGAACTGAAGCACGTCACGAGCACCGTGCGTGACGGCAGCGTGATCCTCCAGGTTTCGTTGCGTGAAGACGTGCATGCACTGATGCCGGTGTTGCAGCGCATGCGCGCCAAGGTCGACGAAGCGGTGCCGCTGTTCCCGGCCGGCACGCTGCCTCCCCAGATCGACGACGACTTCGGTCGCGTGGCGATCGCGTCCATCGCGGTGACCGCGCCCGGGTTTTCGATGAGCGAAATGCGGGAACCGCTGAAGCTGCTGCGCGAAGGGCTGTATCGCGTGCCCGGCGTGCAGGGCGTCAGCTTTCATGGCCTGCAGGAGGAGCGCGTCTATATCGAATTCGACCGCGCCAGAATGGCGGGGCTGCATTTGTCCGCCGCGTCGGTCATGCAACAGCTGCAGAAGCAGAACGTCGTGCAGTCCGGCGGCCGGCTCGTGGTGTCGGGCCTGAACAGCGCGGTCGTCAGCTCCGGCGAAATCCGCTCGCTGCAGGCGCTGCAGGATTTCACGCTCACCGTGCCGCCGGCCGGCGCGCGCGCGGAAGCCGCGCCGGGCACCGTGCGCCTGGGCGACATCGCCCAGGTGCAGGTCCGGCCCGTCGACCCGCCCGAGTCCGCGGCGATCTACCGCGGCGACGACGCGGTCGTCCTCGGCATCTCGATGCGCAAAGGCCAGAACGTCAAGGCGGTCGGCCAGGCGCTGCGCGCGCGTCTGGACGAATTGAAGCAGCAGTTGCCCGCCGGTTTTTCGCTCGACTACGTGACCTTCCAGGCGGACGTGGTCGAGCGGGAAATGGGCCGCATGAACCAGGTGATGATCGAGACGATCGTGATCGTGATGATCGTCGTCGTGCTGTTCCTCGGCTGGCGCGCCGGTGTCGTGGTGGGCGGTATCGTGCCACTGACCATCCTGGCCACGCTGCTCGTGATGCGCTCGCTGGGCATCGAACTGCACATCGTGTCGATGGCCGCGATCATCATCGCGCTGGGCTTGCTGGTCGACAACGGCATCGTGATCGCGGAGGACGTCGAGCGCCGCCTCGCCGCGGGCGAGGAGCGCCGTCACGCGTGCATCGAAGCAGGCCGTACGCTCGCGATCCCGCTGCTGACGTCATCGCTGGTCATCATCTTCGCGTTCTCGCCGTTCTTCTTCGGCGACACCGCCACCAACGAATACCTGCGCCCGCTCGTGGTCGTGCTCACGCTGTCGCTGCTCGGGTCGTGGCTGCTCTGTCTGACGGTGACACCGCTGCTTTGCTATTTCTTCCTGAAATCCGGCCATCACGGCGAAGGCCAAGCGCACGAGCACGATGCCGACGCGACGGTCAAGCAAAGCCGCTTCTACGGTGCCTATGCCCGCCTGATTCGCCGCGTCCTCGACCACAAGGGGCGGTTCCTGGTCGTGATGACGGCCTTGCTGGTCGGCGCGCTCGCGATCCTGGCCACGCGTCCGGCCGGGTTCCTGCCGGCTTCCGACCGGCCGCAGTTCCAGGTCGAACTCGAGCTGCAGCCCGGGAGCGATGCACGACTCACGCGCGACGTGGTCCGCGACCTGAGCCGTTGGCTCGACGATCGCAAGCGCAATCCCGAGGTGACGACCAGCATCGGCTATGTCGCCGACGGCGGTCCGCGTGTCGTCCTGGTGCTCAATCCGCCGCTGCCTGCGTCGCATATCGGCTACGTCACGGTCAGCGTCGCGAAGCCGCAGGATCTCGACGCCGTGATCGCACGAACCCAGGCGTGGATGACGCAACACCATCCCGAGGTGCGAACCGATGCGAAGCGCTTCTCGCGCAGCGCCCACGACGCCGGCACGGTGGCTTATCGCGTGTCCGGTCCCGACGAAGCCCTGCTGCGCGAGATCGGCAGCAAGATCCAGGCCGCGCTGCATACGCAGCCGGGCATCGTGCAGATTCACGACGACTGGGGGCCGCGCGTGCCGCGTGTCGATGTCGAGATCGACCAGAACAAGGCACGGCGCCTGGGCGTCAGCAGCGAGGACATCTCCACGGCGCTGGCCACGCGGTATACCGGCGTCAACGTGTCGGTGTTGCGAGACGGCGATACGCTGGTGCCGCTGGTCGTGCGCGGCGCGGAAGCCGAGCGCGCCCGGCCGGAAGATCTCGCCAATACGCTGATCCATCCGGCTGCGGGCGGCGCGCCGGTTCCGCTGTCCGCGGTTGCGACGGTCACGCTGAATACCGAGCCGTCGACGATTCGACGCCGCGACCTGATGCGCACGCTCACCGTGAAGGGCCGTAATACCCACGGCACCGCGCAGCAGGCGGTCGATCAGCTCGCGCCGGCCATTGGCCGGATCGTGTTGCCGCCGGGGTACCGGATCGAGCTGGGCGCCGAAATCGAGGAGTCCGCCGAGGCCAACGTGGCGCTCAGCGAGTATCTGTCGCACGCGGTGGTCGCGATGCTGGTGCTGTTCATCTGGCAGTTCGGCTCGTTCCGCAAGCTGCTGCTGATCGTCGGGATCATTCCGTTCGCGATGATCGGCGTCGGGCCCGCGCTGATCATCGCCCGCGAACCGTTGGGCTTCATGGCGAACTTCGGCCTGCTGTCGCTGGCCGGGATCATCGTCAACAACGCGGTGCTGCTGCTGGAGCGTATCGAGGTCGAGCTGGCGGCCGGCAAATCGCGCCGCGAAGCGGTCGTCGCGGCGGCCGTGGCGCGCCTGCGGCCGATCGTGATGACCAAGCTGACCTGCATCGCCGGCTTGATTCCGCTGCTGCTGTTCGCCGGCACGCTGTGGACCGGCATGGCCGTCACCATCATGGGCGGGCTGCTGCTCGGGACGCTGATCACGCTCGGCATGGTGCCGGTGCTGTACGAACTGCTGTTCAGCGACAGGCTGTCCAACTTGAGCCGGAAGCTCTTCGGTTCCGGCGCCGCCGATGCGCCGGGGAAATGTTGAGACGGGTGGCCAGGCCTTTTGGCGCTCGTCAATGCGGGCGCATTGGAAACCCGGGTGTGACCAACAGGACAAGGTCCTCCCGGCGGTTGGTGGTTGCCGGCCGTTTATGAACGAGGTCGCGAGACCTGCCTCTTTTTTGAATGGAGCTTCACGAATGAACAAGACTCTGATCGCTGCAGCAGTTGCAGCATCGTTCGCTACCGTCGCACACGCGCAAAGCAGCGTCTCGCTGTATGGCGTGCTGGACGCAGGCATCACCTACCAAAGCAATGTCCAGAACGCATCGGGCCAGGGCAAGTCGCGCTTTTCGATGGGTTCGGGCATCGACCAGAGCCGTTTCGGCCTGCGTGGCTCGGAAGATCTCGGCGGTGGCCTGAAGGCAATCTTCACGTTGGAAAGCGGCTTCAGCCTCGGTAACGGCAAGTTTGCGAACGGCAACGGCGGCATGTTCAACCGCCAGGCTTTCGTCGGCCTGTCGAGCCAGTACGGCACGGTCACGCTGGGCAAGCAGTACGACGCGACGCAAGACTACCTGGCGCCGCTGACGGCAACGGGCTCGTGGGGCGGCACGTACTTCGCACACCCATTGAACAATGACCGCCTGAGCACGAACGGCGATGTCGCGCTGAACAATACGATCAAGTACACGAGCGTGAACTATGCCGGACTGCAATTCGGTGGCACGTACTCGCTCTCGAACAGCACGAACTTTGCGAACAACCGCGCATATAGCGGCGGTGTGTCGTACCAGTTTGAAGGCCTGAAGCTGGGTGCGGCTTACTCGCAAGCGAACAACGCGGGTCTGTCCGCGACGGGCGCGGTGAACCCGTCCGTCGATTCGACCAATGGCACTGCATACGGAATCCAGGGCCGCAGCCGCACCTATGGCATCGCGGCAACGTATGCATTTGGCCCGGCACTGGTTGGCGCGGCATGGACGCAATCGCGCGTCGACAACCGGACGAACGGTGCGGGTACACTGCGCGCCGACAACTACGAAGTCAGCGCGAAGTACAACCTGACGGCGGCCCTCGGCCTGGGCGCTGCCTATACGTACACGAATGCAAAACTGAACAGCAGCAGCACGCACTGGAATCAGTTCGGCGTGCAAGCCGACTACTTCCTGTCGAAGCGGACGGATGTCTACGCTCAGGCGGTGTACCAGCGTGGTACGAAGGGCGCCGGTTTGGGTTCGTCGATCTACAACGGCGATATCAATGCGTTCCCGAGCTCGAAGGTCAGCCAGACTGCGGCAACGGTGGGCCTGCGTCACCGCTTCTAAGCGTCACGGCTGTCGTGCTGCATGGGCTGAACAAACGTACGCGATGTGCGTTTTGACGGAAGCCACGAGCAACCTCTACGCACTTCAACACCGATGACCCGTGCTTCGGTTCGAGTATGGCATCGACAAGTCCCGCGTCGCAGCCTCGTGCAACTACCAAGTTGCTGCAAGTTTCCCTGTATGGTCAAATGACCATATCAATTGACCAGTTTGGATGTGGCCCCCTGACTCGGCAGTCGCGTCTCGGGGGGCATGAATTTGCCTGCCAGGCAGGGTGCGATGGAGGCGAAACAAACAGGATGGTGGCAGTCGCCCGCCAGCTGTCTGCCGACAACGTGATCCGCGGCGTCGCTGACTGTCGGTCGACCACGCAGCCATATCGTTGCGACGAGGGATGAATCTCGCTGGTTCGAGGCGTCCCGGCTTGTTCACGCGCGTGATGAGGGGATGTGCGTCGCGCAATTATTCAAACGGGACAGAGGAGATTGGGTATGGAAAGGATCTGGCTTGATGCCTATCCGCCGGGGGTTCCGGCAGAGCTTGATTCAAGCGCGTATCGAAACATCAGTGCGTTGATCGAACAAAGCTTCAGCAGGTTTCACGCGAAGCCGGCATTTGCGTGCGATGGAAAGCAGATCACCTATGGTGAACTCGACAGGATGTCCGGAGCACTGGCCGCGTGGCTGCAGTCACGCGGGCTCGAGCGTGGTGCGCGGGTCGCCATCATGATGCCGAATGTGTTGCAGTACCCGATCTCGATTTGTGCAGTGTTGCGCGCCGGCTATGTTGTCGTCAACGTCAACCCGTTATATACGCCCCGCGAGCTGCAACACCAGCTGAATGACAGCGGCGCGGAGGCGATCGTCATTCTCGACGGCTGCACGGCAACGCTGGATGCCATCATTGCGCACACGCAGGTGAAGCATGCTCTGGTTGTCGCGCAGGGCAACGCTTCCGGCGGGGAACAGAAGCCGAGCCCGTATACGACATTTGACGACGCGATCGAGGAGGGACGTCGGGGCAAATTCGTACCGGCTCCCCAGTCGCCGGACGATGTCGCTTTTCTCCAATATACGGGCGGGACAACCGGGGTGTCGAAAGGCGCGACGCTGTTGCATCGGAACATCGTCGCGAATGTATTGCAGTCGGACGTCTGGCTCAAACCGGCTCGCGATTTGCGCCCTGACGTGACGCAGCTCATCACGGTTGCTGCACTTCCGCTTTATCACATCTTTGCGCTCAATGTTTGCTGCCTGTTGACGATTCACATGGGTGCGCTTTCCATACTGGTGCCGAATCCGCGGGACATCGGGGGGATGATCAAGTCGCTCGCGGGATACAAGGTCACGAATTTTCCGGGCGTCAACACGCTCTTTAACGCGATGCTCCATCATCCTGAATTCTCGCGCCTCGATTTCTCCAATCTGCTGCTGGCCAGCGGTGGCGGGATGGCCACGCAAGAAGCCGTCGCAAGGCGCTGGAAGGAGATGACCGGCGCGGCGATCATCGACGGATACGGGCTGTCCGAGACGTCACCTTGCGTCGCGATCAATCCCGTGACCGGTAGTGAGTTCAACGGCACCATCGGCCTGCCGTTGCCCTCCACGGAAGTGTCGATCCGGGACGACGACGGCAACGAATTGCCGCCCGGCGAAGCCGGAGAGCTGTGCATTCGTGGCCCGCAGGTGATGGCGGGTTACTGGCAGCGGCCGGACGAGACCGCGAAGGTGATGACCGCGGACGGCTTCTTCCGATCGGGTGACATCGCGTCGATCTCCGAGGATGGATTCGTGCGAATCGTCGACCGCAAGAAGGACATGATCCTCGTGTCCGGTTTCAACGTCTACCCGAACGAGATCGAAGAGGTCGTCGCTAACCACCCTGGTGTATTCGAGGTCGCGGCGATCGGCGTACCTGACGAGCATTCCGGAGAAGCCGTCAAGCTGTTCGTGGTCAGGAAAGATCCGGCGCTGACGTTCGAAGACCTGATGGCGTTCTGCAAAGGCCAACTGACGGGTTACAAGCGCCCGAAAAGCATCGAGTTTCGCGACAGCCTGCCGAAGAGCAACGTCGGGAAGATCCTTCGGCGCGAGTTGCGGGTGTCGAACAATTGACGTGATCGACCGAGGTGATGCCGGAAGGTCGAGCGGTCGGCATCACCCGTCTCCGAACCGGCGCGCGAATGGCATCACGGAAAAAGTCCGTCGCTCGCCGCGCGCCTGGTGCGATGGTGCATCAGGCGCGCCGGCGACATAAGGTCCGCTCAAGCATCCCCCGAAAGGTATGCAGGGCCCGCAGGCGCGGGGCTGTCGCCCATTCGTTCTGCGGGTGAAGGCGCGTTGCGTCAGACCACTTCGAACAAGCCGGCCGCCCCCATGCCGCCACCCACGCACATCGATACGACGACGTAGCGCGCGCCGCGTCGTTTGCCTTCGATCAGCGCGTGTCCGACCAGACGGGCGCCCGTCATCCCGTACGGATGGCCGATCGAAATGCTGCCGCCGTTGACGTTGTATCGGGCCGGATCGATTCCCAGCTTGTCGCGGCAGTACAGTACCTGGCAGGCAAATGCCTCGTTGAGCTCCCACAGTCCGATGTCGTCGACTGTCAGGCCATGAAGCTTCAGGAGTTTGGGGATCGCGTAGATGGGACCGATGCCCATCTCCTCGGGCGCATTGCCGACGACGGTCATGCCGCGATAGATGCCGAGGGGCGTTGCGCCGATCTGTTCGGCGGTCTTGCCGTTCATCAGGACGCAGGCGCTTGCACCGTCCGAAAGCTGGCTTGCGTTCCCGGCGGTCACCACGCCACCGTCAACCACCGGTGCGAGGGAGGCAAGCGATTCGAGCGTCGTGCCGGGGCGATTCCCCTCATCCTGCGTGAGCGTGACTTCCTTCCGCCACGTTTCGCCGGTCGCTTTGTCGACGACCAGCATCTGCGTCGTGATCGGGACGATTTCGTTCGAGAAGCGGCCTTCCTTTTGTGCGGCGGCAGTGCGAAGCTGGGAATCGAGCGCGTACTGATCCTGCACGTCGCGAGCGACCCCGTACTTGCGGGAAACGAACTCGGCGGTCTCGAGCATCGGCATGTAGGCGGCGGGTTGCACGGCCAGCACGTTGGGATCCTGGTCGGCGCGCGTCCACTCGAAGTAGCGTGTCTGTACCGCCGAGATGTTTTCCTGGCCACCCGCGACCACGACCTGCATCCCGTCGCACATGATCTGTTTGGCGGCCGTGGCGATCGCCATCAGGCCCGACGCACATTGCCGGTCAAGCGTTTGCGCGCCGACCGAAGCCGGTAGCCCGGCCGCCAGCACACCTTGTCGGGCGACATTGTTGCCGGCGGTTCCCGCGTTGAGTACCGAACCGATGACAGCGTCCTCGATGCGATCCGGTTCGATCCCGGCGCGCAGCACGGCATGCCGGATGGCGTGACCGAGCAGGGTGGGCGAGTGCGTGACGTTGAATGCACCACGATAGGCCTTGCCGATCGGCGTGCGCGCGGTGGAAACGATGACAGCATCAATCATATGACATCCTCATGAATTAAACGACAGCAACGAAATGGAGGTGTCGCGCACGGTCAGAACCAGTGCTCCGGCATCGTCAGAGGGGTGGTTTCCACCGGATTGAGCACGGCCAGCCACGCGGCCACCTTGGGCATTTCCCACCCGAAGAAGTAGTCGCATGCGGCGAGCTTGCCGCGATGGAAGTCGCTTCCGGCGGGGCCGCTCGCGAGCGTGTTGGCCACGATCGCCTGATCGAGCCAAAGCCAGCCGACGACGACATGGCCAAATGCTTCGAGATAGGCCGCCGCGTTCGCCAGCTGGACCTCCGGGTCGTCGAGCCGGTGCAGTTCGTGGGTGACGAGTCGGATGCGCTCCCACGCGCACTCGAGCGTGTCGGCATGGTCCTGGAGCGGGCGGATCGACCGTGCCTTGAATACCGTCGCGGCGATTTTCCGGTCGAGCGCATTCATGGCGGCGCCGCCGTTTGCACGCGTCTTTCGACCCAGCAGGTCGAGCGCCTGGATACCGAATGTGCCTTCGTGTATCGGGTTGAGCCGATTGTCGCGATAGAACTGCTCGACGTTGTATTCGCGCGTGTAGCCGTAGCCGCCATGAACCTGAATGGCGAGATCGTTGGCGACGAGACCCCATTGGGACGACCAGCTCTTGACGACGGGGGTGAGCAGGTCGAGCAGGCCATGCGCCTCTTCGCGGTCGCTGGCGTCTTCTTGCGAATGGATATCGTCGCTCAGTCGAGCCGCATACAGGCACAACGCGAGTGCACCTGACACATAGGCCTTTTGCGCGAGCAGCATGCGCCGGACATCGGCATGACGAATGATGGGGGCCTGTCCCGACGTGGGCGACCGGTCACCGCGTGTCCGGCCCTGCAGGCGCGTCTTCGCATAATCCAGCGAGTGAAGGTAGCCCGTATAGCCAATCGCGGCGGCGCTGAGGCCGACCGAGATACGCGCCTCGTTCATCATGTGGAACATGTAGGCCAGCCCTTTGCCGGGTTCGCCGACGATCTCCCCGATTGCGCCCGCTTCGCCTTCCGGACGGTAGCGGCCTTCGCCAAAGTTCAGCAGGCAATTTACCGTGCCGCGGTATCCCATCTTGTGATTGATACCGGCGAGCACGACATCGTTTCGCTCGCCGGGCAGTCCGTCGGCGCCGATCAGCTTGCGCGGTACGGTGAAGAGCGATATCCCTTGAACGCCCGGAGGAAGTTGGCCGTTTTCATCGGGAATCTTTGCCAATACCAGGTGGACGATGTTCTCGGAAATCTCGTGATCGCCACCGGAGATCCACATCTTGTTGCCGAACAGGCGGTAGCGACCGTCTCGGCCCGGAACCGCGCGCGTGCGGATATCTGCAAGACTTGACCCGGCTTGCGGCTCCGACAGGCACATCGTGCCGAAACATCGCCCTTCCGCCATGGCCTTGACGTAGGGCTCGACCCGGTCGCGCTCGCCGTGGGCCATCAGCAAATTGGCGTTGGCGATCGTGAGAAACGCGTAGCCCGCGGTTCCTGGATTGGCTGCCAGCAAATACGCCATGCCGGCCCGCTCCACGGTGCTCGGCAGGCTCATGCCGTTCCACTCGTTGGGGAACGACGCGCTGATCAGGCCGGCGGCCGAAAATGCACGCAATGCGACACCCACTTCCGGGTTGACGGTGACGCGTTCTCCATCGAATGCCGGTTCGTTGCTGTCGTTTTTCTTGTTATGCGGTTTGAAGAGATCCGTGGCAAGCGATTCGTACACATCCAGCACGGATGTGTAGTCGAATCGGTCCTGCCCGGCAAATCGTTGCCGACGGGTAAGCGATTCGACCTGCAGCCAGTCGAAAAGAATGAACTCCACGTCGCGACGGGAGAGGGTGAGTTCGCTAGTCATGGAATCGAATGAGTGAGTGTCTGGTGTCTTGGCACGAATTCGAATTTGTTCAATAAATTCTGGAATGCGAAATTATTGTTTCGAATCGATCGAGCCGGAAACGTTGAAGGGCATCATGTGTTGATCGGAATCGTCCTCGCTGCCACGAGGGCTGGCTTGTGACGGTTCTCAATTTCCGCCATTGCACCAACGGCCAACGGGATGCGCGTGGTGCCTCGCGCCGTGACCTGTTTCATTGTGAAGCGCCCGCGAACGCGGTCGCCGCGGATCGCGGTCAGGATTGCGTGCCGTCGTGCCGGACGCGTCACGCATCGAAACGTTCCTGCGCATTCGCAGAGGCGATGCGCGCCTTCTTGAGTTCGAGATCGCCCTGGGCAGCACCGGATGAAGGAACCGTCTCGCCGCTTCGGTTTGCCACCTCGTCGAGCCGTCGGGCGAGCTGGTGAACAACCTGGTCGTCGGTGCCGAGATGGATGCCGGGCGTCAAGGTGATATGTGCGGCCTCGAAACTGCCCGCGCCTGCGCACAGGACCATCCGGGTGGGTGCCGCTTCACCGGCAAGCACCGCGACGGCGGGGCTGACGGATGCAGGCGACAGCGTATCGAGGATGTCCGCGGACATGAGACCTTCGAGCATGCGCGTACCGGCCGTGGGCGCCAGGCAATTCACGCGAATGTCGTATCGCTCGCCTTCGATGGCCAGTGTCTGCATCAGGCCGACCAGCGCCATCTTCGCGGCGCCGTAGTTCGCTTGCCCGAAATTGCCGTACAGGCCCGACGACGAGGTCGTCATCACGATGCGGCCGTACTGTCGCTCCCGCATGGGTTCCCACACGGCCTTGGTGCAGTTGACCGCGCCCATCAGGTGGACGTCGATCACCGCCCGAAAGTCGTCGAGCGTCATCTTGCTGAAGCTCTTGTCGCGCAGGATGCCGGCGTTGTTCACGAGGATATCGACGTGGCCCCACCGCTGCAGCGCCTGGTCGACCATGTGCTGAACCTGGTCGAAATCGGTCACCGACGCGCTGTTCGCGACCGCCTCGCCGCCGGCGGCGACGATTTCGTCGACGACCCGCTGTGCAGCCGTGGCGGAGCCGCCTCTGCCGTTCACGTCGCTGCCCAGATCGTTGACCACGACCTTTGCCCCCAGCCGGGCAAGCAGCAGCGCATGCTCGCGCCCGAGGCCGGCACCGGCGCCGGTCACGATTGCAACGCGATTCGTCAGGTCAATCTTCATGGGTTGTCTCGTTGGTGATGATGGGGTGGCCTACGACGAATGAACGCGCATGCGTTCCGCGTTTGTCGCGACATCGGGGTGAGCGATTACACGTATCAGGAGGTGGCGCGCATGGAGCGATTCGCGAGGTTTCCATTGGGAAGGCATGTCCATACCGATGTTGATCAAATGATCAAGTCATATGGCCAATGAAGTTAACATGGTACTCATCGGCGGTCGATCGTGGTTAACCCGTCGCTTTCCGAAGCGTTTCGCAAATGAATGACGTGGGGTCGATTCGACGCGGTTATGCGGCGTGTGATCAACCCCTGGTTCCGGTCGGAACTCGACCGGAACCAGGGGGGAAGCCGCAAGGAGAACAGGGGGCAGGCCGGGATCGAAGCGCTAGTCGCAACCGTTCCGGAAAGCGGTGGCGGAGCAGGTCAAATGTCTGAGCAACCGGAACCGACATGAACCCTGTTACCGTCATGCAAACACGTCGGCAACATATCTGCCATGCTCCCGCTCCATCGTGTCGATCCACGCGCTGGCGCTTTCATCGTTCGCTCCCGTCGCCTCCTGATAAATGCGGCCGAGCGTGGCACGTACGGCAGGCGCCATATTCTTTCCATCCCCGCAGACGAAGACGGTGGCACCTTGCGCAAACAGTGCGGCGATCTTCTCGCGCTCCAGCCAGACTTTGTCTTGAACGAACCGAGCACCTTCCTCCGGACGGTTCGAATAAGCCGGCATCACTTCGACCACACCGCGTCGTGCCCATTCGTCGAGTTCGTCGCGATAAAGAAAGTCGACGTCGGGATCATCGATGCCGAAGAAGAGCAACGACGTGCCGACGTTCTCCCCCTGCTGTTTCTGTAATGCGCGCTCTTGCAGAAAGCCACGGAATGGGGCGATACCGGAACCGGCGCAGATCAGAATCATCGGAAGACCGGTTTCGGCGGGTGGCCGAAAGTGTGCATTCGATGGCCTGACGGCAACGGACAGGCTGTCCCCCGCGTTGAGTCGCGCGAGATACGACGACGCCACGCCTTCATGGCGACCATTGCCGGAGAGCGCGGGTGCATCGACCACGGCTACCGTCAGCGTGACATGGTCTGCTTTCCAAAGCGGAGAAGACGAGATCGAATACTGGCGTGCTTTCAGCGCGGGCAGCATATCGAGGAACTTTTCGAGCGACAGATCGACGGATCCGAAGCGTTCTAGCAGATCCATGACGGTTGTCCGTTTTCCCAGGATCTCGCTTTCGAAATCGTCAGTGCTCAGGCGCTCGAGCTCGACCTTCTCGGGAGGGCAACGCGTGGCAGCGGCCAGGGTGGATACTTGCGATCGGGTTGCGGGCACGGCGAGTTCGACATAGCTCGAAAACAGTTCGCCACAGCCGATTGCCTGGCCGAGCGGAAGGCGTGGATTGCTTGACGTTCCTTCAATCACCACCTGCGTGTCCCAGCTCACGCGAAACCGGCGCAGGACGCGATCGACGTTGTTTTTCGAGTTGCGGGGCAGAACGGCCAGGTAATCTCCCGAGCGATAAGTCATCGCTTCCGGAAGTTTCAGTTCGATATGCTTTTTGGAGCGGCTGCCGGCCACGCTGATATCGACCAGTTCTCTGTTGTCGACGATGGACGCATGTGCCATGTCACCGAAGTTCAGCAATTTTTCACGGGTATTCTCGGCGAAACTGACCTTCAGTGCGGTATCGCCATGTTGCACGGTCGAGACTTCCTTCCCGGCGCTGATTGCAAAGCGACTCCACATTTCGGTGTACCAATGGTCAAATTCACCAAAGAAGTCGCCACCGGAATCGAGTTCGCCCCTGAAGTGCACTCTCGTGGCACCGGCCTTCTCGAGCGCCTCGTCGACGCGCTTGGGAATCGCCTGGTATGTCCGTGCCCATTGTTTGTTGCCGCACCCGAGAACCGAAAAATGGACCCCGTTCAGCGCCCCTTCGTCGAGTGCTTCGACATACGGGACGAATGATCTGGCGTTGTCGGGCGGCTGCCCTTCGTAGGAAGCGGTGACGATCACGATGGCGGGATGTCCGTCGAGTTTTCCCGCGAAATCGTCGAGGGGCGCGCATGTGGCGTGAAATCCATGACGACTCGCGTCCCCTGCAATGCGTCTTGCAAAGGATTCGGCGGAGCCCGTATTTCCCCCGAAGAGGACGAGCATGGTCGACACATCTTCGCCGGCAGGGATCGACTGAACCGGGGCGACGCTCGGGCCTGGAGCGCTCGAGCGGGCGCGAACGGCCGTATCGGGCACTTTGAGCGCACCTCGGGCCCGCGGTTTCACGTTCACCCGGAAACCGGTCGGCTTCAGCGTAAGCGTTTCGGCGACGTCCAGCTCGTAGTCCGGATCGGCGAAAGAGAAATCGAATCGCTGAAGCAGCATGATCAGGACGAGATGGGCTTCCTGCATGGCAAACGGTCGGCCGATACAGGCACGTGCACCATTGCCGAAGGGCTTCCATGAATTGGGCGGGAGTTGCTCCGCATTCTCCGGGGCAAATCGCTCCGGACGAAACGCCTCGACGTCCTCGCCCCAGACGCTCGCATCCCGATGCAACATGGGCGTCAGGATCATGATGATGTCGTCGGGAGAAACGGCATATTTCCCGCCGAACGTGGTGTCGGCGAGCGGTGACACGGCGAATGCCGGCGCTGTCGGCCAGATTCGCAACGTCTCCATGAGGATGTGTTCGATGTAACGCAGTCGTGCGAGATGCTCGATCCGTGGGGTCTCGCTGCCGACAACCTCGTCGACCATGTCCCGTGCTTTTTGCAGGATGTCCGGGTTCTTGAGGAGGAAATAGGTGGCAAAGGACAGGAGCCCGCTGGTCGTTTCATGCCCGGCGATGAGAAAGGTGATCATCTGGAAGACGATGTTCTCATCATCGAGTTTTTCTCCCGTCACCGGATCGATGCCGTTCAGCATTCGGTCCAGCAGGTCCATCGACGCTTCGCTGTCGTGCGGGTGCTTACGCCGGTCTTCGATCATTTTGGTCGCCAGCGACCGCATGACTTCGATGTCCGCGTCGAACTTTCGACTGCGATTGATCATCAGCTTCGAAACGAGTTTGGGTCGCAACTCGCGCTTGCCGGCCTCGCTGAGGGTGTTGACCATGGCATCGACAAACGGATGCTGATCTTCACGATAGAAGCTGTTGAAACGGCAATCAAACGCACACAGGGCAATCGTATCGAGCGTCAGCCGCGTCATGTGATCGGACACATCGACCGGCGTCTCCGGGCCGAACCGCTCCCAATGGAGAAACATCTGGTCGGCGATGTCGACCATCTTGTCGAACATCGACCAGATACTGAGCGGGCCGAACGCCTGCATCAGCACACGATGCGCCTTGCCCCAGTTCGGTTCGTCACCGAATGCCGTAAATAACCCGTCCCCGATCGCGGGTCTGAGTTCGAGCAGCGACTGGTGTACACACTTCTGAAACCGGCTTTCATCACACACTTCATTCACGAGTGTTTGTCCGCTGACAACGTAGTAACCTTGCCCGAACACCTCGAACCAGTAGACCGGCCCGTAAGTGCGCGCGAGATCCATCATCTTGGCAAGTGGAGACGGCCCGAGGACCTCCATCAGATGACCGATGACGGGTTTCAGGGGCGGCTGGGGGACGAGGGGCGAGGATTTCATTTCAATAGCCTTTCAGAGGTATGTCAGCGCATCACATCTCAATCTATTGAACGAATGTAAAATAGACAAAACCACGTGTCCAGAGCTTTTTATGCCACCTGATGTAAGCCCTAATCCCGCCGATCCTCGCTTTCAACGGAGTTACGACGCGCTCGTTCGCGCCGTGACCGAACTGCTCGACGAGGCGCCGCTGAGCACGCTCAGCATTGCTCAGCTGGTGCAGCGCGCGGGCGTCGCGCGTCCGACGTTCTATCAACACTTTCCCGACCTTCAGTCGGCCGCTCAGCGGGCCGCGCTGGTGAGGCTCGACAACGCGTTTGCGTTCGTCGAGGAGCAAGGCAAACGGCTGAACCCGCCGAATGCCACTTACATCAGGTCAATGGAGGTGGAAACCGCGCTGATTCTCGAGCATCTGCATGCGCATCAGCCTTTCTATCTGACCGTATTCAACGACGCGGCGACGTCGGCGTTTTTCGATGAACTGGTGACATTCGTTTCCGGGCGTCTCCTTCCGCCTTATGAAGGCGTCCGTACGGAAGCAGAGCAGGATTGCCTGACGGTGCTCGGCGGGGGATTGGTCTGGACGGCGGTGCACTGGCTTCGCCAGGGCGCCACGCGCGAGGCCCCGGAGGCAATGGCGAAGCGCATGGCCAAGACGGCGGCGACGATCCTCGATGCGTTCGGTCTGACGCTCGGGTTCGCGCAGGCGGATTCGGAGTAGCGAGAGGGGACGCGCGACGCCGCGGTGGACCATGCGGCGTGTCATCGTCATGGTCGTCGAGCGATCAGGTTGAGGTCGCGGGTTTCATGAAATAGACATGGAACGCCTGCAGCGCGGACGCGACCCACTCACGCTCGTCCTCCGACACATCGTCGAACGGCACACCGATCTTGTCCTTCGTGTAGTGATCGCCCAGTGCGCCGCGAATGCGGCGGTTGGCGCCCTCGGCATCGAGCAGGGTACGTTCTATCCGTACTGCCCCTTCTCGTGCGTACAGCGTGAAGCGAAAGCGCAGGCTCGCGACACCGGTCAGGATTCGTTTCAGGTCAAACTGCAACCGATCCGGAAAGACCGTGAAATCGATGAAGTCCTCGCGGTCTTCCGGCGTACCGTAAGCGTTGATCGCGCGTCCTTCGGGCTGACCATGGCGCATCAGGATGGCGCTCAGTAACGTGTAGTCGTGAATGTCCATTGCGTGTTGTAGTTTTCGTGTCGCCCCGTATCACAGCACGACGGCGACAAATTGAAGGGATTTTTCTGCGCCAACGCGCGCACGGCTCGTCGGGCATGACGCACCGAACGGTACCGTGCAGACGCACGATCCGCGAACGCCGTTACTTCGGGAGCCAGCCTTTCAGGCCTTCTCTAAACATGTTCAAGCAATCGGCGCGGGTTTCGCCGGTCTCGATGAAGCTGTAGTCGCTCAACGCTATCCAGATCACGCGTGCGTCCATGCCTTCGCCGTCGAACGCCAACAGTTGATTTTCCTTCACCGTCGGCGTCCAGATCCATGGCTTCATATCGCACTCCGGCGCCGCCAGCAGCGTGCCGTCGGGGCTGTAGAAATGGGGGCGCCCGTCCGCGGTAATCGCCAGCAACTGGCGCCCGTGCAGGAGCTTCGGCGGCTGCTGGTAAGCGTGATGGACGTGTGCGTATTCGCAGGGGATGACCAGTCGTCCGCTCTCGTGCACGACACCCTGCAGGATGCCCGGATTGTCCGGCGAATGCTCGCCGGGCCGACACCACTCGACCACTGCGAGGCGGAGCTTCCGGTGGAACGCGAACACGTTCTTGTAACGCGTGTCGAACAGCGGTTCGCCGGTCGCCGCATCGACAGCGGACACCGTATCGTCCGCATGGAAGAGGCGCACTCGACCGTCGTCGTGGAGCGTCCCGCCGGTCAGGTCGTCGAACAGCGACTCGCCACCGGGCCAACGCAGCAGATCGACGATTCCGCTCGTGCCTTCCGGCAGCGGCGCACGTCGCCCCAGTGCCAGCGTTCGCGTGAGGGGAGACACATTGACGTAGCCGGCGGAAACCGGCACGACCCACCGGCCATTCGGATCCTTGAGGCCGCCCGGCGCGCCGGCATGCCAGTCACCGTGTTGCCTGATGACGATATAGCCTGCCTCGATGTCGATCCATTCCGCTCCTTCGTCGGGGTGCACCAGCCAGCGCCCATATGGCGTGACGAGCCCGGCCGGGGCGCGTGGCCGATCGGCGTCGGCCGAAGGCGATGCGCCGGCAGCACGATCGATTCGCCGCACATAGTACGCCTGCACTTCCTCGATCCATGGTTGCCAGTCCTTTGCCGGCTCGTAGCTTTCCCGCAGATCATCCGGCCATTCCGCATGCGGCTGCGCCTCGATCGTGTAGATGCGCTCGATCACGTTCGGATTCCACCATCCCCATTGCCCCGTTGCGTCGCTCAGCAACGGTAGAAGAACGGGCGGCAGGTCGCCCGAGCCCGGCTCGGGTGCCGGGCCCCATTCGGCGCAGCGTTGTCGCGTCTGCTGCAGGAACGCGTTCATGTCGGGCGTGCCGATGGCCGCATCGCAAAACTGGCAGCAATCGAGGATCAGCCATTCGCGCGACGTCGTGGAGACGGTCGTGTGCATGTGTGCCCATTGCGCCTGAGCATCGGCCGGCAACTGCGGCAGCCGGGGCTGCATGTGCCGATCCAGCGCATGCCAGCGCTCGCGCACCTCGGCCATCGGTGCCATCAGGCAGGCGGGCGACTCGACATCGCTATATATCGCGCACGGTGCGATCCGTGGCAGATGCGCCGCATCGCCGATCAGGTAGAGGAACAGTTGCGGAATCTGTTCGAACCATTCGGCCCAGCCGTCCATCTGGCCGTTGTCGATATCCCACACGCTGTCGGGCGTGGACGGGTGGTCGTGAGCAAACAGGCAAGCATATCGAAGCATTTTCCCGGAATCTCTCTTGTTTATTTGTGTGTGCAACTTCGGTCGTCCACGACGGGCAAGGTCGGATCCGGACGCAGCCGAATGGCGTCACGTCCGGCAAGCCGTCGGCCCGTCATGCCTCTACACAGCAACAGGACCGATCATGTGCGCATCAGCCTGGGGCCGATCACGATCATCCACTCTCCCACGCAGCCGAGGAATATACCCGTGATGCCGGCGCCGAGCCATTCATGGCGTGCATGGTGTCAGTCGTCGGTCAGTTGCCGGCGGGCGCGGATGTCGTGGTGGAGAGGGTTCTTTCAAGGAAGGAGGAACGCGCGGACATCGTCGTTCCTTCAATCCGCACGCGGAGGGCGAAACGGATCGGGTAACCGGAGAGACCGCTGACGTACCAGTATCAACGTGAATTGAGGGACTTCCACGTTTCGGGTGCGAGCCACTTGAAAAATGGATGACGGTCAGCATGGAATACTGCCCATGGCGCTGTTTGACCTTGCCACCCAGTGGTTGTGGTTGGCGAGACGCTTTGGATAGTGATGTGTACAATTTAGAAATTTATACACATCGAGAGGTATGCCATGCGTACCAACATTGAAATCGACGACAAGCTGATGGCCGAGGCGCTTGCCGCAACCGGTATCAAAACCAAGCGCGAAGTGGTCGAGCTCGGTCTGAAGACGATCATCAGGCTCAAGCAGCAAGAGCAGATTCGCCAGTTCCGTGGAAAACTCCACTGGGAAGGTGATCTCGACGCCATGAGGAAGGATCGATGACGCTCGTGGATTCGAGCGTCTGGATCGACTATTTCCGCGGCAAGGTTGCGCCGGAAACCGACAAGCTCGACGCTTTGCTCGGCCACGAGGCGCTGTTGTCCGGCGACCTGATCGTCGCGGAGGTGTTGCAGGGCTTTTCGGCTGAATCCGAATTCAATGTCGCCCGCCAGTTGATGACGGGGCGCATGAATGTCGTGTCGCTGGTCGGAACCGACAACGCTGTTCAGGCCGCACGAAATTATCGTGAGTTGAGAGCGCGAGGCGTGACGATCCGCAAGACCATCGACACGCTGATCGCGACTTATTGTATTGAGAACGGGGTCTCGTTGCTGTATAGCGATCGCGACTTCGATCCATTCGTTCAACATCTGGGTCTTCGATCAGCCCTTCTGGATGATTGAGCGAAGCCAGGCTAGCCTCATCGACCTTCGACCTGAGCGTTTTCCGGGCGACAGGAAATCCAGTTCAAGGGCCGGAGCGCGAAACCTTGCGGGCATCGGCACCGGGCGCAAGCACGATCCAAATCTAAACGATTTGTGATCCCTTCCCGCCGCAAAATTTTGCACAATGGCGGCAGCGCGGCCCATCGCCGCGATTCACCTCCGGAGAACCCGGCCAGCCGGACCGGGGCCGGCCCGAACCGATACCCGACTTCGGCACCGCCGTGCCGCCGCCTGCCGCCATGGACCAACCGAAACGCATCCTGATCGTCGAGGACGACGCCGATATCGCCGACGTACTGAGCCTGCACCTGCGCGACGAGCGCTACGAGGTCGTGCACAGCGCGGACGGCGCCGAAGGGCTGCGCCTGCTCGAACAGGGCGGCTGGGATGCGCTGATCCTCGACCTGATGCTGCCGGGCGTCGACGGCCTCGAAATCTGCCGGCGCGCGCGTGCGATGACGCGCTACACGCCGATCATCATCACGAGTGCGCGTTCGAGCGAGGTGCACCGGATCCTCGGCCTCGAGCTCGGCGCCGACGACTATCTGGCCAAGCCGTTCTCCGTGCTCGAACTCGTCGCGCGCGTGAAGGCGCTGCTGCGGCGGGTCGATGCGCTCGCGCGCGATTCGCGGATCGACGCGGGCACGCTCGACGTCGCGGGGCTGGCGATCGACCCGATCGCGCGCGAGGCGAGCGTGGACGGCGCGCGCATCGACCTCACTCCGCGCGAATTCGACCTGCTGTATTTCTTCGCGCGGCACCCGGGCAAGGTGTTCTCGCGGATGGACCTGCTCAACGCCGTGTGGGGCTACCAGCACGAAGGCTACGAGCACACGGTCAACACCCACATCAACCGGCTGCGCGCGAAGATCGAGGCCGATCCGGCCGAACCCGTGCGGATCCTCACCGTGTGGGGCCGCGGCTACAAGCTTGCCGCACCCGGCCAGCGGGACGCATGATGAAGCTCACCCTTACCCAGCGGCTGTCGCTCGTGTTCTCGGTGCTGCTGCTTGCGTGCTCGGGCGCGTCCGCGTGGCTGCAGATCCGCGCGAACGACATGCGCGAGCAGGAAGTCGTGCAGGGGCTGTCGCGCGACCTGGCCGCCAACATCGTCAACAGCGTGACCCACAGCGCACCGCTGATGGATGCGAACGGGCTGCGCCCGGACGCCGTACGCACGCTGTTCGGCCAGTTGATGGGCGTGAACCCGAGCGTCGAGGTGTACCTGCTCGACAACGCGGGCCGGATCAAGGGCGACGATGCGCCGCCCGGCCACGTGAAGCGCGACCGCGTCGATCTCGCGCCCGTGCAGCGCTTCATCGCGGGCGAGCCGCTGCCGATCCTCGGCGACGACCCGCGCAGCCCCGACGCGCGCAAGGTGTTCAGCGCCGCGCCGCTGCAGCGTGCGGGGCAGCCGCCGTCCGGCTACATCTACGTGGTGCTGCTCGGCGAGGCGCACGACCAGCTGGCCGCGCGCGTCGACGCCGGCAATGTGCTGCGCACGACGCTGTGGTCGATGGCGCTGGTCGCGCTGCTCGGCCTGCTCGCGGGCCTCACCGCGTTCAGCTTCATCACGCGCCCGCTGCGCCGGCTGACGGACGCGATGCGCCGCTTCGACGCGAACGGTACGCCCGACACGCAGCCGCCGGTGCCGCGCTCGCGGCCGGGCCGGCGCGGCGACGACATCGTCGTGCTCGAATCCGCGTTCGCGCAGATGGCCGACCGGATCGGCGACCAGTGGCGCGCGCTGACGCACCAGGATCAGCAGCGGCGCGAACTGATCACGAACATCTCGCACGACCTGCGCACGCCGCTTACGTCGCTGCACGGCTACCTGGAGACGCTGTCGCTGAAGTCGGACGCGCTCGCCGAGAACGAACGGCGGCGCTACCTGTCGATCGCGCTCGCGCAGAGCGCGAAGGTGGGCCGGCTCGCGCAGGCGCTGTTCGAGCTCGCGCGGCTCGAATCGGGCGGCGTGCAGGCCGAGCGCGAGCCGTTCTCGCTCGTCGATCTCGTGCAGGACGTGTTCCAGAAATTCGAGCTGACGGCGCAGGCGCGCGGCGTCACGCTGCGTGCGCGGATTCCGCCGCGGGTGCCGGTCGTGTCGGCCGATCTCGGGATGATCGAGCGCGTGCTGACCAACCTGCTCGACAATGCGCTGCGGCACACGCCCGCGCACGGTGAGGTCGAGGTCGCGCTGGAGCCGCGCGGCGACCGCGTGCTCGTGACCGTGGCCGATACCGGTGAAGGGATTCCGGTGACGCGGCGCGAAGGGCTGTTCCAGCGGCCGCAGCGGCCGATGAGCGGCGGCGCGGTGACGAGCGGGGGGCTCGGGCTGCTGATCGTGCATCGGATGCTGGCGCTCAACGGCAGCAGTATCCGGCTGGTCGACCGGGCCGGGCGCGGGGCGGTGTTCGAGTTCGCGCTGGCAGTGGCCACGCCCGCGGCCGGCGACGGCACGCGCTGACCGCGGACGGCAGGCGCTACTTGCCGCGCTTGTGCCGCACGTCGCTCGGCGTCGTGCCGGTCCAGCGCTTGAACGCGTGACGAAATCCGACCGCGTCGCTGAAGCCGAGCGCCAGTGCGATGTCCTCGGTGCTGAGCGTGGTCGTGCTGAGGTAGTCGATCGCGAGTGCCTTGCGCACGCTCGTCAGCAGTTCGCTGTACGACGTGCCTTCGGCTTCGAGCTTGCGGCGCAGCGTGCGGGAAGTCATGCACAGGCTGTCGGCGATCACGCCGATGTCCGGAAACTGCCCGGGCGTGCGCGTGAGTTCCTGGTACACGCGCCGCGTGACACCGGCGTGGCTGCGCATGTCGTCGAGCAGGCTCGCGCAGTGAGACGACACTTGCGCGGCGGTGATCGGATTCGCGAGCTGCGGCGCGCGTGTGAGCCATGCCGCCGGATAGCTGAGCACATGATGCGGCTGGTCGAACGCGATCGGGCATTCGAGCGCGTCGGCCAGCGATGCCGCGTGTGACGGCTCCGGCTGCGCGAACTGCGCGCGCGCCGGCACGCACCACGCACCCATCACGTCCTTGATGATCGTCACGTGCAGCGCGAACTGCATGTCGATCAGGAAACGGTACAGCGGCTCGTCGAGGCAGGGCAGCGGCAGGGTTTCCCGATCGGGAAACAGCCATGACACCGTGTCGTCCTGCACGACCCAGCGGATCTCGAGCATGCGGTTCGCGAGCTGGTGATATTTGACTGCCGAGTCGAACGCGTGGGCCATCGATTCCGAGCACAGCATCGCGTAGCCGTACATCCCGTAGCTCGATGCGTGTAGCCGGCGCCCGACCCGCACGCCGAGGTCCGGATTGCCATATGCGCGGATCGCGTTGCCCGCGGCGGTCAGGAATTGCTGCGACGACGTCATCGTGAACGGATCGGCGACCGCGGCGGGATCGAGATCGGTTCCCGCCAGCATCTCGCCGGTGTCGAGCCCCAGGTCCGACGCGACCTGCAGCAGGACCGCGAGCTTGGCCGGCGAGAAGCACTTCTCGCGCAGCATGACGGGCAGCACGGCGCCGGGCGACCGATCGCCGGAGCGCCGTGAATCCGCCGGTTTCAACAGCGCATCGCGCAGCATGAGCGAATCCTGAGTCTTGAGTCCGGTTCGATACCGGTTCCGGGTACGCGATTCTGCCTCTGAATGCGCCGGGTCGCCACAGGGTTCACCCTGAGTGCGGCCGCCGCCGGCAGTGGTCCGACCACCTGGCGGGGCCACGCAATCGGGCAACGTGACTGAATCGCCCTCCGGCGATCCGTACGGGCCGATGTCGACTAATTTCCCGCGTGTAAAGGCGCGTTCGTCTCGCCGAGCAACGTCAGAATTTTCTCGGTGACGAGTTCAGCCCATCGACGATATTGATTCGGCCCGGGATGGTACCGATCGATTGCCATCTCGGCGGGATTCGCGGCCCACTCGAGCGACACGTAGCGTCGCGCGGGATGGAGGCCGGCCCAGCGCTGCAAGGCCCGATCGAGTCGAACGGCGTAGCGGCCGAGGTACCACCGCAGCGGATGCGGTGCGGCCGGCAGGATGCGCAATGGCGGCAACCCTGTCACGACGATGCCGGCGGCGCCGGTGTGCAGTCCGAGATGATCCGCGAGCGCGATATAGTCGCGGATGAACTGCCCCGGCTTGCGCTGTGACGTGACGTCGTTCGTGCCGAGCGCCGTGACGAGATAATCGGCCGGCCCGATCTTGCTGCCTGTCAACAGCTTCAACGCCTCATCCGTATTGACGCCGGACTTCGCGATCAGTTGCCATTCGACCCGCCGGCCCGTGGCGCGTGCCAGGAGCCGTGCAACCGGCTGCGCCAGTGCATGCTCCTGCTCGTCCACGCCCACGCCTGCCGCCGACGAATCGCCGACCACCAGAATGCGCAAGGGCGCCGTCGAGCCATCATCCGCGCCCTCGGCCCCCTCGCGGGGACCGTTGGCCTCGGGCAGGCGCAGCGCGGTTCGGCGCAACCAGCTCGCCTGAAGCAGCAGGATCGGACCAAGCGCGTATTTATATAGCGTCAACATAGAGCAATAAGATCGAGGTGATGCGCTTCCGCAGTGAAGAAGCGCGACGAGGCTACGCGAGTTCGTTCAGAAAGGCCAGCGTGGCCGCAATCCCGGTCTTGTCGCGCGAGATCTTCCGGTGGCCCGGTTTCCATGTCGAGAGAAGTCTTGCGTCGATGTGGTTCGAATGGCGTTCCTGCGCCTGTCGGAACGGCACCTCGTCGTCGTCCTCGTCCTCGTCATGAATCGACAGTATCGGCCGATCGAAGCCACGGATCAGTCGCGCCGGCGCTATCTGGTCCCAACGCCACGCATTCCGGTGTCGCCGTTCGAGCCGTACGCGCTTTGCATCGAAAACCCATCGCCAGGATGTGCCACGAACGAAGTGATCGCGATACGCGGCAGGGCGTTGCGCCCTGCGCGGCAAGCGCGCGAGCGCCCCGCATGTCCGTTTCGATCATCTTTGCGGCCGCGCCGATCATTTGCAAAGTACGGCAGCCGGGCGATAGTCAGCGCTCGACTGGCTGCCTTCGCCCGCCCGGGCGACGTGTGCGGCCGCACAAGGATACCTATATGAGCAAGAGACACTGGCTCGGGTCGTATGGCCCGATTCCCGCCGAGATCGATCCCGATCGCCATCCTTCCGTAAGCGCGCTGCTGGACGACGCGATGCGCCGATTCGCCGATCGCCCGGCGTTCCACTCGTATGGCCGTACGCTGACCTATGCCGACGTCGACCGCCTGTCGACCGCGCTGGCCGCCTATCTGCAGCAGGTCGTGGGCGTCCGCAAGGGCGATCGCGTCGCCGTGATGCTGCCCAACGTGCTCGCGTTTCCGGTCGCGTTCGTCGCGGTCGCGAAGATCGGCGCGATCCAGGTCAACGTGAACCCGCTCTACACGGCGCGCGAGCTCGAGCATCAGCTCAACGACGCCGGCGTCGAGGTCGCCGTGGTGTGCGGCGGGTCGATGGGCACGTTCGCCGAAGTGGTCGGCGGCACGCGCGTGCGCACCGTGCTGAGCGTCGGGCGCGGCGATCTCGGTGTCGTCGATGCGCCGGCCGGTACATGCGACGCGCTGCCGCCCGGGTCGATCGCGCTCGCGGACGCCATTGCCGCCGGCGAATCGCTCGCGTTCGAACCGGTTGCGCTGGGCGGCGCGGACCTGCTGCTGCTGCAGTACACGGGCGGCACGACCGGCCTGTCGAAGGGCGCGGCGCTGTCGCACCGCAACCTCGTCGCGAACATCGAGCAGTTCGGGGCGATCGTGCCGGCCGCGCGCGAGCCGGGCGAGGAGGTCGTCGTCACGGCGATCCCGATGTATCACATCTTCGCGCTGACGGTGAACTTCCTGTCCTACTTCGCGATCGGCGCGCAGAACTGGCTGATCGCGAACCCGCGCGACATGGACGGCTTCATCGACGTGTTGAAGGCCGCGCGGCCCACGGTGTTCGTCGGCGTGAACACGCTGTACGCGGGGCTCGCCGGCCATCCGCGCCTGACGGAAGTCGACTGGTCGCGGCTGAAGCTGTCGGCCGGCGGCGGCGCGGCCGTGATCGACGTGATCTCGTCGCGCTGGAAGGCGGTGACGGGCAACTTCATCCGCGAGGGCTATGGGCTGTCGGAAACGTCGCCGGTCGTGTCGTTCAACCCGCAGTCGATCGACTCGTTCACGGGCACCACGGGCCTGCCGCTGCCGTCGACCGACGTGAAGCTGCTCGACGACCAGGACAACGAGGTGGTGATCGGCGGCGCGGGCGAGATCTGCGTGAAGGGGCCGCAGGTGATGGGCGGCTACTGGCAGAAGCCGGACGCGAATGCGGCCGCGTTCACGGTCGACGGCTATTTCCGCACCGGCGACGTCGGCGTGTTCGACGAAGCCGGTTTCCTGCGGATCGTCGACCGCAAGAAGGACATGATCATCGTGTCGGGCTTCAACGTGTACCCGAACGAGGTGGAAGCCGTCGCGACCGCCGTGCCGGGCGTGGCCGAGTGCGCGTGCATCGGCGTGCCGGATGCGCGCACGGGCGAGGCCGTGAAACTGTTCGTGGTGCTGGCGCAGGACGCCGACGTGACGGAGGAGCAACTCGTCGCGCATTGCCGCGAGAGCCTCGCGGCCTACAAGGTGCCGAAGCTGATTCGCTTCGTCGACCGGCTGCCGAAGTCGACCGTCGGCAAGATCCTGCGCCGGGAACTCAGCCGCACCGACTGATGGCGTCGGCGGGCCGCGCGGCGCCCGGCGCGCCGATGGCCAGGAAGGCTCCGCGCGGGCCGCTCAAGTACAATGCGAGCGGTTCGATCGACGGGGACGCGATGACCGGTTCAGATTCACTTTCCGCCCAGCCCGGGCCCGCACCCGGGCGTGCGCTGCCGTCGCCGAGCGCGACGGTGCCGATCTCGCTCGTCAACGGCTTTCTCGCAAGCGCGGGCGTGCAGCGCGACGTGGTCGAGCGCTACCTGGGCGGGGCTGGCATCCCGATCGAGCTGCTCGGCGAACCGCATGCGCGCGTGACGGAGGAACAGTTCTCGACGCTGTACCGCACGCTCGCGATCGAACTCGACGACGAGATGCCCGGCATTTTCTCGCGCCCGCTGCGCGGCGGCACGCTGAAGTACCTGTGCCTGAGCCTGCTCGATGCGCGCAACCTCGAAACGGCGCTGCATCGTTTCGGGCAATTCTTCCATATCCTGCTCGACGATTTCTTCGTCGAATCGAAGCGCGACGGTCTCGTCGCGCAGGTGGTGCTGCGCCCGAACGACGCCATCGGCCCGATCGGCGCGCTTGGCCAGGAACTGATGCTCAAGCTCGTGCACGGCGTGTGCTCCTGGCTGATCGGGCAGAAGATCCCGCTGCTGCAGATCGAGTTCGCGTGCCCGCGGCCGCGCCACGCGGTCGAGCACCTGTACTTCTTCACGGGCGCCGTGCAGTTCGACTGCGAGCGCACGCTGATGCGCTTCAGCGCGGACTACCTCGACGCGCCGATCCGGCAGAGCAAGCGCAACCTGCGCAAGTTCCTCGCGCGCGCACCGGGCGACTGGATCTTCGAATCGTTCAGCGAACAGCTCGTGTGCCATCGCGTGCGGCAGTACCTGTCGGCAGCGTTGCCCGACCTGCCGGTGATCGACCAGGCGGCCGAGCACCTGCATTGCTCGGTGCGCACGCTGAGCCGCCACCTGGCCGCCGAAGGCACGACGTTCCAGGTGCTCAAGGACGAACTGCGGCGCGACATCGCGATCCAGCGGCTGACCGACACGCCCGACACGATCGCGGCGATCGGCGCCGACATCGGCTTCGATGATCCGAGCGCGTTCCATCGCGCGTTCCGGCACTGGACAGGGAGTACGCCGGGCACTTACCGGCGGCGCGCGTAACAGGGCGCGTCAGGCGTCAAGGTAGCCGGTTCCCATAACCGGATACCTTCGCGCGCTCCCATGGACGGCTCCCCAGGCCGGGACGGTTTACGAATCGGCGGGACAGGCAGGACGCCCGTCGCCGAAGCTGCGCACCGTGCTCGCGATCCGCGTGGCGAACTGCTCGATCATGCGCTGTTGCACACGCACCATGTCCGCGTAGCCTCCGGGTGCGGCTTCGCTGAGCCGCGTGCTGCACGAAATGCGCGTGCCCGGCGTGTCCTGCTGCACGGCGACGACCCAATCGGCTTCGAACCGGGCCATGCTCCCGGGCCACGCATCGAAGCGGCGCACCTGCGTGCGGATGCTCATGACGGTCTGGTTCGACGGACGCGGCAGGCCGGTGACGTTGCGCGCGCCCAGCTGCTCGACGAGCGCCGACGAAAGCGCCGCGCGCAGCTCGTCGCCGAGCGGCGCGACCCAGCGTTCGTTGTCGAGTATCAGCGCGGTGCCCGTCCCGCTGCGCACGACCATCTGCTGCTGGTCGAGCTGGGCGGGGATGCCGACCGGCAGCACGTTGATCGCCAGCGGCGCAGCGGCGCGCGCGGTTGTCGCCGGCGCCGTCGTGGATGTGGACGTGCCCGGAGAGACCAGCGTGTAGTAATGCACCGGGTTCGACGCGCAGGCGGTCAGCGCGATGACGGCGCCGGCGCCCAGGGCGATCGTCCTGGCGCGAATCGGGAAGCTCATGGTTGTCGTGGCTCCTGCTGGACAGGGGTGGAAGGGGCGACAGGCGCGATCGGCGCATGATCGGCGCCGGTGCCCCGGAGCAGCGCGTCGGGACGGCGGCCCAGCATGTCGGTGAGCGTGCGCAACGAGCGCGCGGTACGCTGGACTTCGGTCAGCGTGTTCGCCAGGTTTTCCTGAAGCGGGCCGTCCTCGGCGATGCCCTGGCGCAACGCGCCGAACGTCTGGTTCGCCTGGTCGAGCGCGCGCGTCGTCGACGGCAGCAACTGGCCGTTGACCTGCCTGAGCGTCGCGTCCAGGTTGGTCAGGCTCGAATCGACATGCTTGCCGATCGAATCCAGCGGCAACTTGTTGATCTTGTCGACGATGTCGGCGACTTGCTCCGGCAGCTTGTCGAACGTACTCGCCACGGTGGGCAAGGTCAGCGGCGTGGCGTTCGCATCAAACGGCACCTTCGGCGCGTTCTTCACGAAATCGAACGAAATGTAGAGCTGCTCGGTCAGCAGGTTGCCGGTACGCGCCTGCGCACGGAGCCCGTGCTCGACCAGGCCCGCGAGAAACTGGGCCGCGCGCGGATTGCCGTTGCCTTCGGTCTTCTGCAGCTTCTCGATGACGGGGCCGAGCCGATACGGATAGACCTTCACCATCACGATGGACTGGAAGCGCCGGGTCGCACGGTCGAAGTCGAGCTGGGTCGATACCACCTTGCCCATGTTGATGCCGGAGAATTCCACCGGCGCCCCGACTGCGAGCCCGCGCAACGGCTGCTCGAAACGGAGTCGAATGAGTTGGGATGGCCCGTCCGGCGCAGCCATCGCGGAAGCTTCATTGTCGGCGAGCGTAAACAGGTTGCCGGCAGGGGTGGCGGTCGCGCTGCTGTCTTCCGGCGTCGCGAACGCGATGCCGCCGCCCACGATCGTCGCGACCGACTGGGTCTTCAGCTTCAGGCCGTTCGCGTCGAGCGACAGATCCATCCCGCTCGCGTTCCAGAAGCGCGTATCGGTCGTCACCAGACGATCGTACGGCGCATCGATGAACACCTGCAGGTGCATGTCGCGGCTCTGCATGTCGAGCTTGTACGACGCGACATGACCGACCATCAGGTGGCGGTAATAGACCGGCGAGCCGATATCGAGCGAGCCGAGATCGGTGGCGCGCAGCGCGTAGCTCGTCCCCGGCGTGCCGTTGATGACGGTGGGCGGCGTCTCGAGCCCGGTGTAGGCCTTCCGAGACTGGTCCGAGCGGCCCGTGTCCATGCCGATATAGGCGCCGGAGAACAGCGTATCGATGCCCGATACGCCGCTCATGCCGACGCGCGGCCGCACGACCCAGAAGCGCGTGTCGTCGCGAATGAGGTTGCGCGCATTCTTCACGAACGACACGGTCGCGACGACGTGCGAACTGTCGTCGCTCAGCGAGATGGCGGTCACGGTGCCGATCACGACGTCCTTGTACTTGACGGGCGTCTTGCCGGCTTCGAGGCCTTGCGCGGTGTTGAACGTGATCGTGATTTCCGGTCCGACGGACAACCACGCGTGGATCACCATCGACAGGCCGATCAATGCCGCGACGAGCGGCACGAGCCAGACGAGCGAAAGCCGCAGGCGGTTGCGCGTCACGGGCGGGTCGTGGGGTTCGAGGCCTTGCGGGCCGGATGGAGGATTCATGCTTCTTCGGCGTCCCAAATGAGGCGTGGGTCAAAACTCATCGCGGACAGCATCGTGAGAATGACGACCATGCCGAAAAACAAAATGCCGGCGCGCGGCTCGATCTCGGACAGCGGACCGAACTTCACCAGCGCACAGATGATCGCGACGACCAGCACGTCGAGCATCGACCAGTAGCCGACCAGCTCGACCGCGCGATACAGCACGGCCCGCTCGCGCATGGCCGACACGCTGCGCCGGCCCGTTGTGACGAGCAACGCGCCGAGCGCGAGAAACTTCGTGCACGGCACGACGACGCTCGCGATGAAGATCACCGACGCGATGCCGTATGAGCCGGCTTTCCAGAACACCACGACGCCGCTGAGAATCGTCGATTCGCTGTGGCTGCCGAGCAGCGTGGTGCGCATCACCGGCAACAGGTTGGCCGGGATGTAGAAGATCAGGCTGGCGATCAGGAGCGCCCATGCGCGCACGAGGCTGTCCGGGCGACGCGCGTGCAGCGCCGACCCGCACCGCGGGCAGTGTTGCGCGTCGGCGGCATGCGCGTGCGCATCCTGCGCGGAGGAGGCGTGGGTCCGGCAGACGAGACCGCACGCATGGCATCCGACCATGCCCAGCTGGCTGGCGCGCACGGGCAGGCTCACGGGCGGCCTCCGGCGGGTTCCACCGGTACGACCCAGTCCCACAGCTGGCGCGTGTCGTGGCCCGCGATCAGCGGAATCAGCACCATCAGCACGGCCGTGGCCCACAAGCCCGCGCCGGGAATGATCTGCATGATGCTGGACAGCTTGATGATGGCGATCAGGATGCCGAGCAACCCGACCTCGATCATGCTCCACGGTCGCAGCGCGACGAGCAGCCGCATCAGCGGGCCGAACGCGGGTGCGCGATGCCCTGCACGGGCGAAGGCCAGCAACCAGATCAGCGTGGCGATCTGCAGGAACGGCACCACCACGATGGCGAGCGCCGTCGGAATCGCGATCGGCGCGGCGAAGCCCTTGGCCAGCGCGAGCGCGGATTGCCACAGCGTGGCTTCGCTGTGCAGCCCCTGCACGCTGATCCGCATGATCGGGCAGAGGTTGGCGATGGCAAACACCACGCCCGCCGCAAGCGCCAGCGCGAGCCACCGGTCGACGTCGAGCCAGCTCGAGCGAAACAGCACGGCGGAACAGCGCTCGCAACGCGCGACCTCGTGCGGCGCCAGCGCGCGGCGTCGGTAGACGCTGTCGCAATGCTCGCAGGCGATCAGGGCCGGAAACGTGTCCATGGGTTCGTGTTGCTTGCGCATGGGTGCTCGATGAATGGCTTCGCAGTGTGCTTGGCGTCGATGGACGCTTTTGTGCGGTTTGATGGAGAAACGATGGAGCCGGGATTCGCTTGAACGCGTTGCATCTCCATCGATGGCGATCGCCTCACGCCTTGGCGGAAATGGCGCGGAGTTCCTCGAGATCGAGGTCGCGCGTCAGTTCGTGCAGCGTGTGCTCGTCGATGTCGCCGGCGCGGTAGAGGCGCATGAGCTCGGCCCGTCCCGCCGCGATCAATTCCAGCACGGTGTCCGAACGCGCATCGAGGTGGGGCTTGTATTCGTCGGCGTGGCGCGCGTAGCGGGCCATGTCCTCGGCCTTGTGCCGGTGAATGTCCAGGAGCATCGGGTGAACGAGTTCGCCCGCCGCGTTGTAGGCCCGTTTTGCCATCAACTCATACTGCACCTTGGCGATCACGGCCTCCGCCTCGCTCATGCTCAGGCGAGGCTTGTCGCTTTCCGGCGCCGCGAGCCCGGTCCAGCGGATCACGGCACCGAGCGACTGCCCCTGCACCAGCACGGTGGCGAGGATGACGGCGATGGCGGTGACGAGGATGAAATCGCGCCCCGGAAAGCTCTCCGGCAGGCTGGCGGCGAGCGCCAGGGTGATCACCCCTCGCATGCCGGCCCAGCTCAATACCGTGGCGTCGGCCAGCCCGAGCGGATGGAAGCGCGTCACGCCCAACTTCCGTAACAGGATGAGCGCGCCGTCCGACACATACACCCAGGCAAACCGTGCGAGGATGACGGACAGCACGACGATCAGCACCGGTACGCCCATCTCCGCCAGCATCGTGTCGAGCCCGTCGCCCCGCTGGATCAACTCGTGCAGCGAGGATCCGATGATCAGGAAGACGAACGCTTCGAGAATGAAGATCGTGACGGTCCAGAAGCCCGTGCCGTACAGGCGCGCCGACGCGCCGAGTACGCGGTGCTGGAACCAGGCGCAGATGAGGCCCGTCGTCACCGTGGCGATCACCCCCGACACATGGAAGCGCTCGGCCAGCAGATAGGAGCCCCACGCACACAGCGGGCTGGCGGCGATGACCAGGCTGTCTTCGTCGAGATGGCGCATCAGGATCACCCAGGCGCCCCCCACGAAAGCGCCGACCAGTACGCCGCCCAGCGCCAGCAGTGCGAAGCTGCCGAGCGCTTCGGCCGGACTGAACAGGCCCGTCACGCCCGCTGCCACCGCGAAGCGGAACAGCACGAGGCCCGTTGCGTCGTTGAACAGGCTCTCGCCTTCCAGCAGGATCAGGAGGCGGCGCGGCAGTTTCACCTGCTGCAGCGCGGCGCGGGCCGACACCGCATCCGGCGGCGCGACCAGCGCGCCCAGGGCCGCGCAGGCCGCCCAGGGCAGGGCGGGCACGAGCCAGTGGGTGACGAGGGCCACCACGACCGTGGTGAAGAGCACCGCACCGATCGCCAACGCCCCGACGCCCAGCATGTGCCGGCGCAGATGGTCGAGTGAAATGCCAAGGGCGCTGTCCATCAGCAACGGGGGCAGGAAAATCACCAGCACCAGTTCCGGATCGATATGCACCTCGGGCAGGCCGGGCAGAAAGGCGATGAAACCGCCGCCGATGATCAGTGCGACGGCAGGGGGGAGGCCGAGCTTATGCCCGACATAGTGCAAGACAAGGATCGCCAGCAGCAGCGCGATCATCAATTCGAAAATAGCCATGGTGAGGGTTCTGTTGTCAGCGCTTCGGTGGTGCGTTGCCCATGAGCGCTTCAGCCGGACGGAAGGCGCAATGAGCGGCCCGGTTTCCAGGAGCCGGACGGCGTCGGCGCCCGGCTGGGCGTTGGAAGGGCGCCACTGCTATGTCGTGATCAGGGCAAAGTCGATGCAGGCAATGTGAATCGCGAGAATCATCGCGGACGCGTTGGTCGGTCGGCCATGTCGTACGCTCGGCCGAAAAATCTCGTCGCCCGGCGTGATGCGCATCCCGCTCATCGCGCATAACCCTGGCCGCCTGGCAAATCCCTTCTGCCAGTTTTGATAGCCATAATGTCCACCCGTTGAATCCCGCCACGAAAGCACCAGCGTGCTGGACGTCGGTTGATCCAGAATATCGATCGTCGCGCTGCACCGCGATCGATCGCCCGAAGTCATTTTTCTGCGTGAATCAAGTGCGCCATCCTTGCGCTGCCGGTTGATGCGCGCGCCGTCGCTGCATGCGTTGAGTGAGTGCATCATGTGGCGCCAGCGTTCCTCCGGTTCGATTACGCCGATCGGAATCAACGTCGCGCGGCCGATCAGTGAATCGTCGCTGCTTTCCCGTTCGCGAGAATCGCCATCGATCGACGAAGCGACATTGCCCTGATTGCTCATTTCGACCCTCGCTGCGCGCATGCGGTTGATCAGATCTCTGGAAAAGGCGTTGTTCCGATAACGATTCGAAAACAAGGGAATCGCAGCGTGGCCACCGGCGTGCAATGAGCGTCGGCCTGTTGCTATGAACCCGTTGCGCGCGCCAGTCTGACGAGATCGACGATCGTCGCGACCAGCGCGGCCAGCAATACGGCCGCCAGCATCAGATAGCTCGGCGTCTCCTGGATCACCACCGCGATCGGGTTGTCGGTCGCAGGAGACGAAACGGCCAGGATCAGGCCGTAGGCGACGAACCATCCGGTCGCGATCGTCAGCACGACAGAGACCGTCAGGAGTCCGACGATCCTCGCCACGTGCCGCCGCGATCCATGGCGCGCATTCACTGGGTGCTGCGCAGCCGGTAGCCGACCCCGCGCATCACCTCCGGCATCCCGGACGCGCCCGCGCATTCGAGCTTCTTGCGCAGCCGGCTGATGTGGCTGTCGACGGTGCGCTCCAGCGCATCGACGTCGGCGAGGCAGGCGTCGATCAGTTCGCTGCGCGTGAATACGCGGTTCGGCGAGCCGGCCAGGTGCGCGAGCAGCCGGAATTCGGTCAGCGTCAGAGAGACGCCGGTTTCTCCGGTGTCGGTACGGACCGTGGTCAGGTAGCTTTGCGTGTCGATTTCAATGTTGCCGACCTTGAGGAAGCGGCCGGACGTGGCCGTTTCGAAACGACGCAGGATCGCGCGGATGCGCGCGACCACCTCGGCCGGATTGAACGGCTTCGTGATGTAGTCGTCCGCGCCGAAGCGCAGCCCCTGCAAGCGATCGATCTCGCGGTCGAGCGCCGTGATGATGACGATCGGCGTGTCGCTGCGGCGGCGCAGTTCGACCAGGACTTCCCAGCCGTCCTTCTTCGGCATCCTGACGTCGAGCAGGATCAGGTCGGGCTTCAGCACGGGCTGCACGTCGAGCACGGCCTGGCCGTGATCGACGCGGTAGGTGCGAAAGCCGTCGTGCGCGAGGTACGCGTCGAGTATGTCGGCGATCTCCGGATCGTCTTCGGCAATGAGTATCAGAGGGTTCATCGGGTCCACTGGAAGTGAGCGTGACCTTGGGCGGTCCGGCGGCGCGGCACGTGCGCCGCCGGACTTCACCGTGCTTTCAGTCGTCGCGAACGGATGGGCGACGGCCCATTGCTCAGTTTTTTGCCACGCTGTTGGCGGGAGGCACGTCGGTGTCGGTCAGCCCGCCACCGAGCGCCTTGTAGAGCGCGACCGCGTTGCCCAGTTCGGCGTTGCGCAGATCCAGCAACGTCTGGCGCGCGGCATACAGCTGTCGCTGCGAGTCGAGCAGTTCCAGCCGATCCTCGATGCCGGCGCGATAGCGCAGGTTCACGAGATCGGTACGGCGCTCGGCGCTCTTGACGACCTTGGTCTGCGCGTCGATCTGGCGGCTGAAGGTCTCGCGCCCGGCGAGGCCGTCGGCCACTTCGCGGAACGCGGTCTGGATCGAGCGTTCGTACTCGACGACCGCGCTGGACTTGCGCACTTCCGCGAGATTCAGCTCGGAACGCAGCCGGCCGCCCTGGAAGATCGGCAGCGTGACCTGCGGCGCGAAACTCCACACACGCTGGCCGCCATCGAACAGGCTGCCCAGCCCCGGGCTGAGGAAGCCGATCGACGACGTCAGCGACAGGCGCGGGAAGAATGCCGCGCGCGCCGCGCCGATGTCGGCGTTGGCGGCGACGAGATTCTGCTCGGCCTGCTGGATGTCCGGCCGGCGGTACAGCAGTTCCGACGGCAGTCCGGCCGGCAGTTGGGTCATCACCGGCTGGCGTTCCAGCGACAGCGGATCGGGCAGGTTCTTCGGCAGGTCGGTGCCGACCAGCCGCCGCAGCGCGTTGCCCGCCTGCTCGACGGCGCGCGAACGCGCCTCGAGATCGGCGCTGGCGCTCGCGACCTGGCCTTCGGCCTGCGCGATGTCGACGCCGCTCGCCTGGTCGGCGAGCTTGAGGCGGCGCGCGAGGTCGAGCGACTGGCGCCAGTCGTTCAGCGTGCGTTCGGACAGCGCGCGCTGCTCTTGCGCGAGACGCTCGGCGAAATACGCGTTGGCCACGGAGCCGACGAGCGCGATCTGCACCGCCCGGCGGCCGTGATCGGTCGCGAGGTAGCGCGCGAACGCCGCATCCGACAGCGACTTCACGCGGCCGAACAGGTCGATCTCGAATGCGCTGAGGCCGATGTTCACGCCGTACTGGTTCTGCGTGTTTTCGAGCAGCGGCGGGTTCGATTGCGAGTCGGCGGCCGTGCGCTGGCGCGTGAAGCTCGCGCCGGCGCCGATCGACGGCAGGCGCGCGGAGCGCTGGATGCCGTACTGCGCTTCGGCAGCCTGGACGTTCAGCGCGGCCAGGCGCAGGTCGCGGTTGTTCTCGAGCGCGAGCTCGATCAGGCGCTGCAGGCGACGGTCGCCGAACATCGAGCGCCAGCCGAGATCGGCCGCGTTCGCGTGCTGGTCGGCCGCGGCAGCGGTCGTATAGGCGGTCGGCACCGGCATCTCGGGCTTGACCAGCTTCGGCGCCATCGAGCACGCCGACAGCGCGAGCGCGGCGGAAACCGCTGCGGAGAGAATGAGTAATCGCATGGCATCAACCTTCATGTTCGTGGGTCACGGCGGCGGGCTTCTTGCCGGATGCGCGCCATGCCGAGATGCGTTCCTGGATGCTCATCACGAACACGTAGAAAACCGGAACGAAGAAAATGGCCAGCACGGTGGCGGTCACCATGCCGCCGAACACGCCGGTGCCGATCGCGTGCTGCGTTTCGGCGCTGGCGCCGGTCGCGATCATCAGCGGGACGACGCCGAGGCCGAACGCGAGCGAGGTCATCAGGATCGGGCGCAGACGCAGCCTGGATGCCTGCACGGCCGACTCGATCAGCCCCATGCCTTCCTCGCGCAACTGCTTCGCGACTTCCACGATCAGGATCGCGTTCTTCGCCGACAGGCCGATCACGGTGATCATCCCGACCTTGAAGAACACGTCGTTCGGCATCCCGCGCAGCATCACCGCGCCGAGTGCGCCGATCAGGCCGAGCGGCACCACCAGCATCACCGACAGCGGAATCGTCCAGCTCTCGTAGAGCGCCGCGAGCACCAGGAACACGACGACCATCGACAGCGCCATCAGCATCGGCGCCTGAGAAGCCGACTCACGCTCCTGCAGCGACTGGCCGGTCCACGCCACCGTGAAGCCCGGCGGCAACTGCGCGGCCAGATGCTCCATCTCGGCCATGGCCGCACCGCTGGAGTAGCCGGGGGCCGAGCCGCCGGAGATCCGGGCGGACGGGTAACCCTGGAAGCGCACCAGCTGCAGCGGGGTTTCCGACCAGACCGGGCGCACCACTTCGGACAGCGGCACCATGCCGCCGGTCGCGTTGCGCACGTAGAGCTTCATCACGTTCTCGATCTGCATGCGGGCCGGCGCATCCGCCTGGATGATCACCTGCTGCATGCGGCCCGCGTTCGGGAAGTCGTTCACGTAGGTCGAACCCATCGCGGCCGACAGCGTGTCGCTGATGGTCGTGAACGACACGCCGAGCGCTTCGGCCTTCTCGCGGTCGATATCCAGCTTCACGCTCGTGCCGGCCGGCAGGCTGTCCGGATAGACGCCGGTCACCACCTTGCTTTGCGCGGCCAGTTCGAGCAGCTTGGCTTCAGCCGCCTTGAGCGCCGCGTAGCCCTGGTTTGCACGATCCTGCAGGCGCATCGTGAAGCCCGAGCTGGTGCCCAGCCCGTCGATCGCGGGCGGCAACAGGCTCATGACCGTGCCTTCCGTCACGCCGCCCATCGCGGCCTGCGCGCGCATCGCTTCGTCCATCGCGTTTGCCCCTTCACGCTTGTCCCAGTCCTTGAGCACCGCATAGTTCAGTGCCGCGTTGGAGCCGAGGCCCGAGAAGCCGTAGCCGATGATGGAGATGCTCGACTCGATGCCCGGACGCGATGCGAGATGCTTCTCGAGGGTCTTGACCACGTCGCCCGTGCGCTCGACGGTCGAATCCGACGGGAGCAGGAAGCCGGTCATGAAGTAGCCCTGGTCTTCCTCGGGCAGGAACGACGACGGCAGCATGCGGAAGCCGAACACCAGCGCGGTGGAAATCGCGACGAACAGCAGCATCACGCGGCCCGTGCGGCCGACCAGCTTGCCGACGCGCGTTTCGTACCAGCTCGTCATGCGGTCGAAGCGGCGGTTGAACCAGCCGAAGAAGCCGCGCTTCTCGTGGTGGCCATGCTCGATCGGCTTGAGCATCGTCGCGCACAGGGCCGGCGTCAGCGTCAGCGCGAGCAGGGCCGAGAACAGGATCGACACGGCCATCGACATCGTGAACTGCTGATAGATCACGCCGACCGAACCGCTCGACATCGCCATCGGCAGGAACACGGCCGTCAGCACCAGCGTGATGCCGATGATGGCGCCGGTGATTTCCTTCATGGCCTTGATCGTCGCGTCCTTCGGCGACAGGCCTTCTTCCACCATCAGGCGTTCGACGTTCTCCACGACGACGATTGCATCGTCGACGATGATGCCGATCGCGAGCACCATGCCGAACATCGTCAGCACGTTGATCGAGAAGCCTGTCATCAGCATGACCGTGAAGGTGCCGAGCATCGCCACCGGCGCGACGATCGCCGGAATCAGCGTGTAGCGCACGTTCTGCAGGAACAGGTACATCACCAGGAACACGAGCACCATCGCTTCGATCAGCGTGTGAATCACCTTCTCGATCGAGATCTTCACGAACGGCGCGGTGTCGAACGGGATCGAGTAGGTCATGCCGGACGGCATCGTCTTGGCGATCATGTCCAGTTGCTCGCGCACGGCCTCGGCGGTCTTCACCGCGTTGGCGCCCGGCGCCAGCTGCACGCCGGCGAAGGTCGCGGGTTTGCCGTTCTCGCTGTTGACGAAGGTGAACGACTGCGGGCCCAGTTCGACCCGCGCGACGTCGCCGAGCACGACCTTCGAGCCGTTCGCGTTCGCGCGCAGCACGATCTTCGCGAACTGCTCGGGCGACGTGAGCTGGCCTTGCGCGGTGAGCGGCACGGTGACGCGCTGGCCCGGCAGCGCGGGCGCCGCACCGAGGCTGCCCGGGGCGATCTGCACGTTCTGCTGGCTGACGGCGGTCGTCAGGTCGTTCATCGACAGGCCGTAGGTGATCAGCTTCTGCGGATCGACCCAGATGCGCATTGCCTGCTCGGAGCCGAACAGCTGCACCTTGCCGACGCCTTCGACACGGCGCAGGTCCTCGACGACGTTGCGCGCCATGTAGTCGGCCAGCGCGTTTTCGTCGTAGCGGCCGCTGTCCGACTTCAGGCCGACGAACAACAGGAAGCCCGTGGAGGCAGACTCGACGATCACGCCGTTTTGCCGCACGACGGGCGGCAGGCGCGGCTCGACCGACTTGAGCTTGTTCTGCACCTCGACCTGCGCCATCGCCGAATCGGTACCGGGCTTGAAGGTCGCGGTGATCTTCGCCTGGCCGGACGTATCCGACGCCGATTCGAAGTACAGCAGGTTGCGGACGCCGGACAGCTCGCGCTCGATGAGGCTCAGCACGCTGTCGGTCATCGTCTGCGGCGTGGCGCCCGGGTAGGTGGCGGTAATGGTGACGGTCGGCGGCGCGACCGACGGATAGCGCGCAACCGGCAGTTCGGGGATGGCGATCAGGCCCAGCAGGATGATGAAGAGGGCGATCACCCACGCGAAGACCGGGCGCCGGATGAAGAATTGGGACATGACTGGATGCTCCCCGTGACTCAGTGCGACGAAGCGGTCTTGACCGCTTCAGGCGCCTTCCATGCGGTCGCCGTCACGGTCGCGCCGTCGCTCAGGCGCTCCATGCCTTCGACGACGACCTTCTGGCCCGCCTGCAGACCCGACTTGACGCGATAGCTGCGGTTCGTCAGCTCGCCCACTTCGATGGCTTTCAGGTGCGCCTGGCTCTTCGCGTCGAGCACCCAGACCTGCGGCTTGCCGCCCGCGCGGACGATCGCCTGTTGCGGCACGGTCAGTGCGTTCTCGAAGTGCCCACGCGGGATGCGGGCACGCACGTACATGCCCGGCAGCAGCTCGCGCTTCGGGTTGTCGACCAGCACGCGCAGCAGCACGTCGCCGGTGCCCGGGTCGACGTTGACGCCCGAGAACAGCATGCGGCCCTTCACGTCGTAGCGCGAGTCGTCGTCGCGCAGCACGTCGACCGGCAGCCCGTTGCCCGCGGTGTCCGGCTGGGCCGCGAGCGCGCCGCGCAGCGATTCGAGCGATGCGGCCGGCTGGCGCACGTCCACATAGACCTGGTCGATCTGCTGGATGCGTGCCATCGGCTGGCTGTCGCTGCTCGCGACGAGCGCACCCTCGGTCACGAGGGCCTGGTCGATGCGGCCCGTGATCGGCGCCTCGACGGTCGCGAACTTCAGGTCGAGCTGGCGGCGTGCGAGCGTCGCGCGCGCCTGCGCGACGTCGGCGGCCGCCTGGTCGCGTTGCGACACCGAGTCGTCGTAGACCTGGCGGCTGATCGCGTCGGCCTCGACCAGCGGTTTAAGCCGGGTGGTCTGCACCTTGGCCCGCGCGAGCGCGGCTTCCGCGCGTTGCAGGGCCGCCGCGGCCGTGTCCATGTCGGCCTTGAACGGCGCCGGGTTGATCTGGAACAGCGGCTGGCCGGCACGGACTTCCGTGCCCTGCTCGAACAGCCGCCGCTGCACGATGCCGCTGACCTGCGGCCGGATCTCGGCGATCCGGACGGCCGCGACGCGGCCCGGCAGGTCTTCGGTCAGGTCGAGGGGGGCGCCTGCCAGCGTCATCGCCGCAACCGGGGTGGCCGGCGCGGCGGCCTGCTGTTCGGTGGGCCCGCAGCCCGCCAGCATCGCCGCCACCAGCGCGCACACGGCGCCGTAGCAGGCTCGTTTCTGATTTTTCATGTGGACTCCATGGGACGCAGGCACCCAGTGGCCCGCATTTTCGGATCGAAGTGTGCGTGCGCCCGATGGAGTTTTTTGTGCGGAAAGATGGAGGTTTGATGGAGGGGGTGAAAGATTCGCGGAAGGGCGATCCGGACGCGGGACGAGCCGGAAGATGACGGGCGCCGGGGCGGCCTGGCGCTATCCGGAAGCGGGGTGAGCGGCGCGGGCATCCCGGAATGACGCAATCATCTGATGAAATGCCGGTGGCCGTGCGTGCCGTCGGCATGCCCGGGGGAATGCTATTGCGAGGTTCGCTTCGGCGGGGGGCGGCGCGGGCATGGATCAGGGCCGCCGCGCCTCCCGTTCCGCCGCAGCGGCGGCCGGGGGCGCGAGCAGGCGGGGCGGCGGCCCGGCGCACAAGGCGCGTCGACCGCTCGCCGGGAGATTTACCGTGGGTCGGTATCGGCGGTGCGCTGCGTGGTGGACGGCAGGTCCTTCCGGCTCGGCGCGGCCACGCGCACCGATGCGGGGCTGTCGGGCCAGCGCAACGCGAACGACGTGCCGCCGCGCGCGGTTGGGCGACACGATGCCTCTCCGTCGTGCGCCTGCGCAATGGCCGCCACCACGGCCAGCCCCAGGCCGCTGCCGCCCTTCTGGTCGGAATGCGTATCGTCCACGCGCCGGAAGGCATCGAAGATCCGGGCCGCGCAATCGGCGGGGATGCCCGGACCCTCGTCTTCGACCACCAGCTGGCACGCCCCGTTTTCGACCCGTGTGTGAATGCGGATCGCACCGGGCACCGCATAGCGCCGTGCATTTTCCAGCAGGGCGAGCAGCGCCTGGCGCATCCGGAACGCGTCGCAGCGCACGGGCCGCGTATCGAGATCGAGCACCATGTGTTGACCGGCCGCGGCCAGCGAATCCTCGAACATGTCGACGACCGCCTTGACGTGCATCGCCAGGTCGGTCTCCTGGATGCTGACGCTCAGATGCCCGCTTTCGGCGAGGCTGATCACGCGGAGATCCTCGATCAGGCGCGTCAATCCTTCCGCCTGGGTCAACAGGCTTCGGAACAGCGCCTCGCCCGGCTGGAAGACGCCTTCGGCCAGACCCTGCAACCGCCCGCGCAGGACCGTGACCGGCGTACGCAGTTCATGCGCGATCGCGGCGTTCCAGAATGCCTGCTCGTCCGTCATGCGCTGCAGCTGGGCGGCGAGCGCATTGAAGTCGTCCGCGATCAGCGCGGCTTCGCGAATCGATCGATCGCCGGCGACGGCGCGCGCGGTCAGGTCGCCCCTGGCGACGCGACGAATGCTGTCGGCGACCGAGTTGAGCGGCACCAGGATCCGATGCGCGAGCCGGGTCGACACGACAATGGCGAGTATCAGGCCGATCAGGAGCGTGATGCCCAGGCATATCCACTCGGGGGTGGACGGAATCCAGCTTGCCTGGTGGCAGAACTCGCCCCAGTGCCGGAGCATCACGTAGTAGAACACATAGGTCATCAGCACGACGATCAGCATGATGCCGAGCGCCAGCTCCGCCATCGACACCGCAATCTTGCGGCCCAGACCACTGAGTTTCATTTCGTGCTCCCAAGCGTGGCGTTGCGTCGATTCACGACGGGAAGGTTGCGTGGCGTGATTGCCGTGGTGTCGGGGGAGAAGGATGATCGGGGCGGGTGAGCGGCGGGCCGATCAGGGCCGGCCGAAGCGGTGCGGAAGGTCGCGGCGTGCGTCGGTGCGTCGAGGGTTCCGGTGGCACGGATGCCGGAGGTGCCATGTGGCCCAGGACCGGAAAAGGTCCGGCTTGTGTCAACGGGATCGCTCCCGGCCGGCAGAGACTGCGGCCGAACAGCTCGATTAGTGCGGGACAGTATGGATTCTTGAGGCATGGTGTCCGCTTTGGATTCTGCTGGTGCTCCATCGAGTCGCAATGTTACCGCACGAAACGAGCTACCCGATGACACGACGGGTCGGCATGCACCGGAAGGTGTGCGGTGGTGATGTCGTCGCGCGGTACGCGTCGGTATAGGGGGGACGCAGGGTCCGACATCGCCGGAATGGCAATTCGGCTGTTGGTGCTCAACCCGCTTGCGCCGATGCATACAGGCGGAGACGACGCCACGAGGGTTGCCGCCGCCTCGGCATAGGGGCTGTCGCCCACGGTATGCAAAGCGGACGGGAATGGTCGGAAGTCCCGCTGGGGTGCTTCAGGGCGATGGCGGTCGCCCGTCATCCCACAAAGGAATGAATGGCGTGGACGTCTCCTGGAGACGATCGCCGCGCGGTTCTTTGCGGTCGTCTTCGTTCCGGGATTCGTTCAGGAACGCGAAGTCTGGGCGAATGCAAGCGAGACCGCCGTCATCCGCGTGTTGCGGTGGCGGACGATGTGATCGAGTCTGCAATTGCCGGGGCGTACGGGCAAGCGCGTGCAAACGGGCGCGATGGTCGCCGGACAACGGATCGACGGCAACATGGAGGCGCGGCCGGGCATCGATCACGGGCATGCGCGGTATGCACATTGAACCGGCACGAGCCTGTCAGATTTTTAGTGTGCCGAGGTCATGAGACGATAACGGAAATAACGTCCTATGACCGATGTAACAGTGACCAAGAAGAGCAAGAACCCGAAGGCGCCGAAGCTGTTCCCCGATGAGCTAATCGATCAACTGCTTGCCCAGGTACAGAGCAAGGACGCCGAGTCGATCCTGGGCGAATCGGGCCTGGCCGGCCAGCTCAAGAAGCAGCTGGCCGAGCGCATGCTTGCAGCCGAGTTGAGCCACCATCTCGAAGCCGAGGCCGAGCAAGGCAAGGCCGGCAACCACCGCAACGGCACCAGCCCCAAGACGGTCCTGACGCCCAACGGCGAGCTGAAGCTGGATATTCCGCGCGATCGGCAGGCGACGTTCGAGCCGCAATTGGTCGGCAAGTATCAACGCCGGCTGCCTGGCTTCGACGACCACGTCATCAGCATGTATGCGCGCGGCATGAGCGTGCGCGAGATTCAGGGCCATCTGCTGGAACTGTACGGACTGCAGGTGTCGCCCGACCTAATTTCGACAGTCACCGACGAGGTGCTGGCCGACGTCGAGCAATGGCAGCAACGCCCGCTCGAGGCCATGTATCCGATCGTGTACTTTGACGCGCTGCGACTGAAGATACGCGACGAAGGCACGGTCAAGAACAAAGCGGTCTATCTGGCGCTGGGCATCCGCGCCGACGGCCGCAAGGAAGTACTGGGTTTGTGGATCGAGCAAACCGAAGGCGCCAAGTTCTGGCTGAAGGTCTTCAACGAGCTGAAGAACCGCGGTTTGCACGACATCCTGATCGCGGTGGTCGACGGTTTGCGCGGCTTTCCCGAAGCGATCGAGGCGGTCTATCCGGCCGCCCAGATCCAGACCTGCATCGTGCATCTGATCCGCAATTCGCTGAATCTGGCGAGCTGGAAGGACCGCAAGCCATTGGCCGCCGCGATCAAGCCGATCTACCAGGCCGCCACGGCCGAGGCGGCGGCAGCGGCGCTGGATGCCTTTGCGCAAAGCGAGTGGGGCCGCAAATTCCCCACCGTCGCGGCCATGTGGCAGCGCCAATGGGAGCAGGTAATACCCTTCTTCGCCTATCCGCCCGAGGTGCGTCGAATCGTATATACGACCAACGCCATCGAGAGCATGCACATGCAGTTGCGCAAGATCGTAAAGAATCGCGGCCACTTCCCGAGCGACGAAGCCGCCAGCAAACTGCTGTTTCTTGCCTTGCGCAACATCGAAAAGGATTGGAAGATGCCGCCTATCACCTGGCGGCAAGCAGTCAATCAGTTCGCCATTCTGTTCGGCGAGCGATTCACCTCCGCCATCAGCTGAGATTTTTAACCGGCCTCAGCACACGAAATTCCTGACACGTCCACCGGCACCTTGCTCCACGCCGCCCGCTCCCATAACCGACAACCTTTGTGCGGTCCCATGAACGGCTGCCATCGACGATGTCGACAACGGGAGTGGCGCAAGCATGCGACGCGAGGATGTCGACCTGGTCTATCCGGCCTCGACCGAGGCAGCCTCACCCCGCACCTTCGCCGCCCGCAGATACCGATCGCGATCGGCCAGCCAGTCTTTCCGCTCGCCGCGCCAGCCCACCGCGTGAATGCGGTCCATCCGGCGAGCGGCCACGGTGGCCGCGCAGGCCAGGCCGGAAAGCGGGATATCGAGCAGGCGCCAGTGGCCGGCATGCGGCGTATCGACCTCGCGGAATGCCCGCGCGAGCGGCGCCAGCGAATCGAGCGTCGCGCCGTGTCCGTTTCCGCACGCATTCGAGAGGCTGTCCAGCCGAAGCTGGTCGCGCGATACCGGATCGGCGAGCGCGCTGGTCTGCGCCATGCCCAGCCCGATCGGGCCACGCGCGATCGCGATGACGATCCAGATCCCTGCATGACCGACGACGACGTCGAGCCCGTCCAGCAAGTCGCAGCCCGCGACTGCGATATGGTTGGCATCGCGGTCGATCAGCGTCAGCTCGTCGGCCGCGCGGCCGGCCAGCGTCCCCAGGATCGCGCGCAGCGCCGACCGGCCGATCGCGAAGCGGCGGCCGTGCACGCGATTCGGATGCGTGCGGGCACGCCGCAGTTCCGTCTTCGACAGGTAGAGATAGCCGCGCTCGCTGGTGACGAGCTGCCATTCGCCGCGCAGCCGCCACAACAGGATTTCGCCGGGATCGGGGAGCCGCGATGGACATGACGCCAGCGTGTGCGAGCCGGTGATCGTCAGGGTGGGATAGCGCATGCCGGCCCTCGTGTCGGGGGTGAATTCAACGTGGCGTGGCGCACCGGCCGCGTCATGCCGGTTGTCCTGCCTGCCGTGCATCCTTCCCCGAAGGTTGCCGCGTGAGCCGCGCGGCGAGCGAGACGGCTTGCTCGAACGACGCCACCGCATGATGCGGAATCCCGAATGCCTTGACGGCGACTTCACCCTGCGCGGCCACTTCCGCGCGCCGGCCGGGATCGGGTTCGACGCTGACGAGCGCCTTGCAGACGGCGCCCAGCGCCGCCTTGTTCTGCTTGAGCCAGACCGCGCGATGCTTGCGGTCGTCGTGGCTCTCGTCGGTATCGAGTTCGACGTAGACGATCACGAACGGCTCGCCGTGGCGCATCAGCGTGTCGATCTCGCCTTCCCAGCGGAGCGCATAGCCCGGCGTCGCGTGTTCGGCGCGAAACACGCAGACCGGAAAGAGATGGATGTCGTGTAACGCGAAATCATTCGGATTGAGAGCGGGCATCGGGATGTCTCCGGTGGATGAGCGACGCCGAAGCGTCGGGGTAGCCGTGCGGCGTCAATCAATGCGCGTTCGCTGGCGGCGCGCCGGCCTGCGCGACCGGCGGCGCGTCGCGCCAGCCGACGCCGAGCGACTTGTAGAGCGCGATCGCGCCTTGCACCTGCGCGAGCCGGCTGAGTGCGAGCGCATCGCGAGCGCGGTACGTCGCGCGCTGCGCCGTCAGCACCGACAGGTATTCGCCGAGGCCGTTGCGGTACAGCCGCGTCGCGCGCGACTGCGCATCCTGGCTGCTGTCGACGGCCGCGGCGAGCATGGCCTGCTGGTCGCGCGCGGCGCCGATCGCCACCAGCGCGTCCTCGACATCGCGAAACGCGCCGCGGATGCGCTGCTCGTACGCGAGCCGCGCGGCTTCGGCGGCCGCGCGTGCGGCGTCGACGCCGGCTTTCGCGCGGCCGCCGTCATACAGCGTCTGCGTGCCGTCGAGCGCGACCGACCATGCGACGCTCGCGCCCGAGAACAGGTCCTGCACGAGGCTCGCCGTCGTGCCGAGGCTCAACGGAATCGCGAAATGCGGAAACTGCTCGGCGCGCGCGACGCCGATCTGCGCGGTCGCGGCGGCCAGCCGCCGTTCGGCGGCGCGGATGTCGGGGCGCTCGCGGATCACGTCCGACGGCAACGTGACGGGCAGCGCGGGCGCGACCGGCAGCGTCGCGCCGGGCGCGCTCAGCGTGTCGCGCAGCGTTTCCGGAAAACCGCCGACGAGCACGCCGATCGCATGCGCGAGCCGCGCGACGTCCTGATGCAGCGGCGGCAACGTCGCCTGCGCGAGCTGCAACTCGGCCCGCGCCTGCGCGACCGCGAACGACGTGCCGAGGCCGCGCCGGTTCGACTGCTCGGTCAGCCGCAGCGTGGCGTCGAGGCTCGCGACGTTGTCCGTCGCGATCCGCAGCCGCTCCTGGGTCGCGCGCAGTTCCGCGTAATCCGACGCGAGTTCGGCCAGCAGGCTCACGAGGATCGCGTGGCGATCATCGTCGAGCGCATCGATCTGCGCATCGGCCGATTCGACCGCGCGTCGCGTGCCGCCGAACAGGTCGAGTTCCCACGACGCATCGAAGCCGAGCCGGTAGGTGCGCGACTGGCCGATGCCGGGCGGCCAGTCGAGCGCCCGCGACGAACGGATCGCATCGGCGTTCCCGCCCGCCGTCACGGTCGGGCCGAGGCTGCTCGCGATCTGGGCGCGTTCGGCGCGCGCCTGTAGCAACCGCTGGCGCGCGATCGCGAGATCCTGGTTGCGCGCGATCGCTTGTTCGACCAGCGCATCGAGCTGCGCGTCACCGAACGTGCGCCACCAGTCCTGCAACTGCGCGGGATCGGCGGCCACCGTGTCGCGCGACGCGATCCAGCCAGGGGGATGCGTGGGTTGCGGCGCCACGTAATCGGGGCCGACCGTCGTGCATGCGGCCAGCGCACACGTGCAGGCCGCGATGACGGTGCGCGCGTAGCGTGTCGCACGCAGTGGAGGAAGCGGGCATCGCATCGTCGCCCCCTTCACATCCACGCGTGCAGCCACGACGCGAGCCGGCCGCGCGGCGTGCGTTCGCGCCCGCGTTCGCCCACTTCGACGCTGCACGTCATGCCTGCCGCCAGCAGCACGCCGGCGGGCACCCGGTCGATCTCGATGCGCACCGGAATGCGCTGCGCGAGCCGCACCCAGCTGAAGGTCGGATTGACGGCCGGCAGGCCGAGTTCGTCGAGCGTGCCGTTCTCGTCCGCGATGCCGCGGCCGATGCTCGTCACGTGCCCGCTCAGCAGCGGATCGAAGCCCATCAGCCGGATCGTTGCGGGCGCACCCGTCGCGATGCGGCGCAGCTTGGTTTCCTCGAAATAGCCGGTGATCCAGAAGCTGTGCGCGTCGAGCACCGAGATCCCGGGCTTGCCTTCGACCGCGTAGTCGCCATGACGCAGGCGCAGCTGCGTCACGTAGCCGTCGACCGGCGAGCGCAGCGTCGTGCGCTCGAGGTCGAGCTTCGCGACGTCGAGCGCGGCCAGCGCCTTGCGGTGCTCGGCCTGCGCGATCGACACCGCGCGGCTCGAGCGCTGGATGTCCTCGCGCGGCACGAGATCGTCGAGGCCGGTGCGCCGCTGCGCTTCGTCGCGCTTCTGGCGCATCGACTCGGCGGTCGCGGCGACCTGCGCTTCGGCCTGTTCCACCGCCAGCGCGAAGCGTTGCGGATCGATCCGGTACAGCACGTCGCCTTTCGCGACGCGCTGGTTGTCGACCACCGCGACGTCGACGACGGTGCCCGACACTTCGGGCGCGATCCGCACGACGTGCGCGCTGACACGCGCGTCGCGCGTCCACGGCGCGAGGACGTACGCATGCCAGAGCGCGGCGACCAGCACGATCGCGACGGCCACCGTGGCGAGTGTCAGCAGGGTTCGGGTGAGGGGTTTGAGCGACATGACGCGATACGTTCCGACGGAAGGCTAGAAATAGAGGGTCAGCGTGGCGACCAGCACGAGCGAAATCGCGAACTCGAACAGCGCCGGATGCCACACGCGGCGCAGCACGCCGAGCCGGGCGAGCAGCGCGCGCACGGCCATGTAGAGCGGCACGGTTGCGCACGCATAGACGAAAAAGGGCGGCAGGTAGATGCCGGCCAGCGGGAATTCACTGAGCATCGCGGGCGCGCTCCGGAACGGCGGTGAAATAGGCGGCGTAGGTGTGCAGCAGCACGTACACGTCGGCGAACGCGGCCATCACCCACTTCAGTTCGGTGTTGCCCGGCTGCGCGGCGGCGAGGCCGGCGAGCGCGTGCGCGGCGCGCCGTGCATGCCGGGCCGCACGCGCCGGGGCGGTCGCGTGCCGCGCGAGGCCGGCGAGCCCGGCGCGTACGCGGCGCTGCGCGATGTCGGGCAGGCCGTCGCGTGCGATGCCGCGACGAATCCGTAGCAACTCCTTGCCGACGTGCAGCGCCGCGAGTGCCTCGATGCTCGCCTGCGTCATCGCGGCCGGCTGGCCCGCGAGCAGCGCGCCGAGCTGCGCGATGCGGTGCTGCTGGCGCTGCTGCCAGCCCGCCGCCGTGACGCGCTTGCCGGCCATGAGCGCGAGCGTGTCGTCGCGGATCATGCGGTGTAGCCGCGTGGCGTCGGTGGCCAGGTTGCGCGGCAGGATCAACCGGAACGTGAGCAGCGTGAGGAAGGTGGCGAGCACCCACGCGACCGACTGGTTCAGGAACAACGCGACGTCGGGGCGGAACGGATTGGTCGCGCTGGTCAGCGTGTTGAACGCGACGAGATACGCGAGCCCCGCGAGCGCGGTCTTCGGCACGCTCGTCGCATAGATGCCCGGCATCCAGAACAGTGCGAGCGCGACGACGAGCAGCGGAAAGCCTTCGATGCGCGGCAGGATGCCGAACGCGCACACGAACGCGGCCGGCACGGCCAGCACCGTGCCCTTGATGAACGCCTGCGCGCCAGCGGCCGGGTTGCCGGCGGTCGCGAGCAGCGCGCAGTACGGCGCGACGACGAGCAGCATCATGTCGCCCTGGTTCCAGCCGGTGGCGAGCCAGAACGCACCGGAGATCGCGATCGCGCAGGCCGAGCGCACGCCGTTGCGCAGGGCCGCGCCCGTGTCGCGGTAAAAGCGCACTCGTGCGGGCCGGTAGCCCGGGCGCGGGCGCTGCAATTCGACGAGGCCGTCGAGCGCCGCGCAATAGTCGTCGATCTGTTCGATCAGTCGCTCGCCGGCGATCAATAACGCCGCTTCGTCGCGCGGATCGCCTAGCGCGATACCGTCGAGCGCGACACGGAGGCGTTCGCGCGCATCGGCCAGCAGCGCAAGCGCGTGCGCCCCACCGCCGGGGCCTTCACCCAACGCGTCGGCGGCGGCCTGCCACGCGGCCGCGAGACGCGGCTGCAGCGACGCGACCGCTTGCGCGCCGGGGCTGTCGGCCGGCAGCGGCGGCGTGCCGCCCGCGAGCGCGCCGAACAGCGACACCATCCCGTGCCGCACGGCGGCCGCGCGCTGCGCGAGATCCTCCGATTCGGCCTTGCCGAGCGCGAGCAGATCGTCGATGCCGTAGATGCCGGCGAACAGCGCATGTCGCTTGTCGTCGGCGGGCGCCGCCGCGAGGCCGTTGCGCTGCGCGGCGATGACCCGCGCGACGTCGGCCGTGACGCGCGTCACCAGCGCTTCGAGTTTCGCGTGCACGTCGCGCGTGCCGAGCAGCATCGACACGAGGCTCAGGCACAGCACGCCGATCGCGACCGTCGAGCCGCGCCCGATCACGTGCTCGAAGGTCAGCTCGGGATGCTGCATCGCGCCGTAGGTCGCGAGGCCGATCGTGTAGCCGGCCACCACGGTGCCCGACGCGCGGAAGTGTCGCAGCAGCGTCATGCCGGCAACGCAGACGCCGAGCCAGAACGCGAAGCCGAGGATGAACAGCAGCGGCTGCTGTGCGAAGCAGCCCATCAGCACGAACGCGACGACCATCCCCGCGATCGTGCCGACCACGCGCCACACGCCCTTGCCGATCACCGCGCCCTGCACGGGATTGATCACGAGCAGCACCGTCGACGCCGCCGAGTAGGGCGTTTCCAGTTCGAGCAGGTACGCGACGCCGAGCGCGAGCGCGGCGGCGATGACCGAGCGCGCGACATACGCGCCGCGCGGCGTGAAGATGTCGATGCGCGCGATCAGCGCCGCGGCCGCGCGATTCAGGCGGCGGGGCGGCGCCGCGACGGCGCGGGTCTGATCGGCTGCGTCATGCACTGCGCTTGCTCCATGAGAAAGGACGAAGCCAGTCTACGGTCGAGCGATGCATGCGGAACAGTGACGTCTTTGCACTCGACGAGTGCGTACGACGCATGCGTCATGCGTGCGCCGGATGCAGCGCCGGCTGGCCGGTGCACAGCCCGCGCACGACACGCCGCAGCCACTGGTGCGCGGGGTCGCTCTGGAAGCGCGGATGCCACGCCTGCGTGATCAGCACGGTTTCGAGCGGCACCGGCAGTTCGAACGCGCGCACGCCGAGCCCGGCCCGCACCGCGCCGCGCGCGAGATGCTCGGGCAGCGGCAGGATCAGGTCCGACGCCTGCAGCGTGAAGATCGCCGCGTACGGGGTCGGTACGACGAGCAGCACATGCCGCGCGAGGCCGCGAGCGGCGAGCGCGTCGTCGATCGGGCCCGCCGACTTGCCGCGCCGCGAGACGCCGACATGCGGCCAGCGCGCGAAGCGCTCGGGCGTGATGTCGTCGTCGAAGATCGGGTGGTCGTCGCGCGCGAGGCCGACGAAGGTCGTCGTGAACAGCGGTTGCACGCGAATCTCCGGCCCCAGGCGGCGCGACGCACTGATGAACAGGTCGATGCGGCCGCTGCGCAGCGCGTCGTCATCGATGTCGTCTTCCTCGGGCATGAAGCGCAGCATCGCGCGCGGCATCCCGCGCGCCATCTCCTCGAGCAGGCGGCTGCTATGGAGGCCGACGAAGATGTCGTTGGCGCGCACGTTGAACTGCTTGTCGAGCGTGCCGAGATCGATTTCCGCGGACGGGGCGAGCAATTGCGACGCGCGCTCCACGGTTTCGCGGACGACGCCGCGCAGTTCGAGCGCGCGCGGCGTCGGCACCATCTTGCGGCCGGCCTGCACGAAGATCGGATCACCGACCGTTTCGCGGATGCGCGCGAGCGTGCGGCTCATCGCGGGCGGGCTGAGGTTCATGCGGCGTGCGGCGCCGACGACGCTACCCTCTTCGAGCAGCGCGTCGAGTGAAATCAGCAGGTTCAGGTCGGGTGCCATCGGCTTCTCCGTGTCATCGCGTGCATGCGGCGCAATGGTAGTGCGGGATACGCGCGCGCAGCGTGACTGCAGCGCACGCAACGATTGCGCGCGGCATCACGTATGACGCACGCATCGGGGTGTCATTGGCTGGTACCGGCATCGGGCGGCAGCGAGCGGACGGCGGCGAACGCGCCGTTCACGTACATCAGCGGGTTCACGTCGTCGGACATCGCGACGCGCGTGACCCGTCCGACCAGGATCGAATGCGAGCCCACTTCGACCTGTTCGAGCGTGTCGCAGAAGAACGACGTCTGCGCGTTCTCGAGGTAGGGCAGGCCGGTCGCCGCGTCGGTGCGCCACGCGTCGTGCGCGAAACGCGTATCGGAGCCCGTCGTGCTGCACGCGAGGGCGAGCGGCACGTGGCAGCTGCGCAGCGCGTTCACGCAGAAGCGCCGGCGGCCGGTGATCGACGCGTGAATGCTGGCGCGCCGGTTGATGCACACCAGCACGGTCGGCGGATCGAGCGCGACGGAGGTGAACGAGCTGGCGGTCAGCGCGCACGGGGCGGCTGCCACGCCGTCGCCGCCGGTCGTGACGATCGTGACGGTGGCGGCCACGCCGCGCATCGCCTGTTTCAGTTGCTGCGCAATGTCCACGGTGTTCATCATGATGCGGTCCTGTCACGAGGAGCCCCGGTGCCGCGCGGCTAGCGCCACACGGCACCGGGGCGGGCGTCAAAGCTGGTACGCGTCGGCCCAGGTCCAGTGGTAGGACTTGAAGTCGGCGCGGCGCGACTTGAGCTCGGCGTCGCGCGCCTGTTGCTCGGGGCCGTCGGGCAAGTGGAACACGCCGCCGTTGCCGGCCGACGCGAGCTGGATCCGCGCGCTGCGATCGATTCGCAAGCGCTGGTACTCGACCAGCGCGGCGCCGAGGGCTTCCTTCGACGCGAGCCCCGTCACGCACCGGCCGAGCACCACTGCGTCCTCGAGCGCCTGCGCGGCGCCCTGCGACTGGTACGGCAGCATCGGATGGCACGCGTCGCCGAGCAGGCATACGGTGTCCCACACCCAGCGCGTGAGCGGCTGGCGGTCGTGCAGCGACCAGCGGCTCAGGTCCGACGCGCAGCGGATCAGCCCGACGAGGCGCGGGTCCCAGCCGTCGAGCTCGGCCTCAAGCGTCGCGCGGTCGCCCTTGCTGCTCCACGATTCGCGCGTGCTGCCGTCGCCGGGCACGATCACGACGAGGTTCAGCAGCCGTCGATCGCGCACCCAGTAATGGATCGCGTGCCGGCCGGGCCCGAGCCAGATCGTCACCTGCGGCTCCTTGACGATGTCGAACACGGGCGAGTGCGGATCGATCGCGTCGACGTCGATCAGCGCGCGATACGCGTCGTCGCCGCTGTAGTGCGGCGCGTCGTCGCCGAGCAGCGCATGGCGCAGCGTCGAGTGAATGCCGTCGGCCGCGACGACGAGATCCGCGCGCCAGCGCGTGCCCGCCGCATCGACGAGCGTCGCGCCGTCCGGCCCGCACGCGTCGAGCCCGCGCACCGCGATGCCGCCGAGCACGGCGACGGGCGGGCCGGCCGTGTACGGGTCGCGCACGGCGTCGAGCAGCGCGGCATGCAGGTCGGCGCGATGCGCGTTCCAGTACGGTGCGTTGAAGGCGGCCTCGACGTCGTCACCGAGCGGGAAGGAACCGAGCAGGCTGCCGTCCTGCCAGCGGCGGCGGATCGTCGCGGTCGGGGCGACGGCGGCCAGCCGCTGCCGGTCGAGCACGCCGAGCGCACGCAGCGCGCGCGTGGCGTTCGGCACGACCTGCAGCCCCGCGCCGACTTCGCGGAACGCCCGGCTTTGCTCGAGGACGGTGACCCGATGGCCGGCGCGGCGCAGCGCGAGCGCGGCGGCCAGGCCGCCGATGCCGGCGCCGACGACGATCGTGTCGAGTGACAGGGAGGGTGTCATGGGCGAATCCGCCGTGGGTCCGGAAGGGATCGGCATGGCGTCATAGTCCCGGCAGCACGTCGCGGGCGAACACCTCCAGGTTGTTGCTCATCAGCTCGTACGGCTGCGCGCCATAGTCGATGTGCCACAGGATCGCGTCGAGCCCGAGATCGGCTTCCAGTGCGCGAATGCGCTGGCGCACGGTATCGGGCGTGCCGAGCACGGCGGTCGCGTCGAGGTCGGCCGTGTCCATGCCGCCCATCTTGTTCTTCATCGCCTCGTTGTAGCCCTGGTAGGCCGACGACTGCACCTGCTCCCACGACTTCGCGGCTTCCGCGAAATAACGCCAGTGATGACGCAGGCGCGGCTCCGCGAGCGCCAGCGCGTGCGCGTCCGACGTGCCGATCATCAGCGGGATGCTGATCGCGACCTGCGGCCGGCGGCCGGTGTGGCCGTGATGGCGCTCGAACGTCTCGCGATAAAGCGCCACCATGTCCTGCGTCTTCGCGAGCGCGTCCTTGCGCGGCGGCGCGGCCATCAGCAGGTTGAAGCCGCGTTCGCCGATCCACTCGAAGCTGGACGGCGTGAGCAGCGCGGCGACCCAGACCGGCGGGCGTGGCTGCTGCGTCGGGCGCGGCAGCGATTGCACGTCGCGGTAGCGGAAGAACGGCGTGTCCTCGCTGACCGATTCTTCGGCAAGCAGGCGCACCGTCGCGTCGATCGTCTGCTGGAAGCGCGCCTTGCTCGAATCGAGATCGATGCCGAACGCATCGAATTCGTACGGCAGGAAGGCGCGCGCGAAGCCCAGTTCGAGCCGCCCGTTCGAGATCGCGTCGAGCTGTGCGGCCTCGGCCGCGAGCTGGATCGGATGATGGAACGACGCCTGGATGCCGCCCGTCATCAGGCGGATCGATTGCGTCTGCGCGGCCGCGGCCGCGAGGAACATCAGCGGCGACGGGCTGTAGCCGCCATACGACTTCAGGTAGTGCTCGGTCATCTTCACGTACGTGTAGCCGAGCCGGTCCCCCAGCGCGCTGAGCTTCAGCGCGTTCGCATAGTAGTCGGCCGCCGGGCGGTCGGCCGGGCCGGTATCGGGCAAAAAGGACACGCCGAACTTCATAGACACCTCACAGGTTGATGTGCTGCCGTTGTCTGCAAAGGGGGAACCGATGCCGCGTCGAATGCGTCCCCCGGTCGGGAAACAGGTCGCTCGCAATGTACTTGCAAGGATGATCCAATCATAGGATGATTGGGTCTATGCAAGTCTTACACGATGCAAGATTTGCCGCAAGCGTTGCTCGGTTGTTGCTCCAGTTCCGCCCGCAAGCGGGCACCCCGGGGGCAGGCTGAAGTCGCACGGGCCGGCCTCTCCATTTCTGGCGAGGAATCAAGGATGAATGCTCTTCTATCGGTTTCTGGCAAGGCGCTCAGGATGCGGCGGGTGGTGCGTGCCGCGTCGGGCAAGTGTCTGATGGTGCCGCTCGACCATTCGCTCGCGGACGGGCCCATCGCCCATCCGCAGCAGTTGCGGCAACTGGTGGGCGACATCGCCGCGCACGGCGGCGACGCGATCGTCGTGCATCGCGGCCGCGCACGCTTCCTGTCTCCCGACGTGCTGAGCGATCTCGCGCTCGTCGTGCACCTGAACGGCTGCACGCGCTATGCGGAGGACGTGAACGCGAAGACGCTGTTCGCGAGCGTCGAGGATGCGCTGGCGAGCGGCGCGGACGCGGTCAGCGTGCACGTGAATCTCGGCTCGAAGACGGAAAACCAGCAACTGCTCGACCTGAGCCGCATCGCGACCGAGTGCGCGCGCTGGTCGTTGCCGCTGCTCGCGATGATCTATCCGCGCGGCCCGGGCCTCGGCGATCGTCCGCAAACCGAACTGATTGCGCACGCGGCGAACGTCGCGGCGGATCTCGGCGCCGACATCGTCAAGCTGCCCTACAGCGGCGACGCCGCGAGCATGGCCGACATCATCGCCGGCTCGTCGCTGCCGGTGCTGGTCGCGGGCGGCGCGAAGCTGCCGGAAGACGAGTTCGTCGCGTTCACGTCGCGCGTGATGAACGCGGGTGCGCTCGGCATCGCAGCCGGTCGCAACGTGTTCGCCGCGCCGAAGGCCGCACCGCTGATCCGCCGCCTGTCCGATGCCGTGCACGGCGTCGAGCGGCGCGCCGCGCCCCTGGCCGCCTGATCAGGTGCGCCGGGCCGTCGCGCCCGGTTTCTTCCGACCATCGAGGGTTTCCATGCATCGCTATCCGTGGATCGACCTGCGCGCGCTCGGCGCGCAGGCAGGCACCGTCGCGGCCGACGCAGCGAGGGCCGGCGCGTGCCGCTTCGTGGTGGCCGAGGCCGGGCGCGACACGTGTGCGCCTGGCGCGGCGGCGCAACTGTCCGTATCGACGCCGGGCGTCGCCACGCTGGTCGACGACCTGCATGCGCCGCTCGCAGGCGTTCGCGTGAGGATCGACGGCGCGGCCGATTTCGACGCCGCGCGCACCGCGATCGCGCGGCACGCGCTCGTCCTGATCGACTACGCGCTCGCGACCACGGTCCCGCTCGAGCGCCTGCTCGCGGGTGTCCGCGAGGCCGCGTGCCGCATTGTCGTGTCGCTGGCCGATCCGCACGGCGCGGCCTACCTCACGCGCAAGCATGCGCAGTCGCCGGTCGACATTGCGTTCGCACCGCGCGATGCCGCCGCGTTGCGCAGCGTGCTGGCCGTGTGCGGCGAGCTGCGCGCGCGCGAGCCGCTGAAGCTGAAAACATTCGAGGTGCAGCGCGTGGAGCCGCTCGGCGTCGGGCTGCATGCGGTGATCGACGGCTGTTCGCAGCTGGACGGCGAAGAGTGCGTGCTGGCCGGCGCGAGCGCGACCAGCATGCTGCTCGTCGTCGCGGCCGGTGCCGCACACCCGCCGGGCCGGCCGCTCACGTTCGGCATCGACGCGGGCTCGGCCGAATCGTTCGTGTTCTGCGGCGGCGACCGCGCGCGCCAGCTTTCGCTGCTGCGTTCCGGCGAGCGGATCCTGACGGTCGGCGCCGCGGGCGACACGCGTGCGATCGTGGTCGGCCGCGTGCGGATCGAATCCGCGCCGCTCGTCGCGCTGCACGCGCGCAGCGCCTCCGGCGCGAGCACGCGCGTCGTGATGCGCGGCGACCGCGCAATACGGTTCCGGACCGACGACGGCGCGCGCGTCGGTCTCGCCGATGTCGCGCCCGGCGTCCGGCTTGCCGGCTACGAACCGGGCGCCGGCTGGGTGGATTGCCGGATGAGGGCCGCCGCGTCGCGTTCGGTCGTTTCCGTCAGCCGCTAGTTTCATCCTGTCATTCAACCTGCGTTATCCCCTTCGAAGGAGATTGGCCTTGAAGAAGCTTTCCTGGATTGACCTGCGCAACATCGGCGAGCTCGCGGACGAGATCACCGAGGAAGCGCTGCATGTCGGCGTGTCCGCATTCGTCGTGAAGGATGTGGAGCAGGCCGGGCGGCTGCCGCCGAGCGCGTGCAAGGTCGCGGTCGTCGATCGGCAGCCGGCCGATGCCGCGCTACTAGAGCAGGTGCAGATCATCCTCGTGAAGGATGGCCTGCCGGTCGATTTCGCGGTGCCGGACGGCGTCGAACTCGGCGTGTTCATCGAGGTGACGGGCGAGGCGACGCTCGCGCGCGCATGCGAGCTGTCGACCACGACGCCGTGGCTGCTCGTCGAATTCCTGCAGGACCCGAGCAAGATCCCGCTCGAGATCCTGCTGGCCGCTGCCGATCAGGCGACAGGCGAGCTGATCACGGTCGTCGCCGACCTGGAGGATGCGGAGGTGACGCTGAACGTGCTGCAGCGCGGCCCCGAAGGTGTGCTGCTCACGCCGACGCAGGTCGGGCAGGCGACGCAGCTCGTGTCGATCTGCAGCGACACGGTCGAGGATCTGCAGCTCGAGGAAATCGAGATCGTCGGGCTCACGCACCTCGGGCCGGGCGAACGGGTATGCGTCGACACCTGCTCGCGCTTCGAGCAGGACGAGGGCATCCTCGTCGGCTCGTATTCGACCGGCATGATCCTCATCAGCAGTGAGACGCACCCGCTGCCGTACATGCCGACGCGCCCGTTTCGCGTGAACGCGGCCGCGCTCCATTCGTACGTCGTTGCGCCGGACAACCGCACGCGCTATCTCGCCGAGCTCGAATCGGGTGCGGAGATCCTCGCCGTCAACGTGCAGGGCAAGGCGCGCCGCGTCGTGGTCGGGCGCGCGAAGGTCGAGACACGGCCGCTGCTGCTGATCGAGGCGAAGAATGCCGCCAATCGCGCGATCAACATCATCGCGCAGGACGACTGGCACGTGCGCGTGCTGGGGCCGAAAGGCAGCGTGCACAACATCACGGAGCTCAAGCGCGGCGACCGCATCCTCGGCTACACGCTCGATGCGCAGCGCCACGTCGGCTATCCGATCCGGGAATTCCTGCACGAGCAGTGATCCGCATGCTTCATTGACGATGCGATCGCCCGGTGCGTCACGTGCCGGCGCGGTCGGTACATGTTCAGGAGTGCTTTATGGAAAATGCGGCAAAACAGGTGCTGGATACGCTGTTCGGACGGTGGCGCAGCCGGATCCTGTATGCGGGCACGCGGCTCGGCGTGTTCGATGCGGTCACGACCGACGCGCCGGTGTCGTCGGCCGCGCTCGCGGCGAAGCTCGACGTCGACGAGCCGCTGCTGTACCGGCTGCTGCGCGCGCTCGCGTCGCTCGGCCTGCTCGACGAGGATACGCGCCGCGGCTTCCGGGCCACCGCGTCGGGGGCGCTGCTGCATGCGGACACCCCGAGCACGCTGCGCGATTTCGTGCTGCTGCAGGAAGGGCCCGAGCATTACGCGATCTGGGCGCACCTGCCCGACATGGTGCGCGAGGGGCAGCAGAACGGCTTCGTCCGCGAGTTCGGCGCGATGGCATTCGACTATGCCAAGGACCACGAACGCTACCGGACCGATTTCAAGCGCGCGATGTCGAGCTTCTCGACCGTGCAGTCGGAACAGGTGGTCGATGCGCTGCGCGACATCACGTTCGCGCCGGGCACGCATGCGTGCGACATCGGCGGCGGCCAGGGGCACATGCTGTGCAGTCTGCTGCGGCGATTCCCGTCGCTGACCGGCGTCGTGTTCGACCTGCCCGAAGTGATCGACGGCGATGCGGATGACTGGGCGCAGCGGATGGGCGTGAGCGCACGCTGCAGCAAGGCGGGCGGCAACATGTTCGACGCGGTGCCGGCGGCCGATGTCTACCTGCTGAAGCTGATCCTGCACGACTGGAACGACGACGAGTGCGTGGCGATCCTCAAGCGGGCACGCGAAAGCGCCCGGGACGGCGCGCGCGTGTTCGTGATCGAACGGGTCGTGCCGGCGCCGGGCGTCGCGCATTTCTCGAAGCTCTACGACATCCACATGATGTGCTGGGGCAGCGGCCGCGAGCGCACGCGGGACGAATACGATGCGTTGCTCGAAGCCGCCGGCTGGCGGCCCGCCGGCGTCCGCTCCGCGCCGGACGGGCAGATCGACGTGATCGAGGCCGTCGCCGCGTAGCGCACGCCGGGTGCGCCGGGTGCGTCAGGCGGCGGGCGTCTCGCGGGTTTCGAGCCAGGTCATTTGCGGCTTGAGGATCGCGAGCGTCGCGCGAACGGCCTTGTTCTCGTCGCGCTGTTCGATCGCGTCGAGCACCGCCTGGTGCGCCCGCATGTCCGGCTCGGGGATCTCGGCCTCGTCGAGTTCGACGAGGATGTCCTCGACGTTCGCGAGGATCGAGCCCGAGAAGTAGCGATACAGCGCTTCGAGTGCGTGATTGTGTGATGCGGCGGCCACGGCGATGTGAAACGCGCGGTCGCGCTCGACGAACTTCTTCACGTCGCGCGACGCTTCGCGCTCGCCACGCGCCTTCAGCAGCTTGCGCAGCGTCGCGAGATCCTCGTCGGTGCGCCGGCGCGCCGCGTAGCGCGCGCATTCCGTTTCGAGCATGCACTGCAGTTCGAGGTGGTCGCTGCGCGCGGCGCGATCGACGTCGCGCATCGTCTCGGCCGGATCGACATTGCGGCGCACGTAGGTGCCGTCGCCCTGGCGCACTTCGAGCACGCCGGAATACGCGAGCGTGCGAACCGCCTCGCGCACCGTGTTGCGCCCGACTTCGAGCTGCTTCGCGAGATCGAGCTCGGTCGGAATGCGCTGACCGACGCGCCAGATGCCGGAAGTGATATTGGATTTGAGGATATCGATCGCCGAATCGACGAGCGAGTGTCGGATGGCCGGGGGCAGGCTTGACATTGCGGGTTTCGCTTGAAGCTTTAGGGTGTCGCTATCCTATCATCCGATCATTCGTTTGGTCGTTCAGGATAACGATATTCAAACGTGACATTTTGTTAACGTCAGACGAATAAACCTGCGGCCGACCGTTGCGTGCCGTGCACTCGTTGATTGCTTCCGCCGGCATTTACCGGCGTTGCGTCGACGTAAATGATTCCCATTCGCTGTTCAGTCGAGGTCGCCGTTGCACGAGCGGCCCTTCTTCCGACTCGAGGGCGCGGCGTATCCGCCGACGTCCGTCTCCGCTTTCCGGATAACCCGAGATGAATCGATCACACACCGGCCGCCGTGCGCGGCCAGGACTTCCGTTGCCGCGCGCGGCGTGGCGACGCGTGCCGGGCTGGGCGGCCGCACTGGCCTGCACGGTCGCGATGCCGGTTGCCGCTGCGGCGCCCGATACGCCGGACGCGGGCGAGCCCGCGAATGCGCCGATGCTCGCGCCGATCGTCGTCGACGGGCGGCGCGAGACGGGCGTCGGCCCCGTGCAAGGGATCGCGGCCGATGTGTCGCGCGCGGGCACCAAGACCGACACGGCGATCGTCGAGGTGCCGCAGGGCCTGTCGGTCGTCACGCGCGAACAGATGGACCGGCAGGACGTGCACAGCGTCGGCGACAGCCTGCGCTACACGCCGGGCGCCTACGCGGACTCGCGCCCCGGCGGTGTACTCGAGAGCGTGTTCCTGCGCGGCTTCGGCGGCTTCGCGGCGGCGGCGATCAATCCGCAGATGCTCGACGGCCTGCCGCTGCCGAAAGGCGTGAACTGGGCCGCGAGCGTCGTCGATCCGTGGACGCTCGAACGCATCGACGTGCTGCGCGGCCCGGCGTCGGTGCTGTACGGGCAGGCGAGCCCCGGCGGCATCGTCGACATGGTCAGCAAGCGGCCGACGCGCGATGCGCAGCACCTGCTCGCCGTGCAGACCGGCAACCGCGATCGCGGGCAGCTGGCGTTCGACTTCAGCGGACCCGTGACGCAGGACGGCACGTGGCGCTACCGGATCGACGGCCTCGCGCGCCGTGTCGACGAGCAGATCGATTATTCGCGGCAGCAACGGATCGTCGTCGCACCGTCGCTGACGTGGCAGCCGAATGCCGATACGAGTTTCACGCTGCTGGGGTCGTTCCAGCGCGATCCGCACAACAACTTCGCGGGCTGGCTGCCGGCCGTCGGCACGCTTTGGCCGGATTCGGGAAGGCGGATACCGACGCACTTCTATCCGGGGCTGCCCGGTTTCGACACGTACGACCGCACGCAGGCGATGATCGGCTATGCGTTCGAGCATCGTTTCAACTCGACGTGGAAGGTCCGGCAGAACGTGCGCTATACGCATCTCGATGTCGACTTCGCGGGCGCAGCGGTCAATTTCGTCGCGCCTTATCTGGCGCCGGGCGTGCTCAACCGTTCGCTGTCGTGGTCGCGCGAGCACGTGAACCATCTCGCGCTCGACAACCAGGCCGAGATGCGTGTAATGACGGGGCCGGTTGAGCATACGGTGCTGGCCGGGCTGTCGTATGAGCACGCGGTGGCGAATCTCGTCGGCTCGGGCTTCGGCGCGGCACCGCCGCTCGATACGCGTGCGCCCGATTACGGGCAGCCGTTTGCGGTGCCGCCGGTGGCGCAGCAGACGCGGCAGACGCCTGACCGGATCGGCGTCTATCTGCAGGATCAGGTGCGCTGGGATCGGTGGGTGTTCACGCTCGGCGGGCGGGAGGAGTGGTCGCGCACGACGACCGACGACCTGCTGCGATCCGCGAGCGTGCGGCAGAGTACGCGTGCGTTCACCGGGCGCGCGGGGGCGGTCTATCTGTTCGATAGCGGCTTTGCGCCGTACATGAGCTATTCGACTTCATTCGAGCCGGCGCTCGGCACGCGTTTCGACGGTCAGCCGTTCACGCCGACGAAGGCGAAGCAGTTCGAGGTCGGGTTGCGTTATCAGTCGCCGGATCGGCTGCAGAACGCGTCGATCGCGGCGTTTGATATTCGCCAGCGCAATGTCCTGACTGCCGATCCCGAGCATCCGTTCTTCAGTGTGCAGACGGGGGAGGTGCGATCGCGCGGGATCGAGCTGGAAGGGCGTACGCGTGTATGGAAGCAACTGGATGTGATTGCCGCGTACACGTATCTCGATACGACGGTGCAGGCCGATACGGATCCGACCGTGGTCGGCAAGCGCGTGGCGGCGGTGCCGCGCCATCTCGCGTCGCTCTGGCTGGACTATGCGGTGGAGCGGCCGGGGTTGCGCGGGTTGAGGGTCGGTGGCGGTGTGCGTTATGTCGGGCGCAGCGCGGGCGATAACGTCAATACGTTCGATGTGCCGGCTGTCGTGCTGTTTGATCTCGGGCTGTCGTATGACTTGGGTGTCGAGCGGCCTGCATGGAAGGGGTGGCGCGTTGCGGCGCATGTGAACAACCTGTTCGACCGGACTTATGTGTCGTCGTGTTTTTCGGCGGGCGGGTGTTTCTATGGCACGCGGCTGATGGTGACGGGGGATGTCAGTTATCGGTGGTGACGGGGAGACGATCGCGACGCCGGGGCTGCGCGTGAGCGGCTTTCCCGACCGCGCTGCCGCCCGGATACACTGACGCCTTCGCCGTATGCGTCGCGGCAGCGTGGGCCGTCGGCTGCGGATTCGTGGAGAGATCACCCATGAGCGTCGTCGTTCGTCGAAACCGGATCGCCATCCGCTTGTGCCGGGTGCTCATCTCGGGCGCGTTGGTCGCTTCCGTCGTCGGCTGTGCGGCGACGTCGGCTGACGATACGTCCATCGCCCCCGATCTGCATGAAACCGTCGTCAAGGTTCCGGTCGACGAGGGGGCGAGCACGCGGGACATCGTCGCCACTACCTACATGCCGGACGGCCCCGGACCCTTTCCGCTGATCGTGCTGAGCCACGGCAGCCCGCCCGATCCGCGCGACCGGCCGAAGGTGCGCCGCTATCGCGCGTTGCCGCAGATCCGGACGTTCGTAAAGCTCGGCTTCGCGGTCATCGTGCCGATCCGCCGCGGGTACGGGGCGACAGGCGGGGTCGATGCAGAGGATGCGGGTTCGTGCCGGCATCCCGATTACCTCGCTGCCGGCCAGCAGGCCGCGCGCGATGTGCTCGCGGCCGTGCGGTATGCGCAGACGTTGCCGCAGGTGGATCGAAACCGCGTCGTGCTGGTCGGGCAATCGGCGGGTGGTTTTGCTTCGCTGGCGGCGGCGAGCTACGCGCCGCAAGGGGTGGTTGCGGTGGTGAACTTTTCTGGTGGGCGTGGGGGGAACCCGACGACTCATCCCGGCATGCCCTGCGATCCGAAGCAGATGGCGGACACGATCGGGCATTTCGCGAGCACGACGCGGGTGCCGGTGCTGTGGCATTACGTGCAGAACGACAAGTATTTCGCGCCGGAGGTCGTGGCGACCTGGTTTGCCGCGTTTCAGGGGGCGGGTGGGCGCGGGCAGATGGTTGTCGAGCCGGCGTTTGGCAAGAACGGGCACGGGATGTTTGCGGTCAAGGAGGCGATACCGATCTGGTTGCCGCACTTCGAGGCGTTTGTTGGGCCGCTGGTGGCGGTGAAGTAGGGGCACCAACGGACTTTTGCAACGCTCGTTGCCGATCCGTACGAGCCCCCGACTTTCCCGATAACGGGCTACTCGTATCGATCAATTGGCGTTGATCGATTTTAGTTCGAATCTGGACAATTCGTATTCTTCCCAGGATGTCGGGCACAGCGCGACGGCAGTTTCGAAATTTTTCGCTGCGTCATCTGTTTTGCCGCTTGCCAGATTCATCTCACCAATATAGGTTTCGGCTTCACATTGGCGTATTTTGAGTGAATCCGCGTTGCCATTGGCCGTCGCTTGCCTGAGTTGGGCTGCGCTTATTTTCGAGAGGAAAAAATCAATGATCGGACGGGGCCAGGCAGTCTGATCCTGCAATTTCGATGTTTCGCTTTCCAGGCTTTCCCGGTCGTCTATTTTCTGTCGTTGCGATATCAGATGCTTCCAGATGAGTATGTATTCCACGGATTGAGAACTGCTTGATTCCCTGTTGTTCTCCAGCCATCTGTCAACACCACGCGATGCAGTTGCGTAGCGCTTTGTATAGAAATTCAACTTGATGTCGTTTTGCACGGCATCCCAGTTTTGCGAATCGAGTTGCAACGATTTTTCCAGGTAGCGGCGGGCGTCGTCATATTTTCCCATCGACAGGGACACTTGCCCGAGGTTCATATAAGTGGTTGACGAGCTGTTGTCCGCCGCGAGCGACGCATTCAGCTTGTCTATCGCAACTTGGTATAATCCCATGTCCGCAAATGCCATCGCATAACTATCCTTTATCTCAACGCTCTTCGGGTCGAGGTTCATCGCTTTTTCCAGATCTGCGAGGGCATGCTCGAAATCCAGTTTTTGCTTGTAGGCACTCGCTCTGGATTCATAGATTCCAGGATCGGATGGATCCAGTTTAATCGCCTCTGTAAAAGCGATTATCGCATTGTCATATTTTTCCGAGATTTTGTAATTCAGGCCGGCAAGATGATAGAGGTTTGTCGCAAATTTATAGCTGGTGCCGGTATTTTTTATGATTGTTGCTGCGGCGACTGCGTCATCTGCGGATTTTTCTCGCTCGTGAATCGTGCTGTATACAACGTTTCGGCCAAGGAACGCATCAAGAAGCGGGTAGGCGTCCAGTGCGGCGGTGTAATAGTTGATGGCGAGTGGGTAATTTCGATCCTTGAACGCGGCCCGTCCAAGTTGAGCGAGCGTGACGGATGTCCGTTGTGCGTTCGTCGAGTCGACCGACGACGGTGGCGGCACGGTGTCGGGGATCGTCAACTCGGCGGACGGACTGGCCGATGCACCGGTTACGAAGGTGGAAGTCAACAACGTTGCCAGAAGAATGGACAGGAGCGGTCGGTTCATGCGTCGGTTCGCATTTTTGAGCGTGTAGTTTGTATGCAGTGCACGTACGTGTTGCCGGTGGGTTTGTTCCGACCGCTGACGTGAGAAAGATTACCCGTTTAGCCGGCGACGGAGGCGGATATATCGATCGATCACTCTCGGTCACGGATGGCTATGAATTCTGGTTCCGGTTGGTTTCGCCGCGACGCACTCGACGGGCAGACAGTATCCCGAGATCGAGTGTGGCGTTGTCAATGAAAGTCAAAAGAATGACGGCCGTCACGGCGTTGCAGATCGATGATCGGCAATCCAAGGGCGGGTGGCGGAAAGCGGCCAGTGGGTATTCACGGACAACGCGTCCCGGAATCGTCAAAGGCGATAATCCGCGTGATGGAGCCTGTTCACGCGATGAAAATCGAGGTTGTGTTCATCGACGTCGGCGAAACGCGGGTCGATGAAACACGCGACGACTATCTCGGCGTATCCCTATATACGTTTCACGCGTCCCTCATGTCCGTGATCGAGTGGGGCGAGCATCATCGCCGCGTGTTCGACCGCAATGAGAGCCGGTGGCGATTTCGCGGTGTTCCGCCGGGCCGCAATCGCCCGCCAGCGCGGCACACATGCCGCGGAATAAGTGAGCCCGACGCCCGAGGCGCTGCCCAACCTGGCCCCGGACCACCCCGCGCGGCATGGCAATTGCTCGCCCCATTCCCAAAACCACCAAACCTACTTTCCCCCAAACCCCCACCCAGCCAGCCTCTCCCCGCTCAACCCCAAAATCCCGTGGCCGATTTTGTCACCACATGGGCCGGATATGACAATAAGAATCGCCCGCCCTAGGATTACGATGCCTCACGTCGTCGCCCGGGCCTGAGCCGGTTTCCCGCCTCTCGCCCCATCGCGCCCCTCATATATCGTCTGATTGGAACATCGACCATGAGCTATCACGCCCCCGTCAAGGACATGCTGTTCGTGCTGAAGGAACTGGCCGGCATCGACGCCGTTGCGCAGTTGCCGGGCTTCGAGGATGCCGGTTACGACACGGCGCAAGCCGTGCTCGACGAATCCGCGAAATTCTGCGGCGAGGTGCTGGCCCCGCTGAACGTCGAAGGCGACCGCAACCCGAGCAGCTTGAAGGACGGCGTCGTAACCGCGACGCCGGGTTTCGGCGAAGCATTCCGCCAGTTCGTCGAAGGCGGCTGGCAGGGGCTGCAGCATCCGTCCGAATACGACGGCCAGGGGCTGCCGAAGCTGATCGCGACGCCGTGCATCGAGATGCTGAACGCGTCGAACCTGTCGTTCGCGCTCTGTCCGCTGCTCACCGACGGCGCGATCGAAGCGCTGCTGACGGCCGGTACCGATGAACAGAAGCAACGCTACGTGCCGAAGCTGATCTCCGGCGAATGGACCGGCACGATGAACCTGACCGAGCCGCAGGCGGGCTCCGACCTCGCGCTGGTGCGCTCGCGCGCCGAGCCGCAGGGCGACGGCACGTACAAGGTGTTCGGCACGAAGATCTTCATCACGTGGGGCGAGCACGACATGGCGGACAACATCGTCCACCTGGTGCTGGCGCGCACGCCGAACGCGCCGGAAGGCGTGAAGGGCATCTCGCTGTTCATCGTGCCGAAGTTCCTGGTCAACGACGACGGCTCGCTCGGCGCGCGCAACGACGTGCATTGCGTGTCGATCGAGCACAAGCTCGGGATCAAGGCGAGCCCGACGGCGGTGCTGCAGTACGGCGACCACGGCGGCGCGATCGGCTACCTGGTCGGCGAGGAAAACCGCGGCCTCGAATACATGTTCATCATGATGAACGCGGCGCGCTTCGGCGTCGGGATGCAGGGCATCGGCGTGGCCGACCGTGCGTACCAGAAGGCCGCGGAATTCGCGAAGGAACGCGTGCAGAGCCGCCCGGTGGACGGTTCGGCCAAGCAGTCGGTGACGATCATCCATCACCCGGACGTGCGCCGCATGCTCGGCACGATGCGCGCGCTGACCGAAGGCGCGCGGGCATTGGCCTACGTGGCCGCCGCGCACAGCGACATTGCCCACCGCCATTCGGACGAGGCGACGCGGGCCCGTCATCAGGCAATCTACGAGTATCTGGTGCCGGTGGTGAAGGGCTGGAGCACGGAGATGGTGAACGACGTGGCGAGCCTGGGCGTGCAGGTGCACGGCGGGATGGGCTTCATCGAGGAGACGGGCGCGGCGCAGTATTACCGCGATGCACGTATCCTGGCGATCTACGAAGGCACGACGGCGATCCAGGCGAACGACCTGGTGGGCCGCAAGACGATGCGCGACGGCGGCGCGGTGGCGAAGGCGCTGATCGCGGAGATCGGCGACACGGTGGCGGCGCTGGGCAAGCTGGACGGCGCGGCGGCCGCCTCGGTGAAGGCGCAGCTGGAGAAGGGCGCGAAGGCGCTGTCGTCGGTGGTCGATTACGTGGTGGCGAACGTGAAGCAGGACCCGAACGCGGTGTTCGCGGGCAGCGTGCCGTACCTGAAGCTGGCGGGCGTGGTGCTGTGCGGGTGGCAGATGGGCCGCGCGCTGGTGGCGGCGCACGCGAACCGCGCGAGCGACCCGGCGTTCTTCGATGCGAAGATCGCGATCGCGCAATGCTATGCGGAGCACGTGCTGGTGCAGGCGGGCGCATTTGAAGCGTCGATCGTCGGCACGAAGGGCAACGAGGGCGTGCTCGCGTTGACGGAAGATCAGTTCTGACCGACTGACGGTCGGGACGCAGGAGGAGACAGGATTTTGACCACACAGGACTTGCTCGCGCAGTACGGCCCGCGCGAATCGATGGAATACGACGTCGTGATCGTCGGCGGCGGCCCGGCCGGGCTGTCGGCGGCGATCCGGCTCAAGCAGCTGGCCGCCGAGAAAGGCACCGAGATCGGCGTGTGCGTGCTCGAGAAGGGTTCCGAGATCGGCGCGCACATCCTGTCGGGCGCGGTGATGGACCCGCGCGCGATCACCGAACTGTTCCCCGACTGGAAGGAACGCGGCGCGCCGCTCGACGTCGAGGTGACGGAAGACCGCTTCCTGTTTCTTTCCGAGAAGAGCGCGGTCACGACACCGAACTGGGCGCTGCCCGCCAACTTCCAGAACCACGGCAACTACGTGATTTCGCTGGGCAACGTCACGCGCTGGCTTGGGGCACAGGCCGAGGCGCTCGGCGTCGAGATCTTTCCGGGCTTCCCGGCTGCCGAAATCCTGTACAACGACGACGGCTCGGTGAAGGGCGTCGCGACCGGCAACATGGGCGTGGGCAAGGACGGCGAGCCGACCGAGAACTTCCAGCTCGGCATGGAGCTGCACGCGAAGTACACGCTGTTCGCCGAAGGCTGCCGTGGCCATCTCGGCCGCCAGCTGATCTCGAAGTTCAAGCTCGACGCGAACGCCGATCCGCAGGCCTACGGGATCGGCATCAAGGAGCTGTGGGAAATCGATCCGGCGAAGCACAAGCCGGGCCTCGTGATCCACACGGCCGGCTGGCCGCTGAAGTCGGACACCTACGGCGGCTCGTTCCTGTATCACATGGACAACAACCAGGTCGTGGTCGGCTTCGTGGTGGGCCTCGGCTACACGAATCCGTACCTGTCGCCGTTCGAGGAATTCCAGCGTTACAAGACGCACCCGTCGATCCGCGCGTTCCTCGAAGGCGGCAAGCGCGTGTCGTACGGCGCGCGTGCGATCACGGCCGGCGGCCTGCTGTCGCTGCCGAAGACGGTATTCCCGGGCGGCGCGCTGATCGGCGACGACGCGGGCTTCCTGAACGCGTCGCGGATCAAGGGCAGCCACGCGGCGATCAAGACCGGCATGCTGGCAGCCGACGCGGCATTCGACGCGGTGCAGGCCGGCCGCCAGTCGGACGAGCTCAACGCATACCCGGACGCCTTCAAGCAGTCGTGGCTGTACACGGAGCTGTACCGCGCGCGCAACTTCAAGCAGTGGATGGCCAAGGGGCTGTACCTCGGCACGCTGATGGTCGGGCTCGAGCAGAAGGTGATGGGCGGCAACGTACCGTGGACGCTGCATCACAAGCATGCGGACCACGAGATGCTGAAGCCGGCGTCGCAATGCCAGCCGATCGAGTATCCGAAGCCGGACGGCAAGCTGACGTTCGATCGCCTCTCGTCGGTGTTCATCTCGAACACGAACCACGAGGAAAACCAGCCGGCGCACCTGACGTTGAAGGATGCGAACGTGCCGGTGAACGTGAACCTGCGCACGTACGCGGGGCCGGAGGGGCGTTTCTGCCCGGCGGCCGTGTACGAATTCGTGAAGAACGACGACGGCAGCGATCGCCTGGTGATCAACGCGCAGAACTGCGTGCACTGCAAGACCTGCGACATCAAGGACCCGACGCAGAACATCGTGTGGGTCACGCCGGAAGGCGGCGGCGGGCCGAACTACCCGAACATGTAACGCAACGCATCCCCGCGCCTGCGGGCGCGAACGAACCGGAGTGAGACGATGAGCAATGCAGCGAAAGAAGTCGTGGTGGTGAGCGGTGTCCGTACCGCGATCGGTGATTTCGGCGGCAGCCTGAAGGATTTCGCGCCGACCGACCTCGGTGCGAAGGTGGTTGCCGAAGTGCTGTCGCGTGCGAACGTGTCGGGCGACGCAGTCGGGCATGTCGTGTTCGGCCACGTCGTGAACACCGAGCCGAAGGACATGTATCTCGCGCGCGTCGCGGCGATCAACGGCGGCGTGGCGCAGCACACGCCCGCGCTGACCGTGAACCGCCTGTGCGGTTCGGGCCTGCAGGCGATCGTGTCGGCCGCGCAGACGATCATGCTCGGCGATGCCGACATCGCGATCGGCGGCGGCTCGGAAAGCATGAGCCGCGCCCCGTACACCGTGCCGGCCGCGCGCTTCGGCCAGCGCATGGGTGACGGCAAGCTCGTCGACATGATGCTCGGCGCGCTGCACGACCCGTTCCAGACGATCCACATGGGCGTGACGGCCGAGAACGTCGCGGCGAAGTACGGCATCTCGCGCGACGCGCAGGATGCGCTGGCGCTCGAATCGCATCGTCGCGCGGCGCGCGCGATCGCGGAAGGGCGCTTCAAGGATCAGATCCTGCCGATCTCGATCCGCACGAAGAAGGGCGAGGTCGCGTTCGACACCGACGAGCACGTGCGTCACGACGCAAGTGCGGACGATTTCACGAAGCTGCGCCCGGTGTTCGCGAAGGAAAACGGCACCGTGACGGCCGGCAACGCGTCGGGCATCAACGATGCGGCCGCGGCCGTGCTGATGATGAGCGCCGACGCCGCGCGCGCGCAGGGCGTGAAGCCGCTCGCCCGCCTCGTCGCGTATGCGCACGCGGGTGTCGATCCGGCGTACATGGGCATCGGCCCGGTGCCGGCCACGCAGAAGGCGCTCGAACGCGCGGGCCTGAAGATCAGCGATCTCGACGTGATCGAGGCGAACGAGGCATTCGCGGCCCAGGCGTGCGCCGTCACGCAGGAGCTCGGCCTCGATCCGGCGAAGGTCAACCCGAACGGCTCGGGTATCTCGCTCGGTCACCCGATCGGCGCGACCGGCGCGCTGATCACGGTCAAGGCGCTGTACGAACTGAAGCGCATCGGCGGGCGTTACGCGCTCGTGACGATGTGTATCGGCGGCGGCCAGGGGATTGCTGCGATCTTCGAGAACATCTGATAATCGAGCGCTCAGCACCCGAACACACAGGAAATTTCATGGCCATCGAAATTGTCGGCGTCGTGGGCGCCGGAACCATGGGCAACGGCATTGCGCAGACCGCCGCCGTTGCGGGTCTCAACGTCGTGATGATCGACGTCAGCGACGCGGCGCTCGAAAAGGGCATCGCGACGCTGAAGGGCAGCCTCGAGCGGCTCGTGTCGAAGGACAAGCTCGAAGCCGCCACGCGCGATGCGGCGCTGGCACGCATCACGACGTCGACCGACTACGCGAAGCTCGCAGCGGCCGATATCGTGATCGAAGCCGCGACCGAGAACGTCGAGCTGAAGGGCCGCATCCTGAAGCAGATCGAGGCCGTCGCGCGGCCCGAAGCGATCATCGCGACCAACACGTCGTCGATCTCGATCACCGCGCTCGCGGCGCCGCTCGCCGATCCGGCGCGCTTCGTCGGCATGCACTTCTTCAACCCGGTGCCGCTGATGCCGCTCGTCGAGATCATCCGCGGGCTGCAGACGAGCGACGCGACCGCGTCGGCGGTGCGTGAGCTGACCGAGCGTTTCGACAAGTCGCCGATCGGCGTGCGCAATTCGCCGGGCTTCGTCGTGAACCGGATTCTCGTGCCGATGATCAACGAGGCGTTCTTCGTGCTGGCGGAAGGCATCGCGTCGGCCGAGGAGATCGACGCGGGGATGAAGCTCGGCGCGAACCACCCGATCGGGCCGCTCGCGCTGGCCGACCTCGTCGGCCTCGACGTGTGTCTCGCGGTGATGGACGTGTTCGTGAAGGACTTCGGCGATCCGAAGTATCGCGCGTGCCCGCTGCTGCGCGAGATGGTGACGGCTGGCAGGCTCGGGCGGAAGACCGGGCGTGGGGTGTACGACTACAGCAAGTAAGCAGAGGGCTGGAAAAGCTTCAACGCGGGTGGCGAGTCGTGCCGGATGGTGTCGTTCATCCGGTGCGGTTCGCCACCCGCGTTTTTCATTTGTGGAAGTGGCTCGCCGAATCCTGTCCGCAGGGCAGTGACGCATGCGCGTTGTCTCGCGACCGGATATAAGCGGGCCGTGCCGGCCGGTTGAATTGTTTCTCGATTCGATTTTAATTTTAAAATAGTTTAACTAATTAAATACGATATCTTTCCTGTGGATTAAATTGACGTTTCAATATGTAATGTTATATCTTGGTTGCCCAAAAACAACCGAGAGAAAATAAAGTGGCAATAAACGAGGGGTTTCAAAAAAAACGCTGCTGGTCGGTCATCGTCGCGTGTGCGGCATTCGCCGGACTGGCCGGCACCGCATCGGCCAATACCGAGCCGGCGCAGCAGACGCAACCCAGGCAGGCGCGCATGCCTCGCGTGCCGCAGAATCTGCCGGTGTCGCCGGAGCAGGCGCAGTACAACCTGCCGCTCAGCGAGCAGGATCGCGCAGCGCTGACCAGGCCTTCGCCGCTCAAGCAGCCGGCCACGCGCAGCAAGCGCAGCACGTCGGGCGCTGATTGCCGCGACATGTCGGTGATGACCCAGTATCGCGGCGCGGCACTCGCCGATTACATCGCGAATCTTCCCGATTACGAATGCCATTACGGCCTGTTCTCGGTCGATAAAGCGCAGGCCACACAGATCTTCAATGCGGAAAACGTGCACGCTGTCGCGGGTCGTTTCGTGCAGGAAATCTATAAATATGATGCGAGCAATTTGATCCTGGTCAATTTGCTGATTTATCTGCGTGCCGCTTATTACCAATATGATGTATCGGGCATGGCGAACCCGATTCCGAATCTCGCGGTGTCGCTGCGCCCGTATATCAAGCAAAGCCTGGAGGGTGATGCGCTCTATCGCGACAATTCGCGTGCGCCGAGCACCGCGAACGAACTGATGAAGCTCATCACGAACATGCGGGACGAAGCGTACTACCTGCCGACGCTGAAGAACCGCATCGCGTCCTACACCGTGAGCGCGGCGAATCCGCAGGCAGCGGCGCCGCTGCTGCAGCGCAGTGCGGCGGGCGGCTTCACCGGCTTGCTCACGGTGTTCTTCTACGCGCACCAGCGCAGCGGCGCGCAACCGATACTCGACAGCGATGCGACGCTCCCGGAGACGCTCAACCGCTTCGTCACCGCGAACCGCGCGAGCCTGTCGAACACGAGCGCCGCCTATCAGCTGGCTGACGCGGCCCGCGAAACGTTTCGCTTCCTCCGCTATCCGGCGCAGAAGCCGCGCGTGAAGAAAATGATCCAGGACATGCTCGCGTCGACGAGCATGACGGGCGCGGACAGCGACCTCTGGCTCGCGGCGGCGGAAGCGGTCGACTACGGCGATCCGGGCAACTGCGCGGACTACGGCACCTGCGACTACAAGAAGCGGCTGACCGACGCGGTGCTCTCGAATCGCTACGCATGCAATGCGGGCGTGCGCATTCTCGCGCAGGACATGACGATGCCGCAGCTGCAGTCGGTCTGCACGGCGGTCGCACGGCAGGACGACTACTTCCACCGGATGATGAAGACCGGGCGCAAGCCGGTCGCGGACGATCGCAACGACACGATCGAACTCGTCATTTTCGATGACTACGCGAACTATCGAAAATACGCGTCGGTGATCTACGGCATCAGCACCGATAACGGCGGCATGTATCTCGAGGGCGATCCGTCCGCGCCCGGCAATCAGGCGCGCTTCATCGCGCACGAGGCATCGTGGCTGCGGCCCGAGTTCAAGGTGTGGAACCTCGAGCACGAGTTCACGCACTATCTCGACGGCCGCTACGACATGGCGGGCGACTTCTCGGTGAGCACCGCGAAGCCGACCGTGTGGTGGATCGAAGGCGTCGCCGAGTATCTATCGAGAAAGAACGACAACCCGGAGTCGATCGACGCGGTGCGCACGGGCACGTACCGGTTCTCTGACGTGCTCGGCACGCGTTACGCGTCGAGCGACTACGTCGCGCGCGCGTACCGGTGGGGCTACATGGCGACGCGCTTCATGTTCGAGCGCCATCGCGCGGACGTCGATACGATCGTGTCCCGCTTCCGGGTGGGCGATTACGACGGCTACGCGAACTATGTCGCGTACATCGGCAATCGCTACGACACCGAGTTTGCCGACTGGGCGCGCAGCGCGACGACGGCGGGCGAGCCGCCGGTGCCGGCGAAGCGCTGATCGGCACGGGCCGGCGCCGCGTGATCGGGCGTCGGCCGCCGATCGTCACACCCGCTCTGCCCGGGCGCTCCGGTGCCGGCCGGCTCGAACGGTTGCGTTTCCCGGATGTCAGTCACGCACCATCGGCATCGCGCGCGTCTATCGCGCGCTTTTCTTCCATCGTCGGGTTCACGTTCACGCAGCTGGCGGTGCATTTGCCGCTGGTGATTTTCATGCTCTGGGCTCTTGCGAGCACGCTCAGCTACCATCCGCCAGTCATGCCGTGACGAACGTCGGGCCGGTTTGCCTTCGGCGGATCGCGTGTCCGGCAGGCGCGGTGTGAAGTCGGTGCCGGCCGCGGACTTCGTTCGACACGACTACGCGCCCAGCACCGACAGATCTCGCGGCAGCGCACGCTTGAACATCGCGAGCATCTGCTGCGCCGCCTTCGGCGGCAGCGTGATCGCATGGCGCACGGCCGCCGCGATCTGGATCATCATCAGCTCGGCGAATGCGCTCCGTTGCGCATGCGGGGTGTCGGGCGCCACTTCGCCCAGCGCATCCGCGAACAACCCCGCCAGGAATTCCCCGTCTGCCCGGTCGAGTGCCTGCAACGCGCGGTCGGCCTGCGTGGCCCGCCAGATGTCGCGCATCAGCGGCTCGTCGACGAACATCCGGTAGTAGCTGTCCGTGATGCGGGTGAGCGTGGCGTGCAGGTCGTCGAGCGTCTTCATCGTCGCGAGGTCGCGTCGCACGCAGACGTGGCCGGCTTCGTTGTAGCGCTCCGCGAGCGTGCCGATTACGGCCGCCTTGTCCGGAAAATACTGGTACAGCGAACCGAACGAGATGCCCGTGCGTTCGACGATGTCGCTCATCCGGAACGCATCGCAGCCTTTCTCGATCATCACCTCCGACGCGCATGCGAGGATGCGCTCGAACCGCTCGCGGCTGCGCTGCTGCGTCGGCACCAGACGTGCACGTGCCGGCGTATCCGCCGTGTCCGCTGTCGCGGCGGGCCCATCGTTCTGCCCCGATTTTTGTCGGCCCATGCCGCCTCCAGAAAAACTTGACCTTGCTAATGCGAGAGTATATCGTGTTTTTGAAACGCGAGACATTCTCGCATTTTAGTCCAAGGAGACGGTCATGTCGGCACTTCCCACCCTCATCGTCGGCGGTTCGGGCAAGACGGGCGCCCGCGTCGATGCCCGGCTGCGTGCGCGCGGCATCGCGACCCGGCCCGTGTCGCGCACGTCGGCCGTCCGCTTCGACTGGACGGTGCCCGACACGTGGCCGGCCGCGCTCGACGGCGTATCGGCCGCGTACGTGACCTACCAGCCCGACCTGGCCGTCGAAGGCGCTGTGGACGCGATCGCCGCATTCTCACGGCTTGCACTGGAAAGCGGTGTCGAGCGCGTGGTGCTGCTGTCCGGGCGCGGCGAGCCCCGCGCGCAGGCCGCCGAGGCCGCGCTGCAGGCGTCGGGCGTGGATTGGGGCGTGGTGCGCGCGAGCTGGTTCAACCAGAACTTCTCCGAGGGCTACCTGATCGACGGCGTGCTGGCCGGCGAAGTCGCGCTGCCGGCCGGCGCGGTGCGCGAGCCGTTTGTCGACGCGGACGACATCGCGGACGTCGCCGTGGCCGCACTCACCGATGCGCGCTTCGCGAACCGCGTGATCGAGGTCACGGGCCCGTGCGCGCTGACGTTCGCCGAAGCGGTCGGCGAAATCGCACGGGCCGCGGGCCGGCCGGTCGTCTATCGCGAGATTCCGGCCGATGCGTTCGTCGCCGGATTGCGCGCGGTCGGCGTGCCGGAGCCGGTCGTCGCGCTGCTCGACGATCTGTTCAGCGTGGTGCTTGACGGGCGCAACAGCGCGGTGACGCACGGCATCGAAGCGACGCTCGGGCGGCCGGCGCGCGATTTCGCCGACTATGCGCGCGCGACGGTCGCCACCGGCGTGTGGAGCGCACGATCATGATCGCGCTCATGACCGCCGCCTTGCTGGTGGGGCTCGGCCATCGGCTGCGGGCTGATGGCCGGTGTGTATTTCGCGTTCTCGACGTTCGTGATGACGTCCCTCGGACGGATCGCGCCGCAGGCCGGCGTGGCCGCGATGAACGCGATCAACGTCGACATCGTGCGTTCGCCGTTCGTGCCGCTGTTCCTCGTCACGACGCTGATGGCGCTCGCACTGGTCGTGCTCGCGCTGTTCAATCGCGAGCAGCCGGGCGCGATGCTGGCGGTCGCCGGCGGCGTGCTGTACGTGTTCGGGATGTTCGCGGTGACGATGGCCGTCAACGTGCCGCTCAACGAGGCGCTCGCCGCGGCCGATCCGTCGACCGCGCAGGGCGCGGCGCTGTGGACGCGCTACGTGCACGACTGGACGATGTGGAATCACGTGCGCACGGTGGCGTCGGCAGCCGCGTGCGTGTTTTTCATCGCGGGGATCGCGGCGCGGTAGTGGGGGCGAGATATGCGCTACGCATAAAACGCCGACGGCGACACGCCGAAATGTCGCTTGAACATCGCGGAAAACGCGCTCTGGCTGCTGTAGCCGTGATCCATCGCGACGGTCAACACCTTCTCGCCGTGCGCGAGACGCTTGAGCGCGAGCAGCAGCCGCGCCTGTTCGCGCCAGCGGCGGAAGCTGAGCCCCGTCTCGCGCTGGAACGCGCGATGGAGCGTGCGGACCGACAGGCCGAGCAGGTCGCCCCATTCTGCGATCGTGCGCGTGTCGTCGGGCGCGGCGACGAGCGCGTCGCAGATCGTGCGCAGGCGCGGGTCGTGCGGCCACGGCAGGTACAGCGGCAGCAGCGGCGCGACCGTCACCTCGGCGAGCAGCAGGTGCATCAGGTGATCGTGGCGCGAGCCCGGCGCATAGTCGAGCGGCACGTCCACTGCGGCGAGGATCAGCTCGCGCAGCAGCGGATGCACTTCCACGACGCAGCTCCGCGCGGGCAGGTGCTCGACCGCGCCCGGTTCGACGAACACGGTGCGCATCTGCACGTCGCCGCTCATCTGCACCGTGTGGTCGAGACCGGCTTCGAGCCACACGCCGCGCGTCGGCGGCACGACCCACGACGCGCCTTCGGACTGCACGTGCATCACGCCCTCGATTGCATAGAGCAGCTGCGCGCGGCGATGCCGGTGCGGCGCGATCGACGTGCCGTGCGTGTACGTCGCCGCCATCGCCGATACGGGCATCGGCGTCGATTCGAAGCGCAGGTGGGCACCGGGCGGAGTGGACTCGAGTGTCCGATTGGCGACAAGTCGTGACATTTTGGCGTGAGACAGGCAGTTGGGCGGGCGGGCACGATGGCGTTCCCATCCACGCCAGACCCCTGTCAGGATATTAATCCGTCGAATGCGATGAACAAGTCTCCTTTTCTGTTTCCCTTCTGCGCGATCGCGCTGTGGGCCGGCAACGTGGTCGTGTCGAAGCTGTCGGCATCGACGATCGACCCGTCGGCGATCACCTTCTACCGGCTGCTGCTCGCCGTCGCGCTGATGAGCGTGTTCACGCTGCGCTCCGCGTGGCGCAATCGCGCGGTGCTCGTCGCGCACCTGCCGAAGCTCGCGGTGCTCGGCTTTCTCGCGATGGCGCTGTTCCAGAGCCTGTCCTACGAGGCCGCGAAAACGACGAGCGCGACCAACATGGCGATCATCACGGCGCTCGTGCCGCTGATGACGATGCTGCTCAGCGCGCTGCTGATCGGCGATGCGCCGGGCGCGGGCATGGTGGGCGGCGGGGTGCTGTCGCTCGCGGGCGTGGTCTACCTGATCGCCGAGGGGCATCCGACGACGATCGCCGCGCGTGGCGTGCATGCGGGCGACCTGCTGATGCTGGCCGCGTCGGCCGCGTATGCGCTGTACGGTGTTCTGCTCAAGCGCTGGCGTATCGGTGCGCTGCCGGCGTGGCAGTCGACCTACGTGCAGGCGCTCGCCGCGCTCGTCTTCATGGTGCCGATGCTGCTGCGCTTGCCCGCGCAGGCGGCGTGGCCGACGCGTGCGAGCGTGCCGCTGATCCTGTATGCGGGCGTGCTGGCGTCGGTGGTGCTGCCGTATCTGTGGATGCAGGGCGTGCGGCTGCTCGGCCCGAGCCGCTGCGCGATGTTCATGAACCTGTTGCCGGTGATGACGGCCGGCGGCGCGATCGTGCTGCTCGGCGAATCGCTGCGGCTGTATCACCTGATCGGCGGCGGAATCGCGCTCGTCGGCGTCGCGATCGCGCAGCGGTTTCCGTTCCAGGCGAGCACATCGCAAGGGGTGCGGCAATGAGCGGCGACCGCGATTTGCAGAACCTGATGGGCGCGCTGCCGGACGTGCGTGCATCCATGGAGGGCCCGGCGCTCGCGCATCAGCTCGAACGGATTGCCACCGCGCTCGAAGCGCTGGCAGGCACCGGCCAGCCGGCGGCACCCGTCGACTTCGACGCGGCCGTTGCATTCCGTTGGCGCGGGCTCGATGGCGGGCCGCGAGCGGCGCCGCTCGAACCGGTCGCGGCGCCCGCGCTCATCGCGTTCGATGCGCTGCGCAACGTCGAGCGACAGGTGGCGATCGTCGAACGGAACACGCGGCAGTTCGTGCGCGGCTTCGCGGCGAATCACGTGCTGTTGACCGGCGCGCGCGGCACCGGGAAGTCGTCGATCGTGAAGGCGTGCCTGCATGCGTTCGCGCCGCACGGGCTGCGGCTGATCGAGGTCGGCAAGGAGCAGTTGAGCGATCTGCCGGCGATCGTCGAGCTGGTGCGGGCGCGGCCCGAGCGATACATCGTGTTCTGCGATGACCTGTCGTTCGAGGCGGGCGAGACCGGCTACAAGGAACTGAAGACGGTGCTCGACGGCTCGGTCGCGAGCGACCTGTCGAACGTGCTCGTGTACGCGACGTCGAACCGCCGCCACCTGATGCCCGAGCAGGCGAGCGACAACGCGAACGTGTCGCGCGCGGAGAACGGCGAGCTGCATCCGGACGACGCGGTGGAGGAGAAGATTTCGTTGTCCGAGCGATTCGGGATCTGGATGACGTTCTACGGATTCACGCAGGACGCGTATCTGGCTGTTGTCGACAGCCGGCTGAGCGAGGCCGGGTTCGATGCGGAGCAGATTCGTGCGGCGCGCGAACCGGCGCTGCAGTGGGCGCTGGAACGCGGTGCGCGGTCGGGGCGGATCGCCGCGCAGTTCGTGCGGGATTATGCGGGGCGGCTCGCGGACGAGGGCGACGGGGGCGAACCCGCGCACGCGTGGCGCACGAGTTGAGCCGGGCGCTACAACACCCGTTCCGACAATACCTTGAACGCGACATCGGGGACGACGAAGCACATCGGTTCGCCGGTCGCGCCGATGCGCGCGAGGAACTCGCCGCCGCCGACCGGTTCGACCGGCTTCAGCGGCCGGACGGCGTCGATGTCGATCGGCAGGTCGATCGACGCATGGGCGAGGCCGTCGCAGTCCGCGACATGCGCGACGGCCGCGTGCTGCAGCGAGAGGTAAGCGATGGCGTCGCGCCAGCTTTCGAAGAAAGGCGCGAACGCCGCGGGTAGCGTGTAGTCGTCCGACAGGGCCGCCGAGCAGTGGAAATCGGGCGCGCTTCCTCTGCCGCCGGATAGCAGCGTTCGATACCGTCCGTCCTGCGCGGCATGCGTGAAGCGCTCGGCAAGATGCGACGGCAGCGCGTCGCTGAAGAGCCGGCTGCCGAGCGCATAGAGCGGATGGTCGAACACGTTCTTGACGAACAGCACCGTGCGATCGGCCGGCCTGCCGCCCGGCAGCGCATCGACGTAAAGCCGCCAGTTGCTTTGCAGCGGCGACGGGAATACGCGTCGCAGCGGGCCCGCGATACGCGGGCCGAAATGGCGGTGTGCATAGGTGAGGATCGTGAACGGCGTGCGGCCGTCGCGGCTCGCGAGCGTGACGCCGCGCGGCACGAGGTGGGCGACCGCGGCGACATCGACGAGCCACGTGCAGTACACGACGTTCTCGACCTCGCTCGCGAGCTGCAGGAACGGCAGGCGCGACAGCAGCGCGCGGCGTGCGCGCAGCAGCGGGCGGTTCGCGACGAGCCGGTTGGCGAGGCGGCCGATGGGGCCGGCGGAAGGGTAAACAAAGGCGTTGTCTGGGCGCATGAACGGCATTGTGCCGGTGGCGCGAAGCGGGTGGAAGAGGCGTCGCGGCGCCCCTGTCGGAACTGTCAGTGTCTGCCGGTGACGGTCAGAGATCGTGGATGACCTGCGCGACGAGCGCCGTGACGCCCGAGTCGTTGCAGGCAACGAAGTGCCACTGGCCGACGATCGTTACGCGGGTGCCGATTTGCCATCGAAAGCAGAGTGCGTCATGTACTTTCAAAGTGTTGCACTGAAGGCCCTCATCACGTCGGTTCGGGACGAGCACTATGGCGTAGTCGGCGTGCGCAAGGTCTGGCATCCGTTGCTGTGCGACGGCGTGAAGGTCGCGCGGTGCACGGTCGGCCGTTTGATGACAGCGATGGGCGTCGAAAGTGTGCGGCGTGGACGTCGCATCGAGATTGTCCGGCGGTTGACGGGTTGCCGCATTCGATTGCCGCCGGGCCATTTTCTTCCTCCGCGGGCTGCGTCGATTTTTTCGGCTTGACCTCGGGCGTGCTCGCGGCGAATATTTATCCAATTGGATAAATGACGCCGATGAAGGAGAACGGACTTGAGCGAATCGGATCGACCGGTCGCTGGCGCGCGCGCGTGTTGCGCGCCGCGGCGTGAAAATTCATGTGAAGGTGTTACGGCCCCGGTGTCCGAGCCCGAGCGGCTGGTGCATGCGGCGCCGGCGAATGTGCGTGCGTGGGGAGAAAGCGCCGTCTGGTTCGACGGCGGGGCCAGTTGGGTGGGCACCGATGCGCCGGTCATCAAGGCGGACGGCGAGGGGCCGCGTCGGAAGGTGCATCTGAGGTCGTTCGGTATCGATCGGCATGCCGTGACGAACGAGCGATTCGCGGAATTCGTCTCGGCGACCGGATATCAAACGGATGCCGAGCGATTCGGATGGAGCTACGTGTTCGACGCCTTTCTCGAACCGGACTGCGTTGCCGAGGCGCCGGCGCACGTGCCCTGGTGGCGGTCGGTGCCGGGGGCGTACTGGGCCGCACCGGAAGGGCCGTCTTCGTCGCTTGATGGGCGCGGCATGCATCCGGTCATCCATGTTTCCTGGAACGACGCGGCCGCGTTTGCCAGCTGGTGCGGAGGGCGTTTGCCGACTGAGGCCGAATGGGAGCATGCGGCGCGAGGCGGCCCCGGTGCCCGACGTTTTCCCTGGGGAGACGAGGAGCCGGCGGAAGACGCGATCTACTGCAACATCTGGCAAGGCCGCTTTCCCGATCGGTATAGCGGCGGCGACCGCTCCTTTGGAACGGTGCGGGTCGATGCGTTTGCGCCGAATTCGGCGGGCCTCTACAACTGTAGCGGCAACGTCTGGGAGTGGTGCGCGGATCCGTTTCGCGTCAGGTCGTTGTCGAGCGCCGGCAAGGCGAGGGATCGACAGGCGGTATCGGATCGGGAGCACACGCTGAAAGGCGGCTCATACCTGTGCCATCGAAGCTATTGCTATCGCTACCGGATCGCGGCCCGCACAGGGCGGCCCAGGGATACTTCCGCCGGGCACACGGGGTTTCGCGTGGCTTACGATCCGGCGCCGAAGTAAGGCCGAGCCCGACGGCCTGCCGTCGCGCTCGGTGGATGGCCATCAGCGAAAGATGAACGCCAGCACGGCTTCGCAATGGGCTTCGACGGCCTTTTCCCGCATCGCGTTGACGCCGTGCGCGTATTTGATTTCGGCGGTCAGCAGATACGGGATCTGCGCGATCGCGGTGATCATGTACAGGAGCGTGACGGGATCGATCTTTTCGAGCCCCTTCGTTTGCGCGCTCACCTGTTCGATCAGCGGAATGGTGAGGTCGTGGCGTGGGCGAATGAACGTCTGGGCCATCCACTTCAATCGTTCGGAGTCGCGATTGGCTTCCTGCATCATCAGGCGTGCGTGTTCCGGATACTTCGCGCAATACCGGACGTAGTTCCGGATGTATTCCTTCACGGTGTCGACGGAGATCCGCTCCACATCCGCCCCGGGCGGCTTCGCCTGTTCCATGAAGCGGTCGAAGAGGTAGGTCACGCTTTCCCGCCACAGATTTTCCTTGCTACCGAAGTAGTAGCGAATCATCGCGTGATTGACGCCGGCCGTATCAGCGATATCGCGCACGCTCACCGCATCGAAGCCGTGGGTCGAAAACTGCTCGAGCGCAATGCTCAGGATCTCTGCCCGCGTCTGCTCGCTTCGTTCCTGCTGAGCCTGTCTGACCATCTGCATCGCAACGTTTCCTGAGTCGAGTCATCCGGATTGTGCCATTTCGTCCGAATGGTTCGCAACGCCATGGCGGGTCCGCATGCATGGCGGCGTGCGCCGTCAGTCCCGATCGCCAACGCATTCGACGGGCGTCGGGGAAAGCCCTAGGGGCGATGGATATGCATTGCGCTTGACGGCGGCGTGGGCATATCTATAAATTATCCACTTGGATAGTTATTGAATGAAACGACCCCCATGACGCTTATCGATCGTGACGCCGGCATCGAATCCTCGCACGCGTTGCTTCAATCCTCCTTGCCTTCACCCATGGCGGCGATTGCCGATCCTGACGAACGCGCCCGTGAAGTCGAAGCCCGCATGACGGACGACGAACGGTTCTCGATGTTGTACAGCCTGATGGTGCATATCTTCGGCACGAACGCGCGCGAACCGCGTGTGCCGGCGCACGTTCCCGCCATCGCCGGATATGTCCAGGGCGTTCCGCGGCTGGGCATTCCGCCGCTGCTGCTTGCCGATACCAGTCTTGGCGTGCGGGCGACCCATGATGCGAACGACACGGCCACTGCGCTGCCGGCGGGCCTTGCGCTCGGCGCCACGTTCGATCCGGCGCTGGCGCGGGCGGCGGGGTCGCTGATCGGCAAGGAAATGCGCGAGCGCGGCTTCAACGTCGCGCTCGGCGGCGGCATCAACCTGGTGCGCGAGGTGCGCAACGGCAGGAATTTCGAATACGTGTCGGAAGATCCGCTCCTGTCGGGCAAGCTCGGTGCCGGCCTGGTGTCCGGTACGCAGGCCGAAGGGGTCGTCGCGTTGGTGAAGCACGTATCGCTCAATGCGAGCGAAACCAACAAGTTCTTTCTGGATGCGATCATCGATCCGGCCGCGCATCGGGAGAGCGATCTTCTCGCGTTCCAGATCGCGATCGAGGATGGCCAGCCCGGCGCGTTGATGGCTGCATACAATCTCGTCAACGGCGAATATGCGTGCGGTAACAAGCGGCTCCTGCAGGACACCGTCAAGGACGCGATGGGTTTCAAGGGCTGGGTGATGTCCGACTGGCGTGCGGTCAACAGCTGGGATTTCGCGCTCAAGGGCCTGGACCAGCATTCCGGCGCCCAGCTCGACGAATGCGAATGGTTCAATGAACCGTTGTGCCGCGCGTTCGAAGAAGGCCGTGTTCCCCGGGAACGGATCAGCGAGATGGTGCAACGCATGTTGCGTTCGTACTTTGCCGTGGGCATCGACCGGCAATCGGCCGCCGAGCCGATCGATGCGAACGCACATAACGACGTGGCACTGGAGATTGCCCGTAAAGGCATCGTCTTGTTGCAGAACCGTGATGCGATGTTGCCGCTCGCCCGGAACACGAGACGGATCGCGCTGATCGGCGGCTTCGCGCAGGTTGGTGTCCTGTCGGGTTCCGGTTCGAGCCAGGTCCGGCCGCGCGGCGGGTACGCGGCGGAAGTGCCGTTCAGAAGCCATCCGTTGCTCGGGGCGACGTCGATGTGCTTTTCCGGGCCGTCGCCACTTGCCGAGCTGCGTGCGCGCCTGCCCGGAACCACGATCGATTTCGACAGCGGTGCGCATATTGCCGATGCGGTGGCGCTGGCTGCAAAGTCCGAAATCGTGATCGTGAACGCAATCCGGCACGAGGGGGAGCGTTTCGATTGTCCGGACATGACGTTGCCGTACGGCCAGGATGATTTGATCGATGCGGTGGCGCGCGTGAATCCGAATGTCGTCGTCGTGCTGCAGACCGGCAACCCGGTCGCGATGCCGTGGCGAGACAAGGTGCGCGCCATCGTTCAGGCCTGGTTCCCGGGGCAGGCCGGCGCACAGGCGATTGCCGAAGTGTTGACGGGGGAAGTCAACCCTTCGGGGCGTCTGCCCGTCACGTTCCCCGTCAGCGTCGATCAAACGCCGCATCCGCGCTTGCCCGGCGCGGATGTCGAACTCGGCACGCCGATTCAGGTTCGCTATGACGAAGGCGCCGAAGTCGGATACCGCTGGTTCGCGCAGCGAGGCAACCGGCCGATGTTCGCGTTCGGTCACGGGATGAGCTATACGGATTTTGCATACAGCGATTTCGCGGTGAGCGGTGGCGACACGGTAACGGCGAGCTTTACCGTCACCAATACGGGCCCGCGCGACGGCGACGACGTTCCGCAGCTGTATCTGACCCATGCGGCCGAAGGGATGCGCATGCGCCTGCTCGGTTTCGAGCGCGTCTGGCTGCGTGCCGGCGCGTCGGTCAGGGTGAGCATGATCGCGGATCCACGCTTGCTCGGTTGTTTCGACGAAACATCGGGGCGGTGGCGCATCCGGGAAGGGGACTATCGGATTGCGCTCGCCCGTTCAGCGGTGCATCACGTCGTCGATGCGACGGTCCGGCTCGAGCATCGTGAATTCGGCAGGTAAGCAGCAGGCGGATGTGCCGATGGCGCTGGATCTGTTCGCGCTGTTTCGGAGCGGGAAGGGGGTTCACGTACCGGGCATAGGCGGTTGACGTGGCCGCCTTGCCTCAATAATTTATCCGATCGGATGATTTTATCGTGCCCAATCGGATGCAATGGAGACACTATGGACGAACTCGTGCTTGCGGCGGCCGGCAGGCGATCCCGCGGACATCTCGGCATTACGCTGACGCTGGCCTTCGTCGGCGTCTGGCTGGCGTTGATTCCGTATCCGATGATGATCCTGCCGATGCTCGCCGAGCGCATCGCGCCGACGGCCAAGGCGACCGTGCTGGCCCAGGCGATCGCCGTCGGCGCGATTGTCGGATCGATCGCGCAACCGATCTTCGGCGTGCTGAGCGATCACACTCGCGCCCGGTGGGGCATGCGCAAGCCGTGGATCTTCGGAGGCGCGGTGGCGGGCCTGGGCGCCATGGCGATTCTGGCAACGGCTCGGTCGCCGGCGCAGCTTGCGCTGGGATGGGCGCTGATGGCGCTGTCGTTCAATGCGACCCTGAGCGGTCTCAATGCGATTCTTCCGGATCAGGTGCCACCCGAGCGGCTCGGATTTTTTTCGTCGATTGTCGGATTCACGCCGCCGATCGGCATCCTGCTGGGCGTGTGGATCGTGAGACAACTGGCGCCCGATCTCGTGTCCGTCGCCATGCTGCAAGGTGCGCTCGCCTTTACCGCAATAGCGTGTTTTGTCGTATTTGCGAACGACCGGCGACTCGAGGAGGGGCATCTTGAACGGTTGCAATGGAAACGGCTGGTGGCCTGTTTCTGGACGAATCCGGTCAAGCACCCGGATTTTGCCGTCGCGTGGCTGTCGCGTGCGCTGGTGCTGTTCGGCGTGAGCTGCCTGCAACACTACCTGATGTTCTTTTTGCGCGACCGGATCGGCCTGTCGCAACAGGAAACGCCTCATGCCATGTTCATGTGCCTGCTGGTTGCCACGGCGGCCATGACGGTCAGTGCGTTGCTGTTCGGGCGAATGTCGGATCGTTTGCGTCGCCGGAAGATATTCGTCCTCGTGGCGGGGCTGGGGATGGCGCTCGGTCTACTGGGTTTGCTGGCTTGCACGACGCTCGTGCAACTGCTGTACGTGATCGTGTGGATCGGCGTCGCACAGGGCGCGTATCTGGCCGTCGATCTGGCATTGGTGACCGAGGTGCTGCCCGACCCCGATACCGCGGCAAAAGACATGGGCGTCTTCCATCTCGCGAACGTGCTGCCGCAGTTCGTCCTGTCGCTTCTCGTGACATGGCTGACGCTACCCGGAGGTGCGATCCGTTACGACACGTTGTTCGTGACGGCGAGTTGTGCGACGGCGCTCGGTGCGCTCGTCATCATCTTTGTCAAGGCCGTGCGTTGACCTCGAATGTCTCTTCACTATCGGATATGAAATGACCAAGCAGCCCAATTTCATCGTCATTGTCGCGGATCAGCTGCGTGCCGACTGCGTGCATGCGGTGCATCCGTCAACCCCCGTCCTGACGCCGAATCTGGATCGGCTCGCGGCCGACGGGGTGGCCTTTACGCAGGCGTTCGGGCAGCACAGCGTCTGTTCGCCGTCGCGCGTGTCGTTCCTGTCGGGCCTGTATCCGCATGTGGCCGGTCATCGCACACTCGGCCACCTGCTCGGGCCGCATGAACCCAATTTCCTGCGCGTCTTCAAGGAAAACGGCTACCACGTCGCCATGGCCGGCGGCCGTGGCGACTCGTTTGCCGCCGGCGCGACCGAGTTGTCGATGCATGAGCACGGTTTCCTGCCCGAGGAAACGCGGCGCAGCGCGGCGGAATTTCTGCGCAGCAAGACGCAGGGCGATCCGAACGACCCGATGGTGCGCGCCTTCTATCGCGGGCAGCGCTCGCAGGATCAGGCGAATGCCGAATATGACGAAGTGGTGGTCCGCACCGCGGAGCACTGGCTCAAGCATGCGCCGCGAGAACCCTGGGTGCTGTATGTCCCGCTCTTTGCGCCGCACCCTCCGTTCGAAGCCGAGGAGCCGTGGTTCTCGATGTATGACCGCGACGCGGTGCCGGAGCGCGTCGGCGGAACCGGACGCATGCCGGCTTACGTCGACGCGCTGGCGAAAGCGCACGGCTGGGATCGCATGACCGACGCGCAGTGGCGCGAGCTGCGTGCCGTGTATTACGGGATGGTGTCGAGACTCGACCATCACGTCGGGCGAATCATGAATGCGGCCGGGCAGGCGACGGAGCCGGAACGGCTGATCACCACCTTCTTCTCCGATCATGGCGAATATCTCGGCGATTTCGGTCTCGTCGAAAAGTGGCCATCCGGTGTGCACGACTGCCTGCTGAGAAACCCGTTGATCGTGTCGGGCGGATCAACGCGCGGCGTGGCGGGCACGGTTTCAGACGCACTGGTCGAACTGATCGACGTGTTTCCGACCTTGCTGGATCTGGCCGGTCTCCAGGCCACGCACGCGCACTACGGGCGCAGCTTCGCACGGTGCCTTCGCGAGACGGGCGCAGCGCATCGCGAGAAGGTGTTCAGCGAGGGCGGATTTCTCGTCAGCGAAGCCGATCATTTCGAGAATGCCGGCTTCCCGTACGACATCAAGGGCGTGCAGCAAAAGGAACATCCCGAGTCGGTTGGCAAGGTGGCGGTCGTTCGCACGCTTGAATGGACTTACGTGTGGCGATTGTACGAAGCGCCGGAATTGTATCGACGGACGACCGATCCGCACGAGACCACGAATCTGGCCGGCCTGCCGGAATACGCCGAGATCGAAGCCGGCATGCTCGCGTCATTGTTGAGATGGCAAGTCGAGACAGCGGATGTTCTGCCGGCCGGCAAGGGAACCCGATTCCCGGTCGTCGATTTGCCGCGCCCCGGAGAGTGGCGCGAACAGCAGGAGCGTTGACGGCGCCGGGGCGCGGGGTTGTCGAAGCCGACACCCCCGCGCTCCGCTCTTCAGGCCGGTGGCGGCATTGGCCAGGCAGTTTTCCGAGTGAAATTTCATGATAATTATTTAACATAACTAATGATTAAGTGGAGGGGAGTGTGCGGAAACGAGCTGTAGCGGTGATCGCCATGGTGATCTCGGGAGGGGCGTACGCGCAGTCGAGCGTGACGCTGTTCGGAACGATGGGAGGAGGGGTGCGCTGGACCGATGGGGTGAAAGGCGGCCATCAGATCGGGTTCGACAGCAATTCGATTTCGGGCAACTCGTTCGGTATGCGCGGCGCGGAGGACCTGGGCGCGGGATGGCGTGCGATCTTCATGTTGCAGAGCGGATTCGTCAGCGGCACGGGCGGCATGAAATCGTCCAGTACGCTTTTTTCCCAGCGCGCGTATGTCGGGATCGAGGGCGGATTCGGCCGGGTGATGCTGGGTCGCCAACTCAATGCGGCGGAAGACATCGGCGTTCAGCTCGATCCGAACGAGGCCAATGGCCCTTCGCTGGCCACCGTGCCGGGCATTGTCTGGGGCGGCAATTTCTTCACGCTGGACGCGCGGTTCAACAATACGATCAAGTACGTCGGGCGTAGCGGAGGATTCACGTTGCGTGCGAGTTATTCGCCGGGCGGTGTGGCTGGCAGCACGCTCGCCGGAACCAACTTCGCCGTCGGAACCAGCTACCAGTTTCGGACGCTGCTGCTCGCCGCCGCGTATCAGAAGTCATACGACGCCAGTGCCTCGCAGCGGGCGGAGACGGCAATGGGCGGCGCGACATGGCAACTCGGGCCGACCCGGATGTATTTGAGCTATAGCGCGCTGACGGTTTCCGCGGCGGCCGCGACCGGGGCGAAGCGGCGCGATCATATTCCCGCAGTCGGGCTCGTCTATCGGGTAACGCCCACGGTGCAGTTCACAGGCGCGACTTATTACGACATCGCCAGCAATCTGAAAAACGTCGCCGGTGCCGACGGCCGGAAGATGACGACGTATGCCATGGTCGAATACTTTCTGTCGAAGCGCTCCGAACTCTATGTCGAATTCGACCGAAACGGGTTTTCCGGTGCGTACAAGAAAGATCCCGCAAACGTGTCGGCGTTGAATCTTCGTCCGGACGGCCGCGCGGTGACCGGTATTTCGATCGGGATGATCACGCAATTCTAGGCACACATTCGACGTGCGGCCGCGCTCCGAGACGCAGCATGGCCGGCGCATCGATACTTTGGGGAGGATGTATGCAGGTTCGAATGACGATGTGCCGGGCGGTTGCGGCAACGGTGCTGACGCTGGTGGCCGCGACCGCGGCCGCGCAGGAGCAGCAGGCGGAGCCGGCGCCTTCTTCAATGCCCGCGGCGGCGCCGTCCAAGGCGCAGAAGGCGGCGGATCGCCAGTTGAGGAAACGCGTTGCGCGTGTGCTCGGGCGAACGAAGCGGCTCGACGCGAGCCGCTTGCTGATCTTCGTGCGCGGGGGCGTCGTTACGCTCTCCGGCGATGTGATGGACGCGGAACAGGTCGCGCTGGCGATCGGTACGGCGCAACGCGTGCCGGGTGTCGGCGAGGTGCGCAACCAGCTTCGCATCCGTGCACGAAACTGACGCGCCGAGCGTACAAAAAATGAGCGTTAATCCTGGAGCGAAATAAGCGAATCATGAAAGCGATTCTTGTGATGTACGACAGCCTTAATCGGCATATGCTTCCGCCATATGGCAACACATGGGTAAAGGCGCCGAATTTCCAGCGACTCGCCGAGCGGAGTGCGACGTTCGACAACTGCTATGTGGGCAGCATGGCGTGTATCCCTGCCCGCAGGGAATTGCATACCGGGCGCTACAACTTCCTGCATCGAAGCTGGGGGCCGCTCGAACCGTTCGACGATTCGATGCCGGACATGCTTCGACGCAAGGGCATCCATACGCATCTGGCCAGCGATCATCCGCACTACTGGGAAGATGGCGGTGCGACCTATCATACGCGGTACAGCAGCTGGGAATTCTTCCGCGGGCAGGAGGGCGACCCGTGGAAGGGGCAAATCCGGCGGCCGCCGATGCCGGTGCGGCTCAAGGGGGCGCTGAACGAAAAGGCCGCACGGCAGGACTTCATCAACCGCCAGTACTACCCGACCGAAGATCTCCATCCGCAAACGCTGACTTTCGATGCAGGCGAGGCGTTCATCCGGGAAAATCACGATGCCGATTCGTGGTTGCTTCAGATCGAGACTTTCGATCCCCATGAACCCTTCACCAGTTATCCGAAGTATCGTGATCTTTATCCTCGAAAGAATACGGACGCGCATTTCGACTGGCCGCCATACGGTCCCGTGTCCGACAACGAGACCGACGACGACATCCGGGATGCACGAGCCGAATATGCCGCGCTCGTTTCCATGTGCGATCACTCGCTGGGCCGGGTTCTCGACCTGATGGACGAACTGAATCTGTGGCGCGACACCATGCTCATCGTGTGCACGGACCATGGATACATGCTGGGAGAACACGGCTGGTGGGCCAAGACGGCGCAACCCTGGTTCGACGAGCTTGCGCATACGCCGCTGTTCATCTGGGATCCCCGCTCCGGTCGTGCGGGCGTTCGGCGCCAGTCTCTCGTGCAGATGATCGACATCGCACCGACGCTTCTCGATTTCTTCGGCTTGCCGGCGACACCGCGCATGCAGGGCGTGGCGCTCGGGAAAACCATCGACGAGGATCGTCCGGTCCGGGAAGCGGCACTGTTCGGCATGCATGGCGAACATGTCAACGTGACGGACGGGCGTTATGTGTACATGCGCTCCGGGCCCGATCCGGACCGCAATGCACCGCTGTATGAATATACGTTGATGCCCACGCACATGCGCGAGATGTTCCGCGTCGAAGAACTGCAAGATATCGAGCTGGCGGGGCCGTTCCCGTTTTCGCAAGGCGTGAGCATGATGAAGATCGTCAGCCAGCCCATTGGATACTCGTATCGTGCCGGTACGCTGCTATTCGATCTTCTAGCGGATCCTGGGCAGGCGCACCCGCTGTTCGACGACGCCGTTGAGCATCGCATGGCGACGCTTGCACGCGACCTGATGCACGCCAGCCATGCACCGGACGAGCAGTATGAGCGCCTGGGTTTGCCGGCCACGGGCCCGATCGATTGCGATCAACTTCTCGCCCGTGCCCATGCGGATCGGGCGGAGGCGCTGCGTCTGCATCTGGCCGCCCGGGCGCAAGCGATGCGCGCTGAAGTGGAGAACCGGCGCATCAACGCCGAAGCCGTGCCGGACCGGTGAGCGGAGCGGGATGGACGCCCGCCGTTCGTCGATGCTTGCGTGACGATGGGCATCCATTCCGCTTGAGGGGCTTGCAGTCCGTCAGAAAGAGCGAGCCCGTCGGCGATGCACGAAGGCTTCTGGCCTCCGGCTGGCGGTCGACAGCGGGGCCGTTGAAGGCAAAAAAAGCCACGAGGGCTTCACAGCCTTCGCGGGTGGTGTTCTTTCAGGCGGAGGGCGCCGGGTTTCGGCGCCAGCACGGATCGGCAGCCGTCATCGAGCCATCGGCGTGCGAAATCGGACGTGTCCCGGATGAACGTGTTCAGCGTCGAGATGTTCACGCTGCCGTTGTTGCCGGACGTGACGTCGTGCCGGGGTGTGGCGGCTTGAGGCGTCCGTCAATACGCCGCCGCGCTGCCACCCTGATCGGTGACGATCGCCACCCCCGAGCTCGTGCCGAGCCGCGTCGCGCCGGCCTCGATCATCGCCAGCGCGGCCGCGCGGTCGCGCACGCCGCCCGATGCCTTCACGCCGAGCACGGGGCCGACCATGCGGCGCATCAGCGCGACATCCGCGAGCGTCGCGCCGCCGTGGCCGAACCCGGTCGACGTCTTCACGAACGCGACGCCGAGATCGCGGCACATCTCGCACACGCGTACCTTCTCGTCGTCGGTCAGCAGCCCCGTTTCGAGGATCACCTTGAGCGGCACCGCGCCGCACGCCTGGTGCACGGCGTCGATGTCGGCTTTCACGTCGTCGGCGCGGCCGCTCTTCAGCGCGCCGATGTTGATCACCATGTCGATCTCGCCGGCGCCCGCCGCGATCGCGGCGGTGGCTTCAAATGCCTTGGCGGCCGACAGCCCGGCGCCGAGCGGAAAGCCGACCACCGCGCACACGAGCACGCCGGTATCGGCCAGCTCGCGCGCGGCGAGCGGCACGTTCGCCGAATTCACGCAGACCGAGTAAAAGCGATGCTCGGCCGCCTGGCGGCAGAGTTCGCGGATCTGCGCGTCGCTTGCGTCGGGCGCGAGTAGCGTGTGATCGATGGTTTGAGCGAGTTGGGCGTTGGAAAGCGGCATGTTTCAGGACTCCACGGATCGTGCGCCGGAAGGGCACACGTAAAGTTGATGTTTTCACATCGGTTTGTTACAAATACGACATTCCGGCCGGGCCCGCGCGCCCGGCACGACAAGCTACGGACGCGACGGGTACGCAGGATACTGGCATGGAAACGAAGAAAGGCGAACGGATCAAGACACTGATGAACGTGCTGCAAGGGCAGAACGCGATTCATCTGAAGGAAGTCGCCGAGCTGTTCGGCGTATCCGAAATGACGATCCGCCGCGATCTCGCGGACAATCCGCACGGCCTCAGCCTGATCGGCGGCTACGTGACGCGCCACTTCGCCGCGCAGCGCAGCGACATCGGCGAGTACGTGGTCAGCGCCGAGAACAACCGGCAGACCGAGGAGAAGCGCCGCATCGGCAAGCTGGCCGCGCAGTTCGTGACGACCGGCGACACGATCTTCGTCGACTGCGGCTCGACCACGCCGTTCATCGTCGACTTCATTCCGGACGACCTCGAATTCACCGCCGTCTGCAATTCGCTGAACGTGTTCGCGAAGCTGCAGCAGAAGCCGCACTGCAGCGTGATCCTGTGCGGCGGCGCGTACCACCGCAAGAACATGGTGTTCGAATCGGTGGCCGAGACGGGCATCCTCGACACGGTGCGCGTGTCGAAGGCGTTCATCTCCGCGGCCGGCGTGAGCGACCGCTGCGGCGTGACCTGCTTCAACTTCCACGAAGTCGACGCGAAGAAGAAGGTAATGGAACGCGCGCAGAACCGCTTCCTGCTCGTCGACCACACGAAGTTCGACGAAGTGCGCGCGGCCTATTTCGCCGAGCTGACCGACTTCAACTACGTGATCTCGGACGGGCAACTGAGCCGCCGCTACGAAACGGCGATCCGCGAACACGGGATCGCGCTCGTGACCTGACGCCGCGCGGCCGCGCATCGCTTCACGCATGGCGGGCTTCCGCCGCGCTCAGGTAGCCGGTGACGACGTCGAAGCGGCGCGTCGCCCCCGGCGCGAGCGCCGCCACATGGCCCTTGCGGCGTTCGGCTTCATACCCCTCCGGCTCGCAGGTCGACGGCAGCACGAACGCAGCGACCTGCTGGTCCGCGTTGTGCAGGATCCAGCGCGTCGCGTGCGGGAATTGCCCGGGGCGGTACGCGGTGTGGAAGGCGCCGCCATCCGGGTGCTCGAGCAGGAAATGCGCGACGCCGCTTGCATCCGTTGCCACGTCGTTCATGAAGAACACGATCTCCGGGTCGTACAGCGCGGGCGCATCGAGCGTGTGAAGCCGTTCCGGTGCGTGCGCGAGCGTGGCCGTGTAGTCGCGCCACGCGGCGGTCGGCTTGACGTGCGCGGGCACGCTGTCGCGCAGCCGCAATCCGCCTCGAGGCAACGCTTGCACGAAGCGGCCGCCCGGCACGTACGCATAGTTCAGGTGCGCCATGTACATCAGGTCCATCGGCGTGCCGCCGAGATTCGTGACGTCCATCGCGATCGTCATCTGCGCGTCGTGCTCGGCGAGCCGCACCGACGGGCGCGCCACGTAGTGGCTGCCGAATCCCTGCACGTATTCGTATTCGCCGGTCACTTCGACGAACGCGCCGCGCGCATCCGTGCCGACGATCAGGCTCGCGCGATCCATCGGCGCGCACGGCATCTCGCCGTGCAGCGCATGCGTGTCGTCCGGCCCCGGGCAGCCGTTGCGCAGCAGCCCGCTGTGGAACATGAAGCAGCCGTAGGTATCGATGATCGACGCCGCGCGCTTCGGCTGCCGGAACATGTGCTTCATCGTCAGGTCGCGGCCGTCGAACGCGGCGGCCCAGATCATCTGGCCGAGATACGGCAGCACGACAAGGTGGCCGCGGCGGTTCTCGAGCCTTAGCGCCTCGACGCCGGACGGATACGCGAACGCGGTGACGGTGAGCCCGTCGGTGCGGTACAGCGTGCGCGGCGTGTCGCGGAAGTCGTCGCGCCGCAGTTCGATTTCGCCTCGCATGCTCATGCTCCCGACGTGTTGCGCGTGGCGGCGTAGCGCGCGGGCGCGTTGCCGTCGGCGACTGCGTCGGGCGTCGCGGCCGGCAGGTGGCGCAGGCAGTAGAAGCCGTAGTAGACGATCACGACGAAGCACGCGAGCGGCACGACGAACGCGAGCTGCATGTTGCCGCCCGTGTGATCGGAGATCAGCCCCTGGATCAGCGGCACGACCGCGCCGCCGACGATGCTCATCACGAGGATCGAGCCGCCGTATTCGGTGTCCTTGCCGAGCCCGTCGATCGTGAGGCCGTAGATCGTCGGCCAGCACGGGCCGAGGAACACGCTCACTCCCACGGCCGCATAGACGGCCGTGATGTCGTGCACGCTGATCGTGTACGCGAGCAGCGCGATGCACAGGACGCCGTAGACGATCAGCACCTTGGCCGGGCCGACGCGCTTCATCACGAGCGTGGCGATCAGCTTGCCGACGAAGAATGCGAAGAACGTGGCGAGCAGGTAGTGCGACGCGCCGCGCTCGGTGAGGCCGCCGATCTGCATCGCGAGCCGGATCGTGAAGCTCCATACGCCGACCTGCGCGCCGACATACAGGAACTGCGCGACGACACCCGCGACGAAGCGCCGGTTGCCGAACAGGCGTGCGAGCGTGCCGCGCGCGTCGATCCGGTGCGTGGCCACGCTGGAGCCGTTGCCCTTGCAGGCCGGGTAGGGCGTGAGCGCGAACACGATGAACACGGCCACGAGCACGACGATCAGCCACTTGTACGGCTCGAGCGTGGCCTGGATCATCGCGAGCTGGTGCACGTGCGCGTCGGCCGCCGACATCGCGGCGAGCTGCGCATGCGACGCATCGCCTTCCTTGAAGATCAGGAAGCTGCCCATGTAGACGCCGGCCATCGCGCCGAACGGATAGAACGTCTGCGAGATGTTCAGCCGCCGCGTGCTGGTGTCGCGCGGGCCCATCAGCGTCGAATACGAGTTCGACGCGGTTTCGAGGAACGACAGGCCGGCCGCGATCACGAACAGCGCGACGAGGAACATCCCGTACTTCGCCATCGACGCGGCCGGGAAGAACAGCAGGCAGCCGGTCGTGTAGAGCAGCAGGCCGACGAGGATCGTCGTCTTGTAGCTGAACTTCTTCACGACGGTCGCGGCCGGAATCGCGAGGAAGAAGTAGCCGAGATAGAACGCGGACTGCACGAATGCCGATTCGAAATCGGACAGGAAGAACGACTTCTTGAATTGCGCGATCAGCACGTCGTTCAGGTTCGCGGCGGTGCCCCACAGCGCGAACAGGCAGCATAGCAGCGTGAACGCGAAGAGCGGCGTGCGGTTCAGGTAATAGCCGTCGGGGGTGTGTTCGATTGTGGCTCGGCCCATGGGTGTCTCCTTCCCAATTGTCTCGTCGATGAAGGCGCCGGTCAGCAGCCGGCGTCGCGGAGGAAGCGTTCGAACGTCGCGGTGTCGGCGTACGACTTCTGCGTGCCGAGGCCCGTGACCGAATGCGCGGCATACGCGGACGCGTAACGCATCGCGTCGAGTGCGTCGCGGGACGCGGCATAGCAGCGTGCGAAGCAGCCGATGTAGGCATCGCCGGCGCCCGTCGTGTCGCGCGCGTCGACCGGCACGCCCGGCACGTGCTGCACGCCGTCGCGCGATACCAGCAGCGAACCGTTGCTGCCGAGCGTGACGAGCACGTGCTTGAGCCCGCGCGCGACCAGCGCTTCGGCGGCGCGCGCTGCCGTGTCGCGCGAATCGACCGGCATGCCCGACACGATCGCGAGTTCCGTTTCGTTCGGCACGAAGAATTCGACGGTGCGGATCCGCTCGAAATCGAGATCGGCCACCGCGGGCGCGGGGTTCAGCAGCACCGGAATGCCGTGCCGCGCGCCGAATTCGATCGCGTGATAGACGGTGTCGAGCTCGATCTCGAGTTGCAGCACGATCAGCGCGCATTCGGCGAGCTGCGGCGCGGCCGCGTCGATGTCGGCCGGCGTCAGGTGGCGGTTCGCGCCCTTGACGATCAGGATGCTGTTGCTCGAATCGGGTTCGACGAAGATCGGCGCGACGCCGCTCGGCACGCCGGCGACCTTGCGCACGTGCGTGGTGTCGATGCCTTCGCGCGCGAAGTTGCGGATCGTGTTGTCGGCGAAGACGTCGTCGCCGACCTTCGTGACCATTACGACGCGCGCGCCGAGGCGGGCGGCCGCGACGGCCTGGTTCGCCCCCTTGCCGCCGCAGCCGAGCTCGAAGTTCGGTGCCTCGAGCGTTTCGCCCCGGGCGGGCATGCGTGCGACATAGGTCACGAGGTCGACCATGTTGCTGCCGATGACGGCGATTGTCTCCATCTGCGTCTCTTCCTTGGTATGGGTGCGCCGTGCGCGTGGGCGGCTGCGGCGTGCGACATACGATAATAAAATCACATAAAATGTGAGAATGCAATCATATGATGTTCGGAGGGTTACTTTTGGTCGGGGCGCGGCCGTGCCGGCATGGGCTATTGATGCCGCCTGATGCAAGCCCTGATCCGGCCGGGCAGCGCTTTCGGCGCAGTTCCGATGCGATCGCCCGGGCCGGGACGAAACCGCTCGACGAAACGCCGCTCAGCAAGCTAGGTGTTGCTCAATGGGTGCGGCGTGCAGGCATGAAGGCATCCGAACGGAGCGGAAGGGGGGCCTCACCCTGCTGGGCGGCGGCCTGACGTGAACGGCGGTGCACCGGCTTCGGCAGGGCCCGCGCGCGCGAATCCGGACGCGATGGCCACGCGAATGTACGGCACGTCGGCGACGATCCTCGACGCGTTCGATCCGACGCGCGGGTTTGCGCAGGCCGGCTCCCGACAACGGCGGCAGCGGTTCGGGAAGACGCCTTCGACTTCGGTTGCGTACGCGTTCGCGACGCGTGCGACGTGCGGACATCGTCGTCCGTCCGGGGAGTCCTCCGTTCCCGGCCTCCGCACCGCATCCGCATCCGCCGGGCTGCCCGTCTCCGGATTGCCGATCGGCGCCGCCAAGGAGGTTCAGGGGTTCGCAACCGCACGCCACGCTGACCGCCCGATTACCGTTTTGTCATCCACCCCGTTTCCGCTTGCACCGTGCAGTGCGCCGTCGCCGTTTCCCGGTAACATCGCCGCATGTCACCACGACCGCGACGGAACCGCCATGCGCATCCTGATAGTTGAAGACGAGCCGAAGACGGGCGCCTACCTGAAGAAGGGCCTCGAAGAATCGGGGTTCAGCGTCGATCTCGCGAAGGACGGCGCCGAAGGGCTGATGCTCGCGCAGGAAGAGCGCTACGACGTGATCGTGCTCGACGTGATGCTGCCGGTGCTCGACGGCTGGGGCGTGCTGAAGCGGCTGCGCGAGACTCATACGACGCCGGTGCTGTTCCTGACCGCGCGCGACGACGTGCAGGACCGCGTGCACGGCCTCGAGCTCGGCGCCGACGATTACCTGGTGAAGCCGTTCGCGTTCGTCGAGCTGCTCGCCCGCATCCGCACGCTCGCGCGGCGCGGGCCGCCGCGCGAAACCGAGCATCTCGCGGTTGGCGACCTCGAAATCGATGTCGTGCGCCGCCGCGTGAAGCGCGGCGCCACGCGGATCGACCTGACGCCGCGTGAATTCTCGCTGCTGCAGCTGCTCGCACGCCGGCAGGGCGAGGTGCTGAGCCGCACGCAGATCGCGTCCTACGTATGGGACATGAATTTCGACAGCGATACCAACGTCGTCGAAGTCGCGATCCGGCGCCTGCGCGCGAAGATCGACGACGCGTTCCCGGTGAAGCTGATCCACACGGTGCGCGGCGTCGGCTACGTGCTCGAACCGAAGGACGACGCATGACGCGGCCGCGCTCGCTTGCCGCGACGCTCGCACTCGCAATCGCCGCGACCATGCTGGCCGCGTTCGCGCTCGTCGGCGTGTACGTGTACGCGAGCCTCGAGCGGCAGGTCAATACGCAGGACGATCTCGACATCGTGCTCGCCGCGCGCCATACGCGCCGGCTCGCGGGCGAGCTCGAATCGCTCGACGCGGTGCGTGCGCATACGGAGCGGCTCACGAGCCAGGTGCTCGGCAACGAGGCGCTGTCGATGGTCGTCACCGATGCGCGGGGTGACGTGCTGGTGCACCACAACGTCACGCTCGCCGCGCTCGACGACGCGCGGGCGGCCGCGTCGGCGCCGCTGGCCGACGCGCAGCTGTTTGCGCCGAATGCGACGCCGATACCCGCGAACGACCGGATCACGGCCGACCAGCTCGTCACATGGATCGCGGCAGGCGGCACGCCGATGCGCGGCGTCGTGATCGAGGCCATGCTCGGCGACCGCACGCCGATTCACGTCGCGATCGCGCGCAACATGCGCGACCGGGCCGCGCTGCTCGACGGTTACCGCGACCGGCTCAAGCTTGCCGGCGGCCTCGGCGCGTTGTTCGCGTTGCTGCTCGGCTACGGGTTGATCCGCACGGCACTCAAGCCGCTGCGCGAGATCGTCGACAACACCGGCCGGATCACGGTCGACAAGCTCGACACGCGACTCGATGCGTCGCGCGCGCCGCGCGAGCTGCGGGCGCTCGTCGATGCGCAGAATGCGATGCTCGGCCGCCTGCAGCAGGCGTTCTCGCATCTGTCGCAATTCAGCGCCGATCTCGCGCACGACCTGCGGACGCCGCTGAACAACATGCGCGGCGCGACCGAGGTCGCGCTCGCACGGCCTCGGCCGACCGATGAATACCAGGCGCTGCTCGAATCGCATCTCGAGGAATACGATCGGCTTGCGCGGATGATCGACAACGTGCTGTTCCTCGCGCGCGCCGAGCATCCGAGCTTCGTCACGCGGCAGCGGGCGTTCGACGTGCGCGACGAACTCGAACGCATCGCCGGGTATTTCGAGGGGCTCGCCGACGAAGCGGGCTCGACGCTGCGCGTCGACGGGCAGGGGCAGCTGACCGCCGATGTCGAGCTGTTTCGCCGTGCGATCGGCAACCTGCTCGCGAACGCGCTGCGGTATACCCCGGCGGGCGGTGTCATCACGCTCGCCGTCGACGAAACGCCGGACGCGGTGCGCGTCGTCGTCGCGAATCCGGGCGAGCCGATCGATCCCGCGCTGCTGCCGCGGATCTTCGACCGGTTCGTGCGCGGCGACCCGGCGCGCAGCGGCGGTGCGCCGGGCGGCACGGCCGGGCTCGGCCTCGCGATCGTGCGGTCGGTGATGGAGCTGCACGGCGGCTCCGCCGGCGTCGAAAGCGACGCGGCCGGCACGCGTTTCATGCTCACGTTCAGCCGGACGTCGGCAGCGTGACGGCGGGTTCGGGCCGCGCGGCCACCGCGTGTTCCTACGTGCCGGTGTTCATTTCCGCGTCTGCGCTCGCCTGCCAGCCGCCAGCAACCCGGCCAGGCTGGGATGGCGGGCGCGTAGAACGCCACTTCGAAGCCTACCGGTTCGCAAGCGCTGGTCAGGTTCGATACAAAGATCGAGATGCTCCTTCTCGGGCATCACGCAAAACAAGGCTCGCCTCATGGCATGCTCACGCCGTGAACCCGCGACCAGTGCGTCAACGAGCACGCCCGAAACATGACGGCGCGCTCTTGCTCATTCAGCGGGGATGGATCGGCGCAGCGGCGCTGCAGCCGGGGTACGTCGAGCAAGCCGGCGATGCGGTCGGCGTCCGTAGCCAGTATTTCGCGGGTGTGCTGGCGCAATGCCTCGCCGTTGCCTTGATCCTTGGGTAAGGCCGACTTCCTGCGCAGGCGCACGGCTTCCGGCAATGCACCGCGCGACGCTTCACGCAGCATGGCTTTCTCCACGCCATCACGTAGCGCCAGCTCGGCCGGAATGGTGGCAGCCAGGTCCAGAACTTCGGTATCGCTGAAGGGGACGCGCGCTTCCAGTCCATGTGCCATGCCATGGATATCGCCGTTATGCAACAGCCGCTGCAACCAACGATGGCGCACCAGCCATTGCGTGGCGCGCAAACGTGAGGTGGGCGTATGCCAATCGTGTCCGGCTGCGATCGCGAGTTGGCGATAGACCTCGCCGTAGTGTTGCAACGGTTGCTCCAGCAAGCCGGGCCGTAGATAGGGATCGGCGGTCAAGCGTTGCAGGATATGGGTCGGATCGCGGGTGGCGTGCGGGTCGAGCAGAAAGTGATAACCGTAGTGCGTTTCATCGGCGGCATCGCCCACCAATACCGCCTTGAGGCGCGTGCTGGCGGCTCGCGCCAAGTAATGTTGCGCCAGCTCCTGTTCCCACGCAGGCAGTGCATCGTTTTGCGTGGCCAATTGCAGCAGATCCTGGGCGAGTGCGGAGCGCGTCGGTACGACGTCTTCGCGTGGCAGGCCCAATTCATTTGCGGCCTGTTCGGCGAAAGGTTGATCATCGGACGCCACGATCAGTGAACGCGTGTAGTCGTAGCGATGGTGATCTTCAAAGCGAATGGTGAAGCAGGGCGGTGTCGCGCCTGCCGCTCGCGCCAGGCCGCCTATCAGCGTGGAGTCGAGGCCACCGCTGAAAAATAGGCCGACCGGTGTATCGGCGATCAAGCTACGCTGGACAGCTGCGGACAGCCGCTCGCGCAGCGCGTGGGCGAGATCGTCCGCCCTGGCAGCTGGGTTTTCGGCAATCTCCGGCGCCCAGCGCGATAGCTGCAAGCCATCGCGATCCAGGCGCAGCAGATGCCCGGGCGGCAGGTAGGCCATGCCGTCGAACATCGGTTGCGCCACGCCGCTGAAGAACGGCGCCACCAGGTATTCAAGCACGGCGTCGAAATTTGCACGCGGCGGCTGCATCGCAGGCAGCAGTCCTTTGGCCTCCGAGGCAAACAGGAATTCCGCCCCCTGTTGCAGGTAAACGAACGGCTTGACGCCCAGCCGGTCGCGCGCGGCAAAGGCTCGTTGACGATGGGTGTCCCACACCAGGAACGCGAACATGCCGTTGAAGCGTCGAAGACACGCTTCGCCCCATACCGCATACGCGGCGAGCACCACCTCGGTATCGGTGTTCGTGCGGAACGACCAGCGCGCGCTCAGTTCGTGGCGAAGCTCAGCGTAGTTGTAGATCTCGCCGTTGTAGACCAGCACGTAACGATGGTCGGCACTGCACATCGGCTGCGCGCCATGCTCGGCGTCGAGTAAAGCCAAACGGTTGTGAGCAAGCACGGCGTGTTGGTCATGCCACAAGCCGCGGCCATCTGGTCCACGATGCCGTTGTCGCTCGCGCATGGCGAGCACCCGCTCGACCTGTGCGGGCGCTTGGCCGTCATGGCGAATCAGCCCAGCCAAGCCGCACATCAGACGGTCACGCCCAGTTGAACGGGGGCGAGCAACAGCGTGGTCCATCGCTGTTGCCGTTTGGAGTTTCTGCTAACAGTCGCCACAGATACTGCTAATGGGAACACTCGTGGTAGTGCTGTCAGCAAAGGCTGGGAGCGACGTTCTTTTCGTATCTGCACGCGTTGCGCTCATGAAAAAAATGGGGGATGTATGCGCGAAGATTTTGCTGATGCGCCTTCAAGAGCTTGCAATGTCAGATTTGGTTCATGAGCGGCGTAATGAGGAAAGCGACTCGTGACAAGAGCATCGCGCCAACGGCATGCCGTTGTTCAGTAGACTTGCCCCTGTATCTCCGGACACGCGCTAGAACGAACTCGTCAATGTTGCGAATCAGGTGTTCGACAGATGTTCGTAATGACGCCATCTGCGAAGACCTCGCCCTCCCACATCTGGATTTTTTTCCCGACTGCCAGAAGCGGGGCAACCAGGGCGAAGGACAGAAACGTTACGGGTACATCATGTTCGTGACCAGGTTCGAGAACTCGACCGTCTGTCAACCAGCGGCAATCGAAGTATTGGCCTTCGATGACCCGCGGGCAACCGAAGTGCATGCCCGGATTGATGAACACCGGCCCATTTCGGCCTCCTTCGGCCGTGGTTCTGAGACGGAGACGTAGTACCACATCAGGTTGCATCAGATTCCCTCTCGGGCCAAGGTTCGCCTGAACTCACGTAGAGAGCGATACTTCAACGCGCTATGCGGATGCTTCTCGTTGTCATGCTCGAACGCGATAGCGAGATTGCGCGCTGCACTCGCGGTGTCTGGCTTGGGCATGAAACCCACGTAATCGCGCTTCATTGTTTTCACGAGGCTCTCAACCGTACCGTTACTTTGCGGGCTGCACACGGGCGTGGTCAATGGCTTCAGACCGATATCCACGGCAAACCTGCGCGTTTCGTCGGCCGTGTAGCCGGAACCGTTGTCGCTCAACCACTCGATTTCAGCTGGCAACGGCAGAGACGGCCGACATCGAGGTGGCAGCATCGTAAGTGCAGCGCGAAAAGATTTTTGCGGGCGTAGCGCGCGGCACGCGTTCCTTGCAGGTTCAACCGGCCGCCGGCTGAGTGACGCCGGGTTCAGGCCGGACGGCCACCGCGTGTTCCTTCGCGCCGGTGTCTGAATCCGCGTCCGTGTCTGCACTCGCCTGCCAGCTGCCGCCCAACGCCTTCAGCAGCCCGACTTCGGCCTCGATCCGGCGCGCGTCGATCTGATCGGCCGTGCGCCGGTTCGTCAGCGCGATCGTCTGCGCGGTCACCACGTCCAGGTAGCTGACGGCGCCCGCGTTGAACCGGTTCGTCGTCAGCCGCAGCGACAGGTCGGCCGCGTCGGTCGCGCGCTGTTGGCTGCCGGCTTCGGACGCGAGCGCATCGAGCGCCGACAATTGATCCTCGACCTGCTGGAACGCGACGAGCACCGTCTGCCGGTAATCGGCGACCGCGCCGTCGTATTGCGCATGCGCGCCGCGCAGCGATGCGCTGCGGCGACCGCCGTCGAACAGCGTGCCGACGAGTTGCGGGCCGAGCGACCAGAACAGGCTCGGCGCGGTGAGCCACGGCGCGAAGAACGAACTTTCGAGGCCGGCGCTCGCCGACAGCACCAGATCGGGGAAGAACGCGGCGCGCGCCTCGCCGATCTGCGCGTTCGCGGCCGCGACCCGACGCTCGGCCGCCGCGATGTCGGGCCGACGCTCGAGCAGTTGCGACGGCACGCCGGGCGGGATGGCTGGCACGTGGAACGCCTGCACGTGCGGCGGCAGCGCGAACGTCGACGCGCTTTCGCCGACGAGCGTCGCGATCGCGTGCTGCAACTGCGCACGCGACGCGTCGATGTCGGTGTCCTGCGTGCGCGTCGCTTCGAGCTGCGTGTCGGCCTGCGCGACCGCCGACGCGTCGATCGCACCGGCCGCGAGTTGCTGCTTCAGCAGCGTCAGTGCGTCCGCGTACGCATGTACCGTGTCGTCGAGCAACTGCTTTTGCGTGTCGAGCGAGCGCAGCGCGAAATAGTCGGTCGCGAGTTCGGCCGTGACCGACAGCTTCACGGCCTGCAGGTCGGCCGCGCTCGCGGCGGCGTTCGCCTGCGCGCCCGCCACCGCATCGCGCACGCGGCCGAATACGTCGGGCTCCCAGCTCGCGGCCACGCCGGCCTGATAGTCGGGCGTGGTCTTGCCGGCCAGCGACGAGCCGAGCCGGTTCTGCGACACGCGTGCGCGGCTTTGCGCGGCGCCCGCGGTGATCGTCGGCAGGAACCCCGCATGCTGGTAGTCGACCATCGAGCGGGCCTGCTGCAAATCGGCGAGCGCTTTCTTGACGGTCTGGTTCGATACGTCGACGCGCGCTTCGAGCGCGTTCAGGTCGGCGTCGCCGAACACGGTCCACCACGCGCCGCGCGCGGCGGCGTCCGCGGGCATCGCGACGTGCCAGCCGGCTTGCGCAGCCGATGCGGTCGGTGCGCCCGCATAGTGCGCCGGGACGGCGACCGCGGGCGGTGAATACGGCGGCAGCGTCGTGCAGGCGGTCAATGCGGCCAGTGCCGCGGCGGCGCCGAGCGCGACGGCGCGGCGGGCGAAGGGAAGCGGATGAGCGAGGCGCATGGCAGATATCTCGTCAGGGGTCTTCGATAGGTCAGCCGCGTGCGGGCGCCGAGGCCGGCGTCGATGCGGCCGGTGCGGCCGATGCTGTGCCGCTCGCGCGTATCGGCGGCACGCCGCCCGCACCGCTCGCGGGTTGCGCGCTTTGCGTGGACGAAACGGCAACCGGTGCCGCATCGTGCGCAATCGACACGATTTTCACGACTTCGCCGGCCGTGATCGCATCGCCCGGGTTGTCGATCACGCGATCGCCTGCCGCGAGCCCCGAAACGATCTCGACGCGTGTGCCGAAATCGCGCCCGATCTGTACGCGCTTGAGCGCGGTGCGTCCGTTCGCGGCGACGGTCGCCACCGTCACGCCGTCCGGCCGGAACAGCAGCGCGCTGACGGGCAGCTCGAACGCGGGCGCGGCGCTCGCGACGACGAGGTGCGCCTGCGCATACGCGCCGGGCAGCAGCGCACCGTCGGCGTTGTCGACGTCGATTTCGACGCGCAGCGTGCGCGTGACCGGATCGATCGCGCCTGCCGTGCGTGCGACGCGCGCGGCGAAGTGCCGCCCCGGATACTGCTGCGTGGTCAGGTAGACAGGCGTGCCGGTCGATACGTCGGCTGCGCTGTCCTGCGGCACGTCGACGAACACGCGCAGCGTGCCGGTTTGCTCCAGATGGAACAGTTCGCCGGACAGGCCCGGACTGCCCGGCGTGCCGCCCGCGGTGACGAGCGTGCCGACGTCGACGTTGCGGGCGGTGATCACGCCGTCGAACGGCGCGCTGACCGCTTCATACGACACCAGCTCGCTCAGGCGCGCGACGTTCGCCTGCGCGGACGCGAGCATCGCACGCTTCGCGTTCATGTCCGCCACCTTCGTGTCCGTGTCCTGCTGCGACACCGATTGCGACTTCAGCATGTCCTGCCAGCGCTGCGCGGTTGATTTCGCATAGTCGTAGTTCGCCTGCGCGGTTGCCGCGTCGGCGCGCGCCTGGCGCAACTGCGCATCGAGATCGGGCGCGGCGATCTGCGCGAGCGTCTGGCCGGCCTTCACGTGCGTGCCGAGATCCGCGCTCCAGTGCGCGATGTAGCCGCTGGTGCGCGCATAGATCGACGCTTCCGCGAACGGCATCACCGAACCGGGCAGCGTCAGCGTCTGGTCGGCGGGCGCGGTGCCGGGCGCGATCACCGATACCGGCAGCGCTTGCTGCGCGGCCACCTGCGCGCGCTGCGCGGCGCGCGCATCGATGCGCGGCACGATGCCGATCGCGAGCAGCGCGGCGGCGAGCGCGACGGCCGCGAGCGGCACGGCCAGTCGGCGGGCGCCCCGGCGGTGCGGCGCGCCGGGTGCCGCATCGCGGGAGCTGTGTGGTCCGGCCGCGCTTTCGACCGCGCTTCCGGCAGGGTGAGCCGCGTCGGCGGCCGGCGGGGCGAGGGGTTCGATCGAGTCGTTCATGATGGGGGTTCGAGGTTGGACGAATCGGATGAAAGGGCGGCGGCGCGATCAGCCCAGCGCCGGCGTATCGGAGGTGTGCTGCGCGCGCCGTGCGGCCGCGGCCTCGCGACGCCGGTCGAGCCACGCGTGGACGAAGCCGAACACGACCGGCACGAACAGCAGCGTCGACACCGTGCCGAACGCGAGCCCGCCGATCACCGCGCGGCCGAGCGGCGCGTTCTGCTCGCCGCCGTCGCCGAGGCCGAGCGCCATCGGCAGCATCCCGATCAGCATCGCGAGCGCGGTCATCAGCACCGGGCGGAAGCGGCTGAACCCGGCGTCCAGCGCGGCCTGCCACGGCGGCGCGCCGCCGGCGAGCAGTTCGCGCGCCGTGTTCACGACGAGGATGCTGTTCGCGGTCGCGATGCCGATGCACAGGATCGTGCCCGTCAGCGCGGGCACGGACAGCGTCGTGCGCGTGACGAACAGCATCCACGCGATGCCGGCGAGCGATGCGGGCAGGCCGCCGACGATCACGAGCGGGTCGAGCCACGACTGGAAATTGACGACCATCAGCAGGTAGACGAGCGCGATCGCGAGTACGAGGCCGCCGAGCAGTCCGGTGAACGATTCGTGCATCGCCTGCACCTGGCCGCGCAGCACGATCGACGAGCCGGGCGGCAGTTGCGCGCGGGCCGCGTCGACGAGCTTCGTCACGTCGGCGGTGACGCCGCCGAGGTCGCGCCCCTGCACCGACGCGAAGAGGTCGAGCACCGGCTGCACGTTGTAGTGCGACACGACCGCCTGCTGCGTCGTGCGCGAGAAGCTGCCGAGCGTGCCGAGCAGGTTCTGCGCGGGTGCGCCGGCCGCCGGGCCGCCGGCCGGCGTCTGCGGCGCGCGGGCGGTGCCGGCGGGCAGCGGCACGTTCGCGAGCGCCTGCAGCGAATTCACCGTGTACTGCGGCGTCTGCACGAGCACCGGGTAGCTGACGCCGTTGCGCGGATCGAGCCAGAAGTTCGGCGTGGTCTGCGAGCTGCCGGACAGCGCGATCAGCAGGTTCTGCGCGACGTCGCGCTGCTGCAGCCCGGCCAGGATCGCCTTCGTGCGGTCGACGTTCACGTCGATCGCCGGTTCGTCGCCGGGTTGCTGGATGCGCGCGTCGACGAGCCCGCGCACGCCGCGCAGCTTCGCGAGCAGCGCGTTCGCGACCGCGCGGTTCTGGTCGAGCTTGTTGCCGACGATCTGGATGTCGATCGGCGCGGGCAGCCCGAAATTGAGGATCTGGCTGACGATGTCGGCCGGCAGGAACGCGAACGTCACGCCGGGGAACGCCTGCGCGAGCACGATGCGCAGCTTCGCGACGTACGCGGCCGTGGATGCATGGTTCGGCTTCAGCGTGATCAGCACGTCGGCGTCCCCGGTGCCGATCGGATCGGACGAGTCGTACGTGAGGTTGATCCCGCTCACGGGCACCCCGATGTTGTCGAGCACACCTGCGAGCTGGTCCGCCGGGATCACGCCGCGGATCTTCGCTTCCACTTCGTCGGTAAGCCGTGCGGTTTCCTCGATCCGCGTGCCGGTCGGCGCGCGCAGGTGCAGGCGGATCTCGCCGGTATCGACCGATGGAAAGAAGTCCTGGCCGGCGAACGCGAACAGGCCGGTCGATGCGCCGCAGGCGAGCAGGAACGCGGCGGCGAAGCGGCGGCGCCGGGCGATCGCCGCGGCGAGCAGCGCGCGATAGCGCAGCCGGACGGCCTCGAAGCGATGTTCGAACGCGGCCTGGAAGCGCGCGAGGTGGGCGAACACGCCGCGCGGCGGCCGGCCGTGGCCCTTCGCGCGCATCAGCGCCATCGCGAGCGTCGGCACCAGCGTGCGCGAGAAGAAGTACGACGCGATCATCGCGAAGATCACCGCTTCGGCCAGCGGCACGAACAGGTAGCGTGCGACGCCGGTGAGCAGGAACATCGGCACGAACACGATGCAGATCGACAGCGTCGACACGAAGGTCGGTACCGCGATCTCGCCCGCGCCGGTCAGGATCGCGTCCTCGAGCGGCGCGCCCAGTTCAAGATGATGCGTGATGTTCTCGATCGCGACGGTTGCGTCGTCCACCAGGATCCCGACCGCGAGCGCAAGCCCGCCGAGCGTCATGATGTTGATGGTCTGGCCGAGGGCGGCCAGCGCGAGCAGCGACGTGAGCACCGCGAGCGGAATCGATACCGCGATGATCAGCGTCGCGCGCCAGCTGCCGAGGAACAGCAGGATCATCAGCGCGGTCAGGCATGCGGCGATCAGCGCTTCGCGCACGACACCCTGGACCGCCGCCTTCACGAACACCGATTGATCGTCGAGCGGCGAAATATGCAGCGCCTTCGGCAGCCCGGCCGCAATCTTCGGCAGCATCGCCTTCACCTGGTCGATGATCGTCAGCGTCGACGCGCTGCCCGTTTTCTCGACGGTCAGCAGCGCCGCGCGTTTGCCGTCCACCCGCACGATGTTGGTCTGCGGCGCGTAGCCGTCACGCACGTGAGCGACGTCGCGCACATAGACGACATTGCCGCCGATCGTCTTCACCGGCAGGTCGTTCAGCGCGGCCACCGTCTGCGTGCTGCCGTTCATCTGCACGTCGTACTCGTGCGTGCCGATCTTCGCGGTGCCGCCGGGCAGGATCAGATTCTGCGCGTTGATCGCGTTCACCACGTCGATCGGCGCGAGCCCCTTCGCCTGCAGCGCACGCGTGTCGAGATCGACGACGATCTGGCGGATCTTGCCGCCGAACGGCAACGGCACGGCCGCGCCCTGGACGGTCGCGAGCTGCGTGCGGATGAAGCTGTTGCCGAGGTCGTACAGTTGCTGCTCGGCGAGCGTGTTGCTCGACAGCCCGAGCTGCAGGATCGGCACCGTCGATGCGTTGTACGTGATGATGTTCGGCGGCAGCGTGCCGGGCGGCAGGATGCGCAGGATCGACGCGGCATTGCTCGCGGCTTCCGCGATCGCGCGATTGATGTCGGCGCCGGGGTGGAAGAAGATCTTCACGACCGACACGCCGTTCAGCGACTGCGATTCGATGTGCTCGATGTCGTCGACGTCCGACGTGAGCGCGCGTTCGTAGTTCGACGTGATGCGCTTGGCCATGTCTTCGGCGGAGAAGCCGTTGTATGACCACACGATGCTGACGACCGGAATGTCGATGCTCGGGAAGATGTCGGTGGGGGTGCGCAGCAGCGCGAGCGGCCCCGCGATGAAGATCAGCAGCGCGAGTACGACGAACGTGTAGGGCCTGCGTAACGCCAGCCGGACGATCCACATGATGGTGCTCCTCGAAGCAGGGAATGGACGCGCATTCGATGCGATGAGCACGCAGTCTGCCGGCGCGGCGTTGACCCGACCCTGACTCGAAGATTACGAAGCTGTTATCTGTGCGGGCGCGGCGGCATCGGCCGTGCGGCGGGCCGCGCAGTGCGATGCGGGCTGGCCGAGCCGTCGCCGCCGACGGCGGTGCGCCGCTTCGTCCCTATAATGTCCGGCGGCAAACCTTCGCTCATTCGCGTATCTCGCCGATTTCAGGAGCCAGACCGATGTCGTTGCGCACCGATGCAAACTTCTTCCGCCTTCTTGCCGACTCGTATCGCCGGCTCGTGAACCGCCCGCTCGTGCCCGACGGCATGAGCGCATCCGACGGCGCCGCGTGGCTGTACGAGACGGCGCCGTTCGGCATTCTTGCGCACGACACGTCGGCCGATCCGGTGTTCGTGTACGGCAACAGGCGCGCGCAGGCGATTTTCGAATACGACTGGGATGAACTGACGGCGTTGCCGTCCCGTCTGTCGGCGGAGCCGATGGAGCGACACGAGCGCCAGGTGTTTCTCGACAAGGTGATGCGCGATGGCTTCGTGTCCGAATACCGCGGCGTGCGGGTGACGAAGTCCGGCAAGCGGTTCTGGATCGAGCGCGCGACCGTGTGGCAGCTCATGGACGCGGACGGAATCGTGCACGGCCAGGCCGCGATGATTCCGGAAGTACGGCCGCTCGACGCGCCCGCATGAACGCGACGATCGACCGGCATGCGCGTCGCGTTGCGGGCCCGCGCCGTGTCCGGCGAACCGGGGCGGCCCGCCCACGACGGGCGCGGGCGGCCGGATAACAAAACCGTAATCGAAGCCTCACCTTCAGGAAAGCGTGCGAATCGCAGAATGGACTCAACTCTTCATCGCATCGATGCGGAGTGGATGTCCGGCCTGATCTGCGGACGCGAATACGCCAACTTGAGAGGTGAACGTCATGAACAACCTGATTCGTGCAGTCTTGATTTCCTGCGCACTGAGCGCGCCGATCGTCGCATTTGCGCAAACCACCGACCATGCGCTCACACGCGCCGACGTGCGCGCCGATCTCGTCCGCGTCGAAAAGGCCGGTTATCGTTCGGTCGGCAGCGATCCGTACTATCCCGAGGACATCCAGGCCGCCGAGGCGAAGGTCGCCGCGCAGCAAGCGCAATCGGCCGCCGCACCGAGCGTCGCTGCAAAAAGCACCGATGCGCAATCGCTCGCGTCGCTCGACGAGCACCAGCTGTACGACCATCACTGAGCATGGTTGGCGACCGCCGTCCGCGGCCGGACGGCGGATCGCCCAACGGCACGCATGCCGTAGCGAGTCAGTTCTCGCCCTTCTCGAGCACGTTCTGCGTGAGCGCGATCGACGGAATCGTCGGCTTGAGCAACGCACGGCGCGCGCGACGGCTCAGCCACTTCCAGCCGGCCACGAGCAGCAGCGCGACCAGCGGGATCGATGCGATCGTCCATGTCCCGTTCGGGTAGTCGAATGCCATCAACACCAGCACGCCGAGCAGGAACAGCAGCGTGAGCCACGACGTCACGGGCGCGCCAGGCATCCTGAACGATACGTCTTCCACGTCGCCGCGCCTGACCGCGGCGCGGAACTTCATCTGGCACACGACGATGAAGCCCCATGTGCTGATGATGCCGAGCGACGCGATGTTCAGCACGATCTCGAACACGCTCGACGGCACGAGATAGTTGAGCAGCACGCCGACCACATAGATCGCGACCGTCACCAGGATGCCCGCGTACGGGACGGATTGCCCGCTCATCCGCGCGAGGAACGCAGGGGCCGAGCCGCCCATCGACAGCGAACGCAGCACGCGCCCCGTCGAATACAGGCCGGAATTGAGGCTCGACAGCGCGGCCGTCAGCACGACCAGGTTCATCACCGAGCCGATGCCCGGCACGCCGAGCGCGCCGAAGAACGTGACGAACGGGCTCTGGCCGGCCTTGTACGCACTCCACGGCAGCAGGCAGACCAGCAGAACGACCGATGCGACGTAGAAAATCGCGATGCGCCAGATCACGTTGTTGATCGCGCGCGGCAGCACCTTGCGCGCATCCTTGCATTCGCCGGCGGCCGTGCCGACCAGTTCGACGCCCGCGAACGCGAACACCACGCCCTGCACCAGCACCAACGCCGGCATCAGTCCGTGCGGAAAGAACCCGCCGTTGTCGGTGATCAGATGCAGGCCGGTGCCATGGCCGGCGACCGGCATGCCCGTGCCGAGGATCGCCGCGCCGATCACGAGAAACAGCACGATCGCGGCGACCTTGATCAGCGCGAACCAGAACTCCATCTCCGCGAACCATTTCACGCCGATCAGGTTCATCGTCGCGACGATGCACAGCGCGACGAGCGCGAAGATCCACTGCGGCACGGCCGCGAACGGCGCCCAGTAATGCATGTAGAGCGCGACGGCGGTGATGTCGACGATGCCGGTCATCGCCCAGTTCAGGAAGTACATCCAGCCTGCGACGAACGACGCCTTCTCGCCGAGGAATTCGCGTGCGTACGACACGAAGCTGCCGCTGCTCGGGCGATGCATCACGAGCTCGCCGAGCGCGCGCAGGATCAGGAACGAAAACGCGCCGCAGACCAGATAGACGATCGCGAGCGCCGGGCCGGCGGCCTGCAGCCGGGCGCCGGCGCCGAGGAACAGCCCGGTGCCGATGGCTCCACCGATCGCGATCATCTGCACCTGTCGATTGCCGAGGGTCTTGTGATAGCCGGCTTCGTGCGATTCGAGCCAGCTGCGTTTGTCGGTTTCGCCGGTTGTCGACGGGTCGGGAATCGATGCCATGACGGGTTCCTCGCGCACGGATGGGATTGGATTCATCCCGATCGCGGAGGATCGGGACCACCGGTACAGGGGGTGGCGCGCGGAATCGCGCGCGCCCGTCCTGATTGCGATTCGTCGGACGTGACGAAAGGCACGGTACGTCGCGAACGTATTCAGCCGTAATTCCGGTCACAAACGGAATGCAAATTTGGACTGGGCCTGTTCGAATCCATGCATAGGGTTGCGGCGCCGGGTGAACCGGATAGGTAATTTGGTGCGTCGGCGCGCGCTGCGAGGGCAACCGTTACCGACGGCGCCGGTTCATGCACCGAAATGAGGAATCCGGCTTGTCGAAAGGTTCGCCGACATTTCCGTCGCGTGCCCGTGTGGCAAGCATTTCCCGGCGATGGCCCGGTTTTTGCTGGTGTGGTGTCGGCCGCGCAACGGTTGCGCGCTGCCCGACGACATACCAGACAAGGAAGATTCACCGTGAGCCCGACGACCCGACCGTTCCCCCGACGCACCTGGCTGGCTGCGCTGCTCGCCGCCCCCGTGATCGCGCTGTTCGCCGCCGCGCCGGCCCACGCCGATGCGCTCGACACCATCGCGAAAAACGGCACGCTGCGCGTCGCGGTGCCCGAGGACTATCCGCCGTTCGGTTCGGTCGGCACGGACATGCAGCCGCAAGGCTACGACATCGACATGGCAGGACTCCTTGCCAAGTCGCTCGGCGTCAAGCTGAAGCTCGTGCCGGTGAACAGTGCGAACCGGATTCCGTACCTGACGACCAACAAGGTCGACATGGTGATCTCGTCGCTCGGCAAGACCCCGGAGCGCGAGAAGGTCATCGACTTCTCGAGCGCGTACGCGCCGTATTTCCAGGGCGTGTTCGGGCCGTCCGACGTGAAGGTGAGCGCGCCCGCCGACCTCACCGGCAAGACGGTGGGCGCCACGCGCGGCGCGCTCGAGGAGATCGCGCTGTCGCAGCTCGCGCCGAACGCGACGATCAAGCGCTTCGAGGACAACAACGCGACGATCCAGGCGTTCCTGTCGGGGCAGGTACAACTGATCGCGGCCGGCAACATCGTCGCGGCGGCGATTCTCGCGAAGAATCCGCCGCGCCGCCCCGAGGTCAAGTTCGTGATCAAGAATTCGCCGTGCTTCGTCGGCGTCAACAAGAACGAACCGCGCCTGCTCGCGAAGATCGACGATGCGATCGCGCATGCGAAGCAGGACGGCTCGCTGGGCGAGATGTCGCGCAAGTGGCTCGGCCAGCCGTTGCCGGCCGGGCTGTGACGAATCGCCGTGTCGCGTGACACGGCGCCGCGGCCGGGACGCCCGGCGCGGCGCGTGTCGTTGTCCGAACCCGAATTTATCCCCTCCCCATGAGCTACCAGCTTCAATTCGGCGAGCTTGCCGAATACGCCGGCGTGTTCGCGAGCGGCGCGGCGATCACGCTCGCGCTGACCGCGGTCGCGACCGTGCTCGGCGTGGCCGTCGGTGTGCTCGGCGCGGCCGCGTACAGCGCCGACGCGCGCGCGGCCGTGCGGTTGCGCCCGCTGATCGGCGCGTACGTCGAGGCGATTCGCAATACGCCGTTCGTCGTCCAGCTGTTCTTCATCTTCTTTGGCTTGCCGGCGCTCGGCGTGCACATCGACGAATACACGGCCGCGATTCTCGCGATGACGCTCAATCTCGGCGCGTACTCGGTCGAGATCGTGCGCGCGGGCGTGGCCGCCGTGCCGAAAGGGCATCTGGAGGCGGCGTCCGCGCTGGCGATGTCGCGCGCGCAGATGCTGCGCCACGTCGTGCTGCCGCAGGCGCTCGCCAAGGTGTTTCCCGCGCTGTCGAGCCAGATCGTGATCACGATGCTCGGTTCGGCGGTCGTGTCGCAGATCTCGGTGGCCGACCTGACCTATGCGGCCAGCTACATCCAGTCGCGCAACTTCCGCGCGTTCGAGACGTACTTCGTGATCGCGCTCGCGTATCTGGCGATGGCGCTGCTGATGCGCGCCACCCTCGGCGCGATGGGCCGCCGCCTGTTCTCCCGCCGCGTGCGAGGTGCGCGATGACCGATTTCACGTTCGGGCAGATTCTCGCGAACCTGCTGCTGGCCGCGCGCTGGACGATCGTGCTGTCGATCGTGTCGTTCGTATCCGGCGGCCTCGTCGGCCTCGGGCTGCTCGTGATGCGCGTGTCGAATTCGACGGCACTGCGGGGCGTCGCAAAGCTCTATATCGAAGTGTTCCAGGGCACGCCGTTGCTGATGCAACTGTTCATCGTGTTCTTCGGCCTCCCGCTCGTCGGGCTCGACGTTTCGCCGTGGGTCGCGGCCACGGCGGGGCTCACGTTCTTCACCAGCGCCTATCTGGCGGAGATCTGGCGCGGCTGTGTCGAGGCAATGCCGAAAGGGCAGTGGGAGGCGTCGGCCAGCCTGGCGATGAGTTATGTCGAGCAGTTGCGTCACGTGATCCTGCCGCAGGCCGCGCGCATCGCGATCGCGCCGACGGTCGGCTTCGGCGTGCAGGCGGTGAAGGATACGGCGCTCGTGTCGATCATCGGCTTCACGGAGCTGACGAAGGTCGGTATCGCGATCTCGAACGCGACGTTCCGGCCGTTCGTCGTGTATGGCCTCGTCGCGCTGATCTATTTCGCGCTCTGCTATCCGCTTACCCGTTATGCGCGCACGTTGCAAAGGAGATGGCATGCCGCTCGTTGAAACCCGGGGTCTCGAAAAGCACTTCGGCACCCATCATGTGCTCAAGGGCATCGATCTGTCCGTCGAGCGCGGGCAGGTCGTGTCGATCATCGGCCGCAGCGGCTCGGGCAAGAGCACGCTGCTGCGCACGCTCAACGGGCTCGAGAGCATCGACGCGGGCACGATCTCGGTCGACGGCGAACGCGTCGACGCACGGCATGCGGACTTGCGTGCGCTGCGGCTGAAGGTCGGCATGGTGTTCCAGCAGTACAACCTGTTTCCGCACCTGAGCGCCGGACAGAACGTGATGCTCGCGCAGTCGGTGGTGAAGAAGTCGCACCGCCAGCAGGCGCGCGCGATCGCGGAACTGATGCTCGAGCGCGTCGGCCTCGGCGACAAGTTCGACGCGTTTCCGGAGCAGCTATCGGGCGGCCAGCAGCAGCGCGTCGCGATCGCGCGGGCGCTCGCGATGAAGCCGAGCGTGCTGTTGTGCGACGAAATCACGTCCGCGCTCGATCCCGAGCTCGTCGGCGAGGTGCTGGGCGTCGTCGAGCAACTCGCGCGCGAGGACATGACGCTGATCATGGTCACCCACGAGATGAACTTCGCGCGTGCGGTGAGCGACAGGATCGTGTTCATGCACCAGGGGCGCGTGTGGGAGAGCGGGACGGCCGACGAGATCTTCGAGCGTCCGCAGACAGTGGAGTTGACGCGGTTTCTGGGCAGCGTGCGGAACCCGGAAACTGCCATGCGCTGACTGACACGGCCGTGCGGCCGGGCCGCGACCAGATGACAAGACCGTAATCAAAGCCTCACCTTCCGGAAAGCGCGCGAATCGCAGAATGGACTCAACTCTTCATCACATCGATGCGGAGCGGAAGTCCGGCCTGATCTGCGGACGCGAACACGCCATCTTGAGAGGTGAACGTCATGAACAACCTGATTCGTGCAGTCCTGCTTTCCTGCGCACTGAGCGCACCCATCGCCGCATTTGCGCAAACCGCCGACCATGCGCTCACGCGCGCCGACGTGCGTGCCGATCTCGTCCGCGTCGAACAGGCCGGTTATCGGCCGATCAGTAACGATCCGAACTATCCCGAAGACATCCAGGCAGCGGAAGCGAAGGTTGCCGCGCAGCCATCGCAATCGGTCGCGGCACGGCCGGCCGCCGCGTTCGCGCAGGCTTCGGCGTCCGGCCCGACCCGCGCCGACGTGGTCGCCGACCTGATTCAAGCGGAGCGCGACGGCACGCTGCCGACGCCGAACTGGGACTATCCGCCGAGCGCGCAGACGATCGCGCGCAATCGCGAGCTGTATGCGATCGCGCACGGCGAGCCGCGCACCGCGACGGCGAGCGTGCGGACGGGCGCGGCTGTTTCAACGGCGAGCGCGCAATGAAGCCGGCTGCCGTACTGGCGCGCGTGGCGGGCCTGGCGCTCGCCGCGTTGCTCACGGCGCATGGCGCGCCGGCGGCCGCGCGTGGCCAGCCGCAACTGCCCGACGACGATGGCGGGCGCGCCAGCGTGCTGCGCGCGCTCGATCCGTCGAGCGAGACGCTGCGCCGGCCCGCCCACACGCGGCCGGGCCATGTTCAAGCCGCGCCCATCAGGCGGGCGCCCAGCGCGATGCCGCGCGCGGCGATCACCGCGCTCGCGGCGCGCTGACGGGCGTCCCAGCCCGCCAGCGCGGCGTCGAACCCGCGGCCGTGGCCGACTTCGCGCAGCGCTTGCGCGAGGCCGACCGCGTCGTCCGCCGCTTTTGCGACACCGGCCGCCGTGTGCGGGCGAACGAGGCATGCGGCGTCCCCCAGCAGCACCGCACGCCCCACCGCCATCCGTTCGACCGCGAGATCCTGAATCGCCTGCGCGAACGGTGCGGGTGTCGCGTCGACGAGCGCGGCGAGCGTCGGCGCGAGCACCCGGCCACCGGCGTTGACGAGTTCCGCGCGGTCGTCGTCGCGCATCGCGCCGGGCGGCAGCGACCCGTCGCGCTGCGTGCCGTCGCGCGCAACGAACAGCGACCGCAGCTGGTCGGACGCGAGACGCCGGTACCAGACCCAGTTCACGCGCCGCTTGCCCGCCTCGATCGCGCCGTCCGCACCGGGTACCAGATAGGTGAGGAACAGGTGTGCGTCGCCTTGCTGAAACGTGAAGCGCTCGCGCAGCAGAGACAGCACCTGTTCGGGCAGCACCCGCTCGTCGACGAGCCCGCGCCATGCGACATAGCCCGCATACGCCGGCCGCACGTCCGGCATCAACTGTGCACGCACCGCCGAGCGGCCGCCGTCCGCACCGATCAGCAGGTCGGCCGTCTCGGCGTGGCCGCTCGCGAAATGCGCGACGATGCGCTCGCCGTCCTGCTCGAATCGCTCGAACGCGTCGCCCGCATGGACGATGCCGGCCGGCAGCGCGCGCTTCAACGCCGTGTAGATCACGTTCCACGCGGTCTGCGTTTGCGGCATCGTGAAGCGTTGCACGATGCGGTCGTGCGCATCGACGTAGATCCGGTCGATCGAATCGACGGCGGCCTCGCGCGGCAGCGGTACGGCGCCGAATGCGAACGCCCGCTCGATCGGCGGCTGCAGCACGATGCCGCCGCCGCGGCTGTCCAGGTCGTGCGGCGATTGCTCGAATACGCCTACGTCCCAGCCGGCTGCGCGCAGTGCGGTCGCGGCGAACAGCCCGCCGACCGACCCGCCGACGATGACGGCCTTGCGGCCCGATCCGTGTTCCATCCGATATCTCCCGATGATTGCCGAGCATAGGGCAAGCGCCGGGCACAGCGGTTGAATCGTTCTGAAGCGGCCTGAGTGAAAGCGCGATGCTTGCCGCGTGCGCCGCCGCTCAACCTCGGCGGCGTTTGGCGGGGGTGGCGGACGAGCCCGATGTCACGCGTTGCAGCGCGGCCGGCGTGCCGTTCAGGAACGCGTCGACCTGCCGTTCGATTTCGGCGTCGAGATCGTCGGGCACCGGCAATCCGTATACCCACTTGCGCACGCCGAGATAGAAGATGCTCGCGTGCAGGCTCCAGATCAGTTCGATTTCCGCGTTGCGCTGCGCTTCCGACGCCGGCGCCGTGAGGTCGTATGCGTGGCGCAGTTCGCGCAGCACCGGCAGGAACACGCGCTCGCGCAGCCGTGACAGGTAGCGCGTATTGAAACCCTCGCGGCTCAGGCCCGCGAAGATGAACGTGCGGATCCATTCGCGCCGCAGGATCGTCTGCGCATACGACCGGTAGAACGCGACGAGCCGCTGCTGCAGCGGCACCGAGCGATCGGCGATCAGTTTTTCCCAGTCGGGATTCCACGTGTAGACCTCGTCGTACACGCGGTCGATCAGCGCCTCCTTGCTCGGGAAATACCGGTAGAGCAGCGGTTGCGTCACACCGATTTGCCGCGCGAGCTCGCGCGTGCTGCCGGAAAATCCGTGGGTCGCGAAGTGCTCGACCGCCTTTTCGACGATCTGCCGTTCGCGCGCTTCCGGCGTGAGGCGACGTCCCGATGGGCTGGCGGTGGCGTCGACGGTCGTCCCGCGCGGGCGGGGCGCAGCATTGCGCTTGGCTTCGGTCATGCGTCGGCTCCTGAATGCGGCCATTCTGCCCATGTCGATCGAAAGATGGCAACGCACGCCCCGGCGCGGCCGGCGACGCAGGCGGGCGCGGTGCCGAGCCGTGTGCCGTTCGGCGTTTTCAGGAAAATTCAGGTCGCCGCCATGACTTTCAGGCCGGCATTCCCTAGTCTTGCTCCAGAACCGCCGCACGGGCCGGGCGCCATCCTGTCGGCCGCGGCCCGCGGCGCAACCGGAACGGACCATGCCTTATCTGATCTCGCCGGGAGCCGCCGTCGCAGTCGGCTTCCTGTACCACCGCGTGCGCGTGCAATCGCCCGCGGCGCCGCTGATCGCGCTAGCGCGCCTGATCGGCCTCGTCGTCCGCGAGCACGCGATCCCGCTCGTGCACGCGCAATTGCGCGCGCTCGCCGCGCAGGTCCGCGATGCGGGCACCGCCGACACAACCACGGAAGCCACGACATGCAGCCCGCGCAAGTAACGCCAGCGGCCGCGGCGGCCCCCGATCACCTGCGCGGCGAGGATGTGTTTCTCGCATCGATCGCCGGCTACGTCGACACGCTCGGCTTCGTCGCGCTGTTCGGGCTCTTTACCGCGCACGTCACCGGCAACTTCATCCTGATCGGCTCGGGCCTCGCCGGTGTCGGCCAGGGCCTCATGATCAAGTGGCTCGCGTTTCCGGCATTCATCGCGGGCATCGTGGCCGCCCGCCTGCTCGACCACCGGATGCGCGTGCGCGGGCATGGCCCGCGGGCGTGCTCGCTGTACGCGCTGCAGACGATCCTGCTGGCCGGATTCATGCTCGCGGGCGTCGCGGCGTCGCCGATCGGCAGCGCCGATGCGCCCGCGACGATCGTCTGCGGGCTGCTCGGCGCGGCGGCAATGGGCGTGCAGAATGCGCACGGCCGGCTGACCGCACGCACCGTCGTCGCGAACACCGTGATGACCGGCAACGTTACGCAGGCGGTCATCGATGCATTCGACTGGCTCGTGCCGATCGCTGCGGCCGCCGAACGGGAGGCCGCGCGCGCGCGGCTGCGACGCACGCTGCCGCCGGTTGTCGGTTTCGCGATCGGCGCGGGCGCCGGCGCGACCGCCTACCTGTACGCCGGGTTCTGGGCACTGGCGCTGCCGCTCGCGGCGCTCGCCTTCCTCACCTGGCGCTCCGGCCGGACCGGCGAGCCGTCCGCATCGCGCTGAACGCCGATTCCGCACGTGACGTTAGCTACGTGCGTGACCGGGGCGGCGGCGAAGCCGCCCCGCGTTTCTTCATGCCTTCAACGCTGATTTCGAGAACCGCTTGATGCAGGTCGGTAAGCGCGAGACCGCTCGATCGTTCGCAGAAAGCGCAGCGTCACGCGCGCGCGGTGAACCGGTCGACGAGGTCGTGGTGACCGAGCTGTTCGACCCACCAGCGTAGCGCGCGCCCGGCTTCGTCGGCACGCCACGCGATATAGCAATGGGTCGTGTCGCGCATGCCGGTGACTTCCCGCGCGACAAGCCTGCCTTGCGCGATCGCGGGCGCCGCGATGCAGTCCGGGAGCGTACCCACCGCGAGTCCTTCGCATTGCGCGGCCAGTTTCGCAGCGAGCGTCGGCACCGCGAGATACGGTTGGCCAGCGTCAACCGCGACCGACTGCGGCTGAAGTTCGCGGGACGTGTCGGAGATCACCGCGCCGCGATACTCGACGATCGATGTCATCGACAGCGGTTCAGGCAGCGCCGCGAGCGGATGGGTCGGGGCGACCGCGAACACGTGCCGGAGCGTGCCAATTGGCTGCGCCACGATGTCCGGCAGTTCGGGCGGCTCGCCCGCCGCGCCGACGATTAGATCCGCCCGCCGCGAGATCAGCGCATCCCAGGTGCCGCCGAGCACTTCGGTGGAGAGTCGCAGTCGCGTGTCCATTTCAAGTGCGTAGAAAGCATGGACGTATGGCCACATCAAGTCGAAGGGCAGTATCTCGGCGATACAGACGCGGACCTCGGTTTCCCAACCTTGCTGCGCGCGCTGCGCCTTCCGTTCAAGCTGTTCGGCGGCATGAAGAAGACGGCGACCTTCCTCGACGACGACGCGGCCCGCGCGCGTGAGCTTCGCGCGACGGCCGCTGCGATCGAACAACGCGACGCCGAGGTCGCTTTCGAGCTTCTGTACGACGTATGTCAGTGCAGACGGCACGCGGTGCACCAGCTCTGCCGCGTCGGCAAACGTACCGGTGCGGTCGATCGCGTCCAGGGCCTCGAGTGCTTCGAAAGACAGCTTCATGGCGAATTTCGCTACGGCAAGGGCATCAGGCGGTGTCGGACCGTCGAGCGACGCTGAATCCAATCCCGTTCACAACGGTTCGTCGTCCGACGTACAAGGCACGCACGCATGCGTGCCGATGGTCAGGTCGCCGCCGTATGCGCTCGACGTCTGCCTGTCACGTCGGCGTCGATTCGCGGCGCTTCGCGGCAGCGTCGGCGTGTGCGCCGGGCAGCGCGCCGAACATGTGCTGACTGCACTTCGCTTCGCGCCATGCGGTTCCCAGTCGGATGCCGTCGAACAGCCGTCGCACCACGGGAAGAATCTGTTCACCGGCCAGAATGCCAAGCAGGCCGACCAGGGCGATGGCGGGCGGCGCCGGCGATTGCACGCCGATCAGCGCGTAAACGACGCCGGCGAGGATGCCGGCGAAAAGCGAAGCAATGTACGGTTTCATAGGTCTGGAATGGAATGACGGCCGTTGAAAATACGGATAAATACCGGGCTGGCGTCGATCCGAAAGTCTTGGGCCAGCCTATCAGGTCTGCGCGTTCGTCGTTAGCGCATTCAACGAAATTCAGATCTTTTCAGCTTGAATTTCAAGAGAGGTGAGAATCAGAACAATTAATTGGTGTGGTCGCCCATTCGCGTATTGAATGATGCAGGCCGGTTGCCGACGCTTCCGACAAGCGCATTGGACGCATCGCGGATTCGTCGGCCGGGCGAGTCTCATTTTTCTCCGCGTCAAAGGACATCACACCATGAGCAATCCGAAGCTTGAAGTACTTACCCCGCACAACAGCCAGCTGATCTTCATCGACCAGCAGCCGCAGATGGCCTTCGGCGTGCAGTCGATCGATCGCCAAGCGCTGAAGAACAACGTCGTCGGGCTCGCGAAGGCCGCGAAGGTCTTCAACATCCCGACGACGATCACGACGGTCGAAAGCGAGAGCTTCTCGGGCCACACCTATCCCGAGCTGCTCGACGTGTTCCCGAACCAGAAGACGCTCGAACGCACGTCGATGAACTCGTGGGACGACCAGAAGGTGCGCGACGCGCTGGCCGCGAACGGCCGCAAGAAGGTCGTCGTGTCGGGCCTGTGGACCGAAGTCTGCAATACGACGTTCGCGCTGTGCGCGATGCTGGAAGGCGACTACGAAATCTACATGGTCGCCGACGCATCGGGCGGCACGACGCAGGCTGCGCACGACTTCGCGATGCAGCGCATGGTGCAGGCTGGCGTGGTGCCGGTCACGTGGCAGCAGGTCCTGCTCGAATGGCAGCGCGACTGGGCGCACCGCGAGACGTACGACGCGGTGATGGCGATCGCGAAGGAGCATTCGGGCGCCTACGGGATGGGCGTGGACTACGCGTACACGATGCTCCACAAGGCGCCGCAGCGCACCGCGACGCCGCACGAGTCGATTGCGCCCGTTCCGGCGAAGTAAGCGCAGACGGCCGGCAACCGCTGATGCCGGTGCGGCGGGTTCGATGCGAACGCGTCGCATTGGCGCCATTGCCGCGGGCGGCGGACGTGACCGAAACACGCATGCCGCCCGCGGCATGCGGGTCGGAACGCTGCCGCTGCATTTGAAATTGTCCGGGAGATTTATTGCATGGAACCTTATCTGGTTTCCCTTGGTGCGGGCGTGCTGATCGGTGTGATTTACAGCGCCATCAAGGTTCGCTCTCCCGCACCGCCGTTGATTGCACTGGTCGGGTTGCTCGGCATGCTGATCGGCGTGCAAGCCTTACCTACCGTCAAACAACTCTTTGGCTTCTGATCAACAAGAGGTGATGCATATGACCGCAACCGTGACCCAACCGGATCTGATCCTGCATAACGGACGATTCACGACGCTCGACCGCGCGAACCCCGTCGCGACAGCGGTCGCGATTGCCGCCGGACGCTTCGTTGCCGTCGGCAGCGAAGCGGACGTGATGCCGCTCGCGGGCCGCGCGACGAAGGTGGTCGATCTCGGCGGCCGCGGCGTGCTGCCGGGCCTGATCGACAACCACTGCCACGTGATTCGTGGCGGCCTGAACTACAACATGGAATTGCGCTGGGACGGCGTGCCGTCGCTCGCGGTCGCGATGGAGATGCTCAAGCAGCAGGTCGCGATCACGCCGGCGCCACAGTGGGTGCGCGTGGTCGGCGGCTTCACCGAACACCAGTTCGTCGAGAAACGGCTGCCGACGATCGACGAACTCAACGCGGTCGCGCCGGACACGCCGGTGTTCATCCTGCATCTGTACGATCGCGCGCTGCTGAATGCAGCAGCGCTGCGTGTCGTCGGCTATACGAAGGACACGCCGGAGCCGCCGGGCGGCACCATCCTTCGCGATGCCGCAGGCAACCCGACGGGCCTGCTGCTCGCGAACCCGAATGCGACGATCCTCTACGCGACGCTCGCGAAGGGGCCGAAGCTGCCGTTCGAGTATCAGTACAACTCGACGCGCCATTTCATGCGCGAGCTGAACCGGCTGGGCGTGACGGGCGTGATCGACGCGGGCGGCGGTTCGCAGAATTATCCGGACGATTACGAAGTGATCCGCAAGCTGCACGACGCGGGCGAGATGACGATCCGGATCGCGTACAACCTGTTCACGCAGAAGCCGAACGCGGAGAAGGAAGACTTCGTGAACTGGACGAAGAGCGTCAAGTACCACGATGGAACCGACTACTTCCGCAACAACGGCGCCGGCGAGATGCTGGCGTTTTCCGCGGCCGACTTCGAGGACTTCCGCGTCGCGCGTCCGGACCTGCCCGCGCAGATGGAGGACGATCTCGAAGGCGTCGTACGCGTGCTCGCGGAAAACCGTTGGCCGTGGCGCATGCACGCGACCTATGACGAAACCATCAGCCGCGCGCTGGACGTGTTCGAGAAGGTCAACGAAGACATCCCGCTCGCAGGGCTGAACTGGTTCTTCGATCACGCGGAAACGATCACCGAGAAATCGATGGACCGGATCGCCGCGCTCGGCGGCGGTATCGCGGTGCAGCACCGGATGGCGTACCAGGGCGAATACTTCGTCGAGCGTTACGGTGCGCAAGCCGCCGAGGCGACGCCGCCTGTCGCGAAGATGCTCGCCAAGGGGCTCAAGGTGTCGGCCGGCACCGACGCGACGCGCGTCGCGTCGTACAACCCGTGGGTGTCGCTCGCGTGGCTCGTGGCCGGCAAGACGGTCGGCGGCATGCGCCTGTATCCGCAGCGCAACCTGCTCGATCGCGAAACCGCGCTGCGGATGTGGACCGAGTACGTGACGTGGTTCTCGAACGAGGAAGGCAAGAAAGGACGCATCGCGGTGGGGCAGCTTGCCGACCTGGTGGTCCCGGATCGCGATTTCTTCGCGTGCGCGGAGGACGATATCGCCGGCACGACCGCGTTGCTGACGGTGGTCGACGGGAAGATCGTGTGGGGCGCGGGGCCGTTCACGTCGCACGACGCGCCGATCCCGCCGGCGATGCCGGACTGGTCGCCCGTGCGCGAGTTCGGCGGCTATGGCGGCTGGGGCGCGACGCAGCGCAGCGGCGCGCCGTTGCAACGCGCGGCGGCCGCTGCGATGTGCGCCTGCGCGAATGAATGCAACGTTCACCAGCATGCGCACGCGAGCGCATGGGGAAGCACGTTGCCGACGTCCGACGCGAAGGGCTTCTGGGGCGCGTTCGGGTGCTCGTGCTGGGCGGTCTGAGATGGCGATGCATACGACTTACGACTCCCCGGCGTGGGTCCGTGCGCTGCTGTCGCAGCCATGGGTGCTGCCGGTCGCGCGTCTGATCCTGGTGTCCGCGTATCTGATCGCGGGCGTGTACAAGCTGCTGGATTTCAATGCGGCCGCCGCGGAGCAGGCGCACTTCGGCCTGCACCCCGGGTCGGTATGGGCGGCGATGGCGATCGTGGTCGAGATCGGCGGGCCACTGTGCGTGCTGTCGCGGCGTTTCACGTGGCTCGGCGCAGGCGGCCTCGGTGTGCTGACACTCGTCGCGATGCTGGTGGCCGCCGACTTCTGGAACATGACGGGCGCTGCGCGCTTCATGGCGCTTAACGCGTTTTTCGAACATCTGGGGCTGATCGGTGGGCTTGTCCTCGTCACCGTGCTCAACGATAGGCGAGACCAGGCTCGCAGCGTTCCCGCAATTGGGTGACGTTGCGACGACCGCGCTGAAACGATGCGTCTGCTCCGTCTCTCGCCGAGCGGGAAGCCGCGCGCGCCCGGTTGCGGCGCACGCTGCCGCTCGCGGTGCGCGTGTTTCTCGCGTGTCGTCCGGGCCGCCCGGACGAGTGGCCTGCATCCCGCTGAATCCGAATCCGCGCGCGGCGCCGAGCCGCGCGCATCATCATCAAGGAGAAAACCAATGAGTTCACTGAATCTGCGCAACATGCTGCGCATCACCGCCGCGTCGTCGGCCGTGCTCGCCGCGCTGCTGGTCGGCGCGCCGGCATTCGCCGACGAAACCCACCTCGACGACATCGCGTCGCCGGCCGCCGCGGCGCGCTTCCCCGCCGTTGCGGTGGGCCCGCAATACGACACGACCCACGTGTGCGTCGCACCCGAAGACTTCGACCGCTTCACCGACAGCTTCGTCGCGACGTTCGGCGGCAAGAAGTCGAAGCAGGGCGTGTTCCAGGTCACGCCGACGCCGAGCCAGACGATGTCGCAGCTCGTGCTGACGCCGGTCGGCACGATCTCGGTATTCGGTTTCAAGACGCCGATCCCGTATCCGTTCTGCGAGGAACGCACCGGCTATCTCGTCACCGACATGGACGTCGCGGTGAAGTCGGCGCGCGCGCATGGCGCGGACATCGTCGTGACGACGTTCCCCGACCCGATCGGCCGCGATGCGATCGTCCGCTGGCCGGGCGGCGTGAACATGCAGCTGTACTGGCACACGCAGGCGCCGAATTACGACCCGCTGCAGACGGTGCCGGAGAACCGCGTGTACGTGTCGCCGGAAAGCGCGAGCAAGCTGGCGCGCAACTTCGTCGCGTTCTCGCACGGCAAGATCGTGTCCGACGTGCGCCATGCGCCGGGCATCGAGATCGGCCGGCCGAACGACACGTACCGCCGCATTCGGATCGAATCGGGCTTCGGCAAGATGACCGTGCTCGCGACGGACGGCCAGCTGCCTTACCCGTTCGGGCGTGAAATGACGGGCTACGAAGTGGCCGATCTCGGCGCGACGCTGAAGCAGGCCGAAGTCGCGGGCGTGACGGTGCTCGTGCCGCCGTTCAAGTCGGACGGCCGCGACGCGGCGCTCGTGCAATTCCCGGGCGGCTACGTCGCCGAAATCCACGCGCGGTCGAAATGACGGTGCGCCGGCCGATGAAACGATCGTGGCGCGGCGCGCTGCCGTGCGTCGTGCTGGCGGGCGGCGCCGCGTTGCATGCGGGGGCGGCCGTCGGCGCCGATGCCGCTGCCGATGCCGATGCCAATGTAGCGGCGGCCGGCGCGGCCGCGTCGCCGGCTGCCGCCGCCACGGCGTCGTGCACCGCGAAACGTCCGACGGTGTCGTTCAACCGCTGGCAGGAAGACTGGTCGGTGCTCGCGAATCCGTGCGTGCCGCGCAAGCCGTTCGACGCGCTGAAATACATACGGCTCGGCGACGATCCGTCGACCTACCTGTCGCTCGGCGCGAACCTGCGCGAGCGCTTCGAACTGAACAACGCGCCGCTGTTCGGCCTCGGCTCCGCGCACGACGACAACTACGTGATCCAGCGCACGAACGTGCACGCGGACCTGCGGTATCGCGGGCACTTCCAGGCGTTCGTGCAGTTCGTCGATGCGCGGCCGTTCGGCAAGGACACCGTCGGCCCGGTCGACAAGGACCAGCTCGACCTCGAGCAGGCGTTCGTCGCGTACGTCGATCAACTGGGGGCCGGCACGTTCAAGACGCGGATCGGCCGGCAGGAGATGGCGTTCGATTTGCAGCGTTTCGTGTCGGTACGCGACGGCCCGAACGTGCGGCAGGCATACGATGGACTGTGGACCGATTACGAAATCGGCAAATGGCGCTTGATCGGCTATGTGACGCGCCCGGTGCAGTATCGCAATGCGGCCGTGTTCGACGACGTGTCGAACCGGCACCTGCGATTCGACGGCGTGCGCGTCGAGCGCAACGGCACGGGGCCCGGCGATCTGTCCGCGTACTGGTCGCGCTATACGCGCGACAACGCGCGCTATCCGGATGCGTCCGGCACCGAACGGCGCGACGTGTTCGACATGCGCTATGCGGGCAAGACTGACGGGCTCGACTGGGACGTCGAGGCGATGCTGCAGACGGGCCACGTCGGGCAGGACACGATCGGCGCGTGGGCGTTCGGCGCGCTGGGCGGCTACACGTTCGCGAAGACGGCCGGCACGCCGCGCATCGGCATCCAGGTCGACGGCGCATCGGGCGACGCGCATCCGGGCGACCGGCGCGTCGGCACGTTCAACCCGATGTTTCCGAACGGCTATTACTTCACGCTCGCCGGCTATACCGGGTACAGCAACCTGATCCACGTGAAGCCGTCGCTGACCTTCAAGCCGGCCAGCTCGGTGACGGTGCTCACCGCCGTCGGCTTCCAGTGGCGGCAGACGACGGCCGATGCGATCTACGGGCAGGGGATGTCGGCGGTGCCGGGCACGGCGGGCAAGGGTGGTGCGTGGACGGGGATGTACGCACAGGCGCGCGTCGACTGGCTCGTGAACGCGAACGTCGCACTCGCGCTCGAAGCCGTGCACTTCCAGCTCGGCTCGTCGATTCGCGCACTCGGCGCGCGCAACGCCGACTATGTCGGGATGGAAGCGAAGTTCGGCTGGTGATGTGTCGTGCCGCGCGCCGGCCGGTGCGGCGGCCGCGCTCGCGTGCCGGGTCTTCAGGACAATTCAGGCGCCGCGCAGGATTTTCGCCACCGTGCCCGATACGCTGGGCAACATCGCGTGTCGCGCGGGTCGTCCCGTTCGTGGCCGGGCGCGCGCACGGTTCATCGCGGAGAACACATGAAGAACCTGTCCCGGCACGCGTGCGTTGTGCATGCGGCCCGTTTGCTCGTCGTGGCCGGATGTGCGGGCCTGCTCGCGTCCGCGGCGTTCGCGCAGGCCGGCGTGCAGCCCGACGCCCACGCCAATGCGCAATCCGAAGCGCAATCCACAGCGCCAGCCCCTGCCGCGGGCCAGCAGCCCCCCGGCTTCTATCGGCAGAAGATCGGTGACTTCACGGTGATCGCGCTGTCCGACGGCACCCATCCGTTTCCGGTCGACACGGTGTTTCGCGACATCTCGAAGAACGAGATCCGGCGCGACCTCGACCGCGCGTTCCTGGAGCCGCCCGTGCAGGGGTCGATCAACGCGTTTCTGGTCGATACCGGATCGAAGCGGATCCTCGTCGATGCGGGTGCCGGCACGCTGTACGGTGACTGCTGCGGCAAGCTGCTCGACGACCTGCGCGCGGCCGGCTACGCGCCCGCGCAGATCGACGAAGTGCTGCTCACGCACCTGCACAAGGACCATGTCGGCGGCATTGTGTCGAACGGCGCGATGACGTTTCCGAATGCGATCGTGCGGGTGAACGAAGTGGAAGCCGCTTACTGGCTCGATCCCGCGAACAAGGCGCAAGCGCCTGCGTTCCTCTCATCGTTTTTCGATGCGGCCGCCGCCGCGGTCGCGCCTTACGTCGCGACCGGCCGCTTCAAGACGTTTCGCGGCGAAGCGACGCTCGCGCCCGGCATTCGCGCGGTGCCGATGCCCGGCCATACGCCGGGGCATACGGCTTATCTGATCGAGAGCGGCAACGCGGGCCTGCTCGCGTGGGGCGACATCGTGCACGTGGCGGCGATCCAGTTGCGCGACGTGAACGCGACGGTCCAGTACGACAGCGATGCCGGCGCCGCCCGCCGCACGCGGCGGGACACGCTGAAGCGCGTCGCCGATCGGCGCTATCTCGTCGGCGCCGCGCATATCGCGTTTCCCGGGCTCGGCCACCTGCGCCGGGACGGTGCGCAATACGACTGGGTGCCGGTCAACTACGACGCAACGCCGGTGCGGTGACGACCGTGAGGCCCATCGAACGATAGTCCTTCACAATCTCGCGCCCTCGGCTGCGGTCGAATGCACCGCAGCCTTCCGGGACCGGATGTCGACGCCTCGACCGGCGTCCTTCGTCACCGCACGCGAAGTGCCGTCACATCGCTCCTCCGAGGGACCGGCTACATCGGCGAGGCCACATCCGTGGCAGCATGCGCCTGCTGCGGCATTCTGGAGGACGACGCGCCACGATGTGAATCGCTCACGCGCGTTGCATGTCCCGGTCCGGCGTCGACGTAAGCCACGACCGTCCGGTTCCTGGTCGCGAGTCCGAGATACCGCGACGACACGTCCAGCACACATCCAGCAAAATCAACCATCATTTCGTTGTTTCCCCTGCATTCGTATAAGCACAATCTTCATCAAGCTGCGCACGGCGTGAGCGTCGCCTGCGTCGCTGCCATCCGGGCAATGTTCGGTACGGCCGCCATTGCGCCCACCTCGTCGCGCTGCTCGCCGAAGGCATCGAGCAAATACTCGGTCAATTTGCGCACCCGCGCGGGGAGATTGCGTCTGGACCGGTAAACGAGACAGGCTTCCAGTGGCGCCACCTGCCACGCATCGAGCACACGCACGAGTTCGCCGCGATCGAGCGCCGCTTGGGCGAGCTGGTTGGGCAGGATGGCTACCCCCTCGCCGTCGACGGCCGCCGCGAGAAGCGCATGAGGACAATTCGTGCGCAGCGCCGCGCGCGCGCCAAGCGAAACACACTCCCCGGATGCTTGATGGCTGACCGTCCATGCCGAATGCTGCGCGCCCGTTGCCAGGCAAGCTTCGGCAGGCACATCGAGCGGGTGAGCGAGACCGTTGGTCCGTTCGAGCCAGGCAGGACTCGCATAAAGCCCGAGCGGCACGGCCGCGAGTGATCGCGCGATGCACGACGACGGCGCCGAGCGACCGACGACGATTGCGAGGTCGGCAAGATCGCCGAGTGTGTCGGCCTGGTGATCGACGCGCCGCACGTCGACCCGTACTTTCGGCCAGGCGCGCATGAAGCGGACAAGGACGGAAGTGAGGCGGGCGGTATCGAAGATGGCCGGCACCTCGATGCGGACGTTACCCGCGCAATCGCCGGCTTCGTCGCTGCCGGTACGCGCGAGGTTTTCATAGGAGGACAGGACGCCCGTGACGCGCTCGAGCACCGCATGGCCCGCCGTGGTCAACGCGACGCGGCGCGTGGTCCGGTTGAAGAGCTGCACACCGAGCATCGTTTCAAGATCCTGCACCGCGCGGCTCACCGACGGTACGCCAATATTGGTCGCGTCCGCCGCCCGCGTGAAACTGCCGTGGTCCGCCACTGCCTTGAATACTTCCAGCGCTTTCAGACGCTCCATCTCGACCTCCGATCATTGATTGGCTTGCATGGAGCAATGTTGGCGGGCAGACGCGCATCGGGCCAGTTACGACTTGTTAAGCGTTGCTAAGTCGGCGCGCGGAGCCGTGCCAATCGTCGTCGGCTGCAGCAAAGCAGGTTTTTTTAAGATCTTTTAAGGGCGCGTACTGCGCTTTTGAGCAATGATTGGCTGTTTTTGCGTCAGTGTGCACTCCCGGCACACCGTATTGGCTGGCACTTAACCCGCGCGATGACGCTCTCGATGACCGCTCCTTACAGCCTCGCGTTCGGCCCTTTTACGCTGCAATTCCCGCAACGAATCCTGCTCAAGGACGGTGCGCCGCTGAAAATCGGCAGCCGCGCGCTCGACATTCTCGTCGTCCTTGTCGAGCATGCGGGCGCGCTGGTCTCGACGCGCAATCTGTGCGACAGCGTCTGGGTGGACAACGTCGTCGAGGAAGGCGCGCTGCGCGTGCATCTGTCGGCGCTGCGCAAGGTGCTCGGTGACGGACCGGACGGTGCGCGTTACATCGTCAACGAGACCGGACGCGGCTATCGTTTCGCGGCGCCCGTTACCCGTGTCGAAGCAGCGGACCCTGCCGCACCACGGCCTCATACGCACGCCGCCCAGCCTTCCACCGGGTCCGAAAGCGGTTCACGCGGTCTGCCGGTCACGCTCGCCCGCGTGATAGGTCGCGAGGACGTCATCGCAGGTCTGACCGACCACTTGCCCGAGCGACGCTTGCTCACGATCGCTGGCCCGGGCGGCATGGGGAAGACGACTGTGGCCGTCGCTGTCGCGCATCGCTTCACACAGCGCACCGGCATGCGCGCCGTGTTCGTCAATTTCGCGCCGGTTTCCGCGGCCGCGAGCGCGGCCAGTACGATCGCCTCGGCGCTCGGCGTTGCCGTCTCCAGCGGCGATCCGGTGCCCGACCTTATCCAGGCGCTCGAGGCGTCGCCGGCGCTGCTGGTGCTGGACAACTGCGAGCATCTGATCGATGCCGTTGCCGTGCTCGCCGAGCAACTGCTGCAAGGCGCGTCCGGCGTGCATCTGCTGGTCACGAGCCGCGAGCCGCTGCGCGCGGAAGGCGAATCCGTCCATCGCCTCGCCGCGTTGCCGTCGCCCGAAACCGACGCAGTCGTGAGCCTCGACGACGCCGTGCAGTTCCCGGCGATCGCGCTGTTTCAGGACCGCGCGCGCGCCGCCAATGACCGCTTTGCGTTGAGCGCCGCGAATCTGGGCCCCGTGATCGATATTTGCCGACGGCTCGACGGTATCCCGCTCGCGATCGAGTTTGCGGCGGCGCGCGTCGGCTTGATGGACGTGCATTCGATTGCAGCGCGGCTCGACGATCGCTTCGCGCTGCTCACGCAGGGCCGCCGCACGGCGCTCCCGCGCCAGCAGACGCTGCGCGCAACGCTCGACTGGAGCTATGAATTGCTCCGGCCGGAGGAGCGCCAGGTGCTGCGCCGCCTCTCGGTCATGCGGGCCGCCTTCGGCATGGATGCCGCCGCGGCTGTCGCGGCCGGTGGCGACGTCGATGACCTCGCCGCCTTCGACGCCGTCACTGGCCTGATCGCCAAGTCGCTGATCGCCTGCGCAATCGACGATTCGGACCATCCGTATCGACTGCTCGACACGACGCGCCACTACGCACACATGCGACTTGAAGAGACGAACGAACTCGAGGACGCGCGCCGCCGCCATGCGTTGTACTGCTGTGCGATCTTTGCCGACCCCGTGGCGGCGTGGGAAGGCAAGGCGCCGCGTCAGTGGCTCGCGATTCACAGCCAGCGAATCAACGACGTGCGAGCCGCGTTCGATTGGGCGGCCGCGCAGGATGGCGAACCGAAGCTCGCGATCGATCTGCTGATCGCGACGGCGCCGCTGTGGTTTCATCTTTCGCTCCCTCACGAGTTCCTCGGGATGGCCGAGCGCGCGATCGCCGCCGCGGAAAACTCGGATCTGGCGGGCAAGGAGCAGCATATCGAGCTGCTCGCCGCGTACGGTCACGCGCTGTGGCACACGCGTGGGCCGACGGCGGAGATGGCCCACGCGTTCGACGCCGCACAGGCCGCCGCGCAGCGCCTCGGCGACGACCGGCTCGCATTGCGCACGCTGTGGGGCGTGTGGGCGCATCGGACGCTCGCGGGCGTATACGCGGAAAGCCTCGAACATGCGCGTGCGTTTCGCGCTACCGCCGCACGGACGGGCGACTTTGCGACGACGCAAACCGGCGAGCGGATGTGCGCGCTGTCACATCACTTCCTCGGGGACCACGCTATCGCGCGCGCGTTGATCGAAGCGGTGATGGCGCGCGACAAGGACCCGGTGCGCGCGACCCACGCGAATCACGCGCAGGTCGATGCGCATATCGCTGCGCTTTCCATTCTGATGCGCATTATGTGGCTGCAGGGCGAGACCGACGCGGCGATGGCGCTCGCGCGCGACTGCGCGACGGAGGCGCTCGCGATCGATCACGATCTGACCGTCTGTTATGGGCTCGCGATCGGCTCGATCGCCGTCGCGACATGGGAAGGGGAAGTGGCGCTCGCGCGCGAATGGACCGCACGGCTTCGCGAGCGCACGCGCCGGCGCGGTCTCGCGTATTGGGACAAATGGGGAGAGGGCTTCGAGGCCATTCACGAAGGCAGACCTGTCACGCCGGCAGGCGCAACCCCGATGCAACTCGAAGTGTTCGCGTGCGCTGGCGACGCAGGGAGCGCAAACGCATTGATCGAAGCGGGACGGGCAGACACGCCGTCGTGGTTGCAGGGGCATTTGCAGGAGGCCGCGGCAACGCGCGGTGTGCAGACATGAAGCGACGGTAAATCGGCTCGACGCGCGCGTCACTCGCCGGAACGCTTTGCTGGACACGGGCTTAACGCCTCTTAGCAACGCTTAACTGTGGCTCGTGCGGGAATCCGATGAAAATTTGTTCTGTCGACGGCCAACGGTGCCGGATCGACAAGCAAGCCTCACTCATCGGAAACTGCCCCATGAACGATTTCACGTCTGCCCGTCTGCCTGAAGACGCCGCACCGGGCCTGATCAGATCCGCAAACTCGTATCCGGTCCTCGACGCGGAAACGCAATCGTTCGTCGACCATGCCACTGAGGCAGGGGTTCCGGCAGAGCGATTGCGCGAATGGGCAAACGGCGAGGCTACCGACGCGATCCACACCGAAGAAATCGCGCTGAAAGCGGGCGCCGCGGATCCGGGCTTCACGATACGGATCGTACGACCGCCGCAGGCGGCGCCGACTCCGCTGCCCGCCGTGCTCTTCCTGCCGGACGGCGCGAGTTTCGCGGGTGCCCAAAGCGATAACCGGCTCGCGCGCAGGATTGCCACCGACGCCGAGGCGGTCGTCGTACTGGTCGATTACACGCCCGCGCCCGCCGCGTGCTTTCAGACCCAAAACGAGCAGGCGTTCACCGCGCTCGTCCATCTGCACGAGCATGCACGTGCATTGAATCTCGACGGAGGCGCCCTTATCGTCGCAGGCGAAGGCACGGGCGGTCATCTCGCCGCCACCCTCGCGCCGCTCGTCAAGGCGCGCCGCGGCCCCCGTATCGCGCTTCAGATCATGCTGTGTCCGACTTTTTCTACAAGCACGGCGGGCGCCTCGGCAGCGACATACGCCGACGGTCCGAGCTTGACCACACACACCGAGCGCATGCACGCATGGACGCGCTTTCCGTCAGAAAACCGCGGCGAAATAATCGCGATGCCGCTAAACGCGAGTTACACGGATCTCGAAGACCTGCCTCCAGCGCTGATCGTCACAGCTGAAAACGATGCCGCACGTGACGACGGCGAAACCTACGCCCGCAAGCTGATGCTCGCCGGGGTGCGCGTCAGCGCGGTTCGCTGCCTCGGCACGATTCACGATTTCACGGTGCTCGACGGCCTCGCCGACACGCCGCCCACCGAGGCGGCATTGCGATTGGCATGCGGCGCGATCCGCGCGACGCTACGCGGACACTGAATATGGGATCGATATGTCAGTCGACTGCATCGACGAACGCCACAGATCAACCTTCCCATCCCGTCAGGAAATCGAGCGGCAGCGCGTTTCCGTCATAACGATTAAGTTGCCTTCGGTTGGGGCGCGTCCTCTCAGTCAGGCGTGACCGACCCGACGAGGGCTGGCTGTATCTTGCCGGGCTGAGGGATCTGTACAGCGGCGAAATTGTCTGTTACGCGATGAGCGAACGGATCTGCCAATCGCCTGTCGCGTTCACGCAGCGCTTCCATCTGAATCGGATCACTGCTTGACCCGTTGGCCTCCACGAACTCCGTCCGACCTCAACTGGATGGCCCATCCATGAACCAGGAGCGATCGAGTGTCCACAACTGTCACCGCTGCTCGAGCGGGTCGGCATCGAGCGCCGCTTCGTGCTCGCCGGTTATGCACGTCGACGCGCGTCTGCGCTACCCATGATGCGCGCGCCGAGCATCGTGCCGAGCTGTGCCAGTTGCTGGCCGATGCGCAATTCCACGGCTTCCCACTCGGACAACGCGCTGTCGATCGAGTGGCCGTGCGCCTGCAGACTGCGGGCGAGCGATACCGCGTTGGCGGCTGCCTTACCCGAGCCGGCGCCAGTATGCGGCCGCGCGACGAAGGCGGCGTCGCCAATCAAGACAACGCGTCCATAGACGAGCTGCGGCGCCTGGTAATCCTGGATGATCTGCATGAACGGTGCATCGGTTGCCTGCACGAGCGCTGCGAGCGAGGGCGCGAGTCGGCGCGATGCGTCGTCGCGCAGTCGCACGCGATACGTATCCTGCAGCGCGCCGGGGGGGATTGAATGCGTCCGCTGCCCGCCGTCACGATCCGTCAGCGCCGCGTCCAGTTCGGCGCCGGCCGGCAGCGGCCGATACCAGACCCAGTTCCAGCGTCGCTCGCCGGGCCGTGTCGAGCCGTCGTCGCCTGGAATCAGATAGGTGAGCAGCTGATGGCCGACACCATCCTGAAACGTAAACGCATCCGCCAGCTGCGCAGTAGATTGCGGGTCGAGCGTTGCTTCCGGTACGAGTCCGCGCCACGCGACATAGCCGGCATATGCGGGCTGCGCGCCGGATAGCAGAAGGGATCGGACTGTCGACTGGGGGCCATCGGCGCCTATCAATAGATCGGCTCGAATTCGGTCCCCGTTCGATAACGTCGCCTCGACGTAGTCGCCGTCCTGCGCGACGTCGGTCAGCGCGACGCCTGCATGCACCACGCCCTCCGGCAGGCTGCGCCTGAGCGTGTGGTAGAGCATGCTCCACGCGGTCTGGGTCTGCGGCATCCGCTGCCGCGCGATGACCGTGCCGCTTGCGTCGAGAAACTGCCGGTCGCGAGAAGGCACGCCGAGCGCGCCCGGATGTGCAATTCCGGCGAAGCGGAATGCATCGAGAACATCGGGTTGCAGTACGAGTCCGCCGCCACGGCTGTCGAGTTCACTCGCCGACCGCTCGAACACATCGACGTGCCAGCCGATCGCCCGCAAGGTTGTCGCGGCGAATAGACCGCCGAGCGAGCCGCCGATTACGATCGCACGACAGGAGACTGTCTGGTTCATGATCACACTCTTTCAGGTAATTGGGATTGAGGTGCGGTCAGCGCGGCGCCGCGCAGCGCGCGAGCGAAGATGCCGGGGGGTTGCGCACCGGGGATGTGCGTCGAGCCGACCAACACGGTCGGCACGACTTTGATGCCGTCTTCTCGGGCCCGTCCGCGCGCGGTCCGCACGGCATCCACGCCCGCACCGGAGGCGAGGAATTTGGCGGTCGTGTGTGGCGCCAACCCGTGTCGAGCCCCGATCTCGACGAGCACGTCGTGATCGCTGATATCGAGCGCGTGCACGAAATACGCGTCGTGAATCGACGTGGCGAGTGCCATCGCCAATTCCGTTGGGCCATCCGCGACGGCAAAATCCATCAGCCGGTGTGCGGGCAAGGTAGCGGGCAACACGGTGAGCCGATCGAAATCGAATGCGAGGCCGATGCGCCTGCCCGCCCGTTCGGCGTCGGCGTCGCGGCGTTGCGCATGCATGGCGCTGCCATGCTCGCGCGCGAGGTAAGCGGCGCGGTTGACGCCAGTCCTGGGCAAGCCGGGGTTCAGTTCGAACGGGTGATACGTGACGACGGCTGACGAGTCAAAGCCGAGGGATACGAGGGCCGTGCGAAGATTGGCTTCGGCTATCCGGGACCATGGGCACGCGAAATCGTGAAATACCTGAATATCGACGGACGACATGCCGCCTCCTGCTGAATCCGAATGTGCACAGCGTAGAGGTCGGCGGGACGATGCAGAATACCGGCTGGGCGCAATCCAGCGTTGCACAATCAGCAAAGGGAGAGGGTATGGACAAACTGCTGGCGCTACAGACGTTCGCTGTCGTCGCGGACACGGGCGGGTTTTCGAAGGCGGCGCGCCAGCTTGGCACCGTGACGTCTTCGGTTACCCGCCTGATGGATGCGCTCGAGGCGTCTCTCGGCGTGAAACTGCTGACGCGGACAACGCGGCAGGTGACGTTGACCGATGCTGGGGCGACCTATCTCGAGCAGGTGAGTCGACTGTTGTCCGAGCTGGTCGAGGCGGACGAGAGTGTCGCGGACGCCGGAAGCGAACCAGTCGGCACCTTGCGTGTGTCGGTGCCGGTGACCTACGCGCGGATCGTGCTCGGGCCACACCTGTCCGCGTTTCTCGATGCGTATCCGAACGTGTCGCTCGATCTCGTGGTGTCGGATGCCTATCTCGATCTGGCAGCCGACCGGCTCGATGTCGCGGTGCGGATCGGCGTGCCGGCGCAGGATCCGGGATTGGTCGTCCGGAAGCTGATGGACAATCATCGCGTCGTGGTCGCGAGCCATCCGTATCTGGAGCGAATGGGAATCCCGGCGATCCCTGCCGATCTGGCCGGCCATCACTGCTTGCGTTTTCCATACCGGCAAGGCCGGCAAAGCTGGACATTCACGCGCGATGGGCACACGGAAAAAGTCGAGGTGAACGGCAGGTTGACCGCAAACAGTCTCGACATACTCCGCGAAGGCGTGCTGAACGGTCAGGGAATCGCACTGGTACCGACGTGGCTCGTGCAGGGCGATATCGTCGCCGGCGAGATGCTATCGCTCTTCGACGCTTGGTCGGTGCAACCGCTGATGGGCGATGTGCAGGTCTATGCGGCATATTTGCCGAACCGACGTCATTCGCGCAAGGTGCAGGCGTTTGTCACATTTCTCGCCGAGCGGATACGACAGGCATTCGCCGGATGAGCGTCCTGTCAGGGCAGCGCTTCAATAAAATGGAACACATCCGTCGGGCTGCTGCCCGGGCGTTTGCCGCGAAACAGCGACCGCGAAATCTCCGCCCGCCCGCTGGGTCAGACAATGCCCGTTCGGTCTTTCGCTGGAACACGCCCTAGGCGGCTATTGGACTAAACGCGGGGAGCGGGGCCACTTCAGCCCTTGCTCTCGAGCTGGACCTCTCGGGCATACTTTGGGGAAGCAATACATTAATGGCTTTGTCGCTACCATATCGGGCGTGCCGTTCCACGACGCGACTCAATTCGCCAGCCTCAACAAGTTTTTCTCTGCCATAGGCTCGCGCCAGCGCCAACACTTGATACTTGACCTCGGCACTCTCAAAATAGATTTCCACTAGCGATTTGTCGACGAGTTCGCAGACACAGTTCATCACCGCGGAACGAGAAAGTGAGTGGTCTTGGGCGATAAAACACGCTGCGTCAGCGTTGAAGTGGCCGTCAATCGCGCAGAGGCGGCGAAACACCGTCTGCTCGCTGTCGCTCAACATATCGAAGCTCCAATCGAGCGAGGCTCGCACGCTCTTGTGCCTCTCGTCAGCAGTTCTGTAGCCACCGCCGAGGTAGAGCAACGGTTCTTCCAGGCCGTGCAGGATGTGCTCCAGTCCAAGAACCGCGGCGCGTCCGGCCGCCAATTCAATTGCAAGTGGGACGCCGTCCAAGCGTCGGCATATCTCCTGAACCGCCCGTAGACCGTCATGGTCCCAGTCGAGGTTATGGCCATTGGAAGACAAGCGACGAAGGAAAAGGCGAACGGAGGGGGAGCTGAGCATGGCCTCGACGTCATCCTCTCGCTCAGGCAGGGCCAGCGGACCGACACGATAGACAAATTCACAAGGTACGCGAAGCGGCGTTCTGCTGGTAACAAGCACGCGGAGTTCGGATGCGCGACTGCAGGCAAACTCAATGAGTTGTGCTACATGCTCGACGACGTGCTCGGCGTTGTCGATGATGAGCAAGCCCTTTACTTTCGTCAACATGAGCGCGAAACGTTCAAGGTCCGACTCTTGACTGTCGACGGTGACGCCACAGCCGGCGGCAACGGCTTGAATGACATCTCGGCAGGTGTTGCGGGCAGCCAGTTCGACGAAGTGAATATTCGGGGCACGTTCGTCTGAGAGCCGGCGTGCGATTTCGCGGACAATCGATGTCTTGCCGATGCCACCTGCACCCGCAAGCGTGAGAACGCGCATGGATGGCAGCCTCGATCGTATATCGGCGATGACTTGTTCCCTGCCCAGTAGCGACGCGCGCCCCGTCATCGCATCCGCTTTACCGTCAACGAGTCGGTCCAGCATCATCGGGTCAGGTTCTGGCGTCTCCGGTTGGGGGATCGTCAGTTTGTAGCCGCGTCGCGGGACCGTTACAATGAGCTTCCCGTCGGGGCCGAGTGCCTTGCGTATGGCGCAGAGGTGGACGTGGAGGTTGTTTTCTTCGACAAACGTGTCCGGCCACACTGCGTCCATCAATTCATTCTTCGAAACCAGGCGACCTGCTGCCAGAGCGATGACCGCGAGGATGTCGAAAGCGCGAGACCCAAGCTCGTGTGCCTGGCCCCGACGGCGGAACATTCGCGCACCAAGGTCGATCTCGCATTCACCCATTCGGATCCGCTGCTTACCGGAAGTGAGTGTTGGCAACGGATGTTTCGCTTGAGTCATGGCAGCTTCGTCCAATCGCGATCGAGGTGTTCCAGCGGGAAGGGAATCTATTGATAGGGTGTCGTGCCGCACTGGAGCGGTGTCAAACGGATAGTAACGGACTTGAATATATGACTTTGTTGCCACCGAATTAATTTTTTTTAATGCTTTCTATTAACCGTATTTTTTGACTGTCCCGGCGTGGGGCGTCTGATGCCGATATGGCCGGAACATGGTGGAAACATTAAAATAATTTAATTTTTCAATAAAAGGCTGGGTTTTCGAGCCGCCGGGATAATGCAAGGTTGGCCGTCGGGCCGAGAGGTTAGGTGACACTGATGAAAATCTTGGTAGTGGAAGACAACATGCAGGTGGCCGGCTTTTTGAAAAAAGGCTTGATGGAGGCAGGTCACGTCGTTGATACCGCGGATAACGGGCGCGACGGGATGTTCCTGGCGATGGGGGGTAGCGCTTACGATGCCGTCATCCTGGACCGCATGCTGCCGGGAGGCGTCGACGGGCTCAGCATCATTGCGGCAATGAGAGCAACGGGGAACAAGGTTCCGGTGCTTATCTTGAGCGCACTGGATGCTGTCGACGAACGAATTCGAGGGCTCAAGACAGGCGGTGATGACTATGTCGTCAAGCCGTTTGCTTTTGGGGAGGTACTCGCGCGACTGGAGGTGCTCCTGCGTCGGTCACAGAATGATGTGGTCGAATCGACACTCAAGTGCGCAGATCTATCCATCGACCTTTTTTCCCGGAAGGTCTCGCGCGCGGGCAAGGTCATCACGCTCAAGCCGCGCGAGTTCAAGCTGCTCGAGTACCTGATGCGGCACGCCGAACAGGTCGTGACGCGCACGATGCTCCTGGAGAACATCTGGGACTACCACTTTGATCCACAGACGAACGTGGTGGATGTGCACGTGAGCAAGCTTCGGCAGAAGATTGACACGGGGTTTGACGTATCACTCTTGAGAACCGTCCGCAACGCTGGGTACATGCTCTCGGCGAACGGATAATAGCGCGCGTCGGAGCGAAGGGAACGGACGGAGAATCATGGAATTTGAAGAATCGATGGTCCAATTGCTATGGGACGACGGCATATTCGTTTTATCGCGAATCGAGGCGGCCGATGGCGGGGCGTCGCGATTGGCTCTGAGGCCAGCCGCTAGCCAACCTCTCGGACAAACGCTGGCATTGCTCGAGAACGTCTATTCGCTTCGCGCCCACTTGGATGGTCCACGCTTCACGCTGCCTGTTGAATTCGTTCGGGACAGTTCCTCCATTTCGCTACTTCTCAAGGACCCGGGCGGCGTTCCCCTGTCCGCACTGGATACGTCCCTGCTTTCGTTCGACCAGATCCTGACGATTGCCGCGAATGCAGCGTCCGCCCTGGACGTGCTCCACCGGCGAAAAGTAATACACAATGATGTACGGCCGGCACATCTGCTTGTTCAGCCTGCCACTTGGGCGGTAGCGCTGACGGGGTTTGAAGCTGCCGCATTGGTCGGTTCTCCCGGCATCGAGGGGGATCTGTCCCGCACGCATGCGGCCACCTATCCGTATCTCGCGCCTGAGCGAACCGGGCTTGTCAATCGGCCCGTCGATCCACGCTCCGACTTGTACTCGCTAGGTATCCTCATCTATTGGATGCTGACGACGAAGTATCCGTACTCCGCGAACACCCCGGGGGAATGGCTCTACTGCCACACGGCACGCAAGCCTGCGCCGCTGCATGAGCATGTTCCTCACGTCCCCGAATCGCTCGCAGCCATTGTCGACAAGTTACTCGCCAAAGCAGCGGAGGATAGGTACCAGATGGCCCGCGGCGTCGAACATGACCTGCGCTTATGCGAAGCGCAATTCCGTGGAGGCGCGGGCTTTGCACCGTTCCTGCTCGGAACGATGGACTCGCACGAGCGGCTGTTGATTCCTGACCGACTTTACGGGCGAGAACCCGAGCTAAACGCGCTGACTGATGCCTTGGACCGGGTTGCCCGTGCCGACATCACCGAGTTTGTGTTGGTGTCCGGTTACTCGGGGATCGGGAAATCGGCGCTGGTCGAAGAATTCCACCATGTGATGGGCCGCGGGCGATTTGCGTCAGGCAAGTTCGACCAGTACAAGCGTGATATCCCGTATGCGACGATTGCGCAGAGCATGGAATCGATCGTCAAGCAGGTTCAAAAGGCGGACGAGCGGGAACTGGCAAAGTGGCGCAAGCGCATCGAACAGGCGCTGGGATCAAATGGCCGCTTGCTCACTGACCTCATCCCGGCGCTCGAGGAGATCATCGGGCCGCAACCCATGATGTCGGATGTGCCGCCTCCGGAGGCACAGAAGCGCTTCGTTACAACGTTGACACGGTTCATCGGGGCGTTCGCCACGCCCGAACAGCCGCTTGTATTGTTTCTGGACGATCTCCAGTGGCTGGACGCCGGAACTATTTCGGTACTGGAGGCGCTCGGGCAGGGGGCCGGCATTGCTCACTTATTGCTCATTGGGGCGTTCCGCGACAACGAGGTCGGTCCTAGTCATCCCCTTGCGCGCATCATCGGCGACGCACGAGAAAGTGCCGCCGTTCATGTCCAGCATCTGTTGTTGGCACCTTTGGCGGTTGGCGATATGGAACGATTCGTCCGTGACGCCACGCGCAGTGATGCGCCAGAGACGGGCAAGTTGGCGCAGTTGATGTTTGAGAAAACGGCGGGAAATCCATTCTTTGCCGTTCAGTTCCTGCGCGTGCTGGCCGACGAAGGGCATCTGACGTTCGACCGTGCCACACGAGAATGGGCGTGGAACATGCGCCACATTGCGCAGGCTGCTTTCCCGGATAGCGTCGTTGACCTGATGGTGCAGAGGATTGGGCGGCTGCCCGATCGCACACGACAATTGCTTGCTGATTTCGCTTGCGTTGGCGCCACGGTGGCCACGTCGGTCCTGGCCCAGGTGAGCGGGCAGTCGAACGGTGAAGTTGACCTTGCGCTCGCTGACGCAATAGCGCAAGGCCTCGTTTACCGCCGGTCGGATGGGTACACTTTTGTCCACGACAGGATTCAAGAGGCTGCGTACGCGCTGCTTGCCGAAGCAGAGCGTGCGCCATCGCATCTGCGGATAGGCGCTCGGTTGGATACCGGAGAGATGGACCCGAGTTTCGAGCGGAACGTCTTCGAGATCGTCAACCAGTACAACCGGGCACTCCACGCAATAAGCGAACCGCGGGTGCGCACGCGTGTCGCCCTCCTGAACCTGCGCGCGGGCCGTCGCGCGCGAGACGCGGCTGCCTATGGGACCGCGCTGACCTATCTCGAGGTTGGCGCCGAGATATTGGACGATCGAGCATGGCAGACCCATTACCGCGAAAAATTCTCCCTTGAACTATTGCTTTCAGAGTGCACGTTCCTTGCAGGGAGCCCGGTGTTGGCAGACGAGCGCTTGCGTCGCCTTGAAGCATACGCTGAAAGCGTACGTGACAAGGCAGCCGTTGCTTTCCTGCGGATTACGCTGCATACCGCTTTGGGCCAGCTGGATGAAGCGGTGGCAATTTGCCTGGGCTATCTGCGCGCGGTCGGCGTCAATTGGGTACCTCATCCTGGCCGCGGAGAAGTCGATAAAGAGTACGAAAAGCTAGTCGCCAAAATTCAGACAGGGTCGATCGCTGCTTTGCGGGATAACCGGTTGCTCGACGATGAAGTGCTGGAAGCAACGCTGGACGTTTTCACGGCAGCGTTGCCACCGGCCTTTTTCACCGACGAGAACCTGGTGTGTCTGATATTGACGACCATGGCGAATTTGAGCATCGCGAACGGCAATGCCGATGCATCGTCGCTGGGATTTGCCTACTTGGGCATGGTTGTCGGCCCGCTCTTCGGGGATTACGCCACCGCGTACGAATTTGGCAAGCTCGCGATGGCGCTCGTCGATGAGAAGGGGCTCGACCGGTTCCGTGCACGCGTCTACATGTGCTTTGCTTACCACGTCATGCCATGGACGGAGCACATACGAGCAGGGATTCCACTTTTGCGACGAGCATTCGAGGTTGCATCGCAAAGCGGTGACCTTACGTACATCGGATTCTCCAGTTGCTGCCTCGTCACGACGCTTCTTGCGGCTTCTGTTCCGCTGGCTGACGTTGAAGAACTGGCTGTCGAGCGGCTGCGAATCGTCCGTCGTGCCGGGTTCGGGCTGATCGTGGACATCATCAATTCGCAGCTCGCGCTGATTCGTGAAGTCCGAGGGACTACGCCATGGTTCGGTTCAGTCGACGCGGACTATCCGAGCGAGAGCGCCCTGGAGCAACATTTCGCAGACAACCGTGCGCTGGATATTGCCGCGTGCTGGTACTGGATCCGCAAACAAGAAGCAAAGTATTTCGCAGGCGACATTGCGGGCGCGATGGAGGCCGGGAAAAAGGCAGCGCCTTTGTTGTGGACCACATGGGGACATCAAGAGCTTGCCGTATATCACTTCTTTTCCGCGCTGACATTGCTCGCGGCAAAGGAGAACCTCTCGTCACAAGCCGACGTCGTCATGGACGCGGAACTCGCCGAGCACGTCAATAAGCTTCGGGGCTGGGCACTGGCCAATCCTGCTAACTTCGCTGCTCGTGCAGCGTTGGTCGATGCGGAAATCGCGCGTATGGACGGTAACGCTTTGGAAGCGATGCGTCTGTACGAACGGGCCATCGAGGGCGCTCGCAGCAACGGATTCCTGCATCTCGAGGGCTTGGCGTGTGAACTGGCTGGCCGGTTCTACGTGAAACGGGACTTCGCAACGATCGCGGCAGTCTATCTGCGAGGTGCTCGGTCGGCCTACCTCAACTGGGGGGCGATGGCCAAGGTCAAAATTCTGGATTCAGCCTATCCGGGCCTTGCAGCCAACGAACTCGGGCCTTCGTTGTCTGGTGTCGGCGAGAATCGGCTGGAAGTGGAAACGGTCGTCAAGGCTTCACAGGCAATTTCAAGCGAGCGGGTGCTCGAGCGCCTGATGAACACGCTGATGACCATTCTCCTTGAGCATACGGGAGCTCGACGTGCGCTGCTCATTCTTCCACACGAAGAACAGCTCTTTATCGAAGCCGAAGCCACTGAGGGCGGTGAGGTGCACGTAGAGCGGCGAGCCGCCTCGCAGAAGACCGTGCCGCTTTCGATGCTTCACTATTGCCTTCGCGCCCAACAGACATTGCTGGTTGACGACGCGACGACGGAGAACCCGTTTTCGTCAGACGAGTACTTTAGTGGAAAGGCTTCGCGCTCGGTACTATGTCTGCCGCTGGTCAAGCAGACAAGGTTGGTCGGCGCACTGTACCTCGAGAACGAGCTTGCTCCCGGAGCGTTCACGCCATCCCGGATGACCGTCCTCAAGTTGCTGGCGTCGCAGGCGGCGATTTCGATCGAGAACGCATCTCTGGAGCAGGTCGAGGCGCTGCTTGAAGAGAAGGATGCGCTCCTGCAGGAGGTACACCATCGGGTGAAGAATAACCTGCAACTCATCAGCAGTCTGCTAAGCCTCCAGGCATCACGCGTCCAGGACCAGGCGGTTTCCGAGCAGTTTCAGGAGAGTCGAAACCGCGTTCGTTCGATGGCGATGGTCCATGAAAACCTGTATCGGGCGGGCAACTTCGCACGCATCGACATGGCGCCACACATCAGGAATCTTTGCGCCCATCTTTCGCGTATCTACAAGTTGAGTCAATTGAACGTCCACCTGGACGTTGTCGTTGACGATGTACAGCTCGACATGAACCGCGCGATAGCCTGCGGCATGATCGTCAACGAACTCGTGTCGAATGCACTGAAGCACGCTTATCCAGACGGCCGAAGCGGGCGACTCCGTGTCGAGTTGGTGGCGAGTGAAGGCGACGGATATCGGCTGAGCGTCACCGACGACGGCATTGGCTTGTCGCCGGAGTTCTCGCTGGAAACTGCGGAGTCACTTGGGCTGCAGCTTGTCTTTGACCTCGCCAGGCAGATCCATGGTTCAGTGGAGATTCGTCGCTCGGGCGGGACGGCCTTCGACATTCACTTCGGACTACAACAGACAGGCGGCCTCTAACATGTCAGCCGCGCGCATATTGATAGTCGAAGACGATCGGGTCGTCGCTCGTGACATTGCCCAGCAAATGCATCGATGCGGGCATGTCGTCATAGGAAGTGTCGCGACCGGGGAAGAAGCGATAACCTTGGCGGCGAAGGAAATGCCCGACCTTGTCCTCATGGATGTGCGGCTCGAGGGAGGACTCGACGGTATCGATACGGCTCGGCATTTGCGCGAGTCGTTCAATTTGCCCATTGTTTTCCTGACAGCCTATGCCGATGAGGAAACGGTACGACGTGCCACCGTGACCGAGCCATTCGGCTACGTGTTAAAGCCCTTCGATGACGTCCAGTTGCGGACGGTCGTCGAGATGGCGCTCTATAAGCACGATGCCGAGCGTCGATTGCGCGAGAGCGAGCAGCGCTATGCCGTTACGCTGGATAGCATCGGTGATGGTGTCATCGCGACAGACTTCAAGGGCGACATTACGCTGATCAATCCCGTTGCAGAATCGTTGACGGAATGGTCGCGGGGCGACGCAATAGGGAAGCCGCTCGAAGAAGTTCTGGATTTGTTCGACGAGGATACAGCCGCGCCGCTGAACATCAACGTTGCTGCTGTTTTGCGCGAAGGCGGTGTCATCAAGTTTCCTCCGCGGACAACGCTGGTCGGAAAAGCGGGACGTTCGGTACCGGTTGAAAACCGTGGGACGCCGATCGTGAGCGACTCGGGCGGCGTGATCGGCATGGTATTTGTCATTCGCGATGCGACGGAAACGCGTAAGGCCGCCCAAGCCGAAATCCTGCGTGAGACCAATGAAAGGCTGGACGTTGCGATGCGCGGCTCGAAAGTCGGGGTGTGGGCGGCTGAGATTCCGGGTGAAGACAGACGCGAACTGTCGCTGAAGTGTTGGAACATCCTGACGTGGTTGGGTTACACCGAAGGTCATACCGCACCGGACCTCGACCACGTGATGCAGCTTGTTCATCCCGATGACCGGGAGCGCCTGCGCGAAGCGTTTTGGCGATGTAGCAGGGTACCAGAGGGTCTCTTTGGCGTTGAACACCGCTTGCTTCATCACGACGGGACTTATCGATGGGTCTTGACGCGCGGCGCATCGAGGCAGCTTTCCTCCAGGGCGGCCGCGCGCGTGTGCGGCACCATGGTCGACATTACGGAACTGAAGTACGCGGAATCTGCGCTGCGGACTAGCGAAGAGCGCTTCCGGGGAACGTTTGAAAATGCCGCGGTAGGGATAGCGCACTGCGATCCGAGCGGGCGATTCCTCCGCGTCAACCAGCGCTATTGCGATATCGTGGGTTACAGGCGCGACGAACTGCTGTCGATGACGTTTATGGATATCACCGAGCGGCGGAGTGTCCCGAACAGCGTCAATCTATTCAAGAAGCTGATCGACGATGAATTCTCTCACTATGCAGAGGAGAAAGTCCTCATGCGTGGTGACGGCTCCCCAGTGTGGGTCAGTGTTTGCGTCTCCATACAGCGTGACGCCGACCGGCAAGTTCAGCATTCGATCGGCATTCTCCAGGACATCACGGAACGCAAAGCGCTCGAGGAGACTGTGCGCATTGCGCGTGACGAGGCGGAATCTGCCAACAAGGCGAAGGATCAGTTCCTGGCCAATATCAGCCACGAACTTCGCACGCCGCTGAACTGCATTCTCGGTTACGCGCAACTTTTGCGGCGTAGTGATGAGCTAAGCACGCGTCAGAAGTCACATGTGTCGCTGATTGAGCAAAGTGGGTCGCATCTTGTCACGTTGATTAATGACTTGCTGGACTTCGTGCGTACTGGCGCTGGCCGGATTGATCTGGAAGCAATGGATCTGTTGCTTGCACCCTTTCTCAAAATGCTTGCAGAGATGGTCAGCGTGCGAGCGCGTGAAAAGGGGATTGTTCTGACCTGCACGATTGCGCCAGACCTCCCGGCGATCATTCGTGTCGATGAAAAACGATTGCGGCAGGTGCTGCTCAATTTGTTGTCCAATGCAGTGAAGTTTACGGACGTCGGAGAGGTGGCATTTTCGGTGACGATGCTTCCAGGCAGTGTCATGAGGTTCGAAGTGACAGATACCGGGCTTGGTATCAAGCCTGACGATATCGAGCGCGTGTTTCAGCCGTTTGAGCAGGCAGGTGACAGCGAACGTAGGCGTGCCGGTCTAGGCTTGGGACTTTCCATCAGCCAGCATTTGGCTCGCCTCATGGGTAGCGAAATCTTCGTCGAGAGTGAATATGGGCGGGGAAGTAAATTCGGGTTCGATTTGTTGATCGAAGATTCCTCCCGGGAATCGTCCGAACCTGACGACATGGGCTGTAGTCAATCGATGTTGGGTGGAGGCATGGTTGATGACGCACCGGACCACGTGTGCACGCCAGTGGAACTCCACTCGGATCGCTCGTGTCAGAGCGGTACAAAACTTTCCGATGTCGAAGCAACGGCGCCATTCGTCCTTCCTCCTCGGGCGAGCATGGAGGTGTTACACAACCTCGCGCTCAGAGGTTCGATGCGGGAAGTCATTCGACACATTGAGTCGCTCCGAACAAGCGACAGCCATTACGAGGATTTCGCCAACAAGGTGTGCAATCTTGCGGAGAACTTCGAGTCCCGAGAGCTAGTTGCGCTCATCGAGAAAAATCTAAATGGAAGTTAGTCCAGATGCCAGATGACTTCGGAAAAGATCCACCTGTAGTCTTGGTGGTTGATGATACGGCGGCTAACTTGGGGTTGGTGGTCGACTTCCTTGAGGGCAGCGGTCTGCAAGTCTCGATTGCGCGGGACGGTGAAGAGGCACTGAGCCGTGCGGTGCTTGTGCGCCCAGACTTGATACTGCTCGACGTGATGATGCCAGGCTTGGACGGGTTCGAGGTTTGCCAACGTTTGAAGGCCAAGCCTGAGACGAGGGATATTCCCATCATCTTCATGACGTCGCTATCGCGTACGGAAGACAAGACCGCGGGTTTCCAGGTTGGGGCAGTCGACTATGTCACCAAGCCCTTGCAAATGGAGGAATTGCTCGCACGGGTGCGCACGCACGTCAAGCTGCGGCGATTGCAAATGGCTCTCCAGGATCGCAACGCGCGTCTTCATGAAGAAGTGGAGCGGCGACAGGAAGCGCAAGAGGCGCTGCTGGAGATGATAAACAGCGTTCGAAACACATCGAATGCAATTGCTCATGATTTGCGGACGCCCCTCGCTGAACTTCGGTCGCGGATGGAGGTGATGATCTTCGATCTGAAAGACAAGCTCGATACTGACGGTCTTGAGCGACTTGAGGGTTCGCTCAATGATATCGACCGAGTGATTGGCATCTTCAATGCGCTTCTCCGTCTGGCCGAAATCGACGCAGGGGTTCGAAGGTCCGGCTTTGTTGCCAGTAATGTCGCAGAAATCGCGTCCGAGGCGGTGGACTTCTACCAGCCGTTGGCCGACCTGGGTGGGATTGCGCTTTCGCATGCTTGTCCCGCCGAACTGGACGCAGTGGTGGATCCACTACTTATTGCCCAAGCGGTTGGCAACCTGATTGACAACGGGCTGAAGTACGCGAAATCACGCGTGATTGTGTCAGTGAACGAACGTGACGACCTCATCGAGATATCGGTTGCAGACGATGGTCCTGGGGTCCCTGCTGCTGAAAAGGAAAAGGTAACGGAGCGGTTCTATCGTGGCGATGCGAGCCGGGGTACGCCTGGCGTGGGCCTGGGACTCTCGTTGGTCCAGAGCGTCGCCACGTTGCATCGAGGCACGCTAACCCTGGCCGACAATAATCCTGGGCTGGCGGTAAAGCTGACGGTTTCCCGGCGACTCGACAGTCACCGGCATCGTTCCAGTTGATGGATGCTTGTTGGGGCGCCTCGTGGGCTTCGCTACGAGACGCGTACTTCGCTGAAAGGGGGCGGGAAAAGTGCTTCGACGTCGGCTCGCTGCACACATGTCGCGACTCGGTATCGGCGCGATGCTTCTCTGATTAAGGTGCTGCAGATCCTTTAAGCGTGTGACAAAGACTCTTCAGTGACGGCTCAATTATTGTGAGCCTTGGGTCACTCGCTGTATTCCGCGGCGATTCGCGATGGCACACGAAGAACTTGCGATGCGAACGGGCCCGAAGTAACTGGACCGCTTGTCATTTGCTTGGATACTCCGCCATGAACGAGTTCAATCGCTGGGAGCGAGTGATTTCGCTGCTAAACCCACCGCTCGACGCGGATCGCTGGATGGTGCCCCGCATCCGAGGACGGAAGGACGTGCCCGTTTCGATTAGCAGCATCCCGCGGCGTCGAACCGCAATCGTTTCGGCTGAGCGGAATACCGATTCGTCGGTCTTGTTGTCATGGAGTGACCCGACTCACTGCCGCTACGATGAACAACGCTGGATCATTGCGAAGGCGCGCACGGTCGGCCGCTGCGCGCTGACGGGGCGCGTGATCCGTTGCGGGGATGCGATCTACAAGCCTCAGATCCGGTGCGCGAAACGCCCCGCGAACTCCCGCGAGATGGTACTTGCGTCAGCATTCGATGAGTTTCTGCCGCGAACGTTGCGGGGACGAAGCAAGGCGGTTTACGACTCCTCTGGCGATGTCCGTCCCCTTGGTCCGAACTAGCTTCTTCCACTATGTTCAGCAGGATTGCGAAGGAAGAGATTCTGATTCACCGTTGGCCTACGCTACTAATTCGCCTGCAACAGCAGCGCAGTTACGCATTCAGATCACTTGCAGCTAACGACAACGCAAGCAATCCAAATAGCTGAGACTGGTCACCTCGGTGTGATGCCGTGTCCGAAATCTCGCAGCCAATTCCAGCCACATGGAAGCAAGGGACTCAATGAAGCGATACGAAAAACTCGCGGACGACATCGAGCGCCTGATCCGCCACGGTGTGTATCGGCATGGCGACCGGATTCCGTCGGTGCGGCAGGCGAGCCAGCAACATCGGATCAGCATCACGACCGTGCTGCATGCGTATCTGCTGCTGGAAAGCCGCGGGTTGCTCGAAAGCCGACCGCAGTCGGGCTATTTCGTGAAGCTGCGGCGCGACGACGGCCACGCGCCGGTGCGCGAGCTGCGGCCATCGAAGCCGATCGCGATCTCGTCGTCGGTCGACGTGAGCCGGCTCGTGCTGTCGACGCTGCGCTCGGTCGGCACGGATGACGCGGTGCCGCTCGGCTCGCCGTATCCGGACCCGAGCCTGTTCCCGTTCGAGAAGCTGAACCGCTACGTATACGAGGCCGGTCGCGACAAGTCGCTGTGGGGCGTGACCGACGGGCTGCCGCCCGGCCATCCGCGGCTGATCCGTCAGATCGCGCGCCGCTACCTGGAGAACGGGATGTCGGTGGACCCGAACGAGATCATCGTGACGGTCGGCGCGACGGAGGCGATCAATCTGTGCCTGCAGGCGGTGGCAAAGCCGGGCGACACGATCGCGGTGGAATCGCCGACGTTCTATGCGATGTTGCACGCGATCGAGCGCATGGGGATGAAGGCGATCGAGGTGGCAACGCATCCGGAGTACGGGATCGACATCGCGGCGCTGGCCGCGATCGCGAAGTCGCAGCCGATCGCCGCGTGCATGGTGATGCCGAACTTCCAGAACCCGCTCGGCTTCCAGATGCCGGACGAGCGCAAGCGCGAGCTGGTCGAGTTCGCGACGAAGACCGGGATGCCGCTGATCGAGAACGGCGTGTACAACGAGCTGTATTTCGGCGATGCGCATCCGAGTTCGCTGAAGTCGTATGACCGCAGCGGGATCGTGCTGCACTGCTCGTCGTTCTCGAAGAGCCTGACGGCCGCGTACCGGATCGGCTGGGCGCTGCCGGGCCGCTACCGCGATCAGGTCGAGAAGCTGAAATTCCTGAACACGCTCGCGACGCCGTCGTTGCCGCAGCTCGCGATCGCGGAGTTTCTGGAACGGGACGGCTACGAGCATCACCTGCGGCGCCTGCGCAAGGCGTATGCGCAGCAGGCGAACCTGATGCGCGCGATGGTGTCGCGGTTCTTTCCGGAGGGCACGCGCATCTCGAGCCCGGCGGGCGGATACGTGCTGTGGGTCGAACTGCCCGCGCCGCTCGATGCGATGCGGCTGTACCAGCTCGCGCTGGAGCAGGGGATCACGATCGGCCCCGGCTACATGTTCTCGGCCACCGGGAACTACCGAAGTTTTATCCGGTTGAACTACAGTAGTCCTTGGTCCTCTGATGTTGAGCAGTCTGTCGTAACCGTCGGCCGACTCGCACAAAGCCCTGACTTTTTCTGCGTCTAGTACGAGGTTGTTCGATCAATCGGAGATCGCGTCCGACGAGTGGCACGCGACGATCCGGCGCACGCGCGCCGTGCGCCGCGACGCACGAGCGTTCAGCGCGACCGGGTGCGCCGCCACACGCCGGGCGGATGACCCACGATCCGGGCGAATACGCGGTTGAGATGGCTCTGGTCCGAGAAGCCGCACGCGACCGCGATGTCGGCCAGCGTCATGTCGGACGTCTCGATCAGTTCGCGTGCGCGTATTACGCGCTGTTCGAGCAGCCATTGGTGCGGCGTGCGGCCGGTGGTGCGCGAGAATGCGCGGATGAAATAGCCGCGCGACAGGTCGCATTCGTTCGCCACTTCCTCGATCGATACGCCGAGGTCCGCCTTTTCCATCAACAGCTCCTGGGCGCGCGCCACCTTCGCGGGAGACAGCACGCCCTTGCGTTCGAGCTCGCGCGTGCGCGCGTTGCCGTAGCGGCGCACCAGATGCGTGCCCATCGCGAGCCCGATCTGTTCGATGAACAGCGCGTTCAGCGGGCCGGGGGCGTCGAGGCTGTCGGCTACCGCGTGCGCGAGATGCCCGAGCACCGGATCGCGGACGTCGGGACGGCACGTGAGGCCGCCGATCGGCTGGCCGCCGTGCTCGGGGCCGACGCGTTCGAGATACGCATGCGGCAGCTCGACCAGCACGAAGTCGAAGTTGCCGTACAGATCCGCGTGGAAAGGGCGGGAAAAATCGCGAATGTAGATCGAGTGATGCTCGAACCGGCGTTCGCTCGCGGCGCCGCGCCCATACAGCGTCCGGCGGTGGCCGCCGTTCAGCGACACGCCGACCAGGAAGCCGCGTTCGCACGGCGGCATCTCGATGCGCTCGACGTGCGCTTCGCGCATGCATTTGCGGTGAAGCTTCAGGCCGCCGGATGTCGTCTCGACATCCTTCGCCAGCAGGCTCGACACGCAGCCGAGCGTGTCTTTCGGCAGCGGCGGAGGCGCTGTCACCGGCGCGGCGATGACGGTGTCTGACATGGAATTCCCCAGCGAGGGACTCGGTGCGTGAAATGACGAGTCCAGTTTAGATGCGCACGCGAACGTTCAAAATGAATTTGCATAAACGTACGCTCGCCATTCTGACAAATTGCTTTCAATGCGGGTGCGCGGTGGCGGCGTATTCCGGCGCAACGCCTGCACGAGCGGTCCGGCAGAATATAGCGCCCCACTTTGACACGCAAGTGATCGTGCCGGCCGCGCCCGACCGAAATCCGCGTGCCGAGCGCATTTTCCTTCAAGATTTTCAGCGGCCATCTGTCTACACTTGGTCCGGAATTCGACATTCTCCGTCCGGTGCAACGGTGCGCCGGACGCGGACTTCCTGCCGGATGAACTGCCGCGTTCATCCGGCAGCCATCCCGAGGGACCCGGAGGCGGCCATGATCCAGATCGGAACTTTGTCGGTGGATTTCGAGCAGCGCGACATTCGGCGCCACGGCTCGTCGCTGCGCATCGGCGCGCGCGCGCTCGACATTCTCGAAGTCCTGCACCGCGCGAGCGGGTCGGTCGTATCGAAAGACGACATCATGGATGCGGTCTGGCCGGGCCTGATCGTCGAGGAAAACCGGCTTCAGGTGCATGTGGCGACGCTGCGCAAGGCGCTCGGCGCGAACCGCGATCTGATCAAGACGGTGCCCGGACGCGGCTACCTGCTGGTGGCGAGCGCGTCGCCCGGCCCGGACCTCGTGCCCGTGCCCGTGGCCGTGGCCGAAGCGCCGGCCGTCGCGGTGCCGCCGGCCGTCGCCGTATCGTCCGATGCGCCCGATGCGCCCGATGCGCCCGATGCGCCCGATGCGCCCGCGTCGTCGCTGCTCGCGCCGCTCGTCGGGCGCGACGCCGAAATCGCGCAGATCGTCGACATGCTCGAACGCACGCCGGTCGTCACGCTCGTCGGCGCGGGCGGCATCGGCAAGACGAGCCTCGCCGTACGCGTGGCCCACGCGGTGCGCAGCCGCTCGCGCGAGCGCGTGCTGTTCGTGGAGCTGGCGCGCGCGGGGACGCGCGACGACATGCTGATCGCCCTCGCGGCCGAGTTCGGCCTGGACACGCAGCGCGCGCCCGCCGTCGAGGACATCGGTGCCGCGTTCGCGGCGTCGCGCTGCCTGCTCGTGCTCGACAATGCCGAACACATCGTCGATCTCGTCGCGAGCCTCGTCGAAACGCTGACGTCGAGTGCCGGCTCGCTGCGCGTGCTCGTCACGAGCCGCGAGCCGCTGCACATCTCGGCTGAAGCGGTGCTGCGCATGAGCCCGCTCGCGGTGCCGGACGGCAACGCGTCCGCCGACGAAATCGTCCGCTGTTCGGCCGTCGAGCTGTTCCTCGAACGCGTGCGCGCGGCCGCGCCGGATTGCGCGGTCGACGAGGCCGGCGTGCGGCTGATCGGCGACATCTGCCGGCGCCTCGATGGGCTGCCGCTCGCCATCGAGCTGGCCGCGGCGCGCGTGGCGACGCTCGGGCTCGCGGTCGTCGCCTCGCGTCTCGACGACCGGCTGAACCTGCTGACGGGCGGGCTGCGCTCGGCGCTGCCGCGTCATCAGACGCTGCGCGCGACGTTCGACTGGAGCTACGTGCTGCTCGATCGGGCCGCGCGCACGCTGTTTCGCCGGATGGGGTGCTTCATCGGGCCGTTTTCGTTCGATGCCGCGCAGGCGGTCGCCACCGAGCCCGGCACGTCGGCCGCCGACATGATCGCGGTGTTCGGCGAGCTGGTGGCGAAATCGCTGGTGACCGTCGAGTTCCATGGCGCGTCTGCGCGCTACCGGCTGACCGAATCGACGCGCGCATACGCGCTCGAAAAACTGCACAACGAAGGCGAGTTCGAGCGCATCGTCGCGCGCCATGCGGAGTACGAGCGCGAGCGTGCGCCCGTGCGTCTCGTGGCGCCCGTGACGCCCGCCGACGTGCCGCCCGCCGATGCGCCCGCGCTGGCCGTGGACGAACCGGCTGACGCCGCCGAGGCCGCCGAGGTCGCCGACGTGCCCGAGCCCGACCGGCTGACGCACGCGCTGCTGGAGCCGTCGCGGATGCGCGCGTGCACGGCGCGTGCGAGAGAGCTGCTCGACGGACTCGACACGGGCGCGACGGACCCGGTTGACGCCGCGCGCGAGATGCGGCTGCGGGCGGCCTGCGCGTCGGCGCTGCTGCATACCGACGGCGATGCGCTGGCCGCCGCCGCGATGTGGGATCACACGCTCGGTCTCGCCGCGCACATCGGCGACGATGCGTTCGACGCGCGCGCGCTGGTCGGACTGTGGAACACGATGCTGACGCTGTCGGACATTCACGAATCGCTGCGCTACGCGACCCGCTTCGAGCGGGCGGCCGAGCGGCGCGGCGACCGCTCGCAGCGGTTGCTGGCGAACACGATGGTCGCGACGTCGCTGCATTACTTCGGCGAGCACGCCCAGGCGCGCGAGCGGCTGGAAGCGGCGATGGCCGAGCTCGCCGATGCGGGCGAACCGCCGTGCGCGCAGGCCGCGCTGGGCGTCGACATGGCGACGCTCGGGCGCACGATGCTGATCCGTCTGCTCTGGATGCAAGGCGAGCCCGAGCACGCGATGCGGGTCGCCGCGCAGGCGGTCGAGCATGCGCATCGCAGCCCGTCGCCGCTCTCGCTGTGCATCGTGCTCGGCGCGGCCGCCGTGCCGATCGCGCTGCGCTACGGCGATCACGACATCACCTCCGACTATCTCGCGACGCTGCGCGCGACCGCCGACGCGCACGGTTTCGACATCTGGCGCAGTCACGCGGAATGCCTGACCGGCGAGTTCGACATCCAGGCCGGCCATCCCGGCGCCGGCCTCGCGCGGCTCGAACCCGCGCTGCGGCGCGTCGAGGCGAGCGGCTTCCGGCGCGTGCTCGCGCCGTTGACCGTCGCGTACGCGGAGGGCCTCGTGCGGACCGGCCGCGCGGATGAAGCGCGCACGCGGCTCGATGCGACGCTCGCGCGCTGCCGCGCGCACGGCGAGCACCTGTTCGTCCCCGAACTGCTGCGCGTGAGAGGCGTCGCGATGCTCGAACAGGCGCGCACCGTCGGCGCGGATCTCGCCGTGGCGTACGAGGCCGACGGGCATCGTCATCTGCAGATGGCGATCCAGACCGCGAACGCGCAGGGCGCCGCGATGTGGGCGCTGCGCAGCTCGCTCGATCTCGCCGATCACCTGATCGAGCGCGGGCACACCGCGCAGGCGTCGGCGCTGGTCGCCGGTGTCGCGCGGCACTTCGATCCGCATTCGCGCGCCCACGACGTGCGCCGTTTGCTGCGGGTGCAGAACTTCGTCCGTCAGGATGCGCCGCTCGCGCCGTGCCTGACGCGCGCGCGACGCGATGCCGCCGACGCGGCGCAGCAGGCGGCATGACGATGCGCGAATCCGGTACGGCAGTGCGGCCGCGCGATCGCAGCAGGCGTGCCGACGCAGGCGGTGCGGCCGCGTGCCAGTGGGCGGCGGGAAGCAGGACGTGTCGTGCGGCGTCGTGCGCCGGCGTGCACGGGAGGCCCGACGGTGCTTAGAGCGACGGAACCCGCGCGTTCGGCGGACCTCGTCGTGTTCAACGGCAAGATCGCGACCCAGGACGAACAGCGCTCGTTCGTCCGCGCGCTCGCCGTGAAGGACGGAACCATCGTCGCGACCGGCGACGATCGCGACGTGCTGCGTCATGCGCACGACGGCACGACCCGTATCGATCTGAACGGCCGTACCGTGATTCCGGGGCTGATCGACGCGCACCTGCAGGCGATCCGCGGCGGCATGAACTTCAACCTCGAGGTGCGCTGGGACGGCGTGCCGTCGCTGGCCGACGCGCTCGACCTGCTGGGCCGGCAAGTCCGCCGCACGCCCGCGCCGCACTGGGCGCGCGTGGCGGGCGGCTGGACCGCGCTGCAGTTCGCGGAAAAGCGCGGCCCTACGGCGGCCGAGCTCAACGCGATCGCACCCGACACGCCGGTATTCATCCAGCATCTCGGTGACAGCGCGTGGCTGAATGCGGCCGCGCTGCGCGCGATCGGCTACGGGCGCGACACGCCCGATCCGCCGGGCGGCGAATTGCGGCGCGATCGCCATGGGCGGCCGACCGGGCTGCTGCTCGCGCGCCCGGATCCGGCCGTGCTGGCCGCGGCGCTCGCGCGCGCGCCGGTGCTCGGCGCGGCCGACCGGGTCAACTCGACGCGGCAGTTCATGCGCGCGCTGAACCGCGTCGGCGTGACGAGCGCGATCGACGCCGGCGGCGACGGCCTCGCGTATCCGGACGACTATGCGGCGGTCGCGACGCTCGCGCGGCGCGGCGAATTGACGACGCGCATCGCCTATGCGCTGGGCGCGCGGCACGCCGGCCGGGAGCTCGACGACTTCGCGAAATGGATCGCGCTGACCGCGCCCGGCGACGGCGACGCGTTCCTGCGCGCGAACGGCGCGGGCGAGCGGCTGCTGTTCTCGGCCGTCGATCTCGGCAATTTCCTCGAACCACGCGTCGACCTGCCCGCGTCGATCGAGGTGGAGCTGGCGGCCATCGTCCGGCTGCTCGTGCACCATCGCTGGCCGTTCCGGTTGCATGCGACCTACGACGAATCGATCGGCCGTTTCCTTGACGTGTTCGAAGCGGTGCATCGCGACACGCCGTTCGACGGGCTGCGCTGGTGCTTCGACCGCTGCGAGACGATTTCGGAGGCCAATATCGCGCGTGTCGCGGCGCTGGGCGGCGGCATCACCGTGCAGCCGCGCATGGCGTTCCAGGGCGAAGCCTTCATCGCGCGCCATGGCGCGGCGGCGGCCACGCGCGCACCGCCGATCCGCGCGATGCTCGCGGCCGGGCTGCCGGTCGGCGCCGGCTCCGGCGCGACGGCCGCGGCGAGCTACAACCCGTTCGTCGCGCTGTACTGGATGGTGTCGGGGCGCAGCGTGGGCGGCACCGCGCTGTACCCGGCACGCAACCGGCTCGGCCGGATGGAGGCGCTGCGCCGCTATACGGTCGGCAGCGCGTGGTTCTCCGCGGACGAGCATCGCAAGGGCGCGCTGGTGCCCGGCCGGTACGCCGATTTCGCGGTGCTGAGCGACGACTACTTCACGGTCGACGCGCGGCGCATCCCGGCGTTGTCGTCGGTGCTGACGGTCGTCGACGGCAAGGTCGTGCACGCGGAACAGGAATTCTCGCCGCTTGCGCCGCCGCCGCCGCCCGTCAGCCCCGCCTGGTCGCCGGTCGCCGCAGGCGGCGTCGACGCCGCGGCGACCGGCGACGCGCCGCATGCATCGGCCGCGGGCGACGCGTGCGCGGCGCCCGGCATCGATGCGTGCCGTGCGCGCAGTCACGGGCGCCGCTTCGCGCGGTCGCGCTATCCGACGGCAAGTGCGGCCGCCGAACGCTGCGAAGCCTTCGGCCGCTGCTGCGTCGCGTTTTGAGCGGCGCCTGCCGGTGCGCGACGCGCTGCGCGCCGGGCGGCCGCCGTGCATTGAACGATTTTCCGCCCCGTGCACGGGGCATGAAGGAGACAGGATGAATGCTGCGCATCCGCGCGCACCGGCCACTGGCGACGAAGTGGCCGGCGTTCGCATTCCGCGCACGCCCGTTGCGGTCGAGGCAGCCGACGCGGCCCGCGCGTCGTTGCCGGCCGTGCTGGTCGATCATGCGGCGCGCGTGTTCGTGTTCGCGTCGCTCGCCGCGCGGCGTGCAGGCGACGCATGCGACGCCGACGCACTGTACGTCGCCGCGATGTACGCGAACATGGGGTTGAGCCCGGTGTACTGCCGTTCGACCGAACGCTACGAACTCGACGGGGCGGATGCCGCGCGCGCGTTGCTGCTGCGGCATCGCCGGTCGCAGCGCATGCGCGACGACGTGTGGCACGCGATCGCGCTGCATACGACGCCGGGTGTGGCCGCCCGCGCGTCGCCGCTCGCGCGCGCACTGGCGTGCGCGGTGTCGACGGACCTGATGGCGACCGACTTCGACGCCTACCGGGCCGACGAGCGTGACGCGCTCCTTGCCGCGTATCCGCGCGGCAGCGGTTTTCCCGAAACGTATCTAGACCTGGTCGCGCGCGGCGTCGCGCATCGCCCGCAGTCGACCTTCGGCACGTGGAGTGCCGACGTGCTCGAACGCGCGGATCCGGATTTTCATCGGCCGAATTTCTGCGGCCGCGTGCTGGGCGCGCGGTGGAACGACGCGTGACGGCGCCGTAGCCCCGCGCGGGAATCGGCCGCGCGAGCCGCGGTATCGCGGTGCGGTGCGCGACGACCCGTGCCGTGCGCGGCGCATCCGCCGGTTACGCGGGCGAGCCGGCCGCGTCGTGCCGCGCATAGTCGACGTATCCCGCGCGGTCGCCGCCGTACCAGCCGACGTGTTTCGGCTCCGCGAGCGGGGCGCGTGCGGCGAGGCGCTCGACGAGATCGGGGTTCGCGATATAGGCGCGTGCGAACGCGACGAGATCGGCGTCGCCTGCGTCGATCAGCGCGTTCGCCGCGTCCGGTGAAATGCCGCCGTTGACGATCAGCGTGCCGCCGAACGACCGGCGCGCGTGCTCGACGATACGCGGCAGGTCGGGCTCGCCGCTCCAGCCGTTGGTGTCGGCCGCGTGCAGGTAGGCGACACCCGCGTCGTCGAGCATCCGGCCGACGTACGCGAGCGTCGCATCCGGATCGGCATCGCGCACGTTGTTGTACTTCGCGTACGGCGAGATGCGCACACCGACACGGCTCAGCGGCATCTCGCCGCCGACCGCGTCGACGATTTCCGCGAGAAAGCGCGCGCGGTTCGCGACCGAGCCGCCGTAGCGATCGTCGCGGCGGTTCAGCGTCGACGACAGGAACTGGTGCGGCAGGTAGCCGTTCGCCGCATGGATCTCGACGCCGTCGAAGCCGGCGGCCATCGCGCGCGCGGCTGCTTGCCGGAATTCGTCGACGGCCGCGACGACTTCGTCGGTCGTCATCGCGCGCGACGGCGTCGCGTGAATCTTCGTGTAATAGCCGTTTTGCAACTGGGCCCATACCTGCAGCTGTTCGAGGTCGTCGTTCACGCCGGACGGCGACAACGGCGCGGCGCCGCCGAGCAGCGTCAGCGAGCTGACCCGGCCGCCGTGCCACAGCTGCGCGAAGATGCGGCCGCCGTTTGCGTGCACGGCATCGGTGACGACCTTCCAGCCGGCGGCTTGCGCATCGTCGACGAGCCCCGGCGTCAGCTCGAATGCGGCGGACGCCCGGCTGACGTTGGTCGCCTCGGTCACGATCAGGCCGGCCGACGCGCGCTGCGCGTAGTACTCGGCCATCAGTTCGGTGGGCAGCCCGCGCGACGGCGCGCGCGAGCGCGTCATCGGTCCCATCACGACGCGGTTCGGCAGCGCGAGGCCGCGCAGATCATAGGCACTGAGCAGGGAAGACATGATGGACTCCTTTTCTTCGACGGGGAGCGGGACGGCAACGCGCCCCGCGAACGAATCGGTTTGAAGTTTGAAGGGGGCGGCGGCGGGGGTTCAGCCGAGCGCGTGACGTTGCGCGTGCGGCCGCCCGACGAGCAGGTAGTGCGCGAGCGCGACGATCGGGAACGCACCGGCCACTGCCGCGACGAGCGACCAGCCGCCATGCTCGTACAGCGGGCTCGCGAGCGCCGAGCCCACGGCGCCGCCGACGAAGATGCTCGTCATGTACAGCGCGTTCAGCCGGTTGCGGCTTGCCGCATGCAGCGCGTAGATCTCGCGTTGGCCGAGCACCATGTTCATCTGCACCGCGAAGTCGAGCACGATGCCGGTCACGACGAGCCCGTACAGGCCGGTGCCGTGCACGAACCCGATCGCGTACGACAGCGTGCCGGCGACCAGCGCGATCAGCGTCGCGCGCACCGTATGCCCGGCGTCCGCGAGGCGTCCGGCCACCGGCGCCGACGTCGCGCCGATCGCCCCGACCAGCGCGAACAGGCCGATGGCCGATTGCGACAGTCCGTAGTGACGCGTCAGCTCGACCGGCACGGCGGTCCAGAACAGGCTGAACGACGCGAACATCAGGCCCTGGTAGAACGCGCGGTGGCGCAGTACCGGCATCGTGCGAACGAGATGCAGCAGCGAGCCGATCAGCTCGAAATAGGTCGCGCGATGGTCGGGCTGGCGCGGCGGAATCGTCAGCGCGAGCACGGCCGTGACGAGCGTCATCAGCACGGCGGCCGCCGCGAACACGAAACGCCAGCCGAACGCGTCGGCCACGACGCTCGACAGCGGGCGGGCCAGCAGGATGCCGAGCAGCAGCCCGCTCATGATCGTGCCGACCACGCGGCCGCGCGAATGATCCGGCGCGAGATGCGCGGCGAGCGGCACGAGGATCTGCACGGCCACCGAGCTGAAGCCGATCAGCAGCGAAATCGCGAGAAAGAGCCCGGGCGTACGCACGAGCGCCGCCGCGGCGAGGCTTGCAATCGACATGACGGCCGTCACGATCATCAGCTTGCGGTTCTCGAGCAGGTCGCCGAGCGGGACGATGAAGAACAGGCCGAGGGCGTAGCCGATCTGCGTCAACGACACGATCAGGCTCGCCGTGCCGCCGGACATGTGCAGGCCCGGCGCGATGAGCTCGGTGATCGGCTGCGCGTAGTACAGGTTCGCGACGATCGCGCCGCAGCTGAATGCGAACAGCAGGATCAACCCCTGCGTGAGTCGGGTGCCGTGCGCGGGCGGCGCGAGCGGCGTGGAATCTGCTGACATGGTGGGCTCCTTGAGAAGAGGGAGGCGGGGCACCGTGTCACCGCGCCTGCATGGGGTTCGCCTGGCGCGCGATGAGGTGCACCGCGTTGCCGTCCATACTATTGATCGAGCGATAAAGCCGGAAGCGAGCCGCCGCGCAATCGAGCTTTGCGCGGCACGCAAAGGTGCCGCGTCCGGTCAGCCGCGCTTGCCCTGCAGCGTCGGAATCTGCTCGAACAGGCCCGCGAGCCAGTCGACGAACACCTTCAGCTTGACCGGGATGTGGCGATTCGGCGGATACAGCACCGAGATCGGCTTGGGCGGCGCGTTGAAATCGGTCAGCACCTCGCGCAGCCGGCCCGATTTCAAATAAGGCTCGACGAGGTACAGCGACGTCTTGATCAGGCCGATGCCGGCGACGCCGCATTCGATGTAGTTGTCCGCATCGTTGACGGCCACCGTGCCGCACATCTGCACGATGCGCGGCTCGCCGTCGACGACGTAATCCCACGGGCGCGGTCGCCCGGTGTCGGCCGAGATGTGGCTGACCGCCACGTGCTGCGCGAGATCGTCGACGGTCTCGGGCTCGCCGCACCGTGCCAGGTACGCGGGCGAGCCGCACGTGCAGGTGGTCAGGCTGCCGATCCGCCGCGCGACCATCCCCGAATCGTCGAGCGCGCCGATGCGCACCACGCAGTCGACCCCTTCGCCGACGAGGTCGATCTGCCGGTCGGTCACGCCGAGTTCGATCATGATGTCCGGATGGGCGTCGAGGAAGGTGGGCAGCGCGGGCACCACGACCTGCTTGGCCATCGCCGGCGGCAGGTTCACCTTCAGCCGGCCGCGCGGCACGTTGCGCGCCTGCGAGACCGACGCTTCCATGTCGTCGATTTCGCGCAGCACCGCGACGGAACGTTCGTAGTAAGCCTGGCCGTCTTCGGTCAGCGAGATGCGGCGCGTCGTGCGGTTCAGCAGCCGGCAGCCGAGGTGCTGTTCGAGCGCGCTGAGCAGCGCGGACACGCGCGGCGTCGTGAGGCCGGTCGTGTCGGATGCGCGCGTGAAGCTGCCGGTTTCGACGATGCGCGTGAACACGCGCATCGAAAGCAAGGTATCCATCGTCGGGAGGGCTCCAGTCCTGTCGGGTCGCGGCGCCGGTGCATGCCGGCGCCGTCCGTCTTGTCGGGTATCGGTCGCGCGTATCGGGCGCGACCGAATCGCTATGCGTCGATGCGTCGTCTCAGCGCGTCGCCGGCGAACGGCATTTCGCGCATGCGCTGGCCGGTCGCGTCGAAGATCGCGTTGGCCAGCGCGCCGGCGGTCGGCCCCATCGACGCCTCGGCCGCGCCGAGGAACGGCGCGCCCGGGCGATTGATCAGGTGGACCTTCACGCTCTGCGGTGCGGCCGAGAAGCGCAGGATCGGGTAGCTGCTCCAGTCGAAGCTGCGAATCCGTTCGGTGTCGTACTTCAATGCCTCGTAGAGCGTCCAGCTTGCGGCCTGCACGATGCCGCCCTCGATCTGGTTGCGGATCCCGTCCGGCGACACGACCTGGCCCGCGTCGACGGCGGCTTCCGCGTGCTCGAGCGTCACCTGGCCGGTTTCCGGCACGACCGACACTTCGACCGCGATCGCGACGTACGCCATCAGGTTCTTGTACTTGCCGAACGCGAAGCCGACGCCGCGGTTGCGCGCGCGCGGCGGCCGCGGCCAGCCGAAGTGCGTCGCGGCGAGCTTGATCACCTGAAGCGCGCGATGATCTTCCATGTGGCGCAGCCGGAATTCGACCGGATCGACACCGGCCGCGTGCGCGAGTTCGTCCATGAAGCTTTCGATCGCCCACACGTTGGTGTGTGCGCCGAGCGAGCGCATCGCGGACGTCTGCAGCGGCATCGTCGGCGAGAAGTTGTTCACGATGTGCTGGTTCGGCAGCGCGTACAGCGGAATCGCGTTGCGATCGGCGCCGCCCTCCGGTTGCAGCATCGGCGTCGACGGCGCGGGCACGAACGGCGGCTCCAGCATCCGCGCCGGCAGCAGCCGGCCGGCGTTGACGATCCGCTCGTTGTGCGAACTGCTCCACAATGCGTACTGCCAGTCGACGATGCGGCCGTTCGCGTCGAGCGATGCGCTGACCTCGGTCACCATCGCCGGCGTGAAGTGGTCCCACGTGTGTTCCTGCTCGCGCATCCACTGCACGCGAATCGGCTTGCCGGGCATCGCGGCGGCGATCAGCGCCGCGTGCGCGGCTGCGTCGTCCGCCGCGTTGTGTCCGTAGCAGCCCGATCCTTCGGTGTGAATGCAGCGGATGCTCGCCTTCGGCATCGACAGCATCTCGGCCAGCGCGTCGCGCAGCGGATAGACGCCTTGCGAATGGGTCCACACCGTCATCGTCCCGTTCTCGAGGTGCGCGACCGCACACGACGGCCCGATCGAGCCATGCAGCAGGTAGTTCTTCAGGAACGTCGCGTTCAGCGTCTTCACGGCCGGCGCGGTGGGCGCGTGCGTGTTCGCGATCTCGATGCGCTGCGTCGAGATCCGCTTCAGGTCGGCGTGCACGGTGGCGCGATCGGGCAGCTTGCGGCCGGGCGACCAGCGGCATGCGGCGGCCAGCGCGCGTTGCGCGACCACCGCCTGCCACTCGCCCTGCGCGACCACCGCGATCATGCTGCCGTTGCGCACGATCCGCACGACGCCCGGCAGCTTCAGGATCGCCGCCTCGTCGAACGACAGCAGCTTCGCTTCGTACACCGGCGGCATCACCACGCGCGCGTGCAGCATGCCGGGCAATTCCATGTCCTGCACGTAGCTGACGCCGCCCGTCACCTTGTTCGGGATGTCGACCCGCGGCAGCGACGTGCCGATCACCGTGAACGTCGCCGGGCTCTTCAGCGGCGACGTGGGCGCGGCGCTGCGATGCAGGTCGACGGTGCGGATCGCGTCGCCGTAGGTCATCGTGCGGCCGTCGGGCGCCTTGATCACCGCGTCGGCGGTCGTCAACGTGCGCGCTTCGACGCCGAAGCGCTTTGCCGCGCCTTCCACCAGCAGCGCACGCACTTGCGCGGCCGCGTTCAGCAGCGCGGAACCGCTGTCGGCCATCGTGTGGCTGCCGGCGGTCAACCCTTCGTCGGGCGATGCGCCGGTGTCGGCCGTCAGGAACGTGATCAGCGACGGCTTCATGTCGAGCTCTTCGGCCGCCACCTGCAGCAGCGCGGTGCGCACGCCGGTGCCGAGCTCGACCTTGCCGGTGAATACGGTGACCTTGCCGTCGGGCGCGATCTTGATCCATGCGTCGAGCAGCGGATTGGTCTTCAGGCTGCCGGCGAGCGCCTGCGTGGCTTTCGCCACGTGCACGGCGGCCCCTTCGTCCGCGATCACGAGCTGTGCGGCCGCGCGCGCGGCCGGCGCGAGCGTGAACGCGACGAACAGCGCGCCGGAGACGATGAAGTGCCGGCGGCCTTCGTCGATATCGTCGTGGGAATTCATTACAGCCCCTTGCTGATCGTGACGGGAGCGGAAGCCGGTTCGGGGGCCGGCAGCCCGGCGACCGAGCGCACGGCCGCGAGGATCCGCATATGCGTGCCGCAGCGGCACAGGTTCGGTTCCATGTGCGTACGCAGCTCCTGTTCGGTCGGCTTCGGGTTGCGCTCGAGCAGGGCCTGCGCGCGCATGATCATCCCGGCGATGCAGTAGCCGCACTGCGCGGCCTGATGCTCGACGAACGCGCGCTGCAGCGGGCCCGGATGCTCGGCGGTGCCGAGGCTCTCGATGGTGCGCACGCTGCGCGTGCCGATCGCGGCCACCGGCATCAGGCACGAGAACGTCGGCTTGCCGTCGACGATCACCGTGCATGCGCCGCACTGGCCGAGGCCGCAGCCGAACTTCGCGCCGTGCAGGTGCAGGTCGTTGCGCAGCGCGTACAGCAGCGGGGTGGATGGATCGATGTCCAGCGTGTGCCGCACGCCGTTGACGGTGAGGGTAATCATCGTGCGGTGTCCTCTTTTCTGAGCTTCGCGGCCATCGCGTCGACGCCCGGCCACGCGGGACGATCGGTATAGGTCTCGCGCACGTACGCGGCGAGATCGGCGATCTGCGCGTCGTCGTACTGGTCGATGAACGACGGCATATAGTTGAGCGTGTCCTCGCCGTGCCAGCCGATCCCGTTGAACATCATCTGGATCGCGTTGCGCGGCGTATCGGCGTTGACCGCCGTGCTGAACGAAAGCGTCGGCCGCTCGCCGATCGACTGCATCGGCGCGGCCGGCCCGTGGCACTGCGCGCACGACGCCTGGAACAGCACCGCGCCGCGCTGCCCGGCCGGCGTCGTCGCGGCGCGTTCGCCAGCAGCCGTTGCTGCCGCCGCACGCGCGTTCGCCGGCTTCTGGATCGACAGGATGTACGCGGCGATCGCCTCGACGTCCTCCACCGGCACCGTCGCGAGATCGCGCGTGACCGGCAGCATCGGCCCGGCCGCCGCGCCGTGCTCGCTCGCGCGGCCGGTGCGCAGGTACGTGACGAGCTGCGCCTGCGTCCACGGCCGCGCAGCGTGGCCGAGCGTATTGAGCGGCGGGGCTTCCCAGCCGTCGACGATGCCGCCGTCGAATGCCCGGCCGCGCTGCTCGCCGCCGATCGCGTTCAGCGGCGAATGGCACGACGCGCAATGGCCGAGCCCGTCGACGAGCATCCTGCCGCGGTTCCATTGCGCGGACTGCGCGGGGTCCGGTTGATACGCGCCTTCGCGCAGGAACAGCACGTTCCAGAACGCGACCAGCGGCCGGAAGTTCAGCGGAAAGATCAGGTCGTTGGCGGGCGCCGTCGCGTGGACCGGCTCACGCGTCATCAGGTACGCATACGCGGCGGCGATGTCGTCATCCGACATCTTCGTGAAATGGACGTACGGAAACGCCGGGTACAGCGGCTGGCCGTTACGCCCGATGCCGGTGCGCAGTGCACGGGCGAATGCGTCGCGCGACCAGCGGCCGATGCCGGTTTCCGGATCCGGCGTGATGTTGGTCGCATAGATCGTGCCGAACGGCGTCGCGAGCGGCAGGCCGCCCGCGAACGGCTTGCCGTCCTTCGCCGTGTGGCACACGACGCAGTCGCCCAGCGCGACGACGCGCGCGCCGGCGCGCACCAGTTGCGGATCGAACGATGCGGCGGCGGGCGGATCGATCGGCGCGATCGACGGCCGGACCATGATGCCGATCGCGACGGCGCAGGCCGCGATCGCGATGCCGGCCGCGCCGATCCAGAGTCGTTTGTGCTTCATGCGCGCTCCATGCGACGCGATGCGGCGCAAGTGATGCGATGCGCGGCAACACCGGACGATGCGTGTCGGCCGTGCGTGGCCGTCCGATGCGGCCGCGGCCGTCTTGCGGCGCGGCGGTGATTGGCGACGGGGATCATGTTCTCACTCCAGCAGTCGATAACGGGCGCCGAGCGCCGTCCTGCGCGGCAGCTCATGAACGGCAGTCTACGCAGAGGCCGCGATCATTGCCTGAAGCGGCGCTGAAACGTTCTGAACGGTGTCCGGCCCCGGATCGGCCGGGCCGCGGCGCGCGGGCGGATGACGGGCGCGCTGTGTCGCGGCGGCCCCGCGTCACGTCATGACGGCATCTCGCCGGCGACGACTTCGTCCTCATAGCACCAGATCCAGCGTTCGCCGGGTTCGATCGAGCGGACGAGCCGGTGGCCGGTTTCACGGAAATGCCGGCTCGCGTGGCGATTCGGAGACGAGTCGCAGCAGCCGACGTGCCCGCAGATCAGGCACATCCGCAAATGCACCCAGCGGCTGCCCGATCTGATGCATTCCTCACAGTAGTCCCTGTCGGTGTCGAACACGCGTGCTTCGTCGAGATGCGTACAGGCGTTGGCCATCTTGCGCTCCGATGCCGGCGCGGGAGCGACGCTCGCGGCGCGGCCGGCACGACGCCGCAAGCGGGGGGGTACGCGGCATTGTGCAGCGTCGCGTCGCTGCCGGACCTTAATTGTCATGAAGCGGCCCGCGCGGCGCGCGGCGGCGGCGTACAGTCGCGAATGCGTCCGGCAGCGGCACCGGCCGGACCGCATCCGACATCGACATCATCGGGAGGCGCTCATGGATCAACCGCAACACGTGCGGATCGTCGGTTTGCCGCGCAGCAGGGACGCGTACGCGATCCGCGATTTCCTGCAGCGGCGCATGATTGCGTACGACTGGTGCGAGCTGACATCCGACGCCGACTGCGCACAGGTGCTCGGCATCGCGCCGCTGCGCGACATCCGGCTGCCGGTCGTGATCTTTCCGGACGGCTCGCGCCTGTACCAGCCGACCCTGGCCGAGATCGCCGCGCGGCTCGGCTGGGTCGCGCGCCCGCGCTTCGTCGAATACGACGTGTCGATCTACGGCGCGGGGCCGGCCGGGCTGTCGGCGGCGGTCTACGCGGCGTCCGAAGGGCTGCGCGCGGTCGTGATCGAGCGCGGCGCGATAGGCGGGCAGGCCGGCACGAGTTCGCTGATCGAGAACTACATGGGCTTCCCCGACGGCATCCCGGGCGCGGCGCTCGCGGAACGCGCGCGCGAGCAGGCGGTGAAGTTCGGCGTCGAGCTGCTGACGATGCGCGAGGGCGTGCATGCGACGTTCGTCGACGGCAAGATCCGCGTCGAGCTCGCCGACGGGTCGATCCTGGTCGCGCGCGCGAACATCTGCGCGACCGGCATCGAATATCGCAGCCTCGGGCTGCCGGAGGAGCCGGCGTTTCTGAATGCCGGGCTGTTCTACGGCGCCGGGTCGAGCGAAGCGCCGATGTGCGCGGGCGAGCAGGTGTTCATCGTCGGCGGCGGCAATTCGGCCGGCCAGGCCGCGATGAATTTCTCGCGGCATGCGCGTCAGGTGACCATGCTCGTGCGCGGTGCGTCGCTCGCGGACACGCTGTCGCGCTACCTGATCGACCGGATCGAGCGCACGCCGAACATCGAGGTCCGCTACCGGTCGAGCGTCGCCGCGCTGCACGGCGACGGCTGGCTCGACGCGATCGAGCTTCGCTCGGCGGATGGCACGCGCGAACGGCTGCCGGCCACGCGCCTGTTCGTGTGCATCGGCGGCGCGCCGAATACCGACTGGGCGAAGGACACCGACATCATTCGCAATCCGGACGGTTATCTGGTCACCGGCGGCGACCTGTACGACTGTCCGTCGTTCGAGCGCGTGTGGCCGCTCGAACGCCGGCCGTATCACCTGGAAACCAGCGTGCCGGGATCGTTCGCGGCCGGTGACGTGCGATCCGGATCGGTCAAGCGCGTCGCGTCGGCGGTCGGCGAAGGCGCGATGGCGGTGACCTTCGTGCACCGGTTTCTCGGCGAGGATGCGCATCGGCTCGCGGGCGCGTGACGCAGGTGCGGGCCGTTCGATGGATTCATCGCGCGTCCGCCTGCGTCGCGTCGCGCCATCCGTCCCGGCCGGCGCGTGCCGGCGGCGTCCACCCGCCGCCCAATGCGCGCACGAGGCTCACCGTCGCGACGGCCAGCGCCTGCCGGCTGTGAATCAGCTGGCGCCGCGCATTCAGCGCATCGCGATCGGCGTCGATGACTTCCAGGTAGCTGACGTACCCGTGCGCGTAACGGCTCAGCGACAGCCGCGCGGCCGCATCCGTCGCGCGCGCCGCGTCGTCGTAGCGCACGATCCGCTCCTTTTGCGCGGCGATGTCGTTGAGCGCGTCCTGCACGTCGCGCAACGCGCCGATCGCGGTCGCGCGATAGTTGGCGTCGGCTGCGTCCGTGCCGGCCCGCGCGGCCGCGACCATCGCCTCGCGCTTGCCGCCGTCGAACAGCGTCAGCGCGACGTTCGCGCCGAGGCTCCACAGTGAACTGTTGCGGTCGAGGAACGTGCGCAGGTCGCGGGTCGCGAAGCCGCCGTCGGCGGTCAGCGTCAGCGTCGGCAGCCATGCGGTGCGCGCGATGCCCAGTTCGAGCGACGCCGCATCGGCGCGGCGTGCCGCCGCGAATACGTCCGGGCGTTGGGCGAGCAGCGCGGACGGCAGCCCGGCCGGCACGTCCGGCACTTGCACGGGCACGGCGCGCGCGTCGACGTCGAACGCGGTCGGCGACACGCCGGTCAGCACCGCGATGGCGTCGACGAGGTTCTCGCGCAGCCGGCGGCTCTCCGCGAGATCGGCATGCGCGGTATCGAGGTCGGCCGACGCGCGCAGCCCGTCGAGATCGCTCGCCGCGCCGGCCCGCACGCGTGCGGCGATCACGTCGAGCGCGGTGCGCCGCAGCCCGATCGCGCGCGTGAGCGTCACGAGATCGTCGTCGACGTAACGCAGCGTCAGGTAGTCGACGGCCACTTCGGTCGCCACCCGCAGACGCACCGCATCGCGGTCGGCCGCCGCCTGTAGCACGTTCTGTTCGCCGATGTCGGCGTCGCCGCGCAAGCGGCCCCATAGATCGACTTCGTAGCTCGCGGCGACGGGAACCGACCAGTTGTGCATCGTGCGCTTCGGCAACGCGTTGTCGACCGTGCCGGATACGCGCGTGCGGCTGAACGACGGGTCGACGCGCACGGTCGGCGCCAGCGCGGCATCGCGCACGCCGAGCAGCGCCTGCGCCTGGTCGACGCGCGCGGCCGCCGCGCGGATATCGAGGTTGTGCGCGAGCGCGGCGTCGACGAGGCGGCCGAGTTGCGGGTCGCCGAACCAGGCCGGCCACACGGCGAGCGACGGCGTGCGCGTATCGGTCGACGTATTGGTCGACGGATCGGCATGGCGGAATCCGTCGTGTCCGACCGGGACGGGCGCGAGCGGCTGCGGCGCGATCGAGCACGCGGCGAGCAGGCTGGCGGCGAGTACGGCGGCTGCGTGCTTCATCGCGATTCGCCGCCGGGTTGCAGCGTGACGACGACCGACAGCCCGGGCCGGATGCGCGGCTCCGTCGCAGCCGGGCCGTCCAGCAGGATCTTCACCGGCACGCGCTGCGTGACCTTCGTGAAATTGCCGGTCGCATTGTCGGGCGGCAGCAATGCGAACTGGGCGCCCGTCGCGGGCGACAGGCTGTCGATGTGGCCGGTGAACGCACGTTGCGGCAGCGCATCGAAGCGCAATTGCACGGCATCGCCGGCACGTACGCGGCGAAGCTGCGTCTCGCGAAAATTCGCGACGATCCATGGGTGCGGCTCGACGAGCGTGAGCAGCGCCTGGCCGGGCGCGACATGTTCGCCGGTCTCGACGGTCTTCTTGCCGACGTAGCCGTCCGACGGTGCGACGACCGCCGTGTAGCCGAGCTGCAGCAGCGCGTCGCGCAACTCGGCATCGTTCTGGCTCGCCGCGGCGTCGGCGGCCTCAGCGGCGGCGACGGCGCTGCGCCGTTGCGCATCGGCCGCCGCGACGCGCGCGCGGGCCGACTTGCGGGCGGCATCGGCCGCATCGAACTCCTGCTTCGACAGCCCGCGCGGCGTCTCGCGGGTCAGTTCGCGTGCACGCGCGTAATCGAGTTCGGCTTTTTCCGCATCGGCGTGTGCGGACACGAGCGCCGCGTCCGCCTGCTCGATCAGCGCGTGTGCGCGGCTCGCATCGGCATGCGCCTGGGCGACGCGTGCGCGCTGCGCCGCGACCCGCACGTCGAAGTCGCGCCGGTCGATCTGCACGAGCGCGTCGCCGGCATGCACGAACTGGTTGTCGTCGACGAGCACGCGCTCGACCGTGCCGGCCACGCGCGGCGAGATCACGTGCAGGTGACCGGTCACGTATGCGTCGTCGGTGCCGCGATCGCGCGCGTCGAACTCGTACACGAGCAATGCGACGAGCAGCAGCGCGAGCACAGCGATCGCCACGATCGCGGGCCGGCGCGAGCGAACGGGCGCGGCGGGCGGCGGCGCCGAAGCGGCCGGCGTATCGGCGGAAGGTGAGGTCATGATCGGCAAACTCCATCGTACGGGCAGGGTTCGACGCATCGCGTTATGCTTGCGCCAGCTTGACAGCGGGGAGCCGCTTGACGATGAACACCACGTTTGCGACTGGTCGTGCCGCGCCGGCGGCGGCGCCGGACATCCCGACGTTCCGGTCGATCGCCGCGATCGCGGCCGTATTGCTCGGCGCGGTCATCGCGACGCTGACCTCGCGGATCACGTCGCTCGGGCTCGCCGACGTGCGCGGCGCGCTCGGCATCGGCGTCGACGAAGGCGCGTGGATCAACACCGCGTTTACCGCGTCGCAGATGTTCGTCGGGCCGCTGGCGATCGCCGCGGCATTCATGTTCGGCACGCGCCGCGTGCTGGTCGCGGGCGCCGTCGTGTTTCTCGGCGCCGAAACCGTGCTGCCGCTCTGCACGCAGTTCGGCGCGTTCGTCGTGTTCCAGGCGATCGCGGGGCTCGCGTCCGGCGTGTTCGTGCCGCTGACGGTCGGCTTCGTCGTCCGGACGCTGCCGCCGCGGCTCATTGCGTTCGGCATCGCCGCGTATGCGATGAATCTCGAGATGTCGCTGAACCTGTCGGCCACGCTCGAGGGCTGGTACAGCGAACACCTGAGCTGGCGCTGGCTGTTCTGGCAGAACGCGGTGCTGACGGTGCCGTTCATCGCGTGCCTGCTGCTGTCGCTGGCGGACGAGCCGGTCAAGCGCTTCGCGTCCGGCATCGATGCGCGCGGGATGCTGCTCGGCGCCGGCGGCTTCGCGTGCCTGTGCGTCGCGCTCGACCAGGGCGAACGGCTGTTCTGGCTGCAGTCGCCGCTGATCGTCGCGCTGCTCTCCGCCGGCATCCTGATGATCGCCGCCTTCTTGATTCACGAGCTCGCGTCGCCGCGCGCGGGCCTCGATCTCGGCTATCTCGCGCGGCCGAACGTCGCGCTGCTGATCGTGCTCGTCGGCCTCGTGCGCTTCACCGTGCTCAATACGAGCTTCATTCCGTCGCTGTTCCTCGCCAGCACCTACGGGCTTCGGCCGTTGCAGATCGGCGATACGCTGCGCTGGATCGCGATCCCGCAGCTGCTGTTCGCGCCCTGCGTCGCACTGCTGCTGCAGCGCGTCGATCCGCGCCGGCTGATCGTGGCCGGCTTCGTGACGGTGGCGATCGCATTCGCGCTCGGTGCACGCCTTACGTCCGCGTGGGCCGAACCCGACTTCATTCCGTCGCAACTGCTGCAGGCGCTCGGGCAGACGATGGCGCTGACGTCGGTGATCTTCTTCTTCGGCAAGCACGTGACGGCCGAACACGCGTTGACGTTCGGCGCGGTCGTGCAGACGACGCGCCTGCTGAGCGGGCAGCTCGGCACGACGTCGATCGCGGTGATTCAGCGGATCAGGGAGGGTACCCATTCGAATCTCGTCGGTCTGCATGTGTCGCTGTCGGATCCCGAGACGCTCGAGCGGCTGCGCGCCGGCGCGGCGTCGCTGGTCGCGCACGGCGCCACGGTCGCGACCGGCAACCAGGCCGCCTACGCGCTCGTCGATCGGGCGGTGCGCGTGCAGGCGACCACGCTCGCGCTGGCCGACAATTTCCGCGTGGCGATGGCCTTTGCGCTCGCCGGCGCGCTGATCGGCATTCTGCTGCGGCCGGTGCGCTCGCCGTGAGCGCGGCGCGGCTGAATTTTTCTGAAAAATCCTGAAGGGCACGTCTGCCGAAGCGGCGTGCGCGCCGCGACGGCAGACGGCACGCTTACGCCTGCAGGAACGCGAGCAGCTCGGCGTTGATGCGATCGGCGTTCACGACGCACATGCCGTGCGACCCGCCTTCGATCACCTTCAACTGCGCGTGCTTGACGATCTTCGACGACAGCCGGGCCGAATCGTCGATCGGCACGATCTGGTCGTCATCGCCGTGCAGCACGAGCGTCGGCACGTCGATCTTCTTGAGATCGTCCGTGTAGTCGACTTCGGAAAACTCCTTCACGCACAGGTACTGGCCGTGAATGCCGCCCATCATGCCCTGCGACCAGAACGCGTCGATCGTGCCCTGCGACGGTTTGGCGTTCGGGCGGTTGAACCCGAAGAACGGCACCGCGAGATCCTTGTAGAACTGCGAACGGTTCTCGGCGACGTTCTTGCGGATGCCGTCGAACACGTCCATCGGCAGGCCGCCGGGGTTGGTCGGCGACTTCACCATCTGCGGCGGCACCGCGCCGATCAGCACGGCCTTCGACACGCGCTTCGTGCCGTGGCGGCCGATGTAGCGCGCCACTTCGCCACCGCCCGTCGAGTGGCCGACGAGCGTGGCTTCGCGCACGTCCAGGGCGTCGAGCAGGGCGGCCAGATCGTCCGCGTACGTGTTCATGTCGTTGCCGCGCGACGGCTGGCTCGAACGGCCGTGGCCACGGCGGTCGTGCGCGATCACGCGATAGCCGTGCTGCACGAGGAACAGCATCTGCGCGTCCCACGCGTCCGCACACAGCGGCCAGCCGTGCGAGAACACGACCGGGCGGCCGGTGCCCCAGTCCTTGAAGTAGATCTGCGTGCCGTCCTGGGTGGTGATCGTGTTCATCGAATGGGCTCCTGGGTGGGCTGAAGAGGCGCTGCGGGCGGGGGTGCCGGCCGCGGCCGCCATCGCGGGCAGCGCGGCTGCCGCGACGGCCGTCGCGCCGGCAAGCAGCATGTCGCGGCGGCGCGCCGACGGAACGGCGTCGGTCTGTACGGGGTGCATCTGGACTCCTGAGGTGTGCGGCGCAACGATGCCGCGCGGGATGGTGGATCGGTAACGACCGGCCGCGGCCATCCCGCCGGCAGCCGGTCCGCTTGCGTCGTCGCACGCCGGTTCGTGCGGGCGCGGACGAACGAATGCCGCCGGGAGCGTATCGCGGCGCGATATGCGCCGTACTGAAATCCGGCTGAATTTTCTTGAACGCGCCGCGGAGGGAAATTGGCCGGGCTGCAGAAAAATTAAGCGCGCGACCGGGACTCTTCAGCGAACGGCGACTATCGTCGACATTGGATCATCCGCACACGTTTCGCGCCGCGCGCACGGATCCGACACCCGCACCGCCCGTCACTTGCCTGGATATGCCGCCATGGATGCCTTCAATCGCTGGGAGCACATGATCACGTCGCTCGGGCCGCCTTCCCTGGCGGGCGTCCGGTCGATGCCGGCGCCGCGCACGCGACAGGCGGACGGCCCGCGCCGCGGCCATCGCGGCGACGCGCCGACGCCGTCGAGCGGCGACATACGCCGCCGCAGCGCGATCGTCACCGCCGAGCGGCAGACCGATTCGTCGATGCTGGTGTCATGGAGCGACCCGACGCACTGCCGCTACGACGAGCAGCGCTGGATCAGCGCGAAGGCGCGCGGGAGCGGGCGGTGCGCGCTCACCGGCGGGCCGATCCGGGTCGGCGATGCCATCTACAAGCCCCAGTGGCGCGGCGCGAAACGGCCGGCGAACTGCCGCGAGATGATTCTGGCGTCGGCGCTCGACGTGTTCGCCGCGCGGCAGTCCCGGCCATGACGCCCGGCAGCGCGGCGTGGCATCGGTTGCGACCGGCGCGGTACGTCGTGACGCCATCAATCTCGGAACGGAGGCGGCGGCGACACGCTTGCCGATACCGCGCGACGAATGGCCGCGGTTTGCACAGGCCCGATCGCACGGCTGCTCGAAACGGGAATCGTTCCGCTATCGGCACGGAGCGACGATCTACCGGCGCTATATGCGGCGCCCGCGCGCATTCGATCGACCGGCCGAATCAAACGGAAAATACGTCGAATTTTCCCGAACCGGCAAGCATATCGTCTGATATATGTAAATCATATTTACGAGCGAATCGGCAATTCGCACATGAATCGTGCGCCGCCGTGCTTCTCTTGCCGCATTCGGGTGCATATGGTCACACGCGTGCCACACCACGTCGCCGCGGTATTTTTCGTCATTTCAAAAAATTCGATCGCTTCATTCTGATAATTTGAATCATTCTGCTACGTAAATACCGTAGCATTGACGCGAAACCGGCGCCGGGTTTAAACCGTGCGCCGTTGAATGTCACCATCAAGAAATTGCGATGATCCGAATTGGAACACTTCACGTTTTTCTCGACAGACGTGAAATTCGTTCGAACGGCAAGCTGTTGCGCATCGGTAGCCGCGCATTCGAGATTCTCGAGCTGTTGATTCGGGCGAACGGCGCACTGGTATCGAAAGACGAAATCATGCAGCGCGTGTGGCCGCACACCGTGGTGGAAGAAAACAACCTGCAGGTGCACATCGCGTCGCTGCGCAAGGCGCTGGCCGACGACCGGAACCTGATCGTGACGGTGCCGGGCCGCGGCTATCGGCTCGTCATCGAGCAACATGACGACGGCGGCGCGCCCGTGCGCCCGGCGATGTCGCGGCCGTCCGCCGCGCCCGGCGCGCTGTTCGGCCGCGAACGCATGGTCGGCGAGGTGCTGGCCGCATTGCAGGACGCACGCATCGTGACCCTGGTCGGCGCGGGCGGCATCGGCAAGACGCGAATCGCGATCGAAGCGGCCGCGCGCGCGGACGCGCGTTTTCCCGAAGGCACCGTGTTCGTGTCGCTCGCGACGGTCGCGTGCCCGCGCTTCGTGCCGGATGCGCTCGCGGGTGCGTTCGGCATCGCGCAGCCGACCGGCGCGCTGACCCTCGAAGCCGTGCTCGCCGCGGTCGCACGCCGCCGGATGCTGCTCGTGCTCGACAATTGCGAGCATCTGCTCGATGCCGCGGCGCGGATCGCGAGCGCGCTGACCGACGCGGACGACGGGCTGTGCGTGCTCGCGACGAGCCGGGAATCGCTGCGCATCCACGGCGAGCGCGTGTGCCCGGTGCTGCCGCTCGACGTGCCCGATGAAGGCGCGGCCGATCACGATGCGATGCGCGCGGGCGCCGTGCAGTTGTTCGCCGCACGCGCCCGCGCGGCCGATCCGCGTTTTCCGCTCGATGCGCGCAGCCTGTCGCTGATGGCGTCGGTCTGCCGCCGGCTCGACGGTCTGCCGCTCGCGATCGAACTGGCCGCGGCGCGTGCCGCCGTGCTCGGCATCGACGTGCTGGCGGCCCATCTCGACGATCATTTCCGGCTGCTGACGGGCGGTTTCCGCACCGCGCTTCCGCGCCATCAGACGCTGCAGGCGATGTACGACTGGAGCGACCGGCTGCTGGGCGATGCCGAGCGCCTGCTGTTGCGATGGCTCGGCGTGTTCCGCGACGGTTTCTCGATCGAGGCCGTGCGCGCGGTGGTCGGCCCGAACGGGCTGGCCGGCGCGGGTCTGCTCGATACGATCGCGGGCCTCGTGTCGAAATCGCTGCTGATCCTCGAGACCGCGCACGGCGCGCCGCGTTACCGATTGCTGACGACCACGCGCGCTTACGCGCAGCAGCAGCTCGACGCGCACGGCGACGGCGCGGCGGCCGCGCGTGCGCACGCCGGCTATTTCCTCGCGTTGTTCCGGCAAGCGGCGCATGGCGGTGGCGCGCGGGGCAGCGAGCACGGCGGCCCCACGCGGCTCGATGCGGTGCGGCGTGAGCTCGGCAACCTGCGTGCCGCGCTCGACTGGGCGTTCTCGGCGAACGGCGATGCGGCGCTCGGCATCGCGCTCGCGGCCGTCGCGGTGCCTTGCCTGTTTGACCTGTCGCTCGTCGACGAATGCCGCGAACGGGCGCGCGTGGCGCTCGATGCGATGCGCGACGCCGACACCACGGCGGAGGCCGCCGATGCGCGTGTGCGCTTGCTCGCCGCGTATGCGGCGGCGCTCGCGCATACGGCCGGATCGACGCAGGCGGTGCATGACGCGTGGTCGGAAGTGCACGCGCTCGGCTTCGATGCGGCCGAGGTGGAGCTGCCGGCGCGCGAGGGCTGACGGCGGATGGGCGGTGTGCCTTCCGCGCTTCAGAACGTTTCAGCGCGGCTCAAGGACACGGGCACGCGGCACGCGTAGATTGCGTGCGTAAGGCGCGGCCATTCCGGCACGCTTGCGTGGCGATCGTGTGCGCGCGCCGAGATATCGCGACGCCATTCGCCACGCGGGCGTCGCGACGCGTGCGGCGCCGCCTGCGCCGCCGCGTACCCGCCCAACCGGACGAACCGCCGCATGAAACTTCCCGAATCCGACCTTTCCCGCCACGCGGCCGACCTCGGCCTGCTGTTCCTGCGCGTCACCGCCAGCGTGCTGCTGCTCGTGGTTCACGGCTTGCCCAAAGTCCTGCACTACACGTCGGAAGCCGCCGCCATCGAGGATCCGTTCCATCTCGGCCGCACGCTGTCGATCCTGTTTGCGATCTTCGCGGAAGTCGTGTGCCCGGTATTCATGATCGTCGGCGTATGGCCGCGCCTCGCCGCGCTGCCGGTGATGATCATCACGCTCGTCGCGCTGGTGTTCGTCCATCCCGACTGGTCGCTGCGCGATGCGCAGTTCGCGTGGATGCTGCTGATCCTGTTCGGCACGATCGCGATCGCGGGCGCCGGCCGCTATGCGTTGCCGAGCGTGGTGCGCCGGCGCCAGTAACGTGGCCGCGGGCGTCGCCCGCGCCCCTCATCCCGTCGCAGCGGTGACGGTCCGACCGTCACGCTGCCGTCGCCATCGTTGCGTTCCGATATGCTGAATCTCTCCGATACCGCGCTGTACGGCACGCCGATTGTGCTGGCCGATCTCGTCGCATGGCGTCTGTTCGGGCGCGGTCGCGGCGCGATGCGGGCCGTCTGGCGCTGCGCGGCGTTCGCCGCACTGACCGCCGTGCTGTTCACGCACGGCGTGAGCCCGCTCGCCGTTCCCGCGTCGGCCACGGGCCTCGACCGCGTCGCGCTCCAGGCCGTCTGCATCGTCTGGTGGCTGCAATGCGCGATCGTCTTCAGCCTGCTGCTCGATCATCTGCTGTTGCCGCCCGCGTGGCGCAGCCAGCGGCTCTTTCACGACATCGCCGCGGGCGTCGTGTTCGGTGCGGCGGCGGTCGCCGCGTTGGGCTACGTGCTCGGGCTGCCGTTGAGCGGCGTCGTCGCGACGTCCGGCGCCGTGGCGGTGATCCTCGGTCTCGCACTGCAGAACACGCTGAACGACGTGTTCTCCGGGCTCGTGCTGAACACCACGCAGCCGTTTCGCCTGAACGACACCGTGTCGATCGGCGAGATCGAAGGGCGGATCGTCGAGAGCAACTGGCGGGCGACGAAGCTGATCGACAGCCTCGGCAACCTGGTCGTCGTGCCGAACAGCGCCGCGGCCCGCGCAACGATCGTGAACCTCAGCGAACCGTCCGGCCTGCACGGCGTGACGCTCGCGCTCGACGTCGATCCCGCGATGCGGCCGGCGGTCGTCGTCGGCGCGCTCGAGCGGGCAGCGGCCAGTTCGCTCGACGTACTCGCGCGCCCCGCGCCCGTTGCCGTCGTGAAGGCATTCGGCACCAACGCGATCCGCTACGAGCTCCTCTGTTACGTCGACGCGCTGCAGAAGACGACGGCCGTGCGCAACGCACTGTACGATCTCGCGCATCGGCATCTGGCCGCGGCAGGCACCGCGTGGCGGCCGCTCTCGAGCACCGCGCCGTCAGCGGCGGCGGACGGGCGCGACCGGCACGACCGGCATGACCGGCATGACGTATCGCGCCGGTTGCTGCTGTTGCGTGCGGTGGACCTGTTCGCGCGCGTCGACGACGACGATCTCGCTGCGCTGGCCGATGCGCTGGTAACGCGTTCGTTCGGCCAGGGCGACGTGATCTATGCGTCGAATTCAGATACGCGCGTGCTGACGATCGTCGAATCCGGCGTCGCGGCCGTATTCGTGCCGGGCCCGTCGGGCGACGTCGAGGTGCGGCGCATGGCGCCCGGCGATGCGATCGGGCAATCGGTCGTGCTGGCCGGCACGCGCCTGCATGCGACCGTGCATGCGGTGACAGCGATGACCGTCCTGCAGCTGCGCAGCGAGGACCTGTCGGCGCTGATCCGCAGGAAGCCGGAGCTCGGCAGGCTGATGTGTGAATCGGTCACCGAACATATCGCGACCGAGGAACGGCTGATGATCCCGCCGGTCGAGAAGGCGCACGCGTCATTCAGCCTGATCGCGTGGCTCGAGAAGGAAATGAAGCGCGTGCACGATTCGATCGTCTGACGCGCGGCGCGCCGCGGTCAGTGACCTTCGCTGGCGCCGAAGCACGCGCGCGGGCAAGCGCAGCGGCCAAGGGCCGGCGCGCTGCAAGCGTTCAGGTGAGTCGGGTCGTTCAGGCGGGAAGGCGAGAAGGCAGACAACACGTTTGCGCGCGGCGCACGGACGGCGCGATCACGCGAGCTGCAAAAGCCGATCGACGAGATCGGGGCGATCGAGTTGCTCGACCCACCACAGGAGTGCGCGGCCGGCCTCGTCGCTGCGCCAGGCGAGATAGCAATGCGTGGTGTCGCGCATGCCGGTCACCCTGCGGGCGACGAGCTTGCCGTCGGCGATCGCGCGCGCGGCGATGCATTCCGGCAGCGTGCCCACCGCGAGCCCTTCGCATTGCGCATCGAGCTTGGCCGCGAGCGTCGGCACCGCGAGCGTCGGCTGGCCCGCGTCGATCGCCACCGACTGCGGCGGCAACTCGCGCGACGTATCGCTGATCACCGCGCCGCGATACTGGACGACCGCCGCCATCGACAGCGGCTCGGGGAGCGCGGCGAGCGGATGGGTCGGCGCAACGGCGAACACGTGTTTCAGCGCGCCGATCGGGCGCGCGATGATGTTCGGCAGTTCGGGCGGCGCTCCGGCGGCGCCGACGACGAGATCCGCGCGGCGCGAGATCAGCGCGTCCCAGGTGCCGCCGAGCACTTCGGTCGACAGCCGCAGCCGCGTATCCATCCCGAGTGCATAGAACCGGTGCACGAATGGCCACATCGCGTCGAACGGCAGGATCTCGTCGATACAGATGCGGACCTCGGTTTCCCAGCCTGCCTGCGCGCGCTGCGCCTTCATCTCCAGCTGTTCGGCCGCATGCAGGAGCCGCCGGCCTTCCTCGACGACGATGCGGCCCGCGTGCGTGAGCTTCGCGCGCCGGCCGCTGCGGTCGAACAGCATGACGCCGAGATCGCTCTCGAGTTTCTGCACCAGGTAGGTCAGGGCGGACGGCACGCGATGCAGCAGTTCCGCGGCTTCGGCGAACGTTCCGGTACGGTCGATCGCATCGAGGGCTTCGAGCGCTTCGAATGACAGCTTCATCGCGAGTTCCGGTAGGGGCGGCTGGCGCATCATACCAGCGCGTGCCGCACGAAGGGCAGCGCGCGTCATGGTGGTTTGCTAGACTGATGCGCGTCGTCATTCACATGCTTGTCTCCACTCATGACTGCACGTCAGGCGGACAACGCTTCTTCCGATTTCATCCCGGCCGACGTCCGGCAGACCGTCGTCGCGCAGGCGCTGCCGAAGGGACAGGTCAGCATCGTCCGGCTGCAGTCGCTGCGCCGCAACAGCGGGCTCACCGCGCCCTATCAACTGGAGAATTCGGATCTCATCGTGTTGCAGTTGCGTCCGTTCGGCGAACAGGATCTGTGGCTCGACGGCCGCCGCGCACCGTTCGTGCCGTACGGCGCGGGCACGGTCACGGTTTACGATCTCGATCGCGACTGGGTAGCCGATCTGAAGGGCGCGTTCGACTGCATGCATTTCCACATGCCGCGCCCGCTGCTCGAGGAAACGGTGGACGACCTCGGCGGCCGGCAGCGGCCGCGGCTTTACCTGCCGCCTCACCTGAGCGCGCACGATCCGATCATCCACTCGCTCGGCCAGTCGCTGCTGCCCGCGCTCGCGCGGCCCGACCAGGCGTCGCAGATGTTCATCGATCACGTCGGCCTCGCGTTTCAGGCGCACGTGGCCCACCGTTACGGCGGCGTCAGCGAGCGGCGGGAAAAGACGTACGGGAAACTCACGCCGTCGCAGGAGCGCCGTGCGAAGGAGCTCCTGCTCGAGCATCTCGACGGCAACCTCGGGCTGGCCGACGTGGCGAGCGCATGCGGGCTGTCTCGCAGCTATTTCGTGAAGGCGTTTCATCAGACGACCGGGCTGCCGCCGCATCGCTGGCTCATCGTGCAGCGCGTCGAACGGGCGAAGGAATGGATGCGCAATCCGAGCCTGCCGTTGAGCATGATCGCCGCCGCATGCGGTTTTGCCGATCAGAGCCACTTCTCGCGGACCTTCACGCGCTTGACCGGCGTCAGCCCTCGCCGCTGGCGCGCCGACCATACCTGATCGTCGTGATGCGGGGCCGGGTAGGCGAGGTTCGCCTCGTCATCCGGTATCGGAACGTGGGCATCCTGCGCGGCTCGATTCGGCCGGGTGCGGGGCGGGCGCAGTAGCGGCGATCGCACGTGCGGCGCGCGGCTTGCGCCACGCCGGCCAGATAAGCGCGCGCCTGTAGCGGTGTGCGCAGGGGGCTTATGCGTAGAAGCCGATCAGCATGTCGAGATTGCGTTGCGCGTGCTGCTCGAGCGGCGCGAATTCCGCCGATCGAAACAACGGGGCCTGCGCGCGCAGACGCTCGAGCGCCTGCTTGCGGCCGGCGCGGAAGCCTGCCGACGGTGCATCGGGATCCTGCGCCCACTCGCGCGCGATTGCGCGGTCGTACTCGCGCAGCCGTTCGGGTGCGGCCGCGAGGATTGCGAGATCGGCGTCGAGGAAAATTTGCGCGGCGCGCTGCAATTCCGGATCGACGGCGAATCCGTCAGGCAGCCGGTGCGACTTCGTCGCCAGCACCAGGTCGCGGGCAACGGACACGTGCGATGCATGCGCGTGCAACCAGGCTGCGTCGCAACGCGAGTGCGTGACCTGCGCGAGCCATTGCGCGCTGAGCGCTTCGTTATCCGCATGATCCGGCAGTGTCGTCGCGTAGACGATGTCGTGTGCCCACACGGCCAGCTCGATGGCCGGCCACAGCGGGTCCGCGCGATAGGGCGCGAGGTGCGCGAACAATTCCGCCAGATGGGAGAGCGTGTGGTAGAAGCGCTGCGGCTCGCCGTACGCGCGTTCGACGAGCGGCCACACGGCCGTCGTGCCGAAGCAGGCGTCGCAGGCGGCGCGCAGCGTGCGCGCGATATCGGGATCGAGGGCGTTCATGGCGGCGATCGGCTCGGGCAGGCGGATGCGCGAAGCATAGCAAACGTGGCCGCGAGCAGGCACGCCGCTTGCGCATGCGCACGGATCGCACCGTATCGGAGGTTGCCATGAAACGCATCTGGCCGCGATGCCCGCTGCTCGCGATCTGCGCGGTCGGGGTGTTCGCGCTGCACGCAGGGCCCGCATCGGCGGCGCCCGACGTATCGATCAGCCGCGCGGATTACGGGACGACCGCGACCGGGCAGGCGGTGAGCCAGTACACGCTCGCGAACCGGCACGGCGTGACGCTGCAAGTCATCACGTATGGCGGCATCGTGACCGCACTGAACGTGCCGGACCGGGCCGGCCACGTTGCCGACATCGCGCTCGGCTTCGATTCGCTGCACGACTACGAAGCGCACAACGGCAACATCCATTTCGGCGCACTGATCGGCCGGTATGCGAACCGCATTGCCGGCGGGCGGTTCCCGCTCGATGGCCGGACGTGGACGCTGCCGGTCAACGACGGGCCGAACACACTGCATGGCGGCCCCGGCAGTTTCGACGCGAAGGTATGGACGGTCACCGGTACGCACGGCGACGCGAACGGTTCGAGCGTCACGCTGCGCTACGTGAGCCCTGACGGCGAGAACGGCTTTCCCGGCACGTTGACGACGGACGTCACCTACACGCTGACGCGCGATAGCCAGATCCGCATCGACTATCGCGCGACGACCGACAAGGATACGGTCGTCAACCTGACCAACCACAGCTATTTCAATCTGGCCGGGCAGGCGGGTGGCAGCGTCGAGCGGCAGCTGATCGAGATCGCCGCCTCGCGCTTCACGCCGACCGACGATACGTCGATTCCGACCGGGCAACTGGCGAGCGTGGCGGGCACGCCGATGGATCTGCGCCAGTTGACACCGATCGGTGCGCATCTGCGCGACGCATATCCGCAGCTCGTCATCGCGCATGGGTACGACCAGAACTGGGTGCTCGACCAGGGCGGCCAGCCGGCGCCGGCGTTTGCCGCGCGCGTTTACGACCCGGCGTCGGGGCGTTTCCTCGAGGTGTACACGACACAGCCGGGGCTGCAGTTCTATACGGCCAACGGGCTGAACGGCAGCGTCGCGGGCAAGGGCGGGACGGTCTATCGGCCAACCGATGCGTTCGCGCTGGAGGCCGAACATTTTCCCGATTCGCCGAATCATCCGGCATTCCCGACGACGCTGCTCAAGCCCGGCGAGACGCTGCACGAAGTGACGGTGTGGCGGGTGGGGGCGCGGTGAACCGGGGCGCGGGCCGGATCGTCTCCGCTACAGGTTGATCACGCCACGCCCGAGTTCGATCACGCGCCCGCCGACGCCGATTTCACCGCTCGCACTGACCGACAACCGCAACCGGCAAGGCCGGCCAATAGCGTCACCCTGTTCGACCTGAAACGCGGCCGGCAGGTCGCGATTCATCGCAAGCAGCCACCCGCCCAGATTCGCACAGGCCGACCCCGTGCCCGGGTCTTCCGAGACGCTGCCTTGCTTCACGAAGAAGTAGCGCGACACCACCGTCCCCGGCCGCTCGGCATCGAACGCGAATACGTAGGCGGTCTTGCGGCCGAGGCTGCTGGTCGGCCAGATATCGAGGCAGGCACTGTCGGGCTGCGCGCGACGCACGGCGGCGGGGTCCTTGAGCGCGACCAGCAACTGGTCGGCGCCGGTGTCGATCCAGATCGGCGGTGCGAGCAGATCGTCTTCCGTGAGCCCCAGCAATGCCGCCATTCGGGCATCGGACAATTCACATGGCGCCGTCTTCGGCATGCCTGCGTGCGGCGCGGTGAACGTCCACACGTCGTCGCGCGCGCTGACCTCGACCACCCCGGCCTTGAACTCGAGCGCGAGCTCGTTGCCCGCACCCTGCAAGTCACGCACGACATGCGCGGTGCCGAGCGTCGGATGGCCCGCAAAAGCCATCTCATGACCCGGCGTAAAGATGCGAACCCGCGCATGGGCGTGCTCCGACGGCAGCACGAAGGTCGTTTCGGACAGGTTGAATTGCACGGCGAGTGCCCGCATGGTCGCGTCGTCCATGCCGCGCGCATCGTCGAATACGCAAAGCGGGTTGCCGCCGAAAGTCGATTCGGCGAATACGTTCAGCAGGCGGAAGGCGTAGGAAGGCATTAGACGCTCGCGTGAGAGGGGGAATGACCGTACCTGGGTGAGGTGCGCGCGGCTCGATGCACCGGCGGCCGCGCGACGTCGCATAGGTCAGCTCGGCTTGTCGAGCGGCGCAAGCATCGCCTGCATGTCGGGGTGCTTCAGGATCTTCTTGTACTCCGCCGGACTCATCGCGTCGATCAACACGCGCCCGCTCACGTCCGCCTTGATGTACTCGACCGCGAGCAGTGCGATGACCGGATTGGTCGTCAAGGTGGCGTGATCGGGGGAATGATCGCCGAATTCCGCCACCACTGCCTCGGTGTTGTCCGCCACCGCGACGGCGAGCCGGCGGCCGGACAGCCGGAGCCTCGCGCTGGCGCCGCATTTGGCCATGTCGTAATGGCGCGGCCCATTGAGCGTGCGCGTGCCGTAAATCGCCACGTGCGTGTCGACGCCCCGCGCCGCGGCCGCCTCGAGCAGCGGCCCGAGATCGTCGATCTCTTCGTCCCAGACGCCTGCGAAGATCTGCGTTTTCGCACCGACGATGACGCGCGCGAAGGCGCTGGCGATCGCTTCCCGCCCGCTCAACGACCAGACGAGCCCCGGCTCCTGCTGGACCGGCAGCCGATCGAGCGCGCCCGCGGCCAGTTCGAGATCCGCATTGAAGCGCGTGCGCAGATCCTCGAGCAACGACCGGTGGGGCACGGCCGCATAGCGGACGGGCTCCGACCGGTTGACGAGCACCGCGCCGCGCGTTTCCAGGCGACCCAGCGTTTCGTAGATCTTCGAGGGCGGCATGCCGGCGCGCCGGCCGACTTCCGCGCCCGTCAGCGCGGCCTGCCCGACGAGGGCCGCGTAGGCCTGCGCCTCGTACTGGGTGAATCCAAGCCGGATCAACGACGTGATCAGCTCCGTGTTCTCGCTCATGTGTATCGGCTCCTGCTCCCACGACGACTTGCGTGAGGTTTCTTGATTAACTACCGGAGTAGTATACAATCGCATTAACTTACTACCCAAGTAGTAGGCGTTGTATCTCAACCTGACTGGAGGGATCTTCAAGATGCGAAAACGGATCAGTACCGGCTCCCCGTGGGAGCCCAAGGTCGGCTACTCGCGCGCCGTGGTCGTCGACGACACCATCTACATTTCGGGAACCGCCGGCAAAGGAGCGGACGTGTACGCGCAGACACGCGATGCGCTGGCGACGATCGACCGGGTGCTGGCGGACAGCGGGTTCTCGTTGTCGGACGTCGTCCAGAGCCGCCTGGTGGTCGCGGACTTCGACAACTGGGAAGCCGCGGCGCGCGCGCATGGAGAAATCTACGGCGATATCCGGCCGGCGTTTTCGCTCGTGCATGCGCTTCCGTTCGTCGATCCGGACATCCTCGTCGAAGTCGAAGCGATCGCGGTCAGGGCCGCGGCATGACCGTCGCCGGCAACCGCGTGCCGCTTTCCCGCACCGCGACGGGCATGCTCGCACTGGCGGCCGGCGTGGCGATCGCGAACGGGTATGCGCTGCAGCCGTCGCTGTCGGCCATCGCGAGCGAGTTCGGCGTGGCGGCGTCGCGCATGGCGGCCCTCGCGTCCGTGACGATGCTCGGTTATCTGGTCGGCCTTGCGTTGCTGGTGCCGCTGGCTGACCGGTTCAGTCCGCGCGCGCTCGTCGCGACGCAGATGGGTGCGCTCGCGTTGTTGCTGGCGTGCGTGTCGGGGTCGCCCGGCCCGCTCGCGCTCGACGCGGGTTTCTTTCTGGTGGGGGCGGCAACGACGGTCGCGGCGCAATGCAGCGCCGTCGCCGGCAAACATGCGGATCCGCAACGGCGCGGCGTCGCGATGGGGGCCGTGTCGGCCGGCATGTCGGCCGGGATCCTGCTGAGCCGTTTCGTGGGCGGCGTGTTGTCGCAATGGTGCGGGTGGCGCGGCGCTTTGCTCGTGCTGGCCGGGTGCGTTGCGCTGGCCGCTATCGGCGCTGCCGCGCGGTTGCCCGGCGGCCGGCCGGAAGGGCTGCCCGGCCGGGCGAACGCGATGGGCGCCATGCCGCGGTTGCTGCGCGACAGTGCTCAGTTGAGGCGCCGTACCGGCGCCGGCATGCTCTGGTTCTTCGCGTTCAACCTGGTCTGGGTAGGGCTCGCGCTTCGCCTGGCCGAGCCGCCGTATAGCCTCGGTGCCGCGGCGATCGGTGCGTACAGTCTCGCGGGCGTGCTGGGTCTCGGCGTGACGCGCGTGGCCGGAAAACTCGCCGACCGGTTCGGCGATCGCGTGGTCATCGGGGGCGGGCTCTTCGTCGCGGCCGTGTCGGCGTTGCTGCTCGGCGTTGCGCTCGGTCATCCCGGATGGCTGGGCGCGGGGCTGGCCCTGTTCGATGCCGGGTGCTTTGCCGCGCAGGTCGCGAACCAGACGCGTGTCGTCGCGATTCAACCGGCCCAGGCCGGGGCATTGAGCGCAGCGTACCTGACGCTCTACTACGCGGCTGGTGCCGTTGGTGCGGTGGCGGCGGGATTGCTCAACGCGCGAGTGGGGTGGGGCGCGATGATGGTCGTGGCGGCTGCGGCAATCGCGGCGGCCGGGTTGATTGGTACCGCATCGGCGAGCGTCGATGCGCGGAGCGAGCCGACCTCCGCCCGTTGAGCGCAGACACGACGTGCGTGCGCGCGACCGATCCGAATTTCATTTTTCGTGCATGATCGGATTGCGCGGTCGATCGACGGCGATCCGGTTCCGGCATTCAACGATCCGCACCGCTCACGGATATTTTTGCGCTGGAACAGGCATTCACGCGCCCTCGCGTGTCATTTGCGATCGCATGCGAACACGGGCTCATCGGATTGGCCATCACGACGCCGTACCCAAGCAACACGTGTCGGGTTCAGTGTCGCTCGGCGCGTGCCGGCTGCTGCACGCAGGAGGAAGACATGGAACCAGACGGAAGCGTCCTGAATACCGGCGTCGGGTTGGCCGGCGCGCATGCGGAAACCGGCACGCCGCAAACTCTCCTGGACGCGATCATCCGTGGCGTGGAAGGCCACGGCATCCCTGCCGGCACCGATTGGCCGACCGCGATGCAAACCCTCGCGGACAACGATAGGCAGTGGAAATTCTCGGCGGTGCTGGTCGCGATCGTCGCGCGGCGCGAGCCGACGATCCTGCTGACCACGCGCGCGTCGGATCTCAGGGAATACTCGTCGCATGTGAGTTTTCCGGGCGGACGCCCGACCAAGTCCGATCGCGATATCGGCGCGACCGCGTTGCGCGAGGCGTTCGAGGAAATCCGCCTCGCGCCCGATGCGGTCCGCTTGGTCGGCAGCTTGCCGATCCACAAAACCAGAAAGCGCAATCACGCGATCTTTCCCGTGATCGGCATCGTGCCGGAAACGGCGATCTGGGAGGCGGCGCCCGCGGAAGTCGCGGAGATCTTCGAGTTTCCGTTCGCCGTGCTGCTGAATCCGGACCTGCTGCGGCAATACACGGACGGCGAACGCGCGGGCGCATGGTACTGGGCGGAGCAGGCGCAGGACATCTGGGGCGTGACGGCGCTCATCCTGAGGTCGCTCGCCGGTCTGGTCCGCGATGCCATGCGTTGACGGCATACGTGACGGTCGCCCGCCGACGCACGTCAATGCGACGACACGAATGCCGCATCCTCGAAGGCTTCCGGAATCGCGAAGCTTTCGCGCATGCGCTGCGCCTCCTTCGCCGGCGTCAGGCCGAACAGGCGCTTGAATTCACGGCTGAACTGCGACGGGCTCGTATAACCCACCGCGTAGCCGGCCGCCTCCGCCGTCAGGTCCTCGCGCACCATCAGCAGGCGCGCCTGATGCAGCCGTGTCGATTTCAGGTACTGCATCGGCGACACCTGCGTGATCGCCTTGAAGTGGCTGTGAAAGCTCGGCACGCTCATGCCGGCTTCGTCGGCCAGTTGCGACACGTCGAGCGGCTGCGCGTAATCGCCATGGATCACGCGCAGTGACCGGCCGATCCGGCCGAACTGCCCGCGCATCGCCAGCGCGCTGCGCATCGCGTTGCCTTGCGCGCCGGTGAGCACGCGGAAATACAGCTCGCGCAGCAGCGCCGGGCCGAGCACCGCGGCGTCGAGCGGCCGGTGCATCGCCTCGACGAAACGCAGCACCGACGCGTGCATCGCTTCGTCCATCGGCGTCGACATCATGCTCTTCGGCGCCTGCACGGTTTCCGCGAGGCCGGCGCGGTCGATCTGCGCGGCGAGTTCGGCGGCCAACGTGAAATCGAGGTGCAGGTACAGCGCGAGCAGCGGGCGTTCGGGCGTGGCGTCGGTTTCCATGCTGAACGGCACGGGCACGGACACCGCCAGGTAGTGATGCTCGTCGTACAGATAGCGCTCGCCGCCGAAGTAGCCGCGCTTGGAGCCCTGGCACACGATCACGATGCCCGGGTCGTACAGCACCGGCGTGCGCGACAACGCGCGGTTCGAGCGCAGGATGCGCACGCTCGGCAGCGCCGTCAGGTTGTAGCCTTCGTCGGGCGCCAGCGCGCGCAGCAGCGTCACCAGGCGTTTCCGGTCGCGCGGCGACAGCGTCGGGGATCGGGCGGGGATGGGATCGGCGCTCATAGTTTTGTGCAAGAAAATCAGCGGAATCGGGCTTATCCGGTGTGGTTCGTCAGACTAGTATGCACGCTCCAATCGACATTCGGGAGAAGCTCAAATGGCATCCGGCAAGCTCATGCTCATTACCGGCGTCAGCAGCGGCTTTGGCCGCGCGCTCGCGCAGGAGTCCCTCGCGGCGGGTTACACGGTGGTCGGCACCGTGCGAAGCGCGCAGGCGGCGCAGGATTTCGACGCGCTGTCCGCGCAGGCCTTCGCGCGGGTGCTCGACGTGACCGACTTCGATCGCATCGACGGCGTCGTGGCGGACATCGAGGCGAACGTGGGGCCCGTCGACGTCCTGGTGAACAACGCCGGCTACGGGCACGAAGGGATCATGGAAGAGGCGCCGCTCGCGGAGATGCGCCGGCAGTTCGACGTGAACGTATTCGGCGCGGTCGCGATGATGAAGGCGGTCATACCGACTATGCGCGAACGGCGGCGTGGCCACATCCTCAACATCACGTCGATGGGCGGCCACATCACGATGCCGGGCATCGCTTACTACTGCGGCAGCAAGTTCGCGCTGGAAGGTATCACCGAAACCGTCGGCAAGGAGCTGGAGCCGTTCGGCATCGCGGTGACGGCCGTGGCGCCGGGTTCGTTCCGCACCGACTGGGCCGGCCGCTCGATGGCGCGCACGCCGCGCTCGATCCCGGATTACGACGCGCTCTTCGATCCGATCCGCCACGCGCGTGAAGAGAAGAGCGGCAAGCAGTTGGGCGATCCCGTGAAGGCTGCGCGGGCGATGCTCGCGGTGATTGCCGCGGAACGTCCGCCCGCGCACCTGCTGCTCGGCAGCGATGCGCTGCGGCTGGTACGTGGAAAATTGGCTGCACTGGACGCGGAAATTCGCGCGTGGGAGGCCGTGACGGTGTCGACGGATGGTTGACGTGCGGCGCGAACGGGCACGCGAACGCCGCGTTGGGCCGCCGCTGTGCGGGTTTCGGCGCGGTTGCTCAGCCGCCGGCGCGCTACGCGTTGCCGCGATCGGCGATGGCCGTGTCTCGCAATATCAGGTAGGTGACCGACGGGTATTTGGGCGTTTCGCCACGCTGCACGACCGTGCCGCCCAGCGATTCCGCGATGCGGCGGCTGGGTTCGTTGGCTTCGGCAACCGGATAGGTGAAGCGTCGAATGCCGAGCGTCGCGCATGCCCATTCGACGACGAGACCGACCGCTTCACGGCCGATGCCTTCGCGATGGCGGTCCTCGCGAATCCAGACACCGAGTTCCGCACCGGCAATCGTGACGTGATGAAGGCCGGCCAGGCCCAGGAACATTCCGCAGTCGCGTTGGCGGACCGTGAAGACGAAGTCGCTCCCGTCCGCGATAGAAGGCAGCCACGCGCGCCAGATGCGATCGAAGCTGGCGCGGTCGGGAGGCGGCTCCCAGGCCATGAAGCGCGTCAGGGTCGGTGTGATGCACGGAAACGCCGCACCGGCGTCGCCGGCAGAAAACGGCTTGATCGAAAGTCGGTCCGATTCGATGTGAATCGGGTCAGCGCGCAGCGCCATCGTTCGCACCTCGAGGGTTCATCCACGTCGACGACATTGTCGACGGTCATTCGCAACTTGGCATCATCGTTTAACAAACCTGTCCGATAATGGCTACCGGCCACAGCGCCGAGCTCATCCACCTTACCGGAGTCCATCGAGATGCCAACCGTCACAACGAAGGATCACGTCGAGATTTTCTACAAGGATTGGGGCCCGAAGGACGCGCAGCCCATCGTCTTCCATCATGGCTGGCCGTTGTCCGCGGACGACTGGGATGCGCAGATGCTCTTCTTCGTCCAGAAGGGCTATCGCGTCGTGGCGCACGATCGGCGCGGCCACGGCCGGTCGGCGCAGGTGTCGGACGGTCATGACATGGATCATTACGCGGCGGACGCTTTCGCGGTCGTCGAAGCGCTCGACCTGCGCAATGCGGTGCACATCGGCCACTCGACCGGTGGCGGCGAAGTCGCGCGTTACGTCGCGAAGCACGGCGAGCCGGCCGGCCGCGTCGCGAAGGCGGTGCTGGTCAGCGCGGTGCCGCCGCTGATGGTGAAAACCGCATCGAACCCGGAAGGCTTGCCGATCGAAGTGTTCGACGGCTTCCGCAAAGCGCTCGCCGACAATCGCGCGCAGTTCTTCCTCGATGTGGCGAGCGGCCCGTTCTACGGGTTCAACCGCGAAGGTGCAACCGTGCATCAGGGCGTGATCCGCAACTGGTGGCGCCAGGGGATGGAAGGCAGCGCCAAGGCGCATTATGAAGGCATCAAGGCGTTTTCGGAAACGGACCAGACCGAAGACCTGAAGTCGATCTCCGTCCCGACGCTCGTGCTGCATGGCGAAGACGACCAGATCGTGCCGATCGCGGATGCCGCGCTGAAGTCGATCAAGCTGCTGAAGAACGGCACGCTGAAGACGTACCCGGGCTACTCGCACGGGATGCTGACGATCAACGCGGACGTCCTCAACGCCGACCTGCTGGCGTTCGTGCAGGCGTAACAGGGTGAGCGCCGGCCCGCTTCGGCGGGCTGCGCTGCCATTGCGGGCCGGCGGCGCGCAGTCGCGCTGTCGGCCACGCGGCCGCTGCGGTTCAGCCCGGGCCGTTGAAGCGGATGCCCGGAAACGTCAGCCGCGGCATCCGGCTCTCCAGGAACGCGAGCAGTTCGCGCACCTGGGCAGCCTTGGCGGAGTCTTCCGGCCAGACGAGGTAGTACGCGTCCCCCGTATTGACGGCCGTCTTGAACGGCAGCACGAGCTGCTTCTCGTCGATGGCGGTCGCACACAGCGCGAGATCGCCGATCGAAATGCCGTGGCCGGCAATCGCCGCCGCGATCCCCTGTTCGAGCATGTCGAACACCTGCCCGCGCGTGATGTCCACCTCGAGATCATGGCCGCTGCCCTTGAGCCAGCGGCGCCAGTCGCGCCGGTCGGGCGACGGGTGGATCAGCTCGCACGCCGCCGGATTCGTGCGTGCGACCGTCGCGGTCGCCCGCGAGCACACCGGAATCAGCCATTCGTCGAACAGCTTCACGCACTGCGTGGCCTCGCCGAACCTGCCTGTGCCGAGCAGGATCGCGCAATCGTAGGATTCGCTGAAGAAATCGACGGTATCGACGTCCATCCACACGCTCGCGATCTGCACCTCGAACGCGGGCCGCGTGTCGCGAAACGCGGCCAGTGCGTCGAGCAGCCAGCGCATCGTGAGCGTGGACGGCGCCTTGAGCCGCAGCACGTCGCGTTGCGACTGGAACAGCACGCACGCTTCCTCGATCTGCCGGAAGCCGCGCCGCAGGCCCGACGCGAAGATGTGCGCTTCCGCCGTCACGGTCATTCTGGGGCCGTGCCGGACGAACAGTTTCCGGCCGAAGTACGCCTCGAGCGTCTTCACGTGCTTGCTCACCGCGCTTTGCGTGAGGCTCAGTTCCTCGGCGGCCAGCGTAAACGAGCCGGTGCGCGCGGCGCTTTCGAACGCGCGCAGCGCGTAGACAGGGGGGAGCGGTTTGGCCTTCACGGGTTTTGAGTGTGAATAAAACTCATGTCATCCGGCAGAATTTTCCGTTTTTCAACAGCACGCCGGGTACGGAATACTTCATAAAACCGCGCAGTCCGGTGCACTGAAGCACGATGATGCCACCGTGGCGGGCACGCGCGTCAATTCACCCAACAACTTTTTGTCATGACACTTCACTACCCGCTGCTGTTTGCCTATTTCGCCGCGATCGTGCTGCTCATCGCGACGCCCGGCCCGGTCGTCATGCTCGTGGTCGGCACCGTCGCGCGGCGCGGCTTCCGTCAGGGGATGCTGACCGCGGTGGGCGCGAATGCCGCGAGCCTCGTGATGATCGCGGGGGCGATGCTGATGGTGTTCGGCGTCGTGCTCGTCAGCGAGCGCCTGTTGACCGGGTTGCACGTGGCGGGTTGCGTGTTCATCGCGGTGCTGGCCATCCGGACGCTGCTCGGTGAATGGCGTGCCGGCCGGACGCGCAACGGCAATGAGGTCGCGCAACGCGAACCGGCATCGCAGGCGCGAGGCTTGCCCGGCGTCGTGCGCGGCTTTCTCGTCGGCATCGCGAATCCGAAGGACCTGCTGTTCTTCGTCGCGTTCTTTCCGCAGTTCGTCGGCATCACGCCGGATTCGCGCGTGAGCCTGGCCATCCTGGCCGCACTGTGGATCGCGGTCGATTTCACGATCCTGACCAGCTACATGGCCGCGATCAACCATCCGCTGATTCAGCGCAAGCAGCGATGGATCACGGCGTCGTCGGCGGGCGCGCTGCTCGTGATTGCGCTCGCCGGGCTCGGCAGCACGATCGCGGGTGCCGCGTAAGCCCGCCGGCGATCCGCGTCACGCTTCGTTTGCTCCCACTCTTTTGACCAGTTCGATCATGTCCAGCACCTCCCCGACTTTCTCCGAACACCTCTTTTCCTATGGCACGCTGCAACTCGAACCCGTACAGCTCGCGACCTTCGGCCGCAAGCTCGACGGTCGCGAGGATGCGATGCCCGGCTACGCGATGACGATGCTGAAGATCGACGATCCGGACGTGGTGGCGACGAGCGGGAAGACGCATCATCCGGTGGTGGCTTATACCGGCCAGTCCGGTGATCGTGTCACGGGCACCGTGTTCGCGATCACGCCGGAAGAACTGCAGCACGCGGACGACTACGAAGTCGACGCGTATCGCCGCGATCGCGTGGTGCTCGAATCGGGCGTGGCCGCGTGGGTATACGTGGACGCGACTTCGCCGCGGCCGGCCTGAATCCGGCGCGCGGACAGGCGCGTCGCTGTCGCGCGTTCGCCTGCTAGTCGTTGCGCAGGAACACGACGTAGCCGCGGAACCACGGATTCGTCGCGAGGTACGGCGGCGCGTCCCATTCGCCGCCCTGGATGATGCCGATGCGAAACGGCAACTGCAGCCGCGCGACGCGCGGCAGGTAGTCCGCATAGTCGGGGATCGTGCGGTGGCCCTGGTAGGTCTGCACGACCACTTCGTCGACGATCCCCCTGAGCTGGTTGACCTGGTCGGTATCGATGCGGCTGCTCCAGTCGAGCAGCCCGGTGATGCTCAGCCGGCAATCGGCGGGCAGCGTTTCGCGCAGCGACCGCAGGAATTCGAGGTAATCCTGCAGGTGACGTGTGCGCGCGTCGAAGTCGATCTGGATGCCGGTGATCGTGCGGCCCGACGCGCGCCAGCGCGTGAGCTGCGCGAGCATGATCTGCGTGACGCGCGGCGTCCAGCGCAGCGTATGCGCGCGATAGACGAGCCACACGCGCGCCTGCGGCGCGGGCGGCAGCGCCACCCCTTGCGCGATCACGCGGACCTGCGACTCGTCCCGCGGCGACGCCTCGATCTGCCCTTGCAGCACGTAGACGGCACGTGCGACGTGCACGACCGCCTGCGGCTTCACGCCTGCCCACAGCCAGAACGCGTCGTACCGCGCGGCGTCGACGGTGCCGGCCAGTGCGACGCGTCCGGCCAGCAGCAGTGCGATGCACGCCAGGCGCGCGATACGCTTCACGCGGCGCTTACCAGTAGTAGCGAAGCTTCTGCGCCCACGGGCTGCCCGCGTAGCTGGCCTTCAGCGTATCGAACCAGCGCTTGCGCACGTTCTTCGGCACGTCCTTGCCGCCGCATTCGTTGGAGCCGCCCGGTGCATAGCACTTGATCGCACGGTAGTACGCGTAGGCGCGGTCGTTCGGGTTCGCTTGCGCATCGGCCATCACCGTCACGTAGCTCGACATCCGCTCGAACGGCTTGCCCGCGAACTGCGACGGCGCGCCGCCGAGCGTCGGCGGGATGCGCGTGGCGGCCGTCGTCGACCCGTTGCGCATCCACGGCGGCACCGGATCGCTTTCGAGGCCGGGCGCGGGCGGGTGCAGGCGCACGAAATCGGCGAGACAGTTCAGCCCTTTCGCATCGGCGGGATTCTGCTGGAGCACCGTGGCGATGTCGCTCGCGGACGGGCACGTATAACCGTCTTCATTTTTGGCGCCGGCTGCGATGAACGGCTTCAGCGGATCGGCCGGCTTGCCGGACACCAGCGCGGCATCGGCGATGAACTCGGCGTAACGCGAGCGGGTGAGCTCCTTGTACAGCAGCGTGTACAGCGCGGTGTCGCGCAGCGCGCCGCCGGTCGCCTGGTTTTGCGCCTGGGCGCGCAGCAGGTCCGCATTGGCCGAGCGTTGCAGCAGCACGGCGCGGATCGCGGCGTTCTGCACGGGCGAATCGTCGGCGAACACGTCGTTGACGAGTCCGGCCTGCTCCAGGTTGATCGCGAGCGCGAGTTCCAGCGCTTCGCGCTGGAAGCGGAATTTCGCGAGCGGGATCAGGTCGCGCCACAGCTGGCGCGCCTTGTCGGACTGGCCGCTATCCTCCAGCGCGAACCCGCGCAGCGCCTGCTGGCTCAGGCCGAAGTAGTCGAGCGGCTCCGCGGGCGTCTGCGGCAGCAACGCGAGCGCGGCGTCCGGCTTGTGGCCGATCTGCACGTACCAGGTCGCGAGCAGGTAGTCGTAGAGCGCGGGCGCGTTCGCGAAGCGCGGCTTCTGCGCCTGCAGGTCGTCCAGCGTCAGCGGCTTGGCGCGGCTCGAGTCGCTGTTTTCCGACGTGCGCATGCGCAGCAGGTCGACGGTCGCGAGCACGGTCGGCGACTGGATCTGGCTCGCGTCGAATTCCGACCCGAACAGCAGCTTGCTGTCGAGTTCGTTCGCGAGCTGGATTAACGGCACGTTCGACGTCGCCGGCGACCAGCGCGCGAGCGCGTGGCCGTACAGGTCGGCCTGCTGCGTGACGTTGCCGCCAAGCCACGCGACACGCCGCAGCAGCCCGTTTGCGGAGGTCGCATAGCGGCCCTGCGGGTACACCTTCAGGTAAGTGCGAAACACCGTATTCGCGGCGTCGAGCGACACCTTCGTCACGCGGCCGCGCGTCGGCGTGGGGCTGTCGTTGTCGAACACGTTGGCCTGCGCGGCGTTCAACTGCGCGCGCCCGGCCATATAGAGCCCGGTTTCCTTCAGCCACGGGTTCGCGCTGTGCGACGCGCTCGCGAAGGCCCGGGTCGCGGTGAGGAAGTCGGCGCGGTAGAACGCGTTCGTACCGTCCAGGTACGCGGCGAACTGCTGGCCGAGCGGCGACTTGACCGGCGGTTTCGTCCAGGCGGCGCTCGCGCCGCCGGCGGCACAGGTCTTCTGCGCGATGTCGGCACGCGCCGCGCGCAGGCGCGCGGCTTCGTCGGCGGGGAGGCCGCCGGCACTGCCCAGTGCGTCGTTGAATGCGTCTGCGCCCGAGGTCATGCTGCGGCAGATGCTGCCTTCGCCGTCGGCGTACTGGTTCGACGGTGTTTCGGTCTCCGCCGCGCCGCCGGTCTTGTCGGGCGTCTTCTGCCCGATATAGATCCATCCGGAAAAGTCCATCGGAAACGGCACGATGATCTGGTTGATCCGGTCCTTCGCCGGGATCGTCTTCGGGTCGGGAAACGCCTGCGCGACCTTGGCGCTGTCGACCATCATCAGCATCGCGTTGATGCGCGTGTCGTTGGCGGGGCTCAGTATCGGCAGGTTGCCGCAGAAGTACGCATTCTGCCGGAGCGTGACCGGCGCTTCGCAGCTATCGTCCGAGCTGGCATGGGCCGCCGGAATCCAGAACAGGCTGGCCGCCAGCGCGGCGAACAGGTTTCGATGCAGCAATGGGCTTTTAGGCATTTTTTCTTGTGCCGGGTGTGGGGCCGCAGCGGCCGGGTCTCTCAGGTGAGGCGTTTCGCCCCGGCGCGTATCGTACCGCACTGGATGCACGAATTTCGCCGGTGCGGGCGGCGGCCGGGCGCATCGGCAACCGGTGTGCGCCGGACGGCTAGTCGTATCGATGGTCGGTCCGATCCGGCTCCCGCATCACGCGTACACGCTGCTGGCGACGCCGTCGTCGGCCACATCGTCGATCGCGGCCCGCAAGTCGTCGATCGCCACCATCAGCTCGCGGACCTGCCGCAACGACGGGTACTGGTGCAGCACGGCATGCCATTGCGGCAGCGTCAGCAGCGCGTGCCAGACGACACCCAGGCCGCCCGGATCGGCATCCGGCCGCTGCGCGAGCGCGCTCGCGTATTCGAGGCTCGCCTGCGCCGACAGCAGCTGCATCCGGCTGGCGGCGCCCAGCAGGCGCGGCGTCGTGTCGGCGGACGCATCGCAGCAATAGAGCACTTCCCGTGGCAGCGTCGCTTCGTCGGTCGTCAGCGCCCGCAGCGATGCGCCGTGCACGCGCACCGTGCCCTGGTGCGTATCGAACGCATAGAGCGTGTCCGGGTCGGCCTGAGCGAGCAGGTTCAGGCCGCGCAGCAGCCGCGGCAGGTCGGTCGTCGCGGCATCCGCGGACGCTTTCGCTTCGACGAGGAAGCGCACGTTCCACGCGGGCGCCGGGTCATCGCCGCGCGTGCGTTCGAGCAGGATCGCGTCCCATTCGGTTTTCGCGCGATCGTGGCGGCCCGGAATCGATGACGGCACGCGCATCGACGTCACCACCCGGTACGTGCGGCGTGCGTCGACGGCGTCGAGCCGGCGCGCCAGCGCGTCGAGCGCCTGCGCGGCCAGCGCTTCGACGGCTGCGCCGCGCTGCTGCGACGCGACGCCCTGCGCGACGGCGACGGTGCTGCCTTCGAGCGGGCCCTGGCGCACCCAGAGCGCCCGGTAGCGACGCACGTGCTCGTCCGCTGCCAGTGCGTCGACGCGCAGCATGCGTTCGAGCGCGGGGCTGTCTTTCAGCTTGATGATGTCCTGCTCGAACGCGGTGTCGGTCGCCATGTCCGGCAGCGCGAGCAGGTGCCGCAGCGTGTCGTGCAGATCGGCCCACGACGCGGCGGTGGCGGCCGCATGCAGCCGCGCGAGCCCGTCGCGTTGCCATGGGCGGGCGCTGCGCTCGAGCTTGGCCGGGTGCGCGATCGCGTTGACGGCCGAGTGCAGCGCGCGACGGTCCTGCTCGGCATGCGCGGACAACGACGCGTATTCGCGCACGCTCGGCGCATCGTGCCGCAGCACCGCGGCCTGAAAGGCGGGATCGCCGGCGTGCGTATCCATCGCATCGCGGATCATCTGCGCGAGGGCGTCGATGAAGCGCTGCCGCAGTGCCGCGTCGGGGGCCTGCCCGTCGCTTCGCATCCGGCGTGCTTCCTCGATCACGCTCGCGAGCGTGGCGGCCGGGTTCGCGGCGTCGGACGGCGACGAAGCGCTGTCGAGCGGCGGCAGCCGGTAGCGGCGCGCGACGGTGCGCAGGGTTTCGTCGAGCAGGGCGGGAAGCGGTGTCAGCGACATGGTCGGTATCGGCTTGAAGGCGATGCGCGTGCCCGGGGTGAGGGCGTGGCGGGCGCGATGATGTGCAACGTTATCACGCCGGGTCGGTCGGCACGACGGCGCAGGCGTATCTGCGCGTGCCGATCGGCGTCGGCATCAGCATGGGTGGGACTCGGATGCGTGGTCGCGGGCGTGGCTGCGATGACGCTGCCTTCGCGGCAGCGCGGGCAGCCACGCACCTGACAACGGTCACGAAACACGCCACGCATCGATCTCCGCTGTCATGCTGCGATCAGCGATCAGCGATCAGCGCAGCCGCTCCCGCGCACCAACCGCATCACGCCGTCAACGTCACCGACAGGCTGCCGAGTTCGCCGAAGCGCACCGTCAGCGCGTCGCCGAGCGGCACGTCGATCGCGCCCGCGTACGAACCGGTCGTCACGATCTGCCCGGCGCGCACGGCGTCGCCGCGCGAGGCGAGGAAATTGACGAGCCACACCAGCGGCTTCAGCGGATCACCGTCCGGATGGCGGCCGTCGATCGTGCGGTTCAGCGCGCCTTCGAACGACAGCGCCAGCGTCTCGAGCGGCACGTTCAGCCCGTCGGGCACGACCGGGCCGACACATAGCCCCTGGTTGAATTGCCCGTCGGCCAGCAGCTCGAACTTCGACGCGCGCGTGGGCTCCGCATAGCGGCAGCCGAGCACTTCGAGCACGATGCGCACTTCGCGGATCGCGTCGCGCACGTCCTGTTCGTCGTACGGCTGTTCGCGTGCAGGCAGGTCGCGATCGAGCACGAACGCGATTTCCGGTTCGATCCGCACGATCGGGCCGCCGACGACGCGGTACGGCGCGTCGGCCTCGCGGATCGTCGACGCGAAGATCGGCGCGAGGATCACGCGGTCGGGCGGCGGCAGCGCGCATTTCCAGCCGCCGACGGGTTCGCCGAGCAGGTCGGCCACGCGCTGCTGGATCGCGAGGGCGGTCTCGACGTTCTCGGGGCGCAGCGCATCGGGCAGCAGCGGGCCGGGCGAGCCGGCATGGCGGGCGGCGACGAGATGCTGGGCGGCGCCGTCCACGCGTTCGGTAGTCGTTGTCATGTCGGTTGAGCGAGTTGAAAGTGGGCCGGCAAATAAGGGCCGGACGAAAGTCGCACATTCGATGATAGCGCTTTCGGCACGATGACCGCTCGATTGCGCTGCTTCGGCTTCTGTGTCAGCCAGGTTTGCGACCTTGCCGCAAGCGAGAGGGACCGGCGTCACGTCGCGGCGCTTTGCCGCACGGACAGTGTCGGGTCGACCTTGATCGCCATCAACATTCAAACCTGCCATCCGCCGATGATGGTGACAAGGCCGCGCGATCTGACGCGTGGCAACTCACCCCAGCGAGGTTCGCATGTACGAGAAGATCATGGTGGCCGTCGACGGCAGCGCTTCGTCGAAGCAGGCGCTTGCCGAGGCAGTGAAGGTCGCGCTGGCAAGCGACGCACACGTCAGCGTCGTGTATGTGGTGGACAAGTCGGTGCTGTTCACTTACGCGGGCCGTTTCGATCCGCACGCACTGGTCGAGGAAATCCGCGACGACGGGCGCAAGGTGCTGCGCGAAGCCGAGCAGATCATCGCGCTGGCGGGCGCGAAGGGCGAGGCCGAACTCGTCGAGACCGAAAGCATCGGCGAGGACATCGCGGAGCGTCTGCAGCGTTACGTGAAGGAAGGCGGGATCGATCTCGCGGTGGTCGGCACGCACGGGCGGCGCGGGATCCGGCGCGTGCTGCTCGGCAGCGTCGCGGAGCGCTTCGTGCGCGGCTCGAAGTGCCCGGTGCTGCTGATTCGCGGCGACGATGACGACGTAGCGGCTGCCGCCGCGGCTGCTTGACGCGGCGCGCGCGATGATCCGCCGCCAGTCCCGCATCGTCGTCGCGGCGATCGCCGTGTTCGTGTCGCTCGCGGGGATGATGGCCGTCGTGTCGGGGCTGCTGTTCGACAACGCGATGGCGCTGCGCGGCGGCGCCATCGCGCTGGTCGTCGGCGTGGCCGGCTTCGTCGTGATGCTCAACCCGGGCGCGAAAGGCGAAGCGTGAGGCGGGCGGGCCCGCACGGCTGCTTGCGTCCGACCGCGGGGGAGACAGCCGGCAACCGCTGTCCGCAAGACCGGCGACAGCCGCTGCCGCGCGGCTTTTCCACTTACTCGCTGGCGGTACCCGGCGCCTTCGTGCCGTCCTGCCCGATCTGTATCGCCAGCCGCTTCAACGTTTCCGCCAGCTCGTCGTTCTTCGGCTGAATCTTCCGCGCCTGCGCGAACACCTCGCGCGCTTCATCCTGGCGGCCCAGTTTCCACAGCACTTCGCCCTTGTGCGTCAGTCCGGTCGCATGGGCTTCGCCTGCGTCATTGTTCGTGTCGCCGTCCTTCGCGAAGATCGCGATCGAGCGGTCGAACCACGTGAGCGCCTCGTCGTTGCGGCCGAGGCGATACAGCGCCCAGCCCTTGCTGTCGAGCGCATACGCATCGTCCGGCGATTCCGCGAGATGCGCGTCGATCATCGCGAGCCCGCGCTCGACTGCGACGCCGGCGTCGGCGAGCCGGTAGCCGATGTCGTTCCGGCGATCGTCGGGAATCCTGTCGAGATCGAGCGCGGCGGCCACGCGGCCCTCGTCGCGTTCGGCGATCGCGAGCGACAGCAGCTTGGCCACGATCTGCTGCCGCAATTCGCTGCTGATCCGGTCGCCGTTGGCGACCAGGCTGCCGAGGTATTGCGTGTAGAGGTCAGGCGCGCCCGGGGCGTCCGCGTTGTTCGCGATGGTCAAGCCCGGGCCCGCGCACCAGTCGGTGTCGGCCGCCCCGGCCAGCGTGCCGGCGTAAAGATTGACGTTGCGCGGCGTGCGCGATTGCGCGTAGTAGGTGTAGCCGTTCGCATCCGAATAGCCGCAGGCCAGGTATTCGTTCTCCACGTCCAGCACGTATGGGAAATGGCCGATCGGTGCCGAGCCGCCCGGCTCGACCAGCCGGAACGATTCGCCGAGATCGCCGTCGCCGACGATTGGGTTGAGCACCCATTGCTTCTCCGGATGCAGCTTCGGCAGCCGGACCCGGACGGTGCGCCCTGCCGCGTCGGTCGTGCCGAAGATCACGCTGTCACGCTGCTCCGGCTTGACGGGCAGCCCCGCGATGACCTGACCGGGCAGGTACAGCCGGTAGCGCGCACTCGGTAGCGGCTGGTGCGTGACGGGGTCGCGCAGCACGAACTGGTGAACGTAAGGCCCTTTTCCGAGCGACGCGGTCGGCGCGACGTAGGTGCGCGCGTAGGCGGCGGGCAGGGCGGTGCAGCTCAGGGCCGCGGCAACGAGCGCGGCGAGAAGGCGGGATGTCATGAAATTGCGGTTCTTGTTGGTAAAGGTTTATTGACCGACGGCCGGAATTGCACTGAGCGAACCGTGTGACCGTCGATATCCCGCTGCGGATACCGTTACGCATGGCCGAATCGTCCAGCGCAATTCAACGCGGATCTCGCCCGGCGCAACGTGATGCGAGGAAGCGGCGGACGGATGACGCGGGAATGCAGTGCGGAGCATAGCAGGCCGTGTCGAGCGTCTCGCTCGTGAAGTGACCGCGTCTCTCGCTCGAAACGCCACGCGCGACGTATCCGGTCGCGCGCGCTTCTGTCAAACTCGCGGTCATGAAACCGCGCCTCGCCTCACCGCCTTCCTCCGATTCCGCGCCTGCGCCCGCAGGCTTTCCCGACGCCGACGAACTGGCCGCGCTGCGTGCGTGGTACGCGGGCATGACCGTGCGCCAGGCTGTCGAGCGCTACCTGCCCGATCGGCTCGGCGAGGGGCGGTCGGCGCGCGGCGTGATCGGCGGCATTCGCCGCCGCCTCGTGCGCGTCGCGCGGCAGGTTGGCCGGCCCGATCTCGCGGAGCGGCTCGGTCATGCCGACGGTGAGCGTATGCAGGAGGCGAAGGCGGCCGCCGAAGCGATCGGCCTGCTGCGCCATGCGCGCGTGCCGGTCCCGCAGATCAGCGACGACGTCGGCCTGTGGCTGCCCGCGCGTGCGGTCGTCGCGCTGCGTGCGCACGGGATCGCGACGCTGGCCGATCTCACGGTGCGGATTCCGCGCCGGCGCCAGTGGTGGCGTGCGATCGCGGGCCTCGGCGTGGCCGGTGCGCGGCACATCGAGGCGTTTTTCGCCGCGCATCCGGCGCTGACCGAACGGGCGCGCGCGCTGATCGCGGCGACGCCGCGCGGCGCCATCGTGCCGTGGGAGCAACTGAAGCTGCCGCACGAGGTCGACGGCTCGGCCGGCACGTTCCGCGCGCCGCGCGCGACCAGCACGCTCGACGCGGACAACGATTACGCGGCCGTGCACGCGTGGCTGTCGCTGCACGAATCGGCCGCGACGCGGCGGGCGTACCGGAAGGAGGCCGAGCGGCTGATCCTGTGGGCGATCGTCGAGCGCGGTCGCGCGCTGTCGTCGCTGACGACCGAGGATGCGGTCGCGTATCGCGCGTTCGTGCGGCGCCCGACACCGCACGAACGCTGGGTCGGGCCCGTGCGGCCGCGCGGTGCGCCGGACTGGCGGCCGTTCTCGGGGGCGCTGTCCGCGCGCTCCGCTGCATACACGCTGTCGGTGCTCGGCGCGCTGTTCCGCTGGCTGATCGAGCAGCGCTACCTGCTCGCGAATCCGTTCGCGGGCGTCAAGGTGCGCGACACGCGCGGCCCGAACGCACTCGACACGTCGCATGCGTTCACCGAAGGCGAGTGGCTGCTCGTGCGCACGATCGCCGACGGGCTCGAGTTCCGCAAGGGTACGCCGGCCGCGCCGCAGTCGGGCTGGACGCCGGCCGCCGCGCAACGGCTGCGCTTCATTCTCGATTTCGGCTATGCGACCGGGCTGCGCGCGAGCGAGCTGGTCGGCGCGACGCTCGGCGACATCGAGACCGATGCGCACGGCGACGCGTGGCTCAAGGTGATCGGCAAGGGCAGCAAGGCCGCGCGCGTCGCGCTGCCGCCGCTCGCGCGCACGGGGCTCGACCGTTTCCTGGTCGCACGCCGGCTGCCCGTCACGCCGTCGCGCTGGCGGCCCGATACGCCGCTGATCCCGAGCCTCGCGGAAGACGGCGCGGCCGCGATCACGAGCGTGCGGCTGTGGAAGGTGATGCAGCGCTTCTTCGCGCAGACGGCCGATCAGGTCGATGCCGACAACCCCGCGCTCGCGCAGAAGCTGCGGCAGGCAAGCCCGCACTGGATGCGTCATACGCATGCGACGCATGCGCTGGCGCGCGGCGCGGAGTTGACGACCGTGCGCGACAACCTGCGGCATGCGTCGATCTCGACGACGTCGATTTACCTGCATGGCGACGACGTGAAGCGGGCGCGGCAGATGTCGAGCGCGTTCGCGGCCGACAAGTAACGGCGTCGTGCCGATCGGGCAGAAGCTGGCCGCGCGTCGTGAGCCGGAAAGACTCGCAGCCCGTGCCTGAATGCGCGTTCCGCCGACGAATGGACGACGCGCCGTCACCTCTCTTCCAATCAGGCGGAACGGTCCGCCGCACACGACGGTCATAAACTTTTTGCAAGGAGCAATGAATGGCATCGAGCCAAGGCACAGTCGATTTCATCGTCGAGCAGATGGCGGCGGCCGGTACGGTATCGGCGCGCAAGATGTTCGGCGAGTACGGCATCTATTGCGACGGCAAGATGGTCGCGCTCGTCTGCGACGATCGGCTGTTCGTCAAGCCGACGGCCGAAGGCCGCGCGTTTCTCGGCACGTGCGAAGAAGGTTCGCCGTATCCGGCCGCGAAGCCGCACCTCGTCATCGCCGGCGAGCGCTGGGACGATCGCGAATGGCTGTCGGCGCTGATCCGGATTACCGCCGCGCAGTTGCCGGTGCCGGTGAAGCGACGCCGATAAGGGTTCGTTCGCGTGCCATGTTGCGCTGCGGTGAGGCGTATTCTGTGACACATGTGCGCGACCATCGCGCATCCGGTGGGAGCACAAGAATGAAGACATCCGGACATCCGCGCGGCACGTGGCTTGCTCGCCGCGCCCGGCACGCGCTCGTCGCGGCCCTGTGCGCGGGCTGGAGCGCGCTGTCGTTCGGCGCGGACGACGCGGCGACACTGCTCGAACGTTACCGCAGCCTCGGCCCGCAACTGAAGGACAACGCGTTTCACCGGCCGCTGGTCCTCGAATCGGCGGAAGCGTCGTCGTCGCTGAAGGGCGACATCTACGCGGTGGTCGACTATCCGTACGCGGTGGTGAGCAGCCAGCTCGACGATCCCGCGCAGGGCCCCGCGAACTGGTGCGCGGTGCTGATCCTGCACCTGAACACGAAGTATTGCCACGCATCGAGCGGCAGCGACGGCCCGGTGCTCGACGTGAACCTCGGCCGCAAGATCCAGCAGAAGCTGCCGGACACCTATCGCGTGCAGTTCCGCTATCGCGTGGCGGCCGCGACGCCCGACTATTTCCAGGTCGACCTGACCGCCGACAGCGGCCCGATGGGCACGAAGGATTACCGGATCGCGCTGGAGGCCGTGCCGGTCGGCGCGTCGCGCACGTTCCTGCACCTCACGTATTCGTATGGCTTTGGCACGGTCGGCCGCATGGCGATGAAGACCTACCTCGCGACCGTCGGCAGCGACAAGGTCGGCTTCACGACCGTCAGCGGCGGATCGGCCGCGCAGCCGCAGTACATCGGCGGCGTGCGCGGGCTGCTGGAGCGCAACACGATGCGCTACTACCTCGCGATCGACACGTATCTCGCGACGCTCGACAAGCCGCTCGACCAGCGCCTCACGCGCTGGTTCGACGCGACCGAGCAGTATCCGCAGCAACTGCACGAGGTCGAGCGCGGCGCCTATATGCAGATGAAAGCGCAGGAGGTGCAGCGGCAGCAGGCGGCGCGGTGACGCCGCCTGCTGCCGACTGCTCGGCGTCGATCAGTTCGACGCGCCGCCGACCGTGCGGATGCTGTGCCACTGCCCCTGTTCGACGCGGAACAGCGTGTACGGCGGCTTGATCAGGTCGCCGCGCTCGTCGAAGGAAATCTTCCCGGTCACGCCGGTGACCGATACGCCGGGCAGGCTCGCGACGATCTTGCCGCGATCGGTCGAATCGGCCTTGCGGACCGCCGCGATCATCGCGAGCGCCGCGTCGTACGCGAACGGCGCATACAGCTCGACGTCCTGGTTGAAGCGCGCCTTGTAGCGCTGCGCGAACGCGACGGCCGACGGCAGCTTGTCGAGCGCCGGCCCCGGTTCGAGATCCTGCGTACCTTCGCCCGAGCTGCCGGCGATCTTCAGGAAGGCGTTGCTTTTCAGTGCGCCGGCGCCGAACAGCTGCGCGCGGATGCCGAGCGAGCGCATCTGCTTGACGAGCATCGCACCCTGTTCGTCGAGTCCGCCGAAGAACAGCAGGTCGATGTTGTTGCTCTTCATCGTGGTCAGGATGCCGCGAAAATCGACGGCCTTGTCGTTCGTGTATTCGCGACCGACGACGCTGCCGTGCGCGTCCTTCACGCCTTTCTCGAACGCGTCCGCGAGCCCTTGCCCGAAGGCGGTGCGATCGTCGATGATGCCGATCCGCTTCGCCTTCAACTGCTCGACCGCGAAGCGGCCGGCCACCACGCCGCCGACGCCGTCGTGCCCCATCGTGCGGAACACGTTCTTGAAACCCTGCATCGTCAACTGCGGATTGGTCGAGCCGGGCGTGATCATCGCGACGTTCGCCTGCTTGTAGACGGCCGACGCCGGAATGCTGCAGCCCGAGTTGTAGTGGCCGACCACGCCGACCACGCCGTCGTCGACGAGCTTCTGCGCGACCTGGATCGCGATGCGCGGATCGGCCTGGTCGTCCTGCACGTCGAGCACGAAGCGCACGGGCTTGCCGCCCACGGTCGGATGTTTCGCGTTTTCTTCGTCGAGCGCGAGTTGCGCGCCGTATTGCAGATCCTTGCCGACGCGCGCGACGGGCCCCGTCAGCGGGCCGGCGAAACCGATCTTGACGGTTTCCGGGTCCGCGGCCTGCGCGGATGCGGCGACCGTGCCGATCGAGCAGAGCGCCAGCCATGCCAGCCAGTTACGACGATTCATGATGCCTCCTTGCAGGGGTGGAAGTCGCGGCGCGCGTCAGAATCGCGCGGCCCGGTACGGCGTGAGGTCCAGCGGCGGCGCGCGCTGGGCGACGAGATCGGCGACGATTTGCCCGGTGATGCCGGCGAGCGTCACGCCGAGATGCTGATGACCGAATGCATGGATCACGCGCGCACTGTGCCGCGCGCGGCCGATCACGGGCACGCCGTCCGGCAGCGTCGGCCGGAAGCCGAGCCAGCTGCGCGTCGGTGTGCCGAGCGACGGCACGGCTTCGCGGGCGGAACGCGTGAGCAGTGCGACGAGCGACGGATTCATCGGCGCGTCGAAGCCGCCGAGTTCGACGGTACCGGCCGCGCGCAGCCCTTCGTCGAGCGGCGTCATGTAGAAGCCGCGCTCGGCCCAGCCGACCGGCCGCGTGACGCTCGGCTCATGCGTGCCGAACTGCACGTGATAGCCGCGCTCGGTATCGAGCGGCACCGCGTCGCCGCACGCGGCCGCGAAGGCGCGCGAGCGGGCGCCGGCGGCAATCACGACGTGATCGAACGCGCGCGCGGTGCCGCCCGCATGCACGTTCACGCTGTCGCCGGCGGGCTCGATCCGCTCGACGCGCGCGCGTTCGAGCGTCGCGCCGCCGGTGGCGAGGTGCGCGAACAGTTCGCCGAGAAAGCCGCACGGATCGGAGAAATGCCAACTGCCGACGAACAGCACGCCGCGCGTGAAGATCGGAGCGAGCGCGGGCTCGAGCTGGCGGATCGCGCCTGCGTCGAGCGTCTCGAACGGCACGCCGAGCCGGCGCCGCAGCGCGAGCGACGGCTGCGCGGCGTCGAACGACGCCTGCCGCGCATACAGGTAAAGGCATTCGCGTTGCCGCACGAACGCCGCGAGCCGCGCGGCGCCGAGCAGCGGCGCATAGGCGTCGGCGGCGCGCGCCAGCAGCGCCGCCAGCGCGGTCGCGCTGCGTGCATGGCGCGCGGGTGTCGACGCGAGCAGGAACCGCGCGAGCCACGGCGCGCCGTGCAGCAGATACGGCCAGCGGATGCGCAGCGGGCTGTCGGCGGCGAACAGGAAATGGGGCAGGTTGCGGAACACCGACGGGCCGTTCACCGGCACGCAGCCGTACGGCGCGAACGTCGCGGCATTGCCGAACGACGCGCCCTGACCGATGCCGGCCGGATCGAACAGTGTCACGCGGTGCCCGTCGCGCTGCAGCCATGCCGCCGCGCCGAGCCCGATGAAGCCTGCACCCACGATGGCGACATTCGCCATGACGCGCCCCCTCCGGTCCACATGAGTCATACAAAGTTGAGATAAAGAATCACACAGTAATTTTTTGTGTGCAATCAAAATGAGATTGTGTGGCGCCGGTGTTTACCCGATCCCAACTGACTGATTCCGCTGACATTTCAGCTGAAGTTTGACGGGGAGGGGATGTCATATACAATCGCTGGGCAGGTCAAAATGGCAGACAAACGCTTTTTGTGTGGTCACGGGCGACAAATGGCATCAGACAAACTTTTCGGCGAGCGAGATGGCAGCCTGCCGGCGCAGGCGAAGCGGCCGACTTATGTCGAGGTATCGAGCTCGATCGAGGCGGAAATCCGCAACGGCACATATCCGCCGGGCAGCCGCCTGCCGCCGCAGCGCCAGCTCGCCACCGAGCTCGGCATCAACGTGTCGACCGTATCCCGCGCGTACAAGGAATTGCAGCTGCGCGGCCTGGTGATCGGCAGCAAACGCCGCGGCTCGCTCGTCACCGGTGGCGCGATGCCGAGCATCGAGCCGGCCCGCGCGTCGCTCGCGGCCGGCAACGGCGTGATCGACCTGACCGTGAACCGCCCGGCGACGGGCGAATTTCTCGCGAGCCTCGCGCAGACGTTCGGCACGTTGCCGAACGATCCGCGCTTCGCCGCGCTGCAGGAGTACCAGCCGCCGCAGGGCCCCGACTGGGCGCGCGCCGCCGGCGCGCAGTGGCTCGCCGCGCCGGGCTTCACGCCGTCGCGCGACCAGGTGGTCGTCACGAGCGGCGCGCAGCACGGGCTGTACGCGGTGCTGAACAGCCTGATCGGCACCGACGGCGTGATCGTGGCCGATCGCCTGACGTATTACGGGCTCAAGGCGCTCGCGCCGGTGTTCCAGTTCGAGATCGTCAGCGCGCCTGCCGACGACGACGGCCTGCTGCCCGACGAGATCGAGCGGATCTGCCAGCGCATGCCGGTCAAGGCGATCTTCGTCGTGCCGAACCTGCAGAACCCGACCGTGACGACGATGAGCCTCGCCCGCCGGATGGCGCTCGTCGACATCGCGCGCCGTCATCACGTGACGATCATCGAGGACGACGTGTACGGCCCGCTCGTGCGCGACCGGCTGCCGGCAATCGCAGGGCTGTGCCCCGAGCTGACGTTCCATATCGGCGCGACGTCGAAGATCCTCGCGCCGGGGCTGCGCCTCGGCTACCTGAGCTGCCCGCGCGACAGCGTCGCCCTGTGCGCGGAGGCGGTGCGCACGACCGCGTGGATGCCGGCCCCCACGTCGATGCTGATCGCGACGGTGTGGATCGAGGACGGCACCGCCGAGCGGATCATGGGCGCGCAACTGGCGGAGATCCGCGCGCGCGTCGATCTTGCAAGGGAACTGCTGCCGGCCGGGCACCTGAAATCCGATCCGGCGTGCATGTTCGTATGGCTGCGCCTGCCGCCGCCGTGGCGCGCCGACGACTTCGCCGCGAATGCGAAGGCGCGTGGCGTGATCGTGATGCCGTCGTCGACGTTCGCGGTCGATCGCGCGGAAATCGAGCACGGCGTGCGCATCAACCTCGCGTGCCCGGCCACGCGCGACGAACTCGTCAACGGGCTGCGGATTCTCGCCGGCACGCTGAAGGACCGGCCGCGCGCGCTGTTCGGTTCGATCTGACGGCGGCCGCTCAGTCGAGCAACCCCGCGACCACATCGACGATCCGCTGCAGCAGCGCTTCGTCGTAAGGCAGCCACGGCACCGCGCGCAGCGGCGACGGCGGCGGTTCGATCGCGGATTCGACGGGTTCGCCGTCGCGCGTCACGCGCCCGGTCGCGCAATGCACCGACCACGCGCCGACGCGCACATGGCGATCGTCGATCGTCATCCGGCCTTGCTCGATCGGTTCGGCGAACACGAGCGCGAGCACCTGCTTGCGATGCCGTGCCATCGCGCCGAGCGGCAGGTCGGACAGCCGGTGCAGGCGCTGCTCGCGCTCGCTCCGCGCGGCGCGCCGGCGCACCGGGTCCGCCAGCGCGTCGGCCGCGCGCGTCGCTTCATCGTCGAGCGCGAAGGCGGCGACGCTGACGAGCAGGTCGACCGCGCGCGCCACCTCCGAGAACACGACGGGATCGATTTCACCGATCGGCGCGGCCACCCAGCGCCGCTCGTGCCTGCGTTCGACGTGCAGCCGGCCCGACGTGCCCTGGCCGTCGGTGCCGGGAAAGAGCCGCGCGGCGACGCTGAAGGTCGCGCGCACGTCGCCGAACTCGCGTGCCAGGCCGTCGTCGTACGCGCGGATCGACCAGCCTTCGCGGCGCGCGACGCCGAGCAGCGGGCGGCTCGCGAGGACATGACCTTCGAACATCGCGGAATGACTGGTCGAGACGTCTTCGTCGGCCGGCACGTAGAACTCGCGGAACGCCTGCCGAACGGGCTGCCGGATCGCACGGCCGACGATCGCGCGCTGCCACGCGAGCCGCTCGTCCGCGTCGACCAGCAGCGGATGCCAGAGCCGGATCTCGCTGTCGGCGTCGAGTTCGCACGCCGCGCCGGCGGCATCGCGCAGCACGATCTTGCCTTTCACGACGTCGGGGAGGAACGAGACCGTCGCGCCGTCGCGCGCGCGTGCCTGCCAGATCATGCGGGTCGAGAACGCGGCGCCGGCCGGCGCATCGACGAGGCGCTCGCGCCATTCGGCATGGCCCAGCGTCATCGCCTGCCAGAAACCCGCTTCCATGCAGGTGGCGAGCATCGTGAGCTGCTTCTTGTCGGGTTTCGCGTCGAGCGTCATGCGCAGCGCGGTGTGCGGCCGCTCGCCGAGCGCGCGTTCGGCGGGCTTCAGGTTGCGCGCGAGCTTCTTCTGTACGCCCGCGTGACGCACGGTGGCCAGCGCATCGCGCAGCGCACGCAGGCTCTCGGGTGTCGGGATCGTCTCGACCGCATGGCCGAGCGCGATCGCGAGCGATTGCGACGGCGCGGTTTTCGCGGCGGTCGGCGCGACGCACACGCCGGTCAGCAGCGGCCCGATCAGCGCAGGTAGCCACGGCGCGTCGCGATAGGCCGCGACGCGCGCCGCGCGCGCGACGACCTGCGCGTCGTCGGTCGTGAACGCGCGATCGGCCTGATAGGGGACTTCGCCCGCGTGAATCGCGGCGACGTGCCGCGCGGCTTCGGTCAGCGTGTCGCGCGCGAAGTCGACGTAAGCGGGCTCTTCCGCGAGCGTGACGGCCGGATCGTCGGCGTTGAACCACAGCCGCTTCGGCGCGAAATACCCGTCGTTCGTCGCGGCCAGCGCGAGCAGCGCGGCCGGCCCGAGTTCGGGCAGCACGTCGAGCTCGCGGACGCGCGCCGGTGAATCGGCATTCGACTGCGCATACTCGTCGCGCAAGGCCCTGATGTCCCGCCGGCCGGCGAACGCGTGGAGGGCATATTTCCCGTACACGGAGAGTCTTTGCAGGCCGTCGTTCTGCGGTTCGTCGAGGATGCGCACGAGTTCGGCCTGCAGGGCGGGCGCGGGCAGCGCGTCGAGACACGACAGTTCCTGTAACGCGCGCTGCCACGCGCCGGCCGGAATGTCGCGGAACAGTTCGAGCGCGGCTTCGGCGTCGACGAGCGGCGCGAGATCGAGTGCGTCGATCTGCGTGCGCAGCCAGCGCGCGAATGTGGCGCGCGGATCGTCGTACGCGTAGTCGTGCTGCGCGACGCGTTCCTCGACACGACGCAGTGCCGGCCACACCGCGCCGAGCGCGTGCGCGTCGAGCGTCGACAGATCGAGCGGCGCGCCGGTGAAGCGCGGGTGGTCGGCGGTGCCGGTCAGTCGAGCGACGAGCTGGTCGACGAGGGCGCGATCAGTCATCCGCGGCCTCCTTGCCGGACGTACCGTTCCGGCGCCATTTCTGTGCGTGCCAGGCGGCGCGGACCACGCCGCCGAGGGCAGATGCCTGTTCGATCGTGTGTTGCATTGTGTGACTCCGGCAGTGAAAACCGTGCGGACGCACAGTATTGCACCCCAATTGATGCAGGCTGGCGAAAGGCCGTGCGGCGGGCGTTCCGGGCCGATTGGGCCGCGCCGCGCAGGGCTCGCGGCCGCCCGGCGATTTCATAAGACGTACAGTTTTCTCGCGATGCGCGATGCGCGCCGAACTGTACTCTTGTTCGCGCGATCGATGTGTGTACTCGTCGCCAACTGTTCTGCTCTTAAGATTCCATCATCAAGTGCACAGTGCCGCAGATCCAGTCGTCCCGGAACCCTGTCGGCGCATCTTCAAGAGAGAGCCAGTGCGATGGAAAAGGCAAAACCGGAGGGAAAGATCAGGAATCACGACGGCCCGGCCGGCGGGCGAAACACGGGCGTGTCGGACGCAAACGGCCGGACAGCACAGCTGCGCGGGCCGGCGGGAGGCACGCGATGAAACTCTATGAAAAACTCGCGGACGACATCGAGCGCTTGATCCGCCAAGGCGTGTACCGGCACGGCGACCGGATTCCGTCGGTGCGGCAGGCGAGCCAGCAGCACCGGATCAGCATCACGACCGTGCTGCATGCGTATCTGCTGCTGGAAAGCCGCGGGCTGCTCGAAAGCCGGCCGCAGTCGGGCTATTTCGTGAACCTGCGGCGCGACGACAGCCATGCGCCGGTGCGCGAATTGCGGCCGTCGAAGCCGATCGCGATCTCGTCGTCGGTCGACGTGAGCCGGCTCGTGCTGTCGACGCTGCGCTCGATCGGCACCGACGACGCGGTGCCGCTCGGCTCGCCCTATCCGGACCCGAGCCTGTTTCCGTTCGAGAAGCTGAACCGCTATGCGTATGCGGCCGGCCGCGACAAGTCGCTGTGGGGCGTGACGGACGGTTTGCCGCCCGGCCATCCGCGGCTGATCCGGCAGATCGCACGCCGCTACCTGGAAAACGGGATGTCGGTGGACCCGAACGAGATCATCGTGACGGTCGGCGCGACGGAGGCGATGAACCTGTGCCTGCAGGCCGTTGCAAAACCGGGCGACACGATTGCAGTGGAATCGCCGACGTTCTACGCGATGCTGCACGCGATCGAGCGGATGGGGATGAAGGCGATCGAGGTGGCGACGCATCCGGAGTACGGAATCGACATCGCGGCGCTGGCCGCGATCGCGAAGTCGCAGCCGATCGCCGCATGCATGGTGATGCCGAACTTCCAGAACCCGCTCGGCTTCCAGATGCCGGACGAGCGCAAGCGCGAGCTGGTCGAGTTCGCGACGAAGACCGGGATGCCGCTGATCGAGAACGGCGTGTACAACGAGCTGTATTTCGGCGATGCGCATCCGAGTTCGCTGAAGTCGTATGACCGCAGCGGGATCGTGCTGCACTGCTCGTCGTTCTCGAAGAGCCTGACGGCCGCGTACCGGATCGGCTGGGCGCTGCCGGGCCGCTATCGTGACCAGGTCGAGAAGCTGAAATTCCTGAACACGCTCGCGACGCCGTCGCTGCCGCAACTCGCGATCGCGGAGTTTCTCGAACGCGACGGCTACGAGCATCACCTGCGGCGTCTGCGCAAGGCGTATGCGCAGCAGGCGAACCTGATGCGCGCGATGGTGTCGCGGTTCTTTCCGGAGGGCACGCGCATCTCGAGCCCGGCGGGCGGATACGTGCTGTGGGTCGAACTGCCTGCGCAGATCGATGCGATGCGGCTGTACCAGCTCGCGCTGGAGCAGGGGATCACGATCGGACCCGGCTACATGTTCTCGATCACGGACAGCTACCGGAACTTCATCCGGCTGAACTACAGCAGTCCGTGGTCGCCGGAGATCGAGCAGGCGGTGATCACGGTCGGGAAGCTGGCGGCGGCGTGCATGCGGTAGACGGGGGCATTCTTGCCTGGCGCCGTCCGGCGTAACCCGGACGGCGCCAGGCGTCAGCGATTGAGCTCCTCGAGCCGCACGCCATTGGTTCTCGGGCCGAACGCGCCGATGACGACGACCACGACGAGCATGAACACGGTGATCCCGGTGAACACGCCGGGCACGCCGAAATCCTTCAGCAGCGCGGCGATGATGAAGCCCGACATCATCGCGCCGGCGCGGCTGGCCGAATATGCGATGCCGCTCGCGCGGGAGCGCACCTCGGTCGGGAACAGCTCGCACTGGTATGCGTGATACGCGACCGAGATCGTCTGCCCGGCGAAGCTGATCAGCACGCCGAGCACGATGAGCGGCACGACGGTCCTGACCTGCGCGAACGCGAGCCCGCAGACGATCACGGCCAGCGCACCGCCGACGATCAGGTGCTTGCGCTGGATCCGGTCTGCATAGCGCATCGCGAGCAGCGGCCCGGCCGGCATCGCGAACGCGATGACGAACGCATACAGCAGGCTCTTCGTGACGGTGATGCCCTGGCCGATCAACAGTGTCGGCACCCAGTTCGCGAATCCGTAATAGCCGATGGCCTGGCAGAAGTTGAACGCGACGAGCATCAGCAGGCGGGCGCGATAGGGTGCGCGCCACAATGCCGCGAACGCCGCGCGGGGTACTGCGGGCGCTTCGCTCGCCGGTGCGGGCGGCGGCAGCGGCATGCCCGACTCGCGCTCGGCGATCGCTTCCATCCGGCTCACGATCCGCTCGCTTCGTTCGGCATCGCCGTGTGCGGCCAGCCATCGCGGGCTTTCGGGCACCGCGCGGCGGATGAACCAGACGATCACGGCGCCGGCCGAGCCGGCCAGCACCACGATGCGCCAGCCGTCGAGCCCGAACACCGTCGCGGGAACGAGCCACCACGACAGGATCGCCGCGACCGGTGCTGCGGCGAACATCACCACCTGGTTGAACGCGATCGCGCGGCCGCGCATCTGCTGCGGGACGAGTTCGGTCACGTAGGTGTCGATCGTGACGATCTCCAGCCCGACGCCGATGCCGGTGATGAAGCGCCACAGCAGCACGCCTTCGGGCGTCGTCTGGAATGCCATGATGGCCGACCCGATCGAGTACCACAGCAGCGAGTACGTGAAGACGGCGCGGCGCCCGTAGCGGTCCGGCATCCAGCCGAAGCCGAACGTGCCGACGAACAGCCCCGCGAAGGTCGCCGCGATGAAGGCGGCGATGCCGGTGAAGCCGAAGAATGCCTGCGTGGTGGTTTGCAACAGGCCGCTTTTGGCCATGCCCGGCGCGATATAGCCGGTAAAGATCAGGTCGTAGACTTCGAAGAAGCCGCCGAGGGAAATCAGCAGCACGAGCATCCACTGGTGCCGGGTGATCGGCAGCCGGTCCATGCGCGCGGAGATGTCCGCGCCGGCGCGGATGCCGGCGCATACCTGCGGCGTATCGAGCGGGGCGCCGCCCGCGGTGACGGTCTGATGCATGGGTTGTCTCCTGATCCTCTGACGGGCGGCATGCTTCTTCGAGCTGCCTGCCTTGAAAACGGTTATAGGCGAGCGCGATGTGGAGGGGGCGCCGAATTCATGGCGGCGCGCGGCCGGGCCTGCTTCGACGCCGGCCGACTGTTACCGGACCGGCATCGGCTGCCGCTTATGCGACCGCGCGGCGTTTCAGCCGTGCCAGCACTTCCTGCGTGTGCTCGCCGACGCGCGCGAGCGCCTGGCGCACGCCGGGCCGTCGTCCGCCCATCGTGATCGGCAGCAGCACGACATCGGTCGTGTGGCCGTCGTCGGTCTGCATCGGCACCAGTCCGCCGCTCGCTTTCAGGTGCGGATCGTCGAGCAGTTGTTCGGGACGGACGATCGGCGCATACGGAATGCCGGCCGCTTCGAGTTTCGGCGACAGCTCGGCGGCGCGATGGTCCTTCAGGATCGCGCCGAGCCGATCGAGCAACCGCGGCCGCACGGCGACCCGCTGCGCGTTGGTGGCGAACTCCGGTTCGGCGGCGAGCCCGGGGCACGCGAGCACGTCGCACAGCGTGACGAACTGCCGGTCGCTGACCGCGCCGATGAACAGCTGTTCGCCGTCCGCGAGCGTGAACACGTCGTAGACGCTCCATGCCGACACGCGCGCCGGCATCGGCGGCGGCGGTTCGTGCGTCATCGCGTACTGCTGCATGTGCTGCGCGCACAGAAACACGCAGTTCTCGAACAGCGCACTCTGCACTTCCTGCCCGCGGCCCGTGCGTTCGCGTTCGCGCAGCGCGGCGAGCACGCCGATCGCACCGAACATGCCGCCCATGATGTCGTTGACCGACGTGCCGGCGCGCAGCGGCCGGCCGACCGGCCCCGTCATGTACGACAACCCGCCCATCATCTGCACGACTTCGTCGAGCGCGAGGCGCCGGTCGTACGGGCCGGGCAGGAAGCCCTTGTGCGTCACGTAGACGAGCGCCGGGTAGCGGGCCGACAGCGTGTCGTAGTCGAGGCCGAGCGTCGCCATCAGGCCGGGTCGGAAATTTTCCAGCATCACGTCGCAGGTGCCGATCAGTTCGACCGCGGCCGCCTTTCCTTCGGGCGTATGGAGGTCGAGCACGACGCTCTTCTTGTTGCGGTTGAACGAACGGAAGAAGCCGATGCCGAGGCCGGGCAGGTTGCGCGTCTTGTCTCCGCCGGGCGGCTCGATCTTGATCACTTCGGCGCCGAGATCGGCGAGGATCATCCCGCACGTCGGCCCCATGACCATGTGCGTGAATTCGATGACGCGAATGCCGTCGAGTGGAAGTCGGGTGTCGTGGTTCATGATGGATTCAGACGGTGGTGGTGGCGGCGGCGTGGGTGGCCGGCAGGCCCGCGCGCCACAGCGCGCCGTGCAGCGTTTCGCCGTCCAGCCAGCGCGCGACCTTCGCGCGCAGCGTCAGCAGCGCGGCAATGTCGATGCCGGTTTCGATCCCCATGTCGGCGAGCATGAACGCGAGGTCTTCGCTCGACGCGTTGCCGCTCGCGCCGGGCGCATGCGGACAGCCGCCGATGCCGGCGAGCGTCGCGTCGAAGCGGGCGACGCCCGTTTCGAGCGCCGCGTACACATTCGCGAGCGCGAGGCCGCGGGTGTCGTGAAAGTGGCCGCACCAGAAGCGCTCGCCCGCGGCGGCGCGCGCCTTGCCGAACAGTTCGCCGACGGCGGCCGGCCCCGCGTAGCCGACCGTATCGGCGAGGCTCACGCGGTCGGCGCCGGCATCGAGCAACGCATGCAGGTAACGCAGCACCGCGGACTGCTCGACGCGGCCCTGGATCGTGCAGCCGAACGCGGTGCCGATGCCGCCTTCGATCAGCGTCTTCGAGCCGGCCGCATCGCGCGCGGCGCGGATGCGCGCCACCTCGGCGACGACTTCGTCGGGTGTCTTGCGCAGGTTCGAGATGCTATGCGCGCGGCTCGCCGAGAGCGGCACCAGCATCAGGTCGGCACCTGCGTCGATCGCGTGTTCCGCGCCCTTGAGGTTCGGCACCAGCACCGACACGCGCAGGCCGGGCAGCGTCTTCGCATACGACACGAGTTCGGCCGTATCGGCCAGTTGCGGGAGCAGGCGCGCCGGCACGAACGATCCGACCTCGATTTCGCGCTGACCGGCCGCGTACGCGTCGCCGATCCACTCGATCTTGTGTTTCGTCGGAAGAATGCGCGGGATGCTTTGCAGCCCGTCGCGCAAGCCGACTTCGCGTATGACTGCATGCTGGGGGAACGACCGCATGTCGCTTGTCTCCGTTGATTTCGCCCGTGTCGATGTACCGGCGTCGTGCTAACTTTAGACATTCCTGATGGACATTAAAGCGGTATTTCGGAACCGTCACGTTTCCGAAATGGAATGTCTGAATGCTTGATTGTCTGGAGACAGCGGATGCGCGACATCGACCTGAAAACGCTGCGGCTGCTGGTGGCCGTGTGCGATCACCGCAACATGGCGCGGGCGGCGGAGGCGGTTCATATCGAGCCGTCGGCGATCAGCAAGCGCATCGCGCAACTCGAAAGCGACCTCGGCGTGCCGCTGCTCACGCGCTCGCGGCGCGGCGTCGAGCCGACGGCCGCGGGCAATGCGTTGCTCGAGCACGCGCGCAGCGTGCTTTTCACGATGGAGCGCATCGCGAGTGATATCGTCGCGTTCGGCGGCGGGCTGAAGGGGCGCGTCAGCATCTGCGCATCGGCGTCGGCGATCGCGGAGGCACTGCTCGACGACATTTCATCGTTCATGCGCGAACCGGCCAACGAGAACATCCGGGTCGACGTGGAAGAGCGGTTGTCGTCCGAACTCGTGCGGCAGTTGCGCGAAGGCGCGGCGAGCGTGGGCGTGTGCTGGGACAACGTCGATCTTCAGGGCCTGCAGCATCGGCCATATCGGCAGGACCGGCTGGCGCTGGCCGTGCATCGCGATCATCCGCTCGCGAACGCGCCGTCGCTGAGCTTCGAGCAGACGCTGGGCTACGAGCACGTCGGCCTGCTGCCGACGACCGCCGTCCACACGCTGCTGCAGCGCGCGGCCGCCGATGCCGGCACGACCGTGTCGTATCGCGTGATCGTGTCGGGTTTCGATGCCGCGTTTCGCGTCGTCGCGGCCGGGCTCGGGATCAGTGTCGTGCCGATGGAAGTGGCCGACACGTATCGGCCGGTGTTCGGCATCAAGGTGATCCCGCTGGTCGATGCGTGGGCGAAGCGCCGGTTCGTCGTCTGCTTCAGGAGCTTCGATGCGCTGCAACCGGCCGCGCAACGGATGGTCGACTATCTGTCGAGCCGGGCCGCGATGTCAGCCGCGAGCGGCTGATACGCAACGCCAACGCGTGCGAACTGCAACCGGCGATCGATGTCATGCCGGATTCCTTCCGGCTCGTCGTGATGTCAGCCGCCCGTCACCGGCGGGAAGAACGCCACCTCGCTATCCTCCCGCACGACGAATCCCCCCGTCACCATCTCGAGATTCACGGCGGCCCGCACGGGCCGGTCCATCCGCAGCGCTTCCGCGCTGCGCGCGTCGCGTGCGGCCAGCGTGTCGCGCAGCGCGTCGACGGTGAGTTCGCGCGCATCGATCTCGACGATTTCCTCGTCGAGATCGAGTTGCTCGCGAATGCTTGCGAAGTATTTGATCGTCAGTTTCATTGCGTTGTCTTTAGAAGGAGCGGCGGAATCGGAAACACGAAGCGAACGCAATCAGCCCCAGCGCCGCATCGCCTGGTCATCCTGCGCCTTCGCCTCGACCCAGCCGGATACGCCGTCGTGGCGGATCTCCTTCTTCCAGAACGGTGCGTGGGTCTTCAGGAAGTCCATCAGGAATTCGCACGCGTCGAACGCGGCCCCGCGATGCGCGGCGGCCACCACGACCAGCACGACCGCCTGGCCGAGCGGAATGCGCCCGACGCGATGCACGATCCTGATCGTTTCGAGCTGCCAGCGCGCGCTGGCTTCCTCGACGATGCTCCATAGCGCCTGTTCGGTCATCGTCGGATAGTGCTCGACCTCGAGCGCGATCACGTCATCGACGTCGCCTTCGTTGCGCACGACGCCGAGGAAATTCACGACCGCGCCGACATTCGGATTGCGAACGATCGGCGCGAGCTCGGCGCCGGCATCGATCGACGCATACTGCACGCGCACTTCGAAGCCCGCGGCAATCGACGGTGGCGGTTCGGGATGCGGGTCGGTCGCGTTGTCGGGAGCGGTGCTGCCCGCGTGCAACGGATCGTCCGGCAGCCCGGCACGGGATTCGGTGAAGCTCGTCATGACGATTCTCCTGTAGGCGGTGCGTCCTGGGTCGCGCGGCGGCCCGTCAGCCGCCGACCAGCGACATGCGCACGGTCGGATAGGTCTTGCCCGGCGCACGGGCAGGCCGTGCGGCCCGGCGCTCGGAATAGCGGTCGTCGCGGTGCGTCCAGCGATCGCGCACGGCGGCGGCGAGGTCGGCGGTCGACGCGGCGTCGTCGAGCCACGGCCGCAGGTCGGTGCCTTGCGTCGCGAACAGGCACGTATAGAGCTGCCCGTCGGCCGACACGCGGGCGCGCGAGCAGGTGCCGCAGAACGGATGCGACACGCTCGCGATGAAGCCGACTTCGCCCGCGCCGTCGATGTGCGCGCAACGGATCGCGGTCGCGTCGTGCCCCGGTTCGCCGATGAGCACGAGCGGATAGTGTTCGTCGATCAGTTCGCGCATCCGCGCGGCCGTCACGACCTTGTCGCCGGACCAGAAGCTCGCGCCGCCGACGTCCATGTATTCGATGAAGCGCACGGCCACGCCGGAATGCCGGAAGTGCCGCACGAGCGGCAGGATCTGGTCGTCGTTCGCGCCGCGCTCGATCACCGCGTTGACCTTGACCGGCGCGAGCCCGGCCGCCTGCGCGGCTTCGATGCCGGCCAGCACGCGCGACACGGGCACGTCGGTGTCGCTCATCCGGCGGAACACCGCGTCGTCGAGCGCATCGAGGCTGACCGTCACACGCGACAGGCCCGCGTCGCGCAGCGTGCGCGCCTTCGCGGCCAGCAGCGAGCCGTTGGTCGTCAGCGCGATCTCGACGGGCTTGCCGTCGACGGTCGTCAGCGCGGCGAGGCGTTCGATCAGTGCTTCGAGGTTGCGGCGGAGCAGCGGCTCGCCGCCCGTGATGCGGATCTTTTCGACGCCGAGCGACGTGAACGCACGGGCGATCTTTTCGAGTTGCGCGAACGACAGCCGCTCGGACGACGGCATGAACGCATAGTCGGTGCCGAAGCTTTCGCGCGGCATGCAGTAGCCGCAGCGGAAATTGCATTGATCGATCACGGACAGGCGCAGGTCGCGCAGCGGGCGCCCGAGCGTGTCGGACGTGCGGGGGAAAGCGCCGGGCGATGCGCCGCCGGACAGTGCGGCAGCGGCCGGCGCGGCGGAAACGATGGCATTCACGATCGGTTCGTCGGCCTGCAAGAAGTAAGCGGTGGGGCGTCGCCGGTCGGCCGTGCGTGTGCGGATGAGCAGGCGCACGGCGCGTGACGAGCCTCATCGTGAGGATAGTCCGCCGGGTTTTCACGGCAGGGACACAATCGTGCCCGAATTGCAGGAATACAGTTCGCCGGGCGGCCGGCGTGGCCGGCGCGGCGGCGAATGCCGTGAATCGGGCGGGTGAGCGGCGTCGCGCTCATGCGAGCCAGTGCGCGAATTCGTAATACGGTACCGCGTCGCCGCATGCGATGCGCTGCCCGGCCGGCAGCCGGGCCAGCCCGCTCGCCTGCACGAGCGATTGCAGCGTGCCGGCGCCTTGCTGGCGCAGCGTGTCGAGCACGGGCGTGCCGTCGAGGCCGACGGTGCAGTGCACGCGCACGAAGCGTTCGCGCTGCGCGTCCGGTTCGAAGTCGGCGTCGATCGGCAGCGACGGCACGATCGGCACGCGTGCGTGGCGCCCCTGCAGGCGGCGGATCAGCGGCGCGACGAACAGCGCGAACGCGGTCATCGCGGCCCCCGGATTGCCGGGCAGCAACACCACCGGCTGCGTGTCGAGACGGGCAAGTGCAACCGGCTTGCCCGGCTTCATGCGCACGCCGGCGACGATGAACGACGCGCCGAGCGCGTCCAGCGCGGGGCGCAGCAGATCCTTGTCGCCGACCGACGCGCCACCGACGCAGATCACCAGGTCGCAACCCGCGTGCAGATCGCGCAGCGCGCGATCGACGGCGGCCGCGGTGTCGGCTGCATGCAGGCACATCGCGGCCTCGGCACCGGTTCCCGAGACCAGCGCGGCGAGCATCGGCGCATTGCTGTTGTAAATCTGTTGCGGCGAACGCGGCTGCCCGCACGCGACGAGCTCGTCGCCGGTCGTCAGGATGCCGACGCGCAGCGCCGGGCGCACGTCGACGTGCGCGAACCCCTGCGCGGCGGCCACGCCGACATGCATCGGGCCCATGCGCACGCCGGCCGGCACGAGCAGGTCGCCGGCGCGCACTTCCTCGCCCTGGCGGCGGATGTGCGAGCCGCTGCGCTGCGGCACGTCGAACGCGACCCAGCCGTCCTGCTCGCGTGCGTGCTCCTGCATCACGACGGTGTCCGCGCCGGGCGGAATCACGCTGCCGGTGAAGATCCGCGCGGCCGTGCGCGGGGCCAGCGGCGCCGGCGTGTCGCCCGCATAGCAGCGCTGCGCGACGTGCAGCGGCTCGCCGTGCGCGAGATCCGCGTGACGCACGGCGTAGCCGTCCATCGCGCTCTGGTCGGCCGGCGGCTGGTCGAGCACGGCGGTGAGCGGCGCGGCCAGCACGTGGCCGGCGGCTTCCGCGACCGGGAGGGACGTGGTGGTGCCGAGCGGCGCGAACGCACTGGCGAAATGCTGCTGCGCGGTATCGAAATCGGTCAGGGGTTTCATCAGGAGAGCGCCGGATGCGCTTGAGCAAGCGCCGGTTGATCGGGGTGAGAGGGCTGAGCGGCGTCGGGCGACACGTACTCGACGAAGCCGTCGTTGCGGCAGAAGCCGACCAGCCTGACGCCGGCTTCGCGGGCGACGTCGATCGCGAGCGAGGTCGGCGCCGAGATCGTCGCGATCATCGGGATACCGACCCGCGCGGCCTTGCGCACCAGTTCGTAGCTTGCGCGGCTCGACAGGAACACGAAGCCGTCGTGCCGGTCGGCGCGGCGCCGCGCGAGCCGGCCGATCAGCTTGTCGAGCGCGTTGTGGCGGCCGACGTCCTCGAACACGTCGAGCACGTCGCCGTCGCGGTTGCACCACGCGGCCGCATGGATGCCGCCCGTCTCGCGCATCAGCGTCTGGTGGGCCGGCAACGCGCGCGCGGCACGTTCGATCGCCGCCGCGCCGATACCGGCGGCCATGCCGGCGGCGGCGATGCGCGGCGGGTGCAGGTCGAGCTGCGCGATGCTTTCGATTCCGCAGACGCCGCAGCCGGTGCGGCCGGCCAGCGCGCGCCGGTGCGCCTTCATTGCCATGAACGCCTGCTGCGACACGGTCAGCCGCACTTCGGCGCTGCCGGCCCGGCATTCGCTTTCGATGTCGAAAACGTCCGATGCGCGCTCAACGATGCCTTCGCTCAGCGCGAAGCCGAGGCCGAACACGTCGAGGTCGATCGGGGTCGCCATCATGACCGTGTGCGCAATGTCGTTGAACACGAGTGCAACCGGCGTTTCCTCGACGACGCGGTCGACGGTGTCGCGCGCGTCGCCGGCACGGTGACGCGTCACATGACACGCGGTGCTGCCGGTCGGATCGTCGCGGCGGATGCAGGACTCCATGCGGTTTGCTCCAGGCGGATCGGCCGGCGGGCCGGCCGGGTCGGGCGCGGGCGCCGGACCAGGGGAATCGGGAGGCTGCCGGGCGGGCGGCCGAGAGGGCGCGCCGTCGCTTCGGGCAGGCGTTCATGGGATGTTAAGGGGGATGACAGGCACACCGGAGGCACAGCGCCGCAACGCGGAAAGCAGTACAGCTGACCATCCCGCAGGCACGAAATGTGTTTTCCGTGCACACATCTTCGGCGGCGTAAGCAGCACAGTTTCAACGCACGTTCGAACGATTGCGAGTATCGTTGCAAACGCGATATCGTCATTCACGCTTCGATGCCATGCGAGTGACCGTTTGTCCTCGCATGTGTTCTCGCCAAGCCGTCGCGCGATTTCCTGCTTCGAGCGTACGTCCTCACAACCACGAGCAAATTACGGTCATGGAAATCTTCGATGCGTTCCATCTCGCCCGATTGCAATTCGCATTCACGGTGTCGTTCCACATCGTGTTTCCCGCGATCAGCATCGGTATGGCGAGCTTCCTGGCAGTGCTGGAATGGCGCTACCTCGTCACCGGCGATGCCGCCTACAAATCCATGTTCCAGTTCTGGTCGAAGATCTTCGCGATCGGCTTCGGGATGGGCGTGGTCTCCGGCGTCGTGATGGCGTACGAGTTCGGCACCAACTGGGCCGGCTTCTCGCGCGTCGCGGGCAACATCACGGGCCCGCTCCTCACGTATGAAGTGCTGACGGCATTCTTCCTCGAAGCCGGCTTCCTCGGCGTGATGCTGTTCGGCTGGCAGCGCGTGAGCCCCCGCGCACACTTCTTCGCGACGCTGATGGTCGCGGTCGGCACGCTGATCTCGACGTTCTGGATCCTCGCGTCGAACAGCTTCATGCAGACGCCGCAGGGCTACAAGATCGAGAACGGCCTCGTCGTGCCGGTCGACTGGTTCAAGGTCGTCTTCAACCCGTCGTTCCCGTACCGGCTCGTGCACATGACGATCGCGGCGTTCATCGTCGCGGGCTTCATCGTCGCCGCGTGCGGCGCGTGGCACCTGCTCAAGGGGCGCCGCGACGAGCCGGTGAAGCGCAGCTTCTCGATGGCGCTGTGGATGCTGCTGATCCTCGCGCCGATCCAGATCGTCGTTGGCGACGCGCACGGGCTGAACACGCGCGAATACCAGCCGGCGAAGATCGCGGCGATCGAGGGGCTGTGGGAAACCGAGAAGGGCGGTACCGCGCTGAACCTCGTCGGGCTGCCCGACATGCAGGCCGAAACCACGCGCTATGCGATCCAGGTGCCGCACCTCGGCAGCCTGATCCTCACGCACAGCTGGGACGGCGAGATTCGCGGGCTGAAGGAATTCCCGCCGCAGGACCGCCCGTATTCACCGATCATCTTCTGGACGTTCCGGATCATGGCCGGCCTCGGGATGCTGATGCTGCTGACCGCCGTGCTCGGGCTGCTGCTGAGAAAGGGCGGGCGCCTGTATGAAACGCGCTGGTTCCAGTGGTTCGTCGTATGCATGGGGCCGTCGGGCATCCTCGCGCTGCTGGCCGGCTGGATCACGACCGAGGTCGGGCGTCAGCCGTGGACCGTGTACGGCGTGCTGCGCACCATCGATTCGGTTGCGCCGCTGAGCGCGCAGCAGGTCGGCGTGTCGCTGCTGGTCTTCGTGGTCGTGTACTTCCTGGTATTCGGAACGGGGATCTACTACATGTTGAAACTGATGAAGCACGGGCCGGCGGCCCAGGCCGGCTACATCGAGCTGCACCGGCATCCGGGGCTGCGCAAGAGCGCGCTGTCCACGCCGCTGAACGTCACCGAGGCGGAGTAACCATGCACATCGATCTTCCTGTCATTTGGGCCGCGATCATCGGCCTCGGCGTATTCATCTACGTGATGCTGGACGGCTTCGATCTCGGTATCGGCCTGCTGTTTCCGTTCTTCGATGCGAAGGCCGAGCGCCAGGTGATGCTCGACACCGTCGCGCCGGTGTGGGACGGCAACGAGACGTTCCTGGTGCTCGGCGGCGCGGGACTCTACGGCGCGTTCCCGGTCGTGTATTCGACGCTGCTGCCGGCGAACTACCTGCCGCTGGTGCTGATGCTGGTCGGGCTGATCTTCCGCGGTGCGGCGTTCGAGCTGCGCGCGAAAGCCACGCGCACGCAACACATGTGGGATCTCGCGTTCATCGGCGGCTCGGCGCTGGCCGCGTTCTGCCAGGGGATCGTGCTCGGTTCGCTGCTGCAGGGCATCAAGATCGAGAACAACCAGTTCGCGGGCGGGCCGTTCGACTGGCTGTCGCCGTTCAGCCTGCTGTGCGGGATCGGCGTGCTCGTCACGTATGCGGCGCTCGGCTGCGGCTGGCTGATCCTGAAGGTCGACGGCGAACTGCAGCGCAAGATGCGGTTGCTGATGAAGCCGCTCGCGGGCGTGCTGCTCGCCGTGATGGGCGTGGTCAGCCTGTGGACCGTGATCGGGCTGCCGGCCGTCGCGCATCGCTGGTTCGGCAGCGGCAACCTCGGCTGGTTCCTGCCGGTGCCGGTGCTCGTCGTCGCGTGCGTGTGGGGCATCTTCCACACGGTGAAACGCGAGCACGAGGCCACGCCGTTCCTGCTGACGCTCGCGCTCGTGTTCCTCGGCTACACGGGGCTCGTGATCAGCATCTGGCCGAACATCGTGCCGCCGTCGCTGTCGATCTGGGACGCTTCGTCGAGCCACTCGAGCCAGCTGTTCGCGCTCGTCGGCACCGTGATCGTGCTGCCGATCATCCTCGTGTACAACGCGATGCAGTACCGCGTGTTCCGAGGCAAGGTGCGCGAGGGCGATATCGGTTATCACTGAACGCCGCATGATGTGACGGGCGTGGCGGGCGCGGGCGTATCATCACGCGCAGCGCGTGGCCCGGCCCGGCCTTCACCCGACAGCGGCCCGCCACGCGCGGGCCGTTGCGCATCGGGCGCCGGCGCGCGTTTGATGCATTCCCTGCAGTCGAGAAAACACCATGATCGTCCGACCACAACAAAACTGGCTCAGGATGCTGTTCGTCTGGAACGGCTCCGTGCTGCAATCGATCATTCCGCAGCTCGTGTTCATGGCGGTCGTCAGCACGCTGGCGGTCTTCACGAACGGGCGCATCTTCGGCGAGAAGATCCCCCTCAACACCGCGCCGTTCACGCTGTTCGGGCTCGCGCTCGCGATCTTTCTCGGGTTTCGCAACAGCGCGAGCTTCGAGCGCTTCAAGGAGGCGCGGCATCTGTGGGGCAACCTGCTGATCGCGGCGCGTACGCTGACGTCGCAGTTCAATCGCTACCTGCCCGACAGCGTGAGCGACGCCGAGCGCCACCGGCTCGCCGACCTGCTGATCGCGCTCACTTATGCGCTCAAGCATCAGCTTCGTCATACCGATCCGACCGCGGACCTGCAGCGCATTCTCGGTGCGGAACGCACGGCCGAGCTGGGCGGCAAATGCTTCAAGCCCGTCGCGATCCTCGACGAGTTGCGCGGCAGCATCGTCCGCGCGCTGGGCCGTGCGCCCGGCAGCGACGCGACCTGCTGGATGTTCGAGGCGCAGCTCGACGAGGTCGGCAAATCGGTCGGTGGTTGCGAACGCATCCTGTCGACGCCGATTCCGTTCTCGTACAGCGTGCTGCTGCATCGCACCGTGTACGCCTATTGCGTGCTGCTGCCGTTCGGCCTCGTCGATTCGACGGAGTTCTTCACGCCGCTGATCTGCGTGTTCATCTCGTACACGCTGATCGCGCTCGAAGCGATCGCGAGCGAGGTGGCCGAGCCGTTCGGCCTCGCGCCGAATGCGCTGGCGCTCGATGCGATGACGCGCACGATCGAGCGGTCGGTGCTCGAACTGGGCGACCGCCCGCTGCCGGAGGAATTCGTGCCGGCGTCGACGTACCAGATCACGTAAGCAAGGGCGCGCAAGCGCGAAAGGGGGGCATCGCGTCGGGCGCTAGAATGGCGCTTGCCTGTTCTTCGGACCTGACGCGATGACCCTCGTCGACACCTATCTCGGCGGCCTGCGCGCCGCGCTTCCCGACACCGACAACGCGGCGCTTGCCGCTGCAACGGGCGCGACGCCCGCGCAGCTCGACGCGTTGCGCGCCGCGTATCCGCAGTGCCCGGCCAGCCTGCTCGAACTGCTCGGCAAGCTCGACGGGACCTACTGGCGCGACTACGGCGGCACGACGGTCCACGTGCGGGTGCTGGGCTCCGACGTCTACGAATACCCGTACTACCTGCTGTCGGCCGGGCAGATGCTCGAGGAAGCGACGAAGTACACCGACAGCATCGCGCAGATCTATGGCGACGATGCGAACGACGACGGCGAACTCGTCGACCCGCGCATCGACATCGCGCTGCCGATGAACCGGCGGCTGTGCTTCTCGCACTGCATGAACAACGGCGGCACGTCCCAGCTCTACATCGATTTCGAGCCGGCGCCGGGCGGCAACGTCGGGCAGGTCGTGCGTTTCCTGCACGATCCCGACAGCTACGCGGTGATCGCCGACGACTTCGACGGCTACCTGCGCAAGCTGATCGACGACGGTTATGCGTTTGTCATCGATTTCGACGAAGAATAGTGGCGGGGCGGTGGCTGCCGCGACAGGAGAGATTGACATGCGAATCTACGTGACGAGTATCTTCGTCGACGACCAGGACGAGGCGTTGACGTTCTATACCGACAAGCTCGGGTTCAAGCTGAAGAACAACGTGCCGGTGGGCGAGTACCGCTGGCTGACGGTGGTGTCGAAAGACCAGCCGGACGGCACCGAGCTGCTGCTCGAGCCGAGCAACCATCGCGCGGTCGGGCCTTACAAGCAGGCGCTGTACGAGGACGGCATTCCGGCGGCATCGTTCCAGGTCGACGATCTCGATGCGGAGTTTGCACGGCTCACGGATCTCGGTGTGCGCTTCACGCTGGAGCCGATGGATGCCGGGCCCGTGCGCGTCGCGATCATTGACGATACGTGCGGGAACCTGATTCAACTGATGCAGATGAAGTGACGCAACGCGCCGGTCGCAGGGCGCTCAACGCACCGCGACCGGCGGCGCATCGAGCATCCAGCTGCACCCGTCGGCGCGGACGACATCGCCCGTGACGGTGCCGGGTGTTCACGTATCGCCCACGGACGGTAGGGGGACTTCCATGAAAAATGCCGTGCTCGGGTAGACTCGTGTGCCCTTCGACGGAGGAGATGCGATGCAATTGCTTGATCACGTTTCAATCAGCGTGCCGGATATCGACCTGGCGCGCCCGTTCTACGATGCCATCATGGCCGCGCTGGGCGCAGCCAAGGTCTATGACCGGCCGACCGCGCTCGGCTATGGCGAACGCTGCAGTGCGAACGACACCGCATCGACGTTTCTGGCGGTCTATCTGGATCCCGCTGAAATCGGCGCGAGCAAGCGGCACTGGTGTTTCAAGGCCGCGAGCCGCGAGCAGGTGGAGGCGTTTTTCGAAGCCGGCCTGGCGACGGGCGGGCAGTCCGACGGCGAGCCCGGCTTGCGGCCGCAGTACCACGGCGATTACTACGGCGCGTTTCTCGTCGACCCGGCCGGCAATCGGGTCGAGGCGGTGTGCCACGTGTCCGTGCCGGTGCATGCATCGTGATGAAGGTGCGGTTCACTCGACGCTCGCTCGCGCGCGTGACGCGGTGAACGCCACGCGCCGGCCCGATACCGGCCGGCGCGCCATGCGCGTTCGCGCGCACGCTGCCTGCGTCGCTCAATCGAAGTAGTTCAGCCCCATCGCGCCCTTCACCTCGGCGAGCGTCGCGCCGGCCACGTCCCGTGCGTGCGTCGTGCCGCGCTTCAGGATCGCCATCACCTCGGCCTTGTCGGCCTCGAATTCGCGACGGCGCGCGCGGATCGGCTCGATCAACGCCTGCAGCCGCTCGTTCAGCACGCGCTTGACGACGCTGTCGCCGAGTCCGCCGCGACGGTAGTGCGCCTTCAACTCGTCGACCTTCTGCACGTCGGGCTCGAACGCATCGAGGAACGTGAACACGACGTTGCCCTCGACCTGGCCGGGATCGCTCACGCGCAGGTGGTTCGGGTCCGTGTACATGTCCTTCACGGCCTGCGTGATCTCGTCCGGTGTCGAGCCGAGCGTGATCGCGTTGCCGAGCGACTTGCTCATCTTCGCCTTGCCGTCGATCCCCGGCAGCCGCGTGACCGCCGACAGCACGGCCTCGCATTCGACCAGCACCGGCTGCTCGACGGTCGCGTTGAAGCGGCGCACGAGTTCGTTGGTCTGCTCGATCATCGGCAGTTGATCGTCGCCGACCGGCACGTGCGTCGCCTTGAACGCGGTGATGTCGGCCGCCTGGCTCACCGGGTAGGTCAGGAAGCCGGCCGGGATGTCACGCTCGAAACCGCGCAGGCGAATCTCTTCCTTGATGGTCGGATTGCGTTCGAGGCGCGCGACCGTGACGAGGTTCAGCAGGTATTGCGACAGTTCGGCGAGCTCGGGCACCTGCGACTGCACGACGATCGTCGAGATCGCCGGATCGATGCCGACCGCGAGATAGTCGAGCGCGACTTCGATCACGTTCTCGGTGACGCGCTGGCGGCGGCCCATGTTGTCGGTCAGCGCCTGCGTGTCGGCGAGCAGCAGGAACTGCTTCGCTTCGTGCTGCATCTGCACGCGGGCGCGCAGCGAGCCGATGTAGTGGCCGAGGTGCAGCGGGCCGGTCGTGCGGTCGCCGGTGAGGATGGTCGGTCGGGTCTGGGTCATGTTGGTCGTTGCTCCGGGTTATCGAAGCCGCCAGCCATGGTGTCTGCGCAGAAACGCAAATGCCGCCATCGCTGGCGGCATCACGTTTGGGACATGCAAAAGGAAACGGGCCGCCTGGGTCAGGCGCGCCACCAGCAATGCACGTTCGGCGAGGCAGGTCGGGTTTCCATTGCGTGAGTATAGCGTAGTGCGGGGAGGGGGTGCCGCGTCAGCGGATGACCGACTCCATCGCGAGGTACGCGGTTTCGGCCGACGGCCACAGCAGGTACAGCAGGCCGGCCATCAGCAGCAGTGCGCCGGCGCGCGCCAGCGACGTGCGGTCTTTCTCGCGCGGAGGGCGGGTGGACGGATTCGACTTCTTCATGCTTGCTGGCGCACGAGGCGCCACTCCAACGGTTGCTGCAACGGGTCGCGCGGGGCGACGCCGGGGTGTTGCGGGTTTCACGGGGGCTGGGGTGCGGTTCAGTGCACCGATGCGCGAGGACGGGGTGAGCCGGCCGCGCGGCATCAAAAAAAGGGACGGTTGAATGTCCGGCTGCCGTCGATACCGAGGCGACGTGCATCCTACCAAATCATCGGCACGGGCACAGTCAAGAATTATCGGGGACGGGTGTGGCGTGATCCCGACAATGTCATTCACGCACGGCGCCCGATTTCACGGACCCGTCTCCCGGTTCGTCCCTACAGCGGTCCTGCCGAACTTTCCGGCGAGGCCGTCGCACGTCCATTCCCGGGAGAACACCATGCAATATCCATTGCCGCCTGCCGGCCGGCGCGCCTCGGCGCCGCGTCCGTCCGCCCCCCGACCGCACGCACCGGCGCCGCGGGCGGACATCGAGGAGAGGTAAGCCATGAGCCACGACGCACTCGACCCGCTGCTGCGGCAGTTCGCGGAGAAGCGATTGGGGCGGCCCCTCGCGCCGGCCGAAGAACAGGTGCTGCTGGAGCAACTGCCGAGCAGGAACGGGAACCCGTCAGCGCCGGGTACCGGCACGGCCGCGCCGGCGCCTGCCGCGAACCGGCCGTTGCCGCAGTTGAAAACCCGGCAGGAGGCGCGCGAACAGGTCAAGCATTTCCTGCAGCTCAACCAGCAGAAGGCGTACGAGAAGATGCGCGGCATCCTGCAGACGATCGACGCACAGAACGAGACGACCCTCGGCATGCTGGCGTCGGAACAGCGGAAAGTGTCGGGCGTACTCGACGCGCACGAGCCGCCGGGCGACGCGCAGGCATCCGGCGCGGCCGAGATCCAGGACAGCACCCGCGAGGCGCTGGCGATGATCGGCGAACAGTTGACGGGCCTGATCCGGCAGGAAATCGACGCATGCTTTCGGCAATACGTCGATGCGCTCGCCGAACGGCTCATCGCCCGGCTCGACGCGATGGAGGCGCGGTCGCGAAATGCCGACGCCGCGCCGGTCGAATCGTCCGAACCGACGACTGTCGTCGCCACCGCCGTTCACGATCCCTCCGGCCACGCGTCCATGGAGTAGCACGCGGGGGATTCGGCAGAAAGCAAAACCGGCCGGCCCCCGATGTGCGATCTCTCAACTACGTGAACCAAGGAGCAACAAATGACTGATACGTGCCAAGTGTGCCAGGTCAATCCCGCGATTACCGATGCGGTCACACAGGTCAACGTCAAGGTGGTCGCGGAAGCGCCGGCAATGGCGATGGGCTCGCTGTACCAGGCCCAGAGCCATTCGCTCAGCATCCTGTTCGAGAACGCGGTGCAGCAGCAGTCGCAGGCCGCGATCCAGTCGCAGACGTCGACGAACGTGGGGACGATGCAGCTCTATACGATCGGGCCGGAAAGCGCGGGCGCGGCCGCCACGGAAATCGGCGCGAACGGGATCATCTCCATTCTGGCCGACGTGATCGCGATCGGGAAGGCAGTCAAGGGCTGACGCGCCATCGCAACGCCGTGGTCGAGCAGCGGCGCAAGCGGCGCGAGCCGCCGATGCCGCCGCCGCGCCACGGAGCCGCAGCATGGCCGCCGGCGCCTGGACAGCGGTGCCGCGCGGTGTTCCGGAGTAACCGACAGAACGGGCAGAGCCGATTCGATGCGGTGCCTGTTCGAGAACCTGGAGAAATATGATGGCAACTGACACAACCGACCCGACGGACCCGAAGGACCCGAAAGATCCCTGCAACTGCAAGACGTGCGCGGTGAACGCCGCGATCACCGACGCGGTCACGCAGACCAACGTCAAGGTGGTCGGCGAAGCGCCGGCGATGGCGACGGGCTCGTTGTACCAGGCCCAGAGCCATTCGCTCAGCGTGCTGTTCGAGAACGCGGTGCAGCAGCAGTCGCAGTCGGCAGTACAGCTGCCGACCTCGACGAACGTGGGCACGATGCAGCTGTACACGCTCGGGCCGGCGAGCGCGGGCGCCGCCGCGACGGAAATCGGCTCGAACGGCGTGCTGTCCGTGCTGGCCGACGTCCTCGCGATCGGCAAGGCGCTCGCCTGACGCGCAGCCTGGCGTCGACGCCGGGCGGCGGCCCCGATCGGTGGCTGCCGCCCGGCGCCCGATGCCGTGCCGGCGTTCGCGACGTATCGACGGCCCCATGCGGCGCGCGTCGCCGGCCGACCCTTTCATGCTTTCGCCGTGACTGCACCGCAGCGGCGAGCCAACCAGGAGCAACGACATGCCGGAACAGGTTTCCGCCGCGGTGACCGATGCGGTCACGCAAGCCAACGTCAAGGTGGTGGGCGAGGCGCCCGCCGTGGCCTTGGGCACGCTCATGCAATCGAACAGCCATGCATCCGCGATCCTGCTGCACAACGCGGTGCAGATGCAGGCGAACCAGGCGATGTCCAATCTCGCCGCGACGACCGTCGGCGTCATGCAGCTCTATGCCGGCTCGCCGGCCGCCGCCGCTGGCGCCGCGCGGTCTGCGAACGACAGCTTTGCATCGCAACTGGCCGCCGTCGCGCAGTTGATGAACGCGATCGGCCACTGGCGCGGCTGATTCTCTCCGCGCGCCGCCCGACGCGGCGCCCGCGATTCCCTCGCGCCGCGGCACCGCACGATGCGCGTGCGTGCCCGGCCGTCAATTGGCGTCGACGATGGTCCGGAGCTGCTCCGGCTTCTTGATCGTCACGCCGTGTTCGTGAAGCCGGATCAGCCCGTCGCGCTGCATCTTCTGCAGGCTGCTGTTCAGTCGCGGCCGGCTGACGTTGAGCATCGCTGCGAGGACGCTCTGGTTCTCCGGCAGCGGCACCTCGAGATCATTCCCTTGCATGCGGTTCAGCAGATGGCGCGCGAGCCTGGCATCGAGCCGGTACAGGCATGCCGACTCGACGAAGTCGCTCAGCTGGTGGATATGCCGGCACAGCTGCTCGTGGATGCGCCCCATGAATTCCGGGTTGGCCAGCAGCGGTGCGAAGTACTGGCGATGCAGCAGCGAAATGCGGCAGTCGGCGCTCAACTGGGCGGTGAAGGGGCGCCGGTGCGCGCGAATCAGCGTGTTCTCGCCGATGAGTTCGCCCGGCATCGAGTGGCCGAGAATGATCTCGCGCCCCCCGGGTTCGTGCAGCGTCTTGTAGACGTGTCCGCGGTGCACGAAGGCGACGAAGTCTCCCGGATCACCCTTGAAGAACAACAGGCGATTGCCGTGTTCGGGCCACGGCGTGACATGCCGCTCGATATGCGCGATCAGGCTTTCCGGAAGGTCGGTGAGTATCGGTATATTGCGCAGCGTTTGAGCATTAGCAAGGGCAGGCATGTTTTCCGCGCGAGGTTGTTTGACGATACGGCCACCTAGCGAAAAACGCTGCCTTCGGCATGACGTGAAAAATGAATGATGAAAGGTTCGAGATAATCGGCAAGCAATCCGGACAGGGCGGCATTTTGGCGGCAACGGCGCCTGGTCGATCGACATGGGGAGCTGCGTGCGGGCGCATGAACCCTTCGCGGCGGCCGTCGTTCTGTTTCATCGCAATGCCGTTATTCAGGCCCGGCGACGCACCTGAAACAACGGATCGGGCCATGCCGGAGAATTGAAATTTCCGTTCATAATAATCAAGAAAATTTACCGAACCCGATTATCGTTATAACGGTGTTACACGGGTAACAGCGCCCTTCGCGGTGTCGAATCGATTCTGTGTTTTCCATAAAAACGGGAAGGCACGGGATGACAACCTCGAACCAGCACGCTGCGCCGACGCCCGAGTCTCCGGCGCAGCAACTCGATCGCACGTGGCGGGAAATGCAGGGGAAATTGCGGCGCCGCGCTCGCCTGTTGTGCAAGGGCGATATTCACCGCGCCGACGAACTGCTTTCCGATACCGCACTCAAGGTCCACATTTACCTGCAGCGCTCGCCCGAGCGCGTTCAGAACCTGGCCGGCTTTCTCTTTCTGGTGCTGAACCACGCATTCCTCGATGGCGCACGGCGCCGGCTGCGCGAAAGCGGCATGCTCGAATTCGACCCGGGCTGGGACGACGATCACACCGTCGAGCTGGCCGGCCACGCGCCGTCGGTGGAGCAGCAAATGCTGTTTCGACAGCAGTTGCTGCGCCTCCAGCAGGCGCTGTCCACGCTGCCCCCTCAGCAGCAGATGCTGTTCACGCTCAAGTTCGAGGAGGACCGGCCCTATCTGCACATCGCGGCGACACTCGGGATCAACGAGCCGCTCGCCCGGAAGCGGGTCGAGTTGCTGCGCAAGAAGTTGCGCGAGGAACTCGCGTGAACGCGTTCACGAACGCGGGCGCGCAGCGTTCCTAACGGCATGTGCGGCGTCGCTGGCCTGCCGGCCCGTCCGTTCCTTCAATCGCATGCCGGAGCCGGGTTCCGAGGAGGCCTCGTGGCAGACAAAGTCAATGAGCAGATTACCGATGCGGTGACGCAGACCAACGTCAACGTCGTCGCGGGATCCCCGGCCCAGGCGCTGGGCACGCTTTACCAGATGTTCAGCCAGGCCGTCGGCATCTCGGCGCAGAACATGACGCAGCAGCAGGCGGCGTTGAACCAGATTTCGAACGCCGTCGTGTCGAAGGCGGTGGCCATGATCCTGTCCGTCGAAGCGTCGCCGAAGGGCGGATCGGGCGGTGGGGCCGGCGGCATGCCGCAGGTTCCGGCGGCCGGGCCGCAGACGGGCTCCACGCATTAGGACGCGATGACTCTCGGGATACCTGAATCATGAACATGAAAGGTCTTTTGGGCGGACGCGGTGACGGCACGGCGCAGACGCCGGACGATGTCGCGGACACCGCAGCCGAAGCCGAAGCCACGACGCCGGCCGATGTCGCGCCGCACGCCGCGACACCGAAAGCCGGCGCGCGCGCGTGGCCGGTGAACCGGCTGCGCCGCTTGACCGATGCACTGAAGGCACCGGACCAGGTCGCGAATCCGGCCGGGTCCGGCGGCTCGGCGCTGCAGACCGTGCAGGCGATCAACGCGGAGGCGGCGTCCTATGCGACGACGCAGATTGCCGTCGGCCCGAACATGATGATCACGCAGGCGGGCGGCATGGTCGCGCAGGCGGCGGCGAACTACTTCGAGGCGACGACGTCGCTGGCGATCGCGGGCAAGAGCGTGCTGATGAAGGACCTGGCGCAGAAGACCGTCGACGAGAACGTGCGCGGCATGGCGATGGATGCGGTGGGCCTGCTGTTGACCGATCTGTTCGTGGCGACCGCGGCGATCGTCGCGGGTGCCGCGGAAGCGATCGAAGGGGAGGCCGCCAGTGTCGCACTCGACAGGATCGACGAAAGCCTGCAGAAATACCAGGCGCTGCTGGACAAGAAGGGCGCGTAGGGTGCGCCGACGATGCAGCCGCGGGCTGCGCTTGCAGCGTCGACGACGACCCCCGCCGGCTCGCAACGGCAGGCATTGAATCGATGCAGGCGTGATCGTCCGCGTGGCGTGGAAGATCGCGCCGAGGCGGAACGTCGTGAGCCATTGCTTTGCGCACGCCCACCGACGCAGCATCAATCGACACGACCCGCCGGGCCGTCAGGCTCGATGCGGGATGTGAGCGGCGGGACCGACACACGTTCGCTTTCCCGGACACGTCGCGGCCCGCTACCGGCAGTCCTGTCAGTCAAGTGAGGAACCCATGTCCTACATCATTCACAACGTACACGGTCCCGCACCGCTCGCGGTTGGCGAGCGCACCTGGGGCGATGCGACGGAAATCGATTTCGGCGCGATGACGAGTTGCATCGCGCTCGTCGAGCAGGCACCTGCTCAGCCCACGCAGGTGCGCGGCATCCACTTGGCGATCGTCAGCGCCGACGGCACGCGGGTCTACGATCCGGCGGCGGACGTGGCCGGCCAGGTCGAGACGATCATGCAGCAGAGCGGCGATCTGCGTGCATGCCTCGGCCGCATCGACCTCTGGCAAGCCAGCGAGACGCAAGAGTTGCAGGATTTCTTCGTCGGGCTGATGCAGAGCCTCGACATGCTCAATTGGGTGCAAGTGCCGGACGGCAACCTGCGGGTGCGGATCCACGGTGGCGTGATGCAGTATCAGCATGGCAACGGGGCATGGACCAACGTGTAGCCGGCACGATTCGTTGAAGCCGGTGCCCGCTGTGCGGGCGGGCGCCGGGTCGAACGGCTGGGATGCCACCCGCTCGGGATCTCGTCGTTCAGATGTCGCGATGCAGTCTTCCTTGCCCTCCGCGAGTTTTCACCGGTTCCCGCGACGTGAACCGCATTCACCGGAGACGTGAGTTTGCGGCACCGTCACGCAGCTCGACTCACGACGCTCTCCCGGCCGGGAACGATTACACCAGCCAAGCACCTGCCGACGATCGTAAGGTAACCGTCGGCCGATTGCATTAATAAACTCCGTTGCGCACACGTGATTATATGGCGCCGGTTTTTACGATCTCGTCGCAAATGCTCGAGATTATTCATGAAAATAAAACGAGCCAATGGCTGCTTCCGCATTCGAATTTTTTTAATAATTCAGGCTGCCTTTTCCTTGCTAAAAACAGTGGCATCTGCTTTATTTACTCATACCAAATCAGGATAAAACGCTACGGGGTATCTCGGCCACTTCGCCAGGCATGCGTGCCTGGCGAATCGGCATCGATTCACCACGGCATCCCTACGATCTGAAGGCGCAGCCCCTTGTCAGGGGCCGTGCTGTGCCTGTTGCGCGTGTCCACGCCACCCATGGAGGCGATCCGGTGACCACGCGGGCCCGCCTATGGTCCGCCGGTTAATGCTTTCAAAATACCAAACGCTATTTAAATAAAACGAATTCAATTGAACGCGAGTTTGAGTGATTTATGAATTACCTGCTTACGTTCAAAACCTGGCGGTCAAACCGTAACGCTATCCACGAAGGGGACTGGGCACATCATGAATAACGCACCTGGGGTCAGAGTTCGTCCGTCGATCGAATCGTTGCAAGATGAATATCGGAAAGGCAACAAAAAGCCGCTGGAAGACGTGATGCGCGCGTGGAAAGGCATCAAGGCGTTGCCGCCCGACGATCCGAACTCGTTCTTCATGATCGGCGGCTTCCACGGCGAGCCGTTCCGCGGCGCCGGCTGGGGTTCGGCGTCTTACTGGGGCGGCTACTGCAACCACGGCAACGTGCTGTTCCCCACCTGGCACCGCGCTTACCTGCTGCGGCTGGAACAGGCGCTGCAGAGCATCCCCGGTTGCGAGGAGGTGATGCTGCCGTTCTGGGACGAAACCAGCGAAGAGTCGCTGACGAAAGGCATTCCGTGGGCGCTGACCGACCCGCATTTCGAGCTCGACGGCGAAAAGATTCCGAACCCGCTGGCGTCCTTCGCGTTCAACCGGGCGATCACCGACAACATCAACGGCGACAATCCGAACTACAGCAAGCCGCTGCCCTACGTCACGGTTCGCTACCCGTTGTCGGGGCTCGTGGGGACCGACAAGGACCGGGCCGCCACCGAGAAGCACAACGCCAAGTTCCCCCACGCCAAGGAGAACGTCGTCATACTGAACCGCAACATCGTGGACTGGCTCACGTCGTACATCGTCGTGAAGGGCGACGTGGTGCCGACCAACGTGAAGAGCAAGTTCGAGCAGTGCCTGGATGCGCCGAACTACACGGTGTTTTCCAACACGTCGTCCGCGGCCCAGTGGAACGAGAATCTTCCGGACGGCGCGATTCCCGTGGTCCCGCTCGAGTCGCCGCACAACGATATTCACCTTGCCGTCGGCGGGTTCGACGTGCCGCACGGCCCGAACAAGGGCGATTTCTCGCCGATTCCCGGCGCCAACGGCGACATGGGCGAAAACGACACGGCGGGCCTCGACCCGATCTTCTATTTCCACCACTGCTTCATCGATCGCGTGTTCTGGCTGTGGCAGAAGCGGCATGGCTTCACGCAACACCTCGACGTCATCGCCGAGTATCCGGGCACCAACTCCGTCGATGCGCAGGGGCCGACGCCGGGCATCGTCCCCAACTCGTGGCTCACGCTCGACACGCCGCTCGATCCGTTCAAGAAGAGCGAGAACGGCAAGGAGCGCGCCTACACGTCGCTCGACTGCATCAACATCGAGGAACAGCTCGGCTACACGTACGGCCCCGGTTCGCTGGAAGACCTGCCGAAACGCTCGCTCGCGGCGTCGACCGTGCCGGCCGGCAACAGCAGCAAGGTCGTGCGCGTCTCCGGGCTGAATCGTGCGCCGATTGCCGGGTCGTTCCTCGTGTCCGCGTACATCAACGTGGACGGCGAACGGCAACTGCTCGGTTCGGAGGCCGTGCTGAGCCGCTGGAGCGTGCAGTCCTGTGCGAACTGCCAGACGCACCTCGAAGTGAAGGCGTTCTTCCCGCTGAATCACTTCGCCGAAAGCGCGGTGCAGGATGCGCAGTACGACGTCGAAATCCATACGCGCGAGGGCGTACGCCTCCAGACGCAACCCGCGTCACCGCCCGCTTCGCAAGCCGTCGCCGGCGCGGCGCCGCAACCCGTACGGAAACTGTTCCGGCTCGAGGTCCGGTAGCGGCGGAGCGTGACGAACCGGCGCCGTTGCCCGGCGCCGGTTCACCTCGGGACTTCGACAACGCGGACATGACGGGGAGACGCGGGCATGAGCTACACACCCGAAACCGGCAGCCTGGTGGGGCTGTGGACCTATCGCAGTTTCCTGAACGATCCCGACCCGGCCACCGCATTCAACGACCTTGAATTCGGCCTCGGCACGATCGAGATCGCGCACGCGCCGGCGGGCATTTTCAAGGGGCGCATTTTCGGACCGGGGTGGGAGCTGCAGCTCAACGGCTGGATTACCTACGGGAATCCGGGCACGGTGCGATTCCAGGGGCGCGGCGTGGTCAGCGGCGAGGAATGGGTCTACGACTATGTCGGGTACGTGAGCGCGCCCTGGCCCAACGGCATCGATCAGCGCCCGGCGCTGACCGGTTCGATCGTCCGAACGGTGCCGCATGCGAGCGGCAACGGCGGCGTCGCCCCGGCCGGGGTGGTGTGCTCGTGGTATGCGGTCATGAGAGATCCCGCCTGAACCGTCATGACTACGCCGACTGCACCGCCGGCTGACCCGGCCAGGCGTCCGGCGACGGTGACGGACGCGATTCGCGCCTGCGTCGGGATCGGGCCTGCGCGAACGGCTGTTATTTCGCTATCCGAACGGGTGGGCGGCGCGATGGCATTCGCACTCCTCGGCTACCTGGCTTGCGACTTGCCGACCCGGCTGCACGGTGCCCCTTCCAGCTGGATATGGAACGGCGTCGGCGCAATGGTTTGCGGCATCGCCGGCTATTCGATGAAAGGCGGAGCGTCCGGCGGGTGCGCGCGCAGGGCGATGCTCCAGTGCATGGCGGCCATCTGCGCGGGATTGACGCTCGATGCGATACGGTCGCCCGTCGAAGCCATTCTCGACATCTGCGGTGGAACGCTCGATGCCGGCGCGATGTGGAACACGCTCGTGCTGCATCTCCAATGGTTCCCGATGTCGATGCTGGCCATGCTGGCGCTGTTAATCCGGCGCGAGGCCGATCGCAAGGACCGGCGCCGAAGCGGCACGGTACGCGCGCTGGTTCGGGCTCCGGCTCGGGTCGCGCTTGAATTTGCGGCGATGTTGCTCGTCATGGCGCTCGGCATGACCGCGATCAGGGCATCGGCGTTCGCTGCCGGGCTGCGTTGGGATACGAGCGGCGTGGCAGTGTCGATGATCGCCAGCATGCTGGCGTTCTACGCATTGAGCGATCGGGCGGCACGCGCAGGGCGGGCGTTGAATGGTCGATTACGAAATAAAAACAGCCATATTACTTAGGATGACAAAAATAGAAGGAGATCGTATTCGACGAAACATGATCGTGGCGTGAGTCGATTGCAATAACGAAGACCACGCGTTCGGCGGCAAGCGAATGGCGCGCAACGGTATCGGCCGGCATGCGCGGGGCGACTGCTTGCCCGCGAATCGCCGCGTTGGACGTCGGGTCGTGCGCGCAGTGGCGTTCGCGCCGGCGCCGGGCAACGTGCATGCGCCGGCAGCGAGTACACGGCTACTTTCGATGTGACGGCGTGGAAGGTCGCAGGGATGCAGTTGATCAGGCGATCATGCAACTGCGCAATAGCAAAAAAGGCGCGGCCATCTCTTGTCAGACGAGGCCGCGTTCAAGCTGATCCGGAAAAGTGTACTGGCGCGGTTTCCGCTCATTTACCGGAGCGCTTTGGCATCCGAATCCGGGTTTTAACCCGCGTCACACGGAAGTTGCGCGTACTCCAGGCGGCGGTCGTCACTATTCACGATGCTCGCCCTCGTGCTCATGCTCGCGCCACGGATCACGATCGCGCGGATGACGATGCCTCCACTCGTCGCGTTCCCAGTAGCGATGGCCGTCCCAGTAGCGGTCTCCGTGCACGCCGATCTCGACCGATACACCGGCCCCCGGGGCGGGCGCTCGCTCTTCGACCCTCGGTGGCGGTGCACCGTAGCCTTGCGCGAAGGCTGTGCTGGTCGCGGCGAGTGCGCCGCCTGCCACGAGGGTCGCCAGAATTCGACGCGTTGCAATTGTCAGGGGTTTCATCGGGCCGTCCTCCATTGAATGCCGACCACGACTCGTGCGCATGATTCGTTCCCGTATGACGCGGCAGATGCCTCGCTCGCCATTTCGACCCTGCCGCCGCGTCACCTCGCAGCCGGTGCCGACCCGGTGTCGGACCGCATGATGTCTCCGTCTGGAGGCATCAATGATCCCCCAGCTTTTTTCTCGTCAACAACGACAAAAAACATCATTTCGCCTACGCCGGGCTGTCAGCAGAATGTCTCCATTCCCACTCGCGCGACGACACGGGCATACGAGCCTCGCAGCGAGCCGCACCTCAAGGAGACAGCCGTGGCAGTCGAAACAACTTCAATCGATACGCTCATCGTCGGCGCCGGCCAGGCCGGCGTGGCCATGAGCGAGCACCTGGGCAAGCTGGGTGTACCGCATCTCGTGCTGGAGCGCAGCCGTATCGCCGAGCGCTGGCGCACGGGGCGCTGGGATTCGCTGGTCGCGAACGGCCCTGCATGGCATGACCGCTTTCCGGGCCTCGAATTCGACGGCCTCGATCCCGATGCGTTCGCAACGAAAGACCAGGTCGCCGACTACTTCGAAGCGTATGCGCGCAAGTTCAACGCGCCGATCCGTACCGGCGTCGAGGTGAAGCAGGTCGTACGCAATGCCGGCAAGCCAGGTTTCATCGTCGAGACGTCCGACGGCACGATCGAGGCGAACCGCGTGGTCGTCGCGACCGGGCCGTTCCAGCGCCCGGTGATTCCGCCGATCGCGCCGGACGACGCGCGCCTCGTGCAGATTCATTCCGCCGACTATCGCAACCCGGAGCAGCTTGCGGAAGGTGCGGTGCTGGTGGTCGGCGCGGGGTCGTCGGGCGTGCAGATCGCCGACGAACTGCAACGCGCGGGCCGGCAGGTGTACCTGTCGGTCGGCCCGCACGATCGGCCGCCGCGTGCGTATCGCGGCCGGGATTTCTGCTGGTGGCTCGGCGTACTCGGCGAATGGGACAAGGAAGTCGCGACACCCGGCCGCGAACACGTGACGATCGCGGTGAGCGGCGCGCGCGGCGGCCATACGGTGGATTTCCGCAAGCTCGCGAACCAGGGCGTGACGCTCGTCGGGCTGACGAAGTCGTTCGACGGCGGCGTGGCCGTGTTCGAACGCGACCTGGCGATCAATCTCGCACGCGGCGACGAAAACTACCTGTCGCTGCTCGACGCGGCCGACGCCTATGCGGCGCGCAACGGCCTCGACCTGCCGGAAGAGCCGGAAGCCCGCCGCATCCTGCCGAACCCCGACTGCGTCGCGCATCCGATCCTCACGCTCGACCTTGCCGGCGCGGGCGTCACGTCGATCATCTGGGCGACCGGCTACGCGGTCGACTACGGCTGGCTGAAGGTCGACGCGTTCGCCGACAACGGCAAGCCGCAGCACCAGCGCGGCGTGTCGAAGGAGCCGGGCATCTATTTCCTCGGGCTGCCGTGGCTGTCGCGGCGCGGCTCCAGCTTCATCTGGGGTGTGTGGCACGACGCGCGGCACATCGCCGATCACATCGCGATCCAGCGCACCTACCTCGACTACCACGACGCAGCGCAGCGCCGCTCGACTTCGCACGCGGAACAGGATGGCGCCGCGCTGCACGCCGTGCCGCACGACGATACGCAGCCGCTCGCCGACGCGGTGAACTGACCGAACCCATGCCGCTTGCCGCACCGCGTCTGCGGCCGGTGCGGCGGCGTGCCCCCTGACGACTGAAGGATTCCGATGAGCCAACCCACCCATACCCGTATCCGCATGTTCAACACGAAGGATACCTACCCGAACCAGACGCTCGACAACGACCTGTGCCAGGCCGTGCGGGCCGGCAACACCGTCTACGTGCGCGGCCAGGTCGGCACCGATTTCGACGGCAGGCTGATCGGCCTCGGCGATCCGCGCGCGCAGGCCGAGCAGGCGATGAAGAACGTCAAGCAGCTGCTGGAGGAAGCCGGCAGCGACCTCACGCACATCGTGAAGACGACGACCTACCTGATCGACCCGCGCTATCGCGAACCCGTGTACCAGGAAGTCGGCAAGTGGCTGAAGGGCGTGTATCCGATCTCGACGGGGCTCGTCGTGTCCGCGCTCGGCCAGCCGCAGTGGCTGATGGAGATCGACGTGATCGCCGTGATCCCGGACAACTGGCAGCCGAACCGCGCGTAGGAGGCGACATGACTTTCTCCATCGTCGGGCGTTGCCCGGAGACGGGTCAGCTCGGCATCGCGATCAGCTCGTCGAGCATCGCGGTGGGCGCGCGCTGCCCGTGGGTGCGCGCGGGCGTCGGCGCCGTCGCGACGCAGAACATCACGCTGCCGGCGCTTGGGCCCCAGATCCTCGACCTGATCGAGCACGAGCAGCTCGCGCCCGCCGCGGCGCTCGACCGCGCGCTCAGCGCGAACGGCTGGAGCCAGTACCGGCAGGTCACGGTGATCGACGGGCAGGGGCAGACGGCGTGCTTCACCGGCAAGGAAGCGCTCGGCACGCATCACGCGGTGCAGGGCGACCAATGCGTGGCGGCCGGCAACCTGCTGGCCGCGCCGGCCGTGATCGACGCGATGGCGCGCGCCTTCGAACAGGCGCCCGGCCTGCTCGCCGATCGGCTGCTGGCCGCGATGCACGCGGCAATGGCCGCCGGTGGCGAAGCAGGGCCGGTGCATTCGGCTGCGCTGAAGGTGGCCGGCGACGTGACCTGGCCGATCGTCGACCTGCGTGTCGACTGGGCCGATGCCGATCCGATCGGGCAGCTCGATGCGCTGTGGCACGCGTATCGGCCGCAGATGCAGGATTACCAGACGCGCGCGCTGAACCCCACCGCCGCGCCGAGCTACGGGGTGCCGGGCGATGAATGACACGTCGAGCCGCGCACTACTGGAACGGCTGGTCGGTTTCGCGACCGTCAGCCGCGAGTCGAACCTCGAGATGATCGGTTTCATCCGCGACTATCTCGCGGGCTTCGGCGTCGAGAGCGAACTGTTCTACAACGCGGAGCGCACGAAGGCGAGCCTGTACGCGACGATCGGGCCGCGCGATCGCGGCGGCATCGCGCTGTCGGGCCATACCGACGTGGTGCCGGTCGACGGGCAGGCGTGGACGGTCGAGCCGTTCCGGCTGACCGAGCGCGACGGCCGCTTGTACGGCCGAGGCACGGCCGACATGAAGGGCTTCATCGCGTCGGTGCTCGCGGCCGTGCCGGCGTTCGTGGCCCGGCCGCTGAGCATGCCCGTGCATCTCGCGTTCTCGTACGACGAGGAAGTCGGCTGCCTCGGCGTGCGGCCGATGCTCGACGCACTGGCCGCGCGCGAGCACCGGCCGCGCCTGTGCCTGATCGGCGAGCCGACCGAGCTGAAGCCGGTGCTCGGTCACAAGGGCAAGCTCGCGATGCGCTGCCACGTGAAAGGTGCCGCATGCCACTCGGCGTACGCGCCGTCGGGCGTCAACGCGATCGACTATGCGGCGAAGCTGATCGGTCGGCTCGGCGAGATCGGCGCGGCGCTCGCTCGGCCCGAACGGCACGACGAACGATTCGATCCGCCGTTCTCGACCGTGCAGACGGGGCTGATCAAGGGCGGCCGCGCGCTGAACATCGTGCCGGCCGAATGCGAGTTCGATTTCGAGGTGCGGGCGCTGCCGGATTTCGATGCGCACGACGTGCCGAGGACGCTGCAGGACTATGCGGAATCCGAACTGTTGCCGAGGATGCGCGCGGTGCAGGCCGATACCGACATTCAACTGCAGCCGCTGGGCGCCTATCCGGGGCTCGCGACCGCGCCCGACAGCGAGGCTGCACGCCTGCTCGCGATGCTGAGCGGCTCCGATGCTTTCGGCACGGTGGCGTTCGGCACCGAGGGCGGGCTGTTCGGGCAGGCCGGCATTCCGACCGTGGTGTGCGGGCCCGGCAGCATGGACCAGGGGCACAAGCCCGACGAGTTCGTCACGCTCGACCAGCTCCACGGCTGCGACGCGATGCTGGGGCGGCTGGCCGCCCATCTCGCCGCGGCCGCCTGACGCGGCGCGCCTTACCGACACTATCGATCCGCACGCACCGCATCCCGCGGCGCGTGCGTTCTCGTGTTCCTTCCGGTTCCTTATCGCGCCGCTTCCGCGACGATCTGCGCGAGCCGCTCGCGGCAGAAATCGACGAACGACTGCGCCTGCTTCGTAAGTTGCCCGCGCTTCAGCCGTGCGCTCACGAGCCCCGACGGGCTCACCGTTTCGCTGAGGCCGATCGTCACGACGCGCTGGCCGTCGTACGTATATTCGGAATGCGGGCGCGTGACGAGCAGCGAGAAGCCGAACCCCTGGCCGACCATCCCGCGCACCATCTCGATCGACGGCGACCCGAACACGATGTTCGGCGTGAGCCCGAGTTCGTGGAAGAGGCTGACGAAATACGTGCGGCTCGGCTGCACGTCGAGCAGGATCATCGGCTCGACGCAGAGGTCGCGCAGCGATACGTGCGTCTGGCCCGCGAACCGGTGGTTCTCCGGCAGCAACACGTACGGCTGCTGCGGCGGCATCAGCGGCTCGGTCTCGATCGTGCCGTCGAGATCATGGTCGTACATGAGCGCGAGATCGAACGTGCCGGACGTCAGCCCCTGCACGAGTTCCTGCTGGTCGCCGTCGCGCAGCCGGATGTTCACGCCCGGGTAGCGCTCGCGAAAGCCCGCGATCAGTTGCGGCAGATAGAGCGGTGCGACCGTCTCGAAGCAGCCGATGTCGATCTGCCCGGTGATCACGTCGTTGTCGGCGAGTGCGTTCTGTTCGAATTCGTGCGCGATGCGCAGCAGCTCCTGCGCTTTCCGGTAGAAGCGCGTGCCGCTCGGCGTCAGCGACACGCCCTGCGCGTGATGGCGGATGAACAGCTTCACGCCGAAGCTTTCCTCCAGGCCCTTGATCGCGCTGGAGATCGACGGCTGCGCGATGAAGAGCTGGCGCGACGCCTCGGCGACACTGCCGGATTCCACCGTCGTCACGAAGTATTTCAGTTGCCGCAAAGTGTAGTGAGCCACAAGCACCTCTGATGCACGGCCCCGGCGTGCCGCCGCGGGCGCAATCTGTCCATGGTTTGCGTAGCACCTTACCTGAAAGCCTCCCCGTGCCGAAATGTCCGCTGCAGAGCTTTTTCGTATGTCCCGGAAATATTTTTAGTATTTTCCGGTCGCGCGGGTCGTGGCGCACCATCGTCTCCAACCTGGATCAAGAAGCAAACGAAGCGGCCGCGCACGCACCGGCGGGACCTGTCATCCGTCCCCGCACGCGCATCGTCCGCCTCGTTCGACCCCGCCGCGCGTGCACGCGGCGCGTCGTCGCTCGCGTATCCGGACCCGATTGCAGGCGCGACCCCCAACGCGCGCCGGCTGACACGGCAAGCGCGCATCGCCGCGCAGGACAGGAGACATCACCATGACGAACGTGGACCGCAACGCGTCCCCGATGATAGAGAAACACACGATCGGCTACGTGCCGCCCGCGGAGCGCCACGGCAAGGTGCGCGACCTGTTCACGCTCTGGTTCGGCGGCAACATCGCGCCGTTGCCGATCGTGACCGGCGCGCTCGGCGTGCAGCTCTTCCACCTGAACCTGATGTGGGGCATCGTGGCGATCGTCGTCGGCCAGGCGGTCGGCGGCGTGCTGATGGCGCTGCATTCGGCGCAGGGGCCGCAGATGGGCATCCCGCAGATGATCCAGAGCCGCGCGCAGTTCGGTTCGTGGGGCGCGCTGCTCGTGACCGTGATCGCGGCCGTGATGTACGTCGGCTTCTTCGCGTCGAACATCGTGCTGGCCGGCAAGTCGGTGCACGGCATCGCGTCGTCGGTGCCGGTGCCCGTCGGCATCGTGATCGGCGCGGTGGGCTCGGGGCTGATCGGGATCGTCGGCTACCGGTTCATCCACATCCTGAACCGGATCGGCACGTGGGTGCTCGGCATCGGCATCCTGGTGGGCTTCTGGATGATCCTCACGCACGTGACGACCGACGATTTCCTGACGCGCGGCGGCTTCAACTTCGCCGGATGGCTCGCGACGGTGTCGCTGTCGGCGTTGTGGCAGATCGCGTTCGCGCCGTACGTGTCGGACTATTCGCGCTATCTGCCGGAAAACGTCGGCGTGGCGTCGACGTTCTGGGCGACCTATCTCGGCTGCACGATCGGCTCGACGCTGGCGTTCATCTTCGGCGCGGTCGCGGTGCTCGCGGTGCCGGCCGGCGCGGACGCGATGGATGCGGTCAAGCAGGCGACGGGCCCGCTCGGCCCGCTGATGCTCGTGCTGTTCCTGCTGAGCGTGATCAGCCACAACGCGCTGAACCTGTACGGCGCGGTGCTCGCGGTGATCACGTCGGTGCAGACGTTCGCGTACCAGTGGATTCCGACCGCGAAGGCGCGCGCGGTGGTGTCGGTCGTGATCTTCGTCGCCTGCTGCTACGCGGCGATCGGCGCGTCGACGAACTTCGTCGGCAACCTCGTGGATCTCGTGCTCGCGCTGCTCGTCGTGCTGGTGCCGTGGACGGCGATCAACCTGATCGACTTCTACGTGATCCACAAGGGCAAGTACGACATCAAGTCGATCTTCATGGTCGACGGCGGGATCTACGGCCGCTTCAACCCGCAGGCGCTGCTCGCGTATGCGATCGGCATCCTCGTGCAGATTCCGTTCATGAACACGCCGATGTATGCGGGCCCGATTCCCGCGCATCTCGGCGGCGCGGACCTGTCGTGGCTCGTGGGGCTCGTGCTGACGTCGCCGCTGTACTACTGGCTCGCGAGGCGCGACAGCGCGTATCGGCGCCGGCAGACGGGCGCGACGATGCCGCCGACGGCGGCGCGGTAACAACGGGGAAGGAAGGGGGCCATCGCATCCGTCGAGACGCGGTGGCCCGTAGAGGAGGTCGGGCCGGCTCGCGGCAGCCGGTGCGCCGCGAGCCGGCCCGTTAGTCGGTCAGACCACCGCCGAGCGCGCGACGCGCACCGGCACCGACTTGTACGACGGCGTGCCGCTTTCCTTGTCGATGTAGTCGAGCGGCACGAGCACGTTCGCTTCCGGGTAGTACGCGCCGACCGACCCCGGCGCGATGTCGTACTCGATCGCGGTGATCTTCTCGAGACGCAGCGCGCGACCGGACGCGGTGACCGTCTCGATGTCGACGAGGTCGCCGTGTTCGAGCCCGTACTTCGCGAGGTCGGCAGGGTTCATGAACAACACGTCGCGCCGGCCGAACACGCCGCGATAGCGGTCGTCAAGGCCGTAGATCGTCGTGTTGTACTGGTCGTGGCTGCGCAGCGTGATCAGCCGCAGCACCTGCTCGGCGCCGAGCACGTCCGCGTCCTCCTTCACGCCCTTGTAGACCGAGAACATCGCCTTGCCGGTCGGCGTCGGCCACACGCGCTCGGTGGGCGGCAGCGGCAGGCGGAAGCCGCCCGGCGTGCGGATGCGCTCGTTGAACGCCTCGAAGCCGGACACCGTCTTGTCGATCAGGTCGCGGATGCGGTCGTAGTCGGCGATCAGGTCGAGCCACGCGACCTTGCTGGCCGGCAGCGTCGCATGCGCGATGCCCGCGACGATCGCCGGCTCCGAGCGCAACTGGTCGGACGCCGGCTTGAGCTTGCCGGCCGACGCGTGAACCATCGACATCGAATCCTCGACGGTGATCGACTGCCGGCCGGTGGCCTGCATGTCGAGCTCGGTGCGGCCGAGCACCGGCAGGACGAAGGTTTCCTTCGCGACCAGCAGGTGCGAGCGGTTCAGCTTGGTACCGAGATGCACGCTCAGGTCGAGCTTCGCCATCGCCGGGAACGACTGTTCCGGATCGGGCAGCGCGACCGCGAAGTTGCCGCCGAGGCACAGCAGCGCCTTCGCGGTGCCGTCGATCATCGCCTGCATCGCCTGCACGGCGTCATGCCCGTGATGCGCGGGCGGCGTGAAGCCGCACACGTCCTCGATCTTCTTCAGGAACTCGGCCGACGGCTTCTCGGTGATGCCGACCGTGCGGTTGCCCTGCACGTTCGAGTGGCCGCGCAGCGGGCACACGCCGGCGCCGGGCTTGCCGATGTTGCCGCGCATCAGCAGCAGGTCGGCGATCAGGCGCACGGTTGCGGTGCCCTTGTTGTGCTGCGTGACGCCCATCCCGTACGTGACGATCGTCGCGTTCGACTTCGCATACGCGAGCGCGACCTGTTCGAGCTGCGCCTGGCTGAGCCCGCTCGCGCGCTCGATGTCGTCCCACGACGTGGCTTCGAGGTCGGCCGAGAACGCGTCGAAGCCGTTGGTGTGCTGTGCGATGAAGTCGCGGTCGAGCACGTCGCCGCGCTCGGCTTCGAGCTGCAGCAGCGCCTTCATGATGCCCTTCAGCGCGGCCGCGTCGCCGCCGGCGTCGACCTGGTAGTACGTCGATGCGATCCGCGTCGAGCCGAACGACGCCATCTCGATCATGTCCTGCGGATCCGCGAAGCGTTCGAGCGCGCGTTCGCGCAGCGGGTTGAACACGATGATCGGCACGTTGCGGCGCGAGCACTCGTGCAGCGTGCCCATCATCCGCGGGTGGTTCGTGCCGGGGTTGTGGCCGATCGAGATGATCAGCTCGCAGTGGTCGAAATCCTCCAGCGATACGGTGCCCTTGCCGATGCCGATCGACTGCGGCAGGCCGACGCTGGTCGGCTCGTGGCACATGTTCGAGCAGTCGGGGAAGTTGTTGGTGCCGAGTTCGCGCGCGAACAGCTGGTACAGGAACGCGGCTTCGTTCGACGCGCGGCCGGACGTATAGAACTCGACCTGGTCGGGCGGCAGCGCGCGCAGCACTTCGCCGATGCGCGCGAACGCGTCGTCCCATTCGATCGCGCGGAACGTGTCGGTCGCGCGATCGTAGACGAGCGGATGCGTGAGCCGGCCCATGTTCTCCAGCTCGTAGTCCGACATGCGCAGCAGCGACGACACGGTGTTCGCCGCGAAGAACTCGGGCGTCACGCGCTTGGTCGTCGCTTCCCACGTGACGGCCTTCGCGCCGTTCTCGCAGAACTGGAACGTCGATTTGTGTTCCTTGTCGGGCCACGCACAGCCGGGGCAGTCGAAGCCGTCGGGCTGGTTGGTCCGCATCAGCACGATCGGCGCCTCGATGGTTTCCATTTGCGTGCGCACCGCATCGGCTGTCGCGCGAAGCGCGCCCCAACCACCGGCGGGCCCGTCGTACTTCCTGATGCCTGGCACTTCGCGTCGATTTGTCATGTGAATCTCCATCTGCCGTTCCCGGTGCGGGCGGCTCGGTTTGCGCCGTGTCGCGGCGTGGGGCGACTCCGTCCGGTGGACGGAGCCGGTCATGCATGCCCCGTGCGTGCAGGGCAGGCGGGTTTTCAGTGCGCGTCCTTCTTCGCGCCGGACGACTTCTTGCCGGACGCCTTCGCGGCGGGCGCGGGCGGCGGTGCATCGGCGGGCGTGTCGCCCGTCTTCGCATCGTCGGGGGCCTTGGCCGCCTTGCCGTTCGGTTTCGCCTTGCCGTCGGCATCCTTCTTTGCGTCCTTGGTCTCCTTCGCTTCAGGCGCCGCGAGCTTGGTGAACTTCACTTCGTCGCTGGCCTTGTCGTAGTCGACTTCACACCGGTCGCCCGACTTCAGCCGGTCGGCGAGGATCTCCTTCGCGAGCCGGGTCTCGATGGTCTGGCGGATCTGGCGCTTCAGCTCGCGTGCGCCGAACTCCGGCTGGTAGCCGGCTTCGGTCAGGTGCTCGACGAGCGAATCGCCCATCACGAGCGTGATGTCCTGCGCGGCGGCCGTGCGCACCACGCGGTCGAGCTGGATCTGCACGATCGCGCGGATGTTCTCCTTCGACAGCGTGTGGAAGACGATCACCTCGTCGATCCGGTTCAGGAACTCGGGCCGGAAATGCCCCTTCAGCACCTGCATCAGTTCCTCGCGGATCGCCTTGTCGGTCTTGCGCGCGGCTTCCGGTTGCGTGAGGTTGTCCATGATGATCGCGGCGCCGAGGTTGCTCGTCGCGATGATGATCGTGTTGCTGAAGTCGACCACGCGGCCCTTGCCGTCGGTCAGGCGGCCGTCGTCGAACACCTGCAGCAGCACGTTGTAGACGTCCGGATGCGCCTTCTCGATCTCGTCGAGCAGGATCACGCTGTACGGGCGGCGCCGCACGCGCTCGGTGAGTTGGCCGCCTTCGTCGTAGCCGACGTAGCCGGGCGGCGCGCCGATCAGCCGCGCAACGGCATGCCGCTCCATGTACTCGGACATGTCGATGCGGATGATCGCCTGCTCGTCGCCGAACACGGTCTCGGCCAGTGCCTTCGCGAGCTCGGTCTTGCCGACGCCCGTCGGCCCGAGGAACAGGAACGTCGCGATCGGCCGGTGTGTCTGGCCGAGCCCCGCGCGCGACAGCCGCACGGCATCGCTGACGGCCACCACCGCGTCGCTCTGGCCGACCACGCGCTCGCGCAGCTGCTCTTCCATCTTCAACAGCTTCTGGCGTTCTTCCTGCGTGAGTTCGGACACGGGGATGCCGGTGAGCCGCGACACGACCTCGGCCACCGATTCGACGGTGACCTCGAGCGTCTCGGAGCCGGTCTTGCGCTGCCACGCCTCCATCATCTCGTCGACGGATTTCTGCTTCGCGTTGATCTGCTCCTCGAACTGCTTCGCTTCGTCGAAGCGCTTGCGCGACGTGGCGTAGTCCTGCTCGCGCTTCAGTTGCGCGATCTGCGCTTCGCCTTCCTGGATGTCGACCGGGCGCGACGTCGCGCCGATCCGCACGCGTGCGGCGGCCTGGTCGATCAGGTCGATCGCCTTGTCGGGCAGGAAGCGCGACGTGATGTAGCGATCGGCGAACTCCGCGGCCGCGACGAACGCGTCGTCGGCGAACGTCACCTGGTGGTGCGCCTCGAGGCTGTCGCGCAGCCCGCGCAGGATCACGATCGTCTGCTCGACGCTCGGCTCCGGCACGAACACCGGCTGGAAGCGCCGTTCGAGCGCGGCGTCCTTCTCGATGTACTTCTGGTATTCGTTGAGCGTCGTCGCGCCGATCAGGCTCAGCTCGCCGCGCGCGAGCGCGGGCTTCAGCACGTTCGCGATGTCGAGGCCGCCTTCGCCGCCGCCCTGGCCGGCACCGACTATCGTGTGCAGCTCGTCGATGAACAGGATCAGTTCGTCCTGCTTCGCAGTGACTTCGTCGATCAGCTGCTTCGCGCGCTCCTCGAACTCGCCGCGATACTTCGCGCCGGCCACCATCGAGTTGATGTTGACTTCGACGAGCCGCTTGTCGCGCAGCACCTCGGGCACGTCGCCGTTGACGATCCGCTGTGCGAGCCCTTCGACGATCGCCGTCTTGCCGACGCCCGGCTCGCCGATCAGCACCGGGTTGTTCTTCTTGCGGCGCGCGAGCACCTCGATCGTGCTCTCGATTTCCTGCGCGCGGCCGAGCACCGGGTCGAGCTTGCCCTGGCGCGCGATCGCGGTGAGGTCGCGGCCGAACTTGTCGAGGTTCGGCGTGCCGGTCGGCGCATCGACGCGGCCGTCCTCGGCGCCTTTGCCGACCACCTTCACGACCTTCTGGCGCAACGCTTCGGGCGTCACGCCGTATTTCTTCAGCAGCGTGCCGGCGACGCTGTCCGGCACCGACGCGAGCCCGATCAGCAGGTGCTCGGGGCCGATGTACGAGTGGCCGAGATCGCGCGACGCCTGGAACGCGTACTGCACGGCCTTCTTCACGCGCGGCGAGATCGACAGCTTGTCGAGCGGCGCATCGGGAGCGGCCGTGCCGGTGTGCGCATGCGCGTCGATGTACGACTTGATGTCGTCCGGCGACAGCTTCAGTTCCTTCAGCAGCGCGGCGCACACGTCGGTGTCCGCGAGCGCGTACAACAGGTGTTCGGAATCGAGCTCGCTGCGGCGCAGCTCGTGCGCCTTCTCGGCCGCGCGCTGCAGCAGTTCCAGCGTCTGCTCGCTGAACGCGTCGGTCGGGTCGACCGATTCGCGCGGAATCTCGGCGGCGAGCGGCGCGTCGTCGTCGAGCCCGCCGAACAGCGACGACGAGCCGCCGCCCAGCAGCGAATCGAACGGGTTCAGCATGCTCTGATGCCGCATCAGCTGACGGAAGTGGTAATCGCAGATCGAGATCGTCTTGCGCTCGCCGTCCTGCATCACGGTTGCGCGCGCGACGGCCGGCCGGGCGTGGCAGATATCGCAAAGTGCGGGCATGGTGGTCTGGCTCCTGTCGGTGAAAGTGGGTCGAAGGGTGAAGTCCCGATGCGGTGCGGCGCTTGGCGCCTCCGACCGCGAACGCACGACACGCGGCACGGCGGCGCGCGGGCGGCACCGGTGCTGTCACGCGGCGCGCGTCGGCGTCGTGCACGGTCGCGGTCAGGGCGGCAAGCGTGCGTGCCGGGAGGAGCCCACGGCATCGCTTCGACTGCGTTCAAAATAGCGAATCGGCGGAGGCTATCCAAGGCACAGTTCTGCACCGGCCCGGCCGTGAATTGCACCCTCGCATGCGCTCGCGCACGGGTGGCAAGGAGTACAGACGGGCGGGCGCACGGCGCCACGGGCGTGCGCGGCGTGCGCAGCGTGGGATGACAGGAAGCGGAAGCGGGCGGAACGCGAACGGATCGCGGTGCGACATCGGCGCGCAGGGCGCCGGTTATCGGGGGACGAAAGGCAGCGCGGATGGAGAGGCGCGACGCAAGCGCCGCAGGGGGCGCGTGCCGCGAGCGGTCAAGCGTCGCCACACACGCACCGGAGACGATGCGTGTGCGGCGGCCGCAGGCGAGGGCGGGTTGCACGGTCCGGGCCGGACACGGCGCAACCGTGGCGTGCCGCGGTCAGTCCGGGAGGGTCATCGCCAGCCGCTGTCGGGCGATCCGCTTCACGTCCGTTGACAGTGCCGCATCCGCCAGGCCATTGGCCCAGACGGAGAACGAATCCTCGATCAGGTTGCGCGTGTCGGGCGGCAACTCCGCCAGGACCAGCGACAAGACGGTGAACAGCACGGCGGTGTCGCCGGCCTGGCTGCTCGCGTTGGCCTCGACCGCCTGCTTCAGGTGGTCGACCGACGCCTGCAGCGCTTGCAATGCTTCATTCGACTCGCTCATCACACACTCCATGCAAGATGGGTTTGATCGGCGACGAACATGCGGCCGGCGGTGCGGCCGCTCGCGCGCGACACCCGGCGGGCATCGCGCGCAGGCAACCGCGGTCAGACCGCCGTGGTGCCCTGCGGCGCCACGGCCACCGATGCTTCGCTCGTGAGCATCAGGAACGTGAACGTTTCGCGCAGGTACAGGCGGACGACCTTGTCGGTATGACTCGTGTAGCCGATCGATACGTCTTCCCCGAGGTGCAGCTCGTAATCGCCGCCGCGCGTGGACAGCACGCAGCCGCCGCTGATCGCCGGCGCCCAGATGATCTCGCCGCTGACGATCCGCTTGATATGGCCGAGGACCGGATAGCCCTGGTCGCGCGCTTCGCTGAGCGCCGTGTACGCATCCGAGCCGAGCACGACCGAGTACGGGCCGTCGACGCCGGCAAGCCGCAATGCCTCGAGCGCGTCGCTGATCGCGTCGGGGTAGGCGGCGACGTCCGCCGGCAGTGTGAGCTTGCGGTTCGACGTGCCTTCGCGGATGCCGAGAATGCCGGCGGCCGGGTAGCCGTCGAAAATCGCGCCGTCTTCGGCGAACGCGAGCCGCTGCGCGGCGTCCTTCGCCGGTTGCCAGTCGGCATCGCGCGCGCCGCGCTCGACGCTGTCGATCGCATCGCGGCTCAACTCGAACGGCACCGTCAGCTCGACGATCGTGCGGACTTCGCGCAGCCGCGCATTCACCAGCTCGCGCGGGGCGGCGACGTCGACGAGGTGCCCGGTGCCGACGGCCGACAACTCGGGGCCTTCGGGGCCTTCGACGTCGACAACGCGGCGGCCGGCCACCGATCGTTTGAACGTGCGTGCCACTTCCTCCTCGATTTGCTCCCAGGCGGAGGACGAGATCGGGGCGAGTTCGCGGTGCAGGTTGTTCATGGGTTCTGGTTGCCTCACGTCAGCGAAAACACTTCATGGTTGGCCGATCGGCTGACGGACTGCGCCTGAGCCCGGCAAGCCGATCGCGGACGAAAATGCATATTAGCAGGCTCTATTGACACCGCTGCAGCACAAATCGAAGCGACACCCTGCTGCGGCGCAACTGTTCTGCAATTCACGTGAGGGGAGAGGGTGTGCGCGGGTGCGGAACGCCGCGACCGTCGCTCGGGCCGCGCTCGATGGTGCGCCGAACCATTTCCGGTCGCGGGCCCATCGCGTGTCGTGCATTCTTACTAACATTCATCCGGCAGGGTTTCCGGACGCCGGGGCTCGGCGGCGTTCCGTTGCCCGGACCGAGCCCGGATGAATCATAGGCGCAGTCTATTGAAGCTTCACAACGAGTGGAGGTCGTTCATGGCACGCCAACCCGTCTCGCCCGGCGCGGGGTGGGCGCGCCGGACTTTGGCGATTGGCGTTACGACGGCACGCCTTTCAGCGAGCCGATTTTCAGCGAACCGTCGCGATGCGGCGCGGACGATGCGGGCGCCGGCTCCGCGGCATCGACCGCCGGCGCCGCGCGATCGGCGAGCGCCTCGAGCAGGTCGGCGGACGGCACGAAGAACAACGAGCCGGTGACCGCGCGGCTGTAGTCGAGCAGGCGGTCGTAATTGCCGGGCGGGCGGCCGACGAACATGTTCTCGAGCATCTGCTCGATCGGCGCCGGCGAGCGCGCATAGCCGATGAAGTAGGTGCCGAATTCGCCCGCGCCCGGGCGCCCGAACGGCATGTTGTCGCGCAGGATCTTCACTTCCTTGCCGTCCTCGTCGAGCGTGGTCAGCGAGCTGTGCGAGCACGACGGCTTCACATCCGGCGCGAGTTCGATGTCGGACAGCTTGGTGCGGCCGATGATGCGCTCCTGCGTCTCGACCGCGAGCGCGTTCCAGCCGGCCATGTCGTGCAGGTACTTCTGCACGATCACGTAGCTGCCGCCCGCGAATTCCGCGTCTTCGTCGCCGATCACCGTGAAGTCGACCGCATCGCGGCCTTCCGGATTCTCGGTGCCGTCGACGAAGCCGATCATCGCGCGCTGGTCGAAATTGCGGAAGCCGTGCACCTCGTCGACCACCGTGACGGCATCGCCGAGCGCGCCGAGCAGCTGCGTCGCGAGTTCGAAGCACAGGTCCATCGCTTCCGCGCGAATGTGCAGCAGGATGTCGCCCGGCGTCGCGACCGCGACGCGCTGGCCCGCGCCGAATTCACGGAACGGATGCAGCGCGGCGGGACGCGGGTTGCCGAACAGCGCATCCCATGCGTCGGCGCCGAAGCCGCACACGCAGGTGAGGTTGCCGCCCGGCACGCGCTTGCCGACCGAGCGCACGAGCGCGGCGATGTCGCCGCACCATGAACGGATCGTATCGGCGTGGTCGGCGCCGGGATTGATCGTCGCCACGAGGAAGATCGCGCTGCGCGTGATCGTGCTGTGTACGTTTTGGGGGAGCGGGGGAGGTGTCTGCATCGTGGCTTGCCGGTCAGTCATGTCGGGACGGTAGTGCCGCGCGCGAAGGCGAACGGTTGAACTGTGTCATGCGACTGTTCTCTTTGTGTCATGCGGATGAAGGACGTTGCGCGGGCCTCGCGCAACGGGCCGCAGCGGTGGCGGCCGCGCGGGGCGCGTGACCTGCCCGCGCCGCGTCACGTCGTCGAGCAAGCAATCTAGCAGCTTCGGCCGGTCTTTGGAACACGAATTGCCAAACTGTCATGCGAATGCGTCAAACAGGGCCGGATTTTGGCCCGCGCCCGCGCAGCTGTACTCCTGGCGCATGCGGCGCTGTGCTCTTGAGCGTGCGTGCCGCGTGCAGTAGATTAGGTCCCGCTGCGCCGCCACGAGGAGCGTCATCATGAACCTGCTGGAAGCGATGCGTGCGTATGTCGCGGTGGTCGAGCATGGCGGCCTGTCCGGTGCGGCGTCCGAGTTGCAACTCGACGAAGCGCAGGTGAGCGAACGGATCGACGGCCTCGAACGGTATCTCGGTTGCCGCCTGCTGCTGTGCCGCGACCACGACGACGTCGCCTGCACCGACGCGGGTGACGCGTTCCACGTGTGCTGCCGCCGGACGCTGTCCGCGGTCGAGCAGGCGACCGGCGCGGCCGGCCCGCACGCGCCCGATATGCCGGACAGGCCCGATGCGCACGATGCCGTGCATGCCGCCGCGCGCGACGCGACTTTCCCGCCGCCGCCCGGCGCCGTTCAAGCCTCATCACAGCGACTGTCACCTTGAATACGACCACCGTTCCCTGCTCGCCCGCCGAGCGCATCCGCCGCCGCTTCGGCCATTTCCTTCACGCGGCCGAACTGGCCGGGCTGATCGTGATCGGGCTCGCGACCGCGTTCGCGATGGCGCAGGAGGCGTGGAAGGTCGTGCTCGCGGGCGAGGTGTCGCTGACCGACCTGCTGCTGATGTTCCTGTATCTGGAAGTGCTCGCGATGGACGTGCGTTACCTGCGGCTCGGCCGGTTGCCGGTGCGGTTTCCGTTGTTCATTGCGATGACGTCGCTCGCGCGTGACCTGATCCTGCGCGGCGCGACCGACAGCCCCGAACGGATGCTGATGACGACGTTCGGGATCGTGCTGCTCGCCGTCGGCGTGCTGATCCTGAGTTTCGGCCAGCACCGCTTCCCGGCCGACGTCGCCGATGTCGAGGACGATGCGCATGCGCGCAGGTAACGCGCGGGCGGCCGGCCGCATGCATGTTCGCTGTCCCTGCAAGGAGGGAGCCGGATGAGCACCCATTCCGTGGAATCGAAACGGGCGATCGAGCTGCAGCGCGCGGCGTCGGACGCCTACCGGCTGGCGCGCGACACGCGCGATGCCGATCCGGCGCTCGCACGCGCGCCGTCCGTCGCCGGGTTGCAGCGAGAGGCTGCGTACGCGTATGCCGACGCGGCGCGTGCACGCGAGGCGGCCATCGGCATCTGAGTCGCACCCCGGCGTGCCGCATCGGATGCGGCCGCTGCCCCTGACCATCCAACCGAGCGAGGTATCGCATGACCAAGCAACTGATCGTCGCCGTGTTCGGCAGCGTCGACACGGCCCGCCAGGCCGCGAACGATTTCGAGGCGCTGTCGGAGAAGGACGAAGGATTCCACATCGAGAACGGCGTCGTCGTCGAGAAGGACGCGACCGGCAAGCTCGCGGTCCTCCACGCCGAATCGCGGCCGTTCAAGGGTGGCGTGATCGGCGCGATCGCAGGCGGCTTGCTCGGCCTGCTCGCCGGGCCGCTCGGCGTGGTCACCGGCATGGCGGCCGGCGCGGGCGCCGGCATTCTCGCGGAAGCGGCCGGTAATGCGCTGCTCGACGGCACGTTCGTCGAGACGGTCGCGGCGCGGCTCGTGCCCGGCAGCGCCGCGATCATCCTGGAAGCGAAGGAAGAGACGCCGTTCTCGGTCGACAACGTCGTGACGGGATTCGGCGGCAAGGTGTTTCGCCAGTCGCTCGACTGAGCGTGTCGTCGTCGAACCGTAACGGGAGAACCGCATGCGCATCGAACAATCGTACCGTCGCTTCGACATCGCGGCGACGCTGTCGCCGCTGCCTGGCCACGGCAACCGCGCGATCGCGAGCGTCGATGTGACGACCGACGATCCGGCCCGCCTCGCCGATCTCGGCACCGGGCAATTCCTGCAGATCCGCAAGTGGGTCGAGTCGAACGACATTGCCTTGCTGACGGTGGTGTTCGACGAGTGCAAGGTCGCGATCGATCACTACGCGGACAACGTCGACGACGCTTGAGCGCACGCGGGGCCCGCGTGTGACCGGGCTTCGCATGACTTGCTGCGCGATGGCCGTCGGCGAACCCGGCGACGCGCGCCGGCACCGCGCCCGGCGAATGCCTGCCACGCGATCGCGCGGGGCCGTTTGACGTCGCGTTCCAATCTGTTCACCACGCCGGCCGGATTTCACGTTTCCTCGCCAAACTGTCACTTACATTCGTCGAAATGACGCAGTAGGATGCCGAACCTTGTCTTGATGAGATTCGCATTGCTATCCGCCTTCAATTTCGATAACGGACGAGGTTCGCACCGGGACGCCCGCGCCCGGGCACGGCTATCAGGCTTCGTGCACCGGCGCGGCCCTGCCGCCCGTGCATCGCACGCCGGTTCACCGCTGGCGGGGCGAGGCGGATGAAGCTCTACGAGAAATTTGCAAACGACATAGAGAGACTCATCCGGCAGGGCGTATATCGACACGGCGATCGTGTCCCTTCGGTGCGGCAGGCGAGCCAGCAGCACCGGATCAGCATCACGACCGTGCTGCACGCGTATCTGCTGCTGGAAAGCCGCGGGCTGCTCGAAAGCCGCCCTCAGTCGGGCTATTTCGTGAACCTGCGGCGCGACGACAGCCATGCGCCGGTGCGCGAGCTGCGGCCGTCGAAGCCGATCGCGATTTCGTCGTCGGTCGACGTGAGCCGGCTCGTGCTGTCGACACTGCGCTCGATCGGCACGGACGACGCGGTGCCGCTCGGCTCGCCCTATCCGGACCCGAGCCTGTTTCCGTTCGAGAAGCTGAACCGCTATGCGTATGCGGCCGGCCGCGACAAGTCGCTGTGGGGCGTGACGGACGGGCTGCCGCCGGGCCATCCGCGGCTGATCCGGCAGATCGCACGCCGCTACCTGGAAAACGGGATGTCGGTGGACCCGAACGAGATCATCGTGACGGTCGGCGCGACGGAGGCGATCAACCTGTGCCTGCAGGCGGTCGCGAAGCCGGGCGACACGATTGCGGTGGAATCACCGACGTTCTACGCGATGCTGCACGCGATCGAACGGATGGGGATGAAGGCGATCGAGGTCGCGACGCATCCGGAATACGGGATCGACATCGCGGCGCTGGCCGCGATAGCGAAGTCGCAGCCAATCGCCGCGTGCATGGTGATGCCGAACTTTCAGAACCCGCTCGGCTTCCAGATGCCCGACGAGCGCAAGCGCGAGCTGGTCGAGTTCGCCGCGAAAGCCGACCTGCCGATTATCGAGAACGGCGTGTACAACGAACTGTACTTCGGCAACATGCATCCGAGCACGCTGAAGTCGTTCGACCGGCACGACATCGTGCTGCACTGCTCGTCGTTTTCGAAGAGCCTGACGGCCGCGTACCGGATCGGCTGGGCGCTGCCGGGCCGCTATCGCGAGCAGGTCGAGAAGCTGAAATTCCTGAACACGCTTGCGACGCCGTCGTTGCCGCAACTCGCGATCGCGGAGTTTCTCGAACGCGACGGCTACGAGCACCACCTGCGGCGGATTCGCAAGGCCTATGCGCAGCAGGCGAACCTGATGCGCACGATGGTGTCGCGGTTCTTTCCGGAAGGCACGCGCATCTCGAGCCCGGCGGGCGGGTACGTGCTGTGGATCGAGCTGCCTGCGCAGATCGACGCGATGCGGCTGTACCAGCTCGCGCTGGAGCAGGGGATCACGATCGGGCCCGGCTACATGTTCTCGATCACGGACAGCTACCGGAATTTCATCCGGCTGAACTACAGCAGCCCGTGGTCGCCGGAGATCGAGCAGGCGGTGATCGCGGTCGGCAAGCTCGCCGCCTACTGCCTCGACTGAGTGATCCGCCGCGAGCCGCGCGTCGCGCGTCGCGCGTCGTGCGGCGCGTGCGCAGCGTCAGGTCAGCCGGTACGACTGCGCACCCGTTCCAGCGAGCGTGCCGCCGTCGACGATCAGGTATTCGTTGCGGATCGGCTTGCCGTCGAACCAGCATTGCAGGATCTCCAGCGTGCCGGCCGCGTAGCGTGCCTGCGCGGACAGCGACGTGCCGGAGATATGCGGTGTCATCCCGTTGAACGGCATCGTGCGCCACGGGTGATCGGCCGGCGCCGGCTGCGGAAACCACACGTCGCCGCCGTAGCCCGCGAGATGCCCGGACGTGACGGCATTCACGACCGCGTCGCGGTCGACCAGCCTGGCGCGCGCGGTGTTGATCAGGTACGCGCCGCGCTTCATGCGCGCGATCATCGCCGCGTCGAACAGGTGCTCGGTCGACGGGTACAACGGAATCTGCAGGTTGACGATGTCGACGGCGCTCGCGAGCGACGCGGCATCGGCGTGATACGTGAGCCCGAGTGCCTGCTCGACCGACGCATCGAGCCGGTGGCGCTGCGTGTAGTGCAGATGCAGCCCGAACGGCTGCAGCCGGCGCAGCACGGCGAGCCCGATGCGCCCCGCGCCGACCGTGCCGAAATGCATGCCTTCGACGTCGTAGCTGCGCGACACGCAGTCGGCGATGTTCCAGCCGCCTTGCTGCGCGATCGCATGCGACGGCAAGTAGTTGCGCACCAGCGCGAGCGTCGTCATCACCACGTGCTCGGCCACGCTGATGCTGTTCGAGCCGGTGACTTCGGCGACGGTGATGTGGGCGCGCGCGGCGGCGTCGAGATCGACGTGATCGGAGCCGATGCCGGCCGTCAACGCGAGCTTCAGCTTCGGCGCGCGGGCGATCCGTTCGGCCGTCAGGTACGCGGGCCAGAACGGCTGCGAGATCACCACGTCCGCTTCGGGCAGCCGGCGCTCGAATTCGGAGTCGGGGCCGTCCTTGTCGCTCGTGACGATCAGCGTGTGGCCGTGCGCTTCCATATAGGCGCGCAAGCCGAGTGCGCCGGACACCGAGCCGACGAGTTCGCCGGGACGAAAGCCGGGCGGCCCGGCCGGCGTCGGCGCGGTTTGTCCGTCCGCGTAGTGCGTGATGACCGGAATCGCATCGCGCACGTAGTGCGGCGGATAGCCGTCCACGGGATCGGGGTAGAGCACGCACAGGACGGTGGCCATCGGGTAGTACTCCTGGTGACGGGGAAGGCGGCACGCGGCTTGCGCAGGATGCGCGGCGTGCGCCGCAGGCCGCTGCCGTGTTGCGCCGCAACGTTGATGACGTTCTACGCCCGTCATGGATCTCGTACAAGCTACAGTGCGTGTTTGCGTGCGCTGCGGGGATGTCTGTACCTGTTCTTTTCAGGAGGGATGTCGATAATGGGATCGTTACCTGACTTTTCGGGAGCCACGTCATGACTGAACACGACGATTCGTCGTCACGCCCCGATCTCACGCAAGGCATCGCGCTCGACGAGCTCGCCGACGGCGCCATGATCGAGGGCCATGTCGGCGACGCAGCGGTGCTGCTCGTGCGCCGCGCCGATGAACTGTTTGCCGTGGGCGCGCAGTGCCCGCACTACGGCGCGCCGTTGGCCGACGGCCTGCTGGAGGGCGACACGATCCACTGCCCGTGGCATCACGCGGCGTTCTGCCTGCGCACCGGCGAGCTGCTGCGCGCACCGGCGCTCGACGGGCTGCCGTGCTGGCGTGTCGAACGCCGCGACGGCCGCGCCGTCGTGCTCGATGAACGCCCGGCCGCCGCGCCGCCGGTGCTCAATGCGGCCGGACTGCCCGCGTCGGTGGTGATCGTCGGCGGCGGCGCGGCGGCCATCGCGGCGGCGGTGACGCTGCGTCAGGAAGGTTATCCGCATCCCGTCACGCTGCTCACGGCCGATGCCGATCCGCCATACGACCGGCCGAACCTGTCGAAAGACTATCTCGCCGGCACGGCCGATGCCGACTGGCTGCCGCTGCGCGCGCCGTCGTTCTATGCGGACCATCAAATCGACGTGCGGTGCGGCACGCGTGTCGTACGAATCGATCCCGCGCAGCAGGCGGTCGAACTGGCCGACGGCAGCCGCGTCGGATACGGCGCGCTGCTCCTTGCAACGGGGGCCGAGCCGAACCGGCTGACCGTGCCTGGCGCGGATCTGCCGCACGTGTGCGTGCTGCGCTCGCGCGCCGATTGCGACGCACTGATCGGCAAGCTGAAAACGACGCGTCGCTGCGTCGTGGTCGGCGCGAGCTTCATCGGGCTAGAAACGGCCGCCGCGCTGCGCACGCGCGGGCTCGACGTGCAGGTCGTCGCGCCCGATGCGCACCCGATGGCGCGCGTGCTCGGCGAAGCGCTCGGCAGCACGATCCAGGCACTGCACGAGTCGCACGGCGTCGTGTTCCATCTCGGTGCGACACCCGCGCGGATCACGCCGGACAGCGTGACGCTGTCGACCGGCGACGTGCTGCCGGCCGATCTCGTGGTGGTCGGCATCGGCGTGCATCCGAACGTGGCGCTCGCGCAGGACGCGGGGCTGGCCGTCGATCGCGGCGTGACGGTCGACCGCTTCCTTCAGACGAGTGCGCCCGGTATCTACGCGGCAGGCGACATCGCGCGCTGGCCCGATCCGCTGACGGGCGAGCGGATTCGCGTCGAGCACTGGGTCGTCGCCGAGCGGCAGGGCATCGCCGCTGCGCGCAACCTGCTCGGACAGCAGCGGCCGTTCGACGCGGTGCCGTTCTTCTGGACCCAGCATTACGACCTGACGGTCAATTACGTCGGGCATGCGGAGCAATTCGATCGTGTCGAGATCGATGGCGACCTCGGCGCGCACGATTGCTCGGTCGCGTACTGGCGCGGCAACACACGGCTCGCGGTCGCGACGGTTGGCCGCGATCTCGACAGCCTGAAGGCGGAAGTGGCATTCGAGCGGCAGATTGCAGCCGCGTGACGGCGATGTGACGACATGATTCAAACCCGGAGGCGAGATGAATCCCGATGTGCGTGCACGTTTCGAAACCGAGTTTGCGCCGCGCATCGCGGCGCGCGTGCTCGGCCTGTATCAGCCTGGTGAAGTGAGGGTGGACGTCGTGCCGCATGACGGGCAGGGCAGCCCGACCTGTGTCGACGTGATCGGCCTCACGTCGACAGTCGGATTGCCGAACCGGCTGAACGCGCGGCTCGCGTGGCGTGACGACGCGATCGATGCGTTGCTGGCCGAGCCCGACCGCAGTCGCTTCGACCGCTATCTCGCGGCGCTGCCGGTCACGATCGAACGCTGGCAGATGGAGCTGCCGGTCGATTTCAGCACGCGCACCCAGCGCGATCGCGAGATCCTGATCGGCGATCTGGATTTCGATGCGTGAAACGCGCCGTGCGACGCGTGCGGATGAGCCGGTTGCCGCTACCGGTCGCGTGTCTTGATGATCACGCGGCCCTGGTCGATGCCGCCGCGCAGTGCTTCGTCGCACGTGAGCCATTCGGGTGTGACGAGCTCGGGCGCGGGCAGGTCGACCGGCACGCCGTCGCGGAAGATCCGCACCTGCGCGACCCACGCGCCGTTCGCGTTGCGCGTCGCGTCGACGCGAATCTCGTGACCCATGAAGGTGTCGGTGGCTTGCATCGGTCGGGGCCCTCCGTCGTACGTGAACGCGGTGCGTCGATCGTAGCAGCATGGCGTGCGCCGTGCATCCGAAACGAACCGGAACCTGCGCGCGATTCGACACACGTGTCGACGCGCGAGACGGGAGCGAACCTGTGGCCTTCGACCTGACCTTTTCGATCAAGGTGTTCGCGGCGCTGTTCGCGATCATGAACCCGATCGCGAACATCCCCGTGTTCCTGTCGCTCACCGAGGGCGCGGCGGATGGCGAGCGCCGCAAGGTCGCGCTGACGGCCGCGATCGGCGTGACGGTCGGCTGCATCGTGTCGGCGGTCGCGGGTGGCGCGATCCTGCATGTGTTCGGCCTGACGATCGACGACTTCCGCCTCGCGGGCGGGCTGCTGGTGCTGCTGATCGCGCTGTCGATGCTGCACGGCGCGCCGAGCCGCCAGCATTCGCCGGGCGACGACGAAGGCGCCGATCCGGCCGCGGCCGAGGGCGTCGCGATCTATCCGCTGACGATCCCGCTGCTCGTCGGCCCCGGCACGATCGCGACGATGATCGTGCTCGGGCATAGCGCGTTCTCGACCGGGCAGGAAATCGCGTTCGCGCTCGGGCTCGCCGCGTTTCTCGTGTTGCTGGCCGTCTCGCTGCTGTCGGCACCGCTGATCGGCCATTACCTGTCGCCGCGCGTGACGGCGGTGACGCAACGGCTAATGGGGATGATTCTCGCGGCGATCGCGATGCAGATGATCGTCGCGAGCCTGAAGGCCGCGTTCGGGCTGCCGCATTGAGTGCGGCGCATCCGGAGGCGGCCGCCTGAATTCACGGAGTGGCTGATGAATACGTTGATCGTGTTGTCCTATCCCGACCTCGCGGCCGCCCATCGCGCGCTCGCCGAACTCGATACGTTGCGCGACCGGCACGTCGTCGCGCTGTCGGGGGTGGCGATCGTTGAATGCACGACCGATGGACACTTGCACGCGCATGCGGTCGACCCCGATCGCACGCCGCCCGCGTCGCTGCTCGACAGCGTGGTCGAGCACATCGAATCGTCGCTCGATGCGTGGCGCGAGAAGCCGGTGGACGACGCACTGATCGACCGCGTCGCGCACAAGGCGCGCCCCGGCACCGTGTCGCTCGGGCTGGCCGCAACGCAACTCGATATCTACGCGCTGAGCACGGCGCTCGCACCGTTCGGCGGAGACGTGATCGACACGACGCTGTCGATCGACGATGAACTGAAGCTCGTCGAAGCGATTTCGAAAGCGCGCGACGGCGGCAGTCAGGCCGCGACCGACTGACGAATCGACGAATCGGATAGAACGCTCGATGCGCGGCAAGTGATGCAGTAGGGTCTGAATCGAACGCGAGCCATCGAGCGGCCACTATCGTCATCCGACGATTTCGACATGCGAAAAATCGGACCGGAAACTTTGACCGCATGGCGCGTCAAAATGCGCAAAAGACGTGATCGGGCGACTTCATGCCGCATGACCCCCTTTAAACGATGGCGTTCTTACCGATTGCGGTGCATTGAATCCGGCAATGCAGGTGGCGTGCGCGGATAGATTTATTCGATGATCGGCGAATGCGCGACATGCCTCTCCTATACTGACAGGGACAGCTTTTCACGGGAGGACAGCCAATCGGCACGAGTGCATCGATCATGCCGTATCGTCGTGCGACCGGTGGCCAGACCTCGCTGCAACCTGCCGCGGTCCCGGCAGCTACGCGCGCCGGGCCGCTTCACAAGGAGCCACGATGCCCTACGTCCTGATCGTCGAAGACGATGCCGATACGCGGACGATGCTCGCAACGCTCGCCCGCACGCAGCAGCTTGCCTGCGATACGGCTGCGACGCTCGAGGAAGCGCGCACGCTCGTGTCGACGAATACCCCCGATCTCGTGCTGTGCGATCTCGTGCTGCCGGACGGCAACGGGATGGATCTGTTCGATGCGTTGCCGAAGCATTCGCACTGCGAAATGGTGCTGACCACCGGCCACGCGAGCCTCGAAACCGCGATCGACGCACTGCGGCGCGGCGCGACCGACTACCTGGTGAAGCCGCTCAACATGCAGCGGTTGAACAGCATCTTCGCGCGCGTGCCGCGCACCACCGCGCTGCATGAAGAGATTGCCGAACTGCGCTCGGAACTGCAGCGCCTCGGGCGCTTCGGCCGCATGCTCGGCAGCTCGCCCGCGATGCAGACCGTCTACGACGCGATCGGCCGGGTCGCACGCACTGAAGCATCGGTGCTGCTGACGGGCGAATCGGGCACCGGCAAGGAGCTGGCCGCGCAGACGGTGCACGACCTGAGCCTGCGCCGCCGCGGCCCGTTCCTCGCGGTGAACTGCGGCGCGATCGCCGCGAACCTCGTCGAGAGCGAGATGTTCGGCCACGATCGCGGCAGCTTCACGGGCGCGGAACGCCAGCACAAGGGCTTCTTCGAGCGCGCGGACGGCGGCACGCTGTTTCTCGACGAGATCACCGAGATGCCGCTCGAATCGCAGGTCAAGCTGCTGCGCGTGCTCGAGACGGGGCGCCTCACGCGGCTCGGCTCGACGCGCGAGATCGACGTCGACGTGCGCATCGTCGCGGCGACCAACCGCGATCCGGAAGCCGCGATGGCCGACGGCAAGCTGCGGCCGGACCTGTTCCACCGGATCAACGTGTTCCCGATCCCGCTGCCGTCGCTGCGCGAGCGCGGCGACGACATCCCGATGCTGGCCGATGCATTCCTGCAGCAGTTCAACGCCGAAAGCGGCCGGAACCTGCGCTTCGCGCCGGCCGCGCGCGACGCGCTGAAGACCTATGCGTGGCCCGGCAACGTACGCGAGCTGCGCAACTTCGTGCAGCGCGCGAGCATCTTCTGCGACGCGGACGTGATCGATACGCTGCCGCCGCCGATCATGGACGAACTGTCGAACCTGGCCGATTCGCACGAGGATCGTGTGACCGTGCCGTTCGGCACGTCGCTCGAGGAAGCCGACCGCAAGCTGATCCTCGGCACCATCGCGCAATGCGGGGGTGTGAAGGCGCAGGCGGCCGAGGTGCTCGACGTCAGCCTGAAGACAATCTACAACCGGCTCGCGCAGCTCGAAGACGAGGCGGACAAGCCGGAATCCTGATGCCGTCGCGACCGACCCGCCAGCAGGAGCGTGATCGATGATCGATATTTCGCGGACCCGCGCCGGCAACTACGTCACGGCCGTGATGCTGGTTGCGATCGCCACCGTGCTGCAGGCGCTCGCGATCCGCTTCGGCGGCGTGAACCTGCCGCTCGTCTTCTACTACCCGCTGCTCGCGGGCGCCGCGTGGGCGACGTCGTTCCTGTTCGGGATGGCTGCGACCGTCGTCAGCGGCCTGCTCGTGTGGACGCTGTTCCTCTCGGATCCCGTGGCCTATACGCAGCCGCTGCCCGATCGGCTCATGCAGCTCGGCACCTTCGTGCTGATCTGCGCGCTCGTCTGCGCGATCGTGTCGATGCTGCGCCACGCGCGCTTCACGAACGATGCGGCGGTGCGGCGCGAAGCGGCCGCGCGCCGGCGGCTCGAAGCCGTGCTGCAGGCGCTGCCGCATGGCGTGATCGCCACCGATACGAACGGGCGGCTCACCTACATCAACGCTGCCGCGGCCGCGCTCGTCGGCGCCCGGCCGGACGATGCGCTGGGCCGCGCCGCGCGCGACGTGGTTCGGATCGTCGATCGCGACGGCCGGCGCATTCAATCGACACCGCTCGATCTCGCGCTCGGCGGCGAGGGTGTCGTGTCGGATCGCCACTGGCTGCAGGGGGAGAGGAGCGAGCCGGTGCCGATCGCCGAAGTGGCCTCGCCACTCGCCGATGTGGACGGCAACGTCGATGGCGCCGTGCTGCTGCTGCGCGCCGCCGACGCGGACCGTTCGCGGGTCGATGCGTCGCGGTTGCAGCGCGCCGTCGTCGATGCGTCGCCCGACGCGATCGTCGGCATCGATATCGACGGACGCATCGTCAGCTGGAACCCGGCCGCGCAACGCATGTTCGGCTACGACGAAAGCGCTGCGCATGGGCGCACGTTCGAATCGCTGGTGGCGATGCGCTGGCTGAAACGCAAGCCGCTCGTCCAGTCGTTCGACGACATGCACGCAGCGGTCGGGCCGATCGACCTGCTGTGTGTGCGGCGCGATGGCCGGCGCTTTCGTGCGACCGTGTCGGCGGGCCCGGTACGCGGCGACGCGCGTGCCGCCGTCGCGCTGTCGCTGACGCTGCGCGAGGCCGGCGCGCAGCGCCGTCATGACCTGCGCGCGCAGCGGTCGCTGCAGGGCGCACGCGATGCGCGCGACCAGGCCGATACGTCGAACCGCCTGAAGGACGAACTGCTCGCGACGGTGTCGCACGAGCTGCGCACGCCGCTGAACGTGATCTACGGCTGGGTCGAGGTGCTGCGCAATTCGGGCGACAGCGCGCTGCAGCAGCAGGCGATCGACGCGATCGACCGCAGCGCGCGCTCGCTCACGCGGATGGTCGGCGACATCCTCGACGCGTCGTCGCTCGCCACCGGCAAGCTGCAGCTCGACGCGATGCCGGTGGACGTCGTGCGGCTGTTCTCCGATTCGGTCGGTGCGTTCCAGACGGCCGCGGCGTCGGCCGGCATCGTGCTCGAATTCGACTGTGCGGCGCCGACCTGCGTGGTGTCGGGCGATGCCGAGCGCTTGCGGCAGATGCTGTCGAACCTCGTGTCGAACGCGCTCAAGTTCACGCCGTCTGGCGGCAGCGTGACGGTCGGGCTCGCGCGCAACGACGCGCGGGTGGTGCTGACCGTGCGCGACACGGGGCAGGGCATCGTGCCGGCGTTCCTGCCGTACGTGTTCGACATGTTCCGCCGCGCGGATGATTCGCCGGCGTCGTCGCGGCGCGGGCTCGGCCTCGGCCTGTCGATCGTGCGGCATATCGCCGAGCTGCACGGCGGCGGCGTCACGGTCGAGAGTGCGGGCCGCAATCGCGGTGCGACGTTTACGGTGACGCTGCCGGCCGGCTGGCCGCCGGTCGGCGCGATGGCGTGGGGGAGTGCGCACATGGACGGCCTGCGCGCGCCGCTGACGCTCGATACGCAACGCATCCTGATCGTCGACGACGATCCGACGACACGCGAGAGCCTCACCGCCGCGCTGACGACGTTCGGCGCGGCCGTCGCGATCGCGTCGACGGGCCGTGAAGCGCTCGCGGTGGCCGCCGACCTGCGGCCGACCGTCGTGCTGTCCGATCTCGCGATGCCCGATGGCGACGGCTTCTGGCTGCTCGACGCGTTGCGGCGCGCCGGCATGAACGGCGGCGGCGGGCCGCCCGGCATGCGGGTGCTCGCCGTGACCGCGCATGCGGGCCTGGCCGACGAACGCCGCGCGCTCGAGGCCGGGTTCGACGGCTATCTGTGCAAGCCGGTCGACGTACGCGAACTGGCGGACAAGATCTCGCGCGTGACGAAGCAGGACGGCTGACGCGGCGGCCGTCCGTCGTTGCCCTGTTGCGACGGCCCGTTTCGGTGGTGCGGGGCCGACCTCGACCGGAGGCCGGCAGGCTGCATCGCGCGCGGCATTCGATGCGCGATCACGTCCGCTTCGGCTGCGACACGCCTTCGAGCGTGTTCGCCACGTCGTCGCGCGCCGGGCCGACCGAGCGCGTCGCGATGTCCGCGAGCGACAACATGCCGACCAGCCGCTTGTCGTGATCGACGACCGGCAGGCGCCGCAACTGCGCATCGGCCATGTAATGCTGGACCTCGTCCAGCGAATCGTCCTCGAAACACCATTCGATCGGGCCCGACGCGACTTCCTGAATCCGCGTCTCCGGCGGCTTGCCGACCGAGATCGCGCGCACCGCGAGGTCGCGGTCCGTCACCATCCCCACCAGCCGGTCGTTGTCGCACACGGGGAGCGCGCCGACGTCGTAGCGCTCCATCAGTTGCGCGGCATGGCGGATCGAATCGGTCGGCGCGATGCGCACGACGTCCTGCGACATGATTTCGTTGACGCGATGCATGACGACCTCCTGGCGGGTTGGATGGGGTGATTCCTCTGCGGATTCGGCAAACCGCATGCCGTCAGGCACGCGCGGTCCGTCATTCGCCATTGCGTTCGCGCGGGTTCTGCCGAGGGCTTTCGTCTTTCGTCATGCGTATCGGGTAACACCGCCCGCCGCGGGCGGGTCGCTCGCGGGAACATGTCCTCGAGCTGCGGGTCGATAGGGCATTCCGAATGACGAATGACGCGTGCGCGTGTGGTCCCGATGCTTCCGCGACCGCGCCCGACCGGTTCGTCGTTCGTGCACCGGCGCGTCATGGCCGGGCCGGGCCGAATCCTTCATGGCAACGCGCCCGCGGACGACGAAGTCGCGAACATTTCCGCAACGACCATGCCCGGGATTGGCAAGCGGCACGGGACTTGCCGTATCGACGGGGATGACGACGAAGATGACGACGACCACGCGCGCCGCGACCAGTGCCGGCCGTGCGCACATCACACGGAGGCACGATGACGATTCCAAAACGGCGAGAGGGCGTGCGTTACGAGCTCAACGTTTGCGGCGGCGGGTTCGATTCGGTGAAGAGCCACTTCAAGGAATGGAAGAGCGAACCGCTGATCTACCGGCCCGAGCGCCGGATGTTCGAGGGCAAGGCTGATGTACGGCCGCTCGGAGAAGAGACGTTCGGCTCGACCGAGCCGGCGAGATTCGCGCTGCAGCGTGCGTGCGAGCCCGCCGACACGTATGCGCTCGCGGCACGCGTGCGCGACGACGGCCGCGAGCTATGGCTCGTGATGGCCGCGTACGACGCATAGCGGCGCGCGGGCAGGCATCGCAGCGAACGACGGTGGTTCGAACGCCCGGCGCACCGCGGGACGATGTGCTCGACGCGTGAGCGGATGGCACGTGGATTGCGGATCTGCCGGCACCTGCCCAACCGATTCCGCGGCTGCCGCTGACTTCAGGAGGTGTTCAATGAAACGGATCCGCACGATACGCCCAGGCGCATGCCTGATGACCGTGGCGTGCGCGCTGGCCGCATGCACGCAACCTGCTCCCTACGGCGCGCGAGGCGCGCCGCCCGCGCCGCCCGGCGTCCACGCGCCGTCGCCGGGTACGACGATGCCCGATGCCAATACGCGTTACGAGACGCGGCCGTCGCCGGGCAACACGATGCCGCCGGGCGCGAATGCCGGCGACCCGGTCGACGTGCCGCCACCGGGCCCGAACGGCACGCCGGGTGACCCGCCGCTGCCGGGCACGCCGCCACCGACGCAGTACTGAAACATTCCAGGGCCGGCGCGTGGCGGGACGGTGCGCGAAATGCGTGCCCAAACTTGCCGACAGCTTGTAAAAAAGCGGCCCCGACGGTCTGCAGGACGGGGTGCGAACCCGCGTGACCCGCGACGCGATGCGAGCGGCCCGCCTGGCATGGAAGCTGCATTAATCCTGACCGAATACGAAACGAAACCCGCGAAACGTCAGGAGGACCATCGATGTCCGTCTCGCTTGCGCTGCAGATGCGACAGCATCTGGCACTTACGCCGAGGCTTCAGCAGTCGCTGCGGTTGCTGCAGTTGTCCTCGCTCGAATTTCAACAGGAATTGCGACAGGCGCTCGATCAGAATCCGTTCCTCGAGGATGGCCAGGGAGACGAGGAGGCTGCCACTGACGCAACCGGGCAGCCGGCCGAAGCCGCCGCGCCCGAAGCGGCACCCGAGCCCGACGACGCTCTCCGGCAGGACGGCGAAGTCCCCGAAGTGCCCGAGGTGTCCGAAGTGTCGTTGACGGCCGCGCCCACGCCGCGCGGCACGAGCCGCCAGGGCGACGATGCGGGCGGCCAGTCGCCCGGCGAATGGCTGGCCGCGGAGCCGTCGCTGAATCAGCAGTTGCATGATGCATTGCGGCTCTATCCGTTGAACCGGCGCGACCGCGAAGCCGCGCGCATCGTGATCGACGCGCTCGACGAAGACGGCTACCTGCGCCAGGAACTGGCCGAACTGCTGGTCGCGGCCGACCCCGCGCTGCTGCTGTCGGAGCAGGATCTCGCGGTCGGGCTGCGGCTCGTGCAGATGCTCGACCGCCCGGGGCTGGCCGCGCGCTCGCTGTCCGAGTGTCTCGTGCTGCAACTCGACGCGATTCCGGCCGGCACGCCGGCGCTCGCGGAAGCGAAGGCAATCGCGCGCGAGCATCTCGAGCGTCTGGCACGCCGCGAGACGGCCGAGATCCAGCGGCGGATCGGCTGCGACGCGCCGACGCTGCAGGCGGCCTGCGCGCTGGTGCGCGGGCTCGACCCGCGCCCCGGCAATCATTACGGCAGCACGCGCGGCGACTACGTGGTGCCCGACGTGATCGTGCGCCAGGTGCGCGACGAGTGGATCGTGACGATCAACCCGGCCGTGCTGCCGCGCGCGCGGCTGCATGAACGCTATGCGACGCTGTTCGCGCAGTCGAGCGGCGAACGCGATTCGCCGCTCGGCCAGCAGCTGCAGGAAGCGCGCTGGCTGATCCGCAACGTGCAGAAGCGCTTCGAGACGATCCAGCGCGTCGGTGAATGCATCGTCGCGCGGCAGCGCGATTTCTTCCGCTACGGCGAGATCGCGATGAAGCCGCTCGTGCTGCGCGACATCGCCGAGGAACTCGACCTGCACGAATCGACCGTGTCGCGCGCGACGGGCAACAAGTACATGGCCACGCCGCACGGCACGTTCGAGTTCAAGCATTTCTTCCCGCGCAAGCTCGAGGCGGCCGGCAAGGGCGTGTGCTCGGCGGCGGCCGCGAAGGTGCTGATCCGCGACATGATCGCGTCCGAACGGCACACCGATCCGCTGTCCGACGTCACGCTCGCGCAGAACCTCGCGGGCCGCGGCATCCTGCTTGCGCGTCGCACGGTGACGAAGTATCGCCAGGCGATGAAGATTCCGCCGGCCGACCTGCGGCGCCGCGACGCCGCATGACGGTGGCCCGGGCGAGCCTGTCGCGGGCACGTGCCGACCGTCGCGTCGACGCGTGCGCCCACGACGGGCGCGCAACCCTGCCGGCAACGTCCCAGGCCCGGCAGCGTGCGGCGAGCGCCGCGCTGTCGGCCAGACACGGCAACACGAAAATGCAGGACCTCATGCCGCCGGCAAAGCCGATGGCCAGGTCGATGAGCGAAAAGGAACGTGAAAAAATGGCGTCCACGCCGAGACGCGGCAAACCGGAGCACAAGCACGATGCGTGACCGGCGACGACGTGTATTGACCACTGCTGCCATCCAGGAGGTATCCATGCTGCGATACGCCGTCATCTTCTTCATCATCGCGATCGTCGCGGCCGTGTTCGGCTTCGGCGGTATCGCGGCCGGCGCGGCCGAGATCGCGAAGATCCTGTTCTACATCTTCGTCGTGATCTTCCTCGTCACGCTGCTGCTGGGCGTCGTGCGACGATGAGCGGCGCACTCCGCCGGTCGCAGCGCATCGAGGAACTCGAGCATGCGCTCGCGAACGGTTTCCCGTCGGAATCGACCGTCGTCGTGCATGCGGACGACGCGTCCGGGCGGCTGACGATCCAGGTGTCATGGGTGCGCGTGCCGTCCGACGAGGACGCGCGCGAATGGCGTTGCACGGTCGACCTGCGGTTCGATCCGGACGTGATCACGCGCTATGCATCGCTCGGCGCGGCCGACCGGCTGCGCGTGCGCACGGTTCTGTGCGACCGCGCGCGGCGCGCGGTGGACGAGCGCAAGCCGCGCGTCGAGGAGGAGGCGATCGAATGCAACGTCGCGCTCGACGTGACGCGCGCCGAACTCGACGCGGCGCTGCGCGCGCCCTGACGCCGCTGCCGCTCGCGGGGTGGCAGCGCGGCGATCCGCGTGGCCGCTGCATCCCGAACGCAGCGAGCGCATGTCGATGTCGATGCTTCCCTCACCCCCCCCCGGCGCCGACGCCTACGTGGCGACCCAATCGCGTGGCCGCGTGCATCGTCATGCACGCGTCAGCGCCGATGCTGCAGCCGGTGATACCAGTTCATCAGCGGCGTCGCGGTGATCCCATGCGCGATCACGGATGCCGACACGACGGCCAGCACAGGGGCCACGAGCGGGCGCACCGTGCCGGAGGGCCCGTGTTCGAGCGCGAACAGCAGGTAGTAGAACGAGCCGATGCCCCGGATGCCGAACCACGCCATCAGCCGTCGCTGCGCAAGCGTCGCGCGCGAACCGGTGAGCGTGGCCAGCACCGCAAGCGGGCGCACGGCGACGAACAGCACGACGACCAGCGAGGCCACGCCCCACGTCAGCAGCGGGCCCGGCAGCTTCATGAGCACGCTGCCGATCATCGTCATCACGAGGGCTTCGGCGATCCGTTCGAGTTCGATCGTGAAGCCGAGCACCGATTCGGCCATGAACGCGTGCGCTTTTTCCGGATGCTTCTCGGTGGCGACGACGTCGGACGAATCGATCTTGCCGATCACGTCGCGTGGCGCGCGGTCGCCGCTCGCGCGGTGCTCGACCCGGCGCATCGCGACCCCGGCCGCGAACGTCGCGATGAACCCGAATGCATGCGCGTACTGCGCGGCGCCGAATGACAGCACGATCAGCGCGAGCGCGAAGAAGCCTTCGAGGCCGAGCGCCTGGGCGTGGCGCGTGCGCAGCCAGCCGATCGTCTTCGTCGTGATCCAGCCGAGGCCGCCGCCGATCGCAGCCCCACCGGCGATGCCCCACAGCGCGGTGAGCGCGAACGCGCCCGACAGCGGCGGCAGCCCGTGCGTCGTGCCGGGCGCGCCGCACAGCGCGAGCCCGGCCAGCGCGAACGGCAGTGCGATGCCGTCGTTCAGGCCGCCTTCGCCCGACAGCGCGAAGCGCACGAGATCGCGATCGCCCGGGTCGTGCACCTGCACGTCGTGCGCGAGCACCGGGTCGGTCGGCGCGAGGATCGCCGCGAGCAGCAGCGCGGGGCCCATGTCGAGCCCGAGTACGAGCATCGCGCACGCGGCCAGCAGCGGCACGGTGAGGCCCATCGCGACCAGGCCGAGGCGGCACGGCACGCGCCACAGCGGGTCGTTGAGCGGCACGCGCAGCCGCAGCCCGATCGCGAACAGCGAGACGAGCAGCGCGATCTCGACGATTTCACGCAGCAGCCGTGCGTCGCGTTCGAGATCGAGATCCAGCAGGCCTGCGCCGGCCGGGCCGAGCAAGACGCCGAGCACGAGATAGATCATCGCGCTGCTGACGGGCAGGTGGCGCAGCGCGGACGTCGCGACGCCCATGCCCATCAGCACCGCGCCGACGATCAGGTACCAGAGCGTCTCGTGCATGTGTGCCGTCGCGGCAGGCCGGTCACGTGGTCGCGCGCCGTCAGGGCTTGCGGCCGAACGCCTCGCGCAGCTTCCGCTTCGCGCGTTCGAGCGTCGTGCGGCGCGTTTTCGGCAGGTTGCGGCCCGCGCGGTTCACGTAGAAGTTCAGCATCGACATCGCCGACTGGAACGGCGACGCATGGCGGCGGCGGCTGTGTTCGGCCGAACGCTTCAGCGACGCGGCGATCGCGGCCGGGTCGTCGGACTTGAAGATGTCGGGTTCGATGTCGAGCGCATCGCTTTTTTGCGTGACCTCGGCGGACCAGCGCTTGCGGTGGCGCGGGTCGGTGCCGCGGGTGCGGCCGGGGCGCCGCGTCAGGCGCTTGCCATGCGCATGGATAGCGGTAGCGGAAGGCATTAAGTGGGCTCCATTGGGGTGACAGGGACGTGGTGACGCGGTTGGCGGCGCAAACCGCGTGCCGCGCGGCGCGCCTCATCCGTACGACGAACCCGTGCCGGGCGCGGCACAGGTGTTGCTCCAAAGGACAGGCTGGACATGCCATCCCGCCACCCCGCCATCACGCCATCACGCAGGAGGACATCATGCAATCGCATTCCCGGATCTGGCTGGAAAACGACGAGTTCGACAACGATGCCGATGGCGACATGATCGACGCCGACGATCTCGATACGACGGTCCATGTCGACGTCGCAACGGGCAGGATGGTGTTTCAGGCGGCGTGGGCGGAAGCGGCCGATCCGCCGCCGGAGACCGCGCGGCATTCGGTCGTGCTCGTGCTCGATTGCGACACGATGGAGCGCTATGCGGATCTCGACGAAAGCACGCGGATGCGCGTGCACGCGCTCCTGCACGCCACGGTGGAGGACCTGCTCGACCGCCTGCCCGACGAACACGTGACGCTGACGGTCGAGCTGACCGACGCGATGCTCGACGCCGCGCGCAGTCTGCAGTAGCTGCGCCGATCGGCTTTCCGATACTCGATTGGCGCGCGCGAACGGGGCGGCAGGCACGCCGCTTGCTGCGCGACTGGCATGGCGCGTCACGCGCCACCACGCGGACGGAGGGTCTCATGAGCGGCAGATTGGAGCATTGCAGGCTAGCCATTCTCGCGATCGGGGACACGCCGGTCGATCGCCTCTCGGCGCGGGGCGCCTGAGATCATGGCCACCGATTCCGCACGCCGTGTGACGCTGGTCGACGAGCCGCCCGTGTTCGACGGGGCGGAGCTGCAGTTGTGTTTCGTCGTCGATGTCGATGGCGAGCCGCAAACCTGGGCCATCACGGTCGAAGCGCTGGAAGATCATTTCGGCGCACGCTCCGCGCTGGAGGCCGACTTGCGCGATGCGTTCGAACAGGGCCGCGCGCGCATCGAAGCCGCATGCGCCGACGTGCTGGGCGACAGCAACGGTAACGGTAACGGCGGCATGGTGTTGCACAGCGGGTATTTCCGCGCGCCGGCCGGTCGTGCGCGAGCGGGCCTGTCCCGGTCTCCGCGATCCTGACCCCGGCGGGCTTTCCCGGTGCGTGCGTGCCGGTTGCCTCCCGCATTACACACCGTTGAAAACTTTGCACCGCGCACGGGCCGCCGTGTGGTGCCACATCGCGCCGCGCGCACGCGGCACGGATGACGGAGGCGCCACGCAAACCGGCATGGTCCCTGCATGCATTGCTGCGCGCCGGCGCGCATCTCGCGCAGCCGCCAACGGGGAACGAGCATGCTGACCGCACATGAATTTGCCACGCTGCTCCTGGTGCATCGCGCACCGGAGCAGATCCAGATCGACCGCGAGGATGTCCTTGCGCTGGTCGAACAGCACCTGATCGTGATGCAGCACGACGACGCGTCCGGCGAGCGCCGGCCTGCGTTGACGGCCGACGGACTGTCGGTCGTGCAGTGCGTGCAGCGCAACGACGCGAGCGAGCCCGACGTCACCGACGCGTGACGGGCGGATGCGCGGCGACGAGCACCGCGACGGGCAACGCGGCCAGGCAGCGGTCGAGCGGCAGCATGTGTCCCGGCACGTCGATCGTATCCCGCGCATTCAGCCCGTCCGTCCATGGCCCGTCGATATCGCGCGGCAGCACGACCGCCGTATCGCCCCATTGCGCGGGTTCGACGCGCGGCAATTCCGGCGCTTCGCCGAGCAATCGGCCCGCGAGCCGCGTCGCGACCACCACCACGGTGGCCTCGTCGCTGCGCCGTGCGAACGCCACCGCATGACGACCGAGCGGGCCGCGTACGCGCAGCGGCACGTATGCGCCATCCGCGAACGTCACCGGCCATCGCGCGCGCAGCGCCAGCATGCGCTCGACCAGTGCCCGCTTCACGCGCGCATCGGGCCACGCCGCCAGATACGACGCGACCGGCCCGTCGACCCGCTCGGCCGCGAGCGCCGCGAACGGCACGTCACGGCGGTTGTCCGGATCGACGAGCGAGTGATCCCATGATTCAGATCCTTGATACAGGTCGGGCACGCCGGGCGATGCCATCCGCAGCACGGCCTGCGTCAGGCTGTTGACGACGCCGGCCGGCGCGATCCGCGCAACGAACGCATGCAGCCGGTGCGCGAAGTCGCCGGCGCCGCACGGTCTCAGGATCGCGTGCACGAACGCTTCGCAATCGTGCTCGTAGCGCATATCGGGCGCGAGCCAGTCGGTGTGACGCTTCGCCTCGCGCAGCGCTTTCGTCTGCCACTGCACGACGCGTTCGGTGAGCGCCGCGAGCCCCGCCGCGTCGTCGGGCGCGAGTCCAGGCGGCCAGCAGCCGACGAGCGTCTGGTACAGCATCGCCTCGGCGGCCGGCCCCGGCGCCCATGCGAGGTCGCGATGCGCGCTGCCGCGATGCGGTCGGTTGAGCGCGGACCAGTCGAGCGATACCGCGCGCCACGCGTCGGGCACTTCGCTGAGCACGGCCAGCCGCGCCCGGGCATCCTCGCCGCGCTTGTGGTCGTGCGTGGCGGTGGCGACGAGCCCGTGCGGCACGGTGCGCGCGCGGCGCCGGTTGCGCGCATGGAACGCGCCGCGCGACAGGCTGAAGTCGCCCGCGTCGGCGCCGACTTCGTTGCGCGACAAGAGCCGGCTGTAACGATAGTGAGCCGTATCCTCGACGCCCTTCGCGGCCAGCGGCGCGGTGAGCTGCGCGAACGCGACGCGCGCCGCGTGCAGCGCGGCGGCGTCCGCGCTCGGCACGCGTGCGACTGGCAACCCGAGCCAGGTGGCGACGTGATCGAGTGCGAACCGGTCGGCAGGATCGACGGCCGCGACCGCCCGTTCGTACGCCTGCGCGAGCACGCGACGATCGGCGTCGGCCGGTTCTTCGTCCTGCACCGGATACATCCGGTACACGGGCAACTGCACAGCGAGTTCCCCCAGTACGCGCCGAATCGCGATCCGGCTCACGTCGCGTGTCGCGGGTGCCGCACGCGCAACGCCGTGCAACGCCCGCGCGGCGCGCGCGTGCTCGACGGCGAGCTGGCGCATCAACACGCGCCGCTTGCCGTCGAGTGCCTCTTGCGCGAAGGTGCGCGACGAACCCGACACGTGCGCCCAGTGCGCGGCGAGCGGCGCGGCGCCGGCCGGATCGTGCAGCAGCGCGCCGACATCGTTCATGAAGTCGTAGCCGGTCGTGCCGTCGACGGCCCAGTCGGCGCGCAGCGTTTCGCCGGGCGCGAGGATCTTCTCGACGACGATGTACGGCCGCGCGTCGCGTTGCGCGGCAAGCCGCTGATGCAGCCGCCGGCAATACGCGCGCGGATCGGCGAGGCCGTCGACGTGATCGACGCGCAGGCCGTCGATGTAGCCGGCCGCATGCAGCCGTAGCGGCAGCGCATGGACGGCATCGAATACCGCATCGTCGTCGACGCGGACGGCCGCGAGCGTCGCGATGTCGAAGAAGCGCCGCCAGTTCAGCTCGTCGGCGGCCGTGCGCCACCACGCGAGCCGGTAGTGCTGGCGTTCGAGCAGCCAGTGCAGGCAGGCGCGCGAGCGCGCGCGGCGCGGATCGGCGCCGCGCAGCACCGCGTCGAGCGCATGCGGGCCGTGCGTGGCCGCGTGATCGCGCAGCGCCGCATGCGCGGCGGCGAGGCGCGTGCTGTCGCGCAGCGGCGCGGCGTCGAAGCGTTCGGCGAGCGCGTTCAGGTCCGCGCGGTTCGCGATGCGCAGGAGGTCCGCGTAGGTGGCGGCGGCCACCGGCAGCCGTCGCCCGGGGCACGACACGAAGAAGCGTCCGGTGGCCGGATCGGCGTCGAGCGTGATGTCGCCAGCCGCGAGCGCTTCACCGTACGGCGAGCCGAGGCAGGGCAGCAGCACCTTGCCGTCGAGCGCCGCGTCCGGCGGATGCCAGTCGATGTCGAAGTGGTGCGCGTACGGGCTCGCGGGGCCCCATTCGAGCACGTCGTTCCACCAGCCGTTCGACGAACCGCCGACGCCCATGTGGTTCGGCACGATGTCGACGATCACGCCCAGCCCGTGCGCGCGCAGCGCTTCGACGAGCCGGACGAAACCGGCTTCGCCGCCGAGCTCGGGGTTGAGCGTGCCGTAATCGACGGTGTCGTAGCCGTGCCGCGAACCGGGTTCGGCCGTCGCGATCGGCGACAGGTACAGGTGGCTCACGCCGAGCCGCGCGAAATAGCCCGCGTGCGCGGCCGCGTCGTCGAACGTGAAGCCCGCATGCAGCTGCAGTCGCAGCGTCGCGCGTGGCGTCATGGGCCGGGCTCCCGCGAACCGCGTGCGCGCACCACGGCCGCAATGCGGTCGCGCACGTCGGCGTCGAACAGCGTGTCGATCGCGCGTGGCAGGCGCTGCCGCCAGTTCGGATGTCCGCAGGGCGGCCCTGGCAGGTTCGGCTGCATGTCCAGCGCAAGCAGGTCCTCGAGCGGCAGGATCGCGAGCGGCGACGGGCTGCGCGCGACGTACGCGAGTATCGCGGCGATCGGCGGCGCATCAGCCGGCGGGGCGGCGTCACCGGCCGGCGCGCAGCCTGCGTGCTGTAGCGCGCGCCACAGCGCCGCGCGTTCGGTGGCGCGCGCGGCATGCGCGGCGACGACGTCGGGATCGACGGCGGGCGGTGGGGCGGCGGGGCCGGCTTCCGGGGGCGGCGGGGTGTCCGCGGCGTCGGGCGGGGCGGCTGCGCGGGGCACGATCGTGTGCCGATCATCCGCGCTGGCTTCATCCGGCGGTGCGGGCGGCGCTGCGTTGCGCGCTTCCGCGTCGTCGGACTGCTGCGCCGCCTCGGCCGCGATCCGCCGCCAGGCCAGATCGACCCCGCGCCACCAGCCGGCCACGGTCGGAAGATCGTGCGTCGACGTCATCGCGATCGCGTCGCGATCCCATGCCGACGGCGGCCGGAAGGTGCCGCCGGCGTCGCGCTCGAACCACAGCACGCGCATCCCGGCGATGCCCTGCGCGCCGAGCCGTTCGCGGAAGCCGGCCGGCACCGTGCCGAGATCCTCGCCGATCGCGAGCGCGCGATAACGGGCCGCCTCGAGTGCGACGAGCCGCACGAGATCGTCGACCGGATAGCGCAGGTATGCGCCGTCGCGCGGCGAGCCGCCGTCCGGCACGATCCACATCCGCGCGAAGCCGAGCACGTGATCGATGCGGATGCCGCCCGCATGCGCGAACGCCGAGCGCAACAGTTCGACGAACGGCACGAAGCCTTCCGCACGCAGCGCGGCGGGCGTCCAGGTCGTCACGCCCCACGCCTGGCCGGCCGCATTGAACAGGTCGGGCGGCGCCCCGAGCGACACGCCGCGCAGCAGCGTCGCGCCGTGCACCCACGCGTCGCTGCCCGCGCGATCGGAGCCGACCGCAAGATCGGCGATCAGCCCGATGGCCATGCCCGCGCCGCGTGCCGCGTGCTGCGCGTCGCCGAGCGCGCGCGACGCGCACCATTGCAGGTACGTGTGGAATGCGACCGTGTCGGCATGGGCGTGCGCGAACGCGTCGACTTCAGCCGATCCCGGCTCGCGCCACGGCGCCGGCCATTTCCGCCAGTCAACGCCCGCCCCATGCTCGAGGCAGAACGCCTGCAATGCGTCGAAGCGCGCATGCGCATCGAGCGCCGCACCGCCCGTCGCGCGAAACCGCTGGAATGCGTCACGTGACGGGTCGTCGCTGGCGCGCCACGCGTCGAAGCACGCACGCAGTCGCCGCAGTTTCAGCGGCAGCACGTGCGGCCAGTCGATCAACGGTGCGTCGGCCGCGGCACCGGTGGCGTGAGGCACCGCAGCGGCACCCGGCACCGCGTCGCAGTCGAGATACGCGACGTTGTGCCAGCGCCGCGACGACGGCGAATACGGGCTGTCGTGCGCGGGCAGCGCCGGAAAGCCGGCGTGCGTCGGGCTGATCGCCACCGCTTGCGCGCCGTGCCGTGCCGCATGTGCGGCCAGCCGCGCCAGCGCGGTGTAGTCGCCCGCGCCGTCGTCGCCGGTGCGGCGCAGGCTGTAGAGCTGCGCCGCGATGCCCCAGCGGCCGCCCGCATTCGCCGCGCGCGGGTCGACCGGTTGCGGGCGCGGCGGCGCGATCGTGAGGCCGATGCGCTGGTCGCCGACGTCGAGCGCGTGATAGCCGGGGATCGCGAGCGGCGGCAGCGTGCCGTGTTCGCCTTCGCCGCCCACGCGCCCGTCCACATGCCCGCCCGCTTCGAGCGTGATCCGGAAGCGCGCGCCCGGCGCGGCGATCGCGGCCGGCAGGGTCAGCGGCAGGCCCGCGTCGCCGGTGACGATGCGCGGTGGCGCCGCGTTCGCGTCGGCGAGTGCGGCGGCGCTTTCCACCCGCTGGGGCGCCGTGCCGCACGGCCAGCCGAGCGCGTCGACCAGCGCGACGAGGGCTTCATCGTCCACCCGCCGCGCGATGCCGCCCGCATCGGTCCAGTCGGGTTCCAGGCCGGCCGCGCGCGCGAGTTCGGTGATCGACACGTCGGTCGTCATGATCGGCCCTGCCCATTCATGCGGTGCTGCCGCGCATCCTGGTTGACCTCGCCGTCGCGCCACGCGATGCACGCGCGGGGCGGCAGCCGCAGGTCGCGCAAGCGGTCGCGCGCACGTGGCGGCGTCTCGAACACGATCTTGCCGACCGGCAGCGCGGGCAGCACCGCGTCGTACGAGCCGAGATTCAATGCGATCGTCAGCGTGCTGCCGTCGCCGAGGCGCCAGCGCGCGGCGAGCGCCTGCGGGTCGCCGTCTCCCGCGAGCAGGTCGACGCCGAGCGCGCTGGCGCCGGGCAGGTTCGGCGTCACGAGCGCCGCGCGCACGGTTAGCGCGCTGCGGTAGAAGCGCCGCCATGCGTCGGTGTCGGGCGTGGTTTCGTCGCTGCTGCCGTGCAGCGTCGAACGCACGAACGTCGCGATGTCGTTCGGATCGGGAATCGCGTTGCGATGCGCGGCGTCGGCGAACGCCGGAAAGGCCGCGAATTCGCGGCGCCGGCCTTCGCGCACCGCGTCGGCGAGCAGGCCGCGATAGTCGGTGAAGAACTGGAACGGCTGCGTGCTGCCGTCTTCCTCGCCCATGAACAGCAGCGGGATCGACGGTGCGAGCAGCAGCAGCGCGGTCGCCGCGCGCACCGCGTCTTCGTTCGCGAGCGTGCGCAGCCGTTCGCCGAATGCGCGGTTGCCGACCTGGTCGTGGTTCTGCAGGAATGCGACGAACGCGGTCGGCGGCAGGTGCGCGCTCGGTTCGCCGCGCGGGGCGCCGTCGTGCAGCGGCGACGGTTCGCCCTGGTACGCGAAGCCTTCGCCGAGCGTGCGCGCGAGATGGCGCAACGGCGCGTCGGCATACGCGCGGTAGTAGCCGTCGCGCTCGCCGGTCAGCAGCACGTGCGCGCTGTTGTGGAAGTCGTCGTTCCATTGCGCGTCGAAACCGCCGGGCCCGAGCAGGCTCGCCGCGTTGCGCTCGTTCTCGAGCACGAGGTGCACGTGGCGCGTGTCGCCGGCGTACGCGCGCACGCGGCGCGCGAGTTCGCGCAACCATATGTCGTCGTCGATCGCGTGCGCGGCATCGATGCGCAGCCCGTCGAAACGGAATTCGTGGAGCCAGTACAGCGCGTTCTCGATGAAGAACGCGCTCGTCTGCTCCCGAGAAAAGTCGATGGCCGGCCCCCACGCGGTCTGCCGGTCCGCGCGGAAGAACGCGGGCGCGTAGCGCGGCAGCAGGTTGCCTTCCGGGCCGAAGTGGTTGTAGACGACGTCGAGAAACATCTGCAACCCGAGCCCGTGCGCGGTATCGATCAGCGCCTTCAGTTCCTCGGGCCGTCCGTACGACGCATCGGGCGCGAACGGCAGCACGCCGTCGTAACCCCAGTTGCGCGCGCCGGGAAACGCATTGACGGGCATCAGCTCGACAGCGGTCACGCCGAGCGCGGCGATTTCCGGCAGCCGCCGCTCGACGCTCGCGTGGCCGCCGCATGCGCCGATGTGCAGCTCATACAGGACGGTCTCGTGCCACGGGCGGCCGCGCCACGCGTCGTGGCGCCAGCGGTACGCAGCCGGATCGACGACCTGGCTCGGGCCTGCCACGCCGCCGGGCTGGAAGCGCGACGCGGGATCGGGCACCGCGAGATCGCCGTCGAGCCGGTAGCGATACAGCGTACCGGGGCCGCACGGCACGACGGCCTCGAACCAGCCGTCGCCCACCGCGGTCATCGGGACGGTGGGCAGGTTTTCGCCTTCGATTTCGACGGCGGCCGTGCGGCTCGCGGGCGCCCACAGCCGGAAGCGCGTGCGGTCGACGTCGACGCAGGTCGCGCCGAACGACGTGTCGAACGCATGCGAATCCGATGGACGGGCGGGGCGTGATCTCATGTCGGGTCTCCCGGAGACAGGTCGGGCGGCACGGCGGCCACCGCGATCGCGGCCGCGTGCGCGGCGACGTCGAGGCCGCTGGCCGGCCACGGGCGCGGGCCGGCGTCCGGCGTGGCCGTGTCGACCAGCACGCGATAGTCGAGCACTGGCGCGGGCGGCGCGAACACGACCGTCTCGGACGACGCGTTCAGCATCACGAGCAGCGCCTCGGTGCGCCCGGTGCGGCCCGTGCCGACGCGCCGCATCGTCAGCGCGCGGCGCTCGTGGTCCTGCCACGCGGGCACGGTCATCGCATCGCCGTGCTCGTCGAACCAGCCGAGCTCGGCCATGCCCGGCGCGGCCTCGCGGTCGCCCGACGGGTAGCGCGGCGCGGACATCACCGGATACATGCGCCGCAGCGCGGCGAGCCGCGACACGAAACGCATCAGCGTCACCGCTTCGTCGCTGCGCGCCAGATCCCAGTCGAGCCACGACAGCTCGTTGTCCTGGCAGTACGCGTTGTTGTTGCCGTGCTGCGTGCGGCCGAACTCGTCGCCGGCCACCAGCATCGGCGTGCCGAGCGCGGTGAACAGCGTCGCGAGCATCGAGCGCGCGACGCGCGCGCGCACGGCACGGATCGCCGCATCGTCGGTCGGCCCTTCGACACCCCAGTTCGCGGTGCAGTTGTCGTCGCGACCGTCGCGGTTGTCCTCGCCGTTCGCGTCGTTGTGTTTCTTCGAATACGACACCAGATCGGCGAGCGTGAAGCCGTCGTGCGCGGTGATGAAGTTGACCGACGCCCACGTATGGCGCCGCTGGTGGTTGAACAGGTCGGCCGACCCGGCGAGGCGCGCGGCGAGCTCCGGCCGCTGGCCCGGGTCGCCGCGCCAGAAGCGCCGCACGGTGTCGCGAAAGCGGTCGTTCCATTCGGCGAAACCGGGCGGATGGCGGCCGAGCTGGTAGCCGCCGGGACCGAGATCCCACGGCTCGGTGATCAGCTTGCGCTGCGAGAGCACCGGGTCCTGCCGCAGCGCGTCGAAAAAACCCGCGCCCGGATCGAAGCCGTGTTCCTCGCGACCGAGCGTCACGCCGAGGTCGAAACGGAAGCCGTCGATGTTGAACGCGGTGGCCCAGTAGCGCAGCGAATCCATCACCATCTGCACGACGCGCGGATGCGACAGGTTCAGCGTGTTGCCGCAGCCGGTCTCGTCGACATGAAAGCGGCGGTCCGGCATCAGCCGGTAGTAGCTCGCGTTGTCGAGGCCGCGCCACGACAGCGTCGGGCCGAGCTCGTTGCCCTCGCACGTATGGTTGTAGACGACGTCGAGCACGACCTCGATGCCGGCCGCATGCAGCTGGCGGATCGCGATGCGCATCTCGTCGAGCCGCCGCGTCGCGAGATACGCGGGCTCCGGCGCGAAGAACGCGGCCGTGTCGTAGCCCCAGTAGTTGCGCAAGCCGCGCTGCACCAGCGCGCGCTGCTGCAGGAACGCGTGGACAGGCAGCAGCTCGACCGTCGTCACGCCGATCGACAGCAGGTGATCGATGAACGCCGGATGCGCGAACGCCGCGAACGTGCCGCGCTCGGGCGGGCGCAACCCGGCACGCCGCATCGACGCGCCGCGCACGTGGGTCTCGTAGATCACCGTGTTGCGCCACGACACGCGCGGGCGCCGGTCGGTGCTCCAGTCGAACGCTTCGTCGACCACCACGCACTTCGGCATCGCGGGCGCCGAGTCGCGCCGGTCCATCGACAGGTCCGCGCGGTTCGAATGCAGGCGATAGCCGAACAGCGCGTCCGACCAGCGGAACTGGCCGACCAGCTTGCGCGCGTACGGGTCGAGCAGCAGCTTGGTCGGGTTGAACCGATGGCCGTGCTGCGGCTGGTACGGGCCGTCCGCGCGAAACCCGTACACGGTGCCGGGATGCGCGTTGGGCAGGTAGCCGTGCCAGATCTCGTCGGTGCATTCGGGCAGGTCGAGGCGCGCAAGCTCCTTGCGGCCGGTTGGATCGAAGACGCACAGCTGGATGCGGTGCGCGTGCGCGGAAAACACCGCGAAGTTGGTCCCGAGGCCGTCCCAGGTCGCGCCGAGCGGATAGCTGCGACCGGATTCGAGACGGGTGGGCAGGGCGGTCGGCATGGGGCGGATCTCCGTGTCCAGGGTGCGGGAAATCAGGTAGGGCGCAGCCATAGCGTCGCGAGCGGCGGCAGGCGCAGGGTGGCCGACCACGCTTCACCGTGCGCGGGAACGGCTTCGGCCCACACGGCGCCGTCGTTGCCGGCGTTGGTGCCGCCGTACGGCGCGGCATCGGTGTTCATCAGTTCGCGCCAGTGTCCGGGCGCGGGCAGGCCGACGCGATAGCTCGTGCGCGGCACCGGCGTGAAGTTGCAGACGGCGACCACCAGGTGGCCGGCGTCGTCGCGGCGCGCGAACGCGAACACGCTGTTGTCGCGGTCGTCGCCGATCAGCCAGGAGAAGCCGGCCGCGTGGCAGTCGAGCGCATGCAGCGCGGGCTCGGCCGCATACGTGCGGTTCAGGTCGCGCACGAGCCGCTGCACGCCGCGATGCGCGGGTGCGTCGAGCAGGTCCCAGTGCGGCGTCGCGTCGTGCGCGAACTCGGCCCATTGCGCGAATTCGCTGCCCATGAACAGCAGCTTCTTGCCGGGGTGCGCCCACATGAAGCCGAAGTACGCACGCAGCGTCGCGAGCCGCTGCCACGCGTCGCCCGGCATCTTCGCGACGAGCGAGCCCTTGCCGTGCACGACCTCGTCGTGCGACAGCGGCAGCACGAAGCGCTCGGAGAACGCGTACACGAGCCCGAACGTCATCCGGTCGTGGTGATAGCGGCGATGCACCGGGTCTTCGCGCAGATACGCGAGCGTGTCGTGCATCCAGCCCATGTTCCACTTGAAGTCGAAGCCGAGCCCGCCGTCGCCGGTCGGCGCGGTGACGCCCGGCCACGCGGTCGATTCCTCCGCGACGGTGACGACGCCCGCCGGCGCGGCCGCACCGTGCAGCGTGTCGTTCATCATGCGCAGGAACGCGACCGATTCGAGGTTCTCGCGGCCGCCGTGCACGTTCGGCACCCATTCGCCTTCGGCGCGCGAATAGTCGCGGTACAGCATCGACGCGACCGCGTCGACGCGGATGCCGTCGACGTGATACCGGCGCGCCCACGCGAGCGCCGACGCGGCGAGGAACGCGCCGACTTCCGTGCGCCCGACGTTGAACACGCAGGTGTGCCAGTCGGGATGCAGCCCTTCGCGCGGGTCGGCGTGCTCGTACAGCGCGGTGCCGTCGAATTGCGCGAGGCCATGCGGATCGTCGGGGAAGTGCGCGGGCACCCAGTCGACGAGCACGCCGATGCCGGCCGCGTGCGCACGGTCGACGAAGCGCGCGAAACCTTCGACCGGCCCGAAGCGCGCGGACGGCGCGAACTGCGCGAGCGGCTGGTAGCCCCACGAGCCGCCGAACGGGTATTCGGCGATCGGCATGAATTCGACGTGCGTGAAGCCCATGCCCTTCACGTACGGAATCAGCCGCTCGGCGAGTTCGTCCCAGGTCGCGCTGCGGTTCATCTCCTCGGGCACGCGTTGCCACGATTCCGCATGCACCTCGTAGATCGACCACGGCACACGGTAGCGGTCGGTGTGCGGCCGCGCGTGCATCCAGCCGTCGTCGTGCCACGCGAACGCGTCGAGCGCCGCGACGTCGGCGACGACCGACGCCGTGCGCGGCGGCGCCTCGGTCGCGCGCGCACAGGGATCGGCCTTGTGCGGCAGCACGCGCCCGTCGGCCGCGCGCACCTCGTACTTGTAGCATTCGCCCGCGCCGATGCCCGGCACGAACAGCTCCCACACGCCCGACGGCCGCCGCAGCCGCATCGGATGCCGGCGGCCGTCCCAGCCGTTGAAATCGCCGACCACCGATACGCGCTGCGCGTTCGGCGCCCAGACCGCGAAGCGCACGCCGTCGGTGTCGTCGATGCGCGCGGGCGCGGCGCCGAGGCAATCGAGCACGGCGGCCGGGTCGCCGGCCGACAAGCGGGCGAGCACGGCGTCGTCGAGCAGCGTGCCGAACGCATACGCATCGTCGATCACCTGCCGCGCGTCGGGCCAGTCGATCGCGAGCAGGTAGTGGGGCGCGCCGCCGTTGCGCGGGATCGTCCCCGCGAAGCAGCCGGCGCGATCGACGCACGCGAGCGTGGCGAGTTCGGCGCCTTCCGGCGACAGCGCGTGCACGCTTTTCGCGCCGGGCAGCAGCGCGCGCACGACGACCTGGTCGGCCTGCCCGTGCGGGCCGAGGCACGCGAACGGATCGGGATGACGGCCGGCGAGCAGCGCATCGATATCGGATCGTTCGAACAGCGTTCCGGTCATTGCGACCCTCCTTCGGCGGACGCACCGCCGTCACCGAGCAGCCGTTCGACCAGTGCGGCGAGCCCGCCGACCGGCACGCTCAGCCAGTCGGGCCGGTTCGCGGCTTCGTAGCACAGCTCGTACGACGCCTTGTCGATCAGGAACAGCGCGAGCAGGCGATCGGCGTAGCGCGGGTCGACGAAACGCGCGGGGGCCTGCTCGGTGGCCGTGCGATAGCAGTCGACGAAGCGGTCGGCGGCGGCCTGCCCGAAGCGGTCGAACAGTGCACGCTTGCGGCCGGCCGCCTGCGGCGGCGCCTTCTCGATCGCGAACTGCGCGGTCGCGCTCACGTACGACAGCGAACGCAGCAGGCCGGCCACGTCGCGTAGCGGATGCGATTTCGCGCGGCGGTGTTCGAGCGGGCGCGCCGGCTCGCCTTCGAAGTCGATCAGCAGCGCGTCGCCCTGCACGTCGAGCACCTGGCCCAGATGGAAATCGCCGTGTATCCGCATGCATTGCGCCTCGAGCGTGCGCGGCACGAGCTCGCCGAGCGCGCGGACGGCCGCGTCGCGCGACGCGAGCAGCGTGTCGGCCGCCGCGCGCATTGCAGGGTCGAGCGCATCGAGCCGCGTGCGCAGCACGTCGAGCGCGTGCTGGAACGACGCGATCGCGTCCGCGCACCAGCCGTCGACGTGGCCGGGCGTCGCGGGCTCCGGCGCGAACGCGGGATCGTCGGACGGCTGCGCGAGCGCGACGTGCAACTGGCCGAGCCGCGTACCGATGATCCCCGCGAACGCCGCATAGCCGAGCAGCGCTTCGGGTTCCTCGTCCGCGTCGCCGGTGTCCTCTTCGTCGGCGGCCGGCAGCGCGAGCTCGTCCACCGCGCGCCGCAGGAAGTCGAACGAGCGCGTCCACGCGTCGCCCTGGTTGTCGACGTAGCGCTGCAGGATCGCGACCGTGTGCGGTGTGCCGTCCGGATCGACGTGCACGACTTCGCCCGCGAGCGTCGCGGTGTTCGGGTAGCCGATCCGCGTCAGGTACCGGCTCATTTCCGCTTCCGGATGTATGCCGTGCGCGACCTTGCGCACCAGCTTCAGCACGATCGCGTCGCCGATCACGAGCGAGCTGTTGCTTTGCTCGGCCGCGAGCCAGCGCACTTCGGCGTCGTCGCCGGGATCGAGTGCGGCGAGCGCGTCTTCCGGCAGGAACGCGAGCCGGCCGCCGTCGGCGGTCGGCACCGTCGCGCTGTCGCGCAGCTTGCGCAGCATCCCGTGCGCGAACGCCGGCAGCGCGAACGCGTCGGTCAGGTAGCCGACCGAATGGCCGCGCCGCACGCGCGCCAGCGCCAGCTGCGCGAACAGCGGCTGCGAGGTTTCACCGCCCCACGCGACCGCGAGCGGCACGACGTAGCGTTCGACATTGCCCGTCTCACCGGATTCGACCCAGGCTTCCGCATACTGGAACGGTTCGCCCGGCACCGGCGTGACGACGTTCAGCCTGGCCGTGCCGATCGCGCGGTCCTTCGACGCGAACCAGCGCCGCCGCGCGAGCCACGAGGGCAGTGCGTCGTGCGCGAGCACGTGCAGCTGTTCGACGTCCGGCCACGTATCGCCGCGCCGCATCACGAGCGTCACGTATTCGGGCAGCGGCTCCGCATGGGGCTGCCGCCACGACGGCTCGCGGCCGTGCTCGGCCAGCACGAACCACAGGAATCCGTAGGGCGGGAAGGTCAGCAGGTACGTGAGCTGCCCGATCGGCGGAAACGGCGAATCCGACGTCATCTCGATCGGCACGCGGCCCGCGAATTCGGACAGGTCGAGCTCGACGGCCTGCGACGCCCGCGACAGGTTCGCGACGCACAGCACCGGATCGTGGCCGTCCAGCTCGCGCAGGTACGCGAGCACCTTGCGGTTCTCCGGACGCAGGAAGCGGATCGTGCCGCGCCCGAACGCCTGCGACGCGCGGCGCGTCGACAGGATGCGGCGCGTCCAGTTCAGCAGCGAATGCGGGTCGCGCGTCTGCGCCTCGACGTTGACCGCGTCATAGCCGTACAGCGCGCCCATCACCGGCGGCAGCACGAGTTGTTCGGGGTCGGCGCGCGAGAAGCCGCCGTTGCGGTCCGACGACCACTGCATCGGCGTGCGCACGCCGTCGCGGTCGCCGAGGTGGATGTTGTCGCCCATCCCGAGCTCGTCGCCGTAGTAGATCACCGGTGTGCCGGGCATCGACAGCAGCAGCGAGTTGATCAGCTCGATGCGGCGCCGGTCGCGTTCCATCAGCGGCGCGAGCCGGCGCCGGATGCCGAGGTTCAGCCGCGCGCGCCGGTCGGTCGCATAGGTCTGCCACAGCAGGTCGCGCTCGGAGTCGGTGACCATCTCGAGCGTCAGCTCGTCGTGGTTGCGCAGGAACACGGCCCACTGGTTGCTCGGCGCGAGTTCCGGCGTCTGCCGCATGATGTCGACGATCGGGAAGCGGTCCTCGCTCGCGATCGACATGTAGATGCGCGGCATCAGCGGGAAATGGAACGCCATGTGGCATTCGTCCTCGTTGCCGAAATATTCCTGCACGTCTTCCGGCCACTGGTTCGCCTCGGCGAGCAGCATCCGGTTCGGATACTCGGCGTCGATCGTCGCGCGGATCTGCTTCAGGATCGCGTGCGTCTCGGGCAGGTTCTCGTTGCTGGTGCCTTCCCGCGCGACGAGATACGGCACCGCGTCGAGCCGCAGCCCGTCGATGCCGAGGTCGAGCCAGAAGCGCATCACCTGCATCACCTCGCGCACGACGGCCGGGTTGTCGAAGTTCAGGTCCGGCTGGTGCGAATAGAAGCGGTGCCAGTAGTACTGGCCGGCGATCGGGTCATGCGCCCAGTTCGACGTTTCCGTATCGAGGAAGATGATCCGCGTGCCCGCGTATTTCGTGTCGGTGTCGGACCACACGTAGTAGTCGCGATGCGTGGAGCCGCGCTTCGCGCGGCGTGCGCGCTGGAACCACGGATGCTGGTCCGACGTGTGGTTGATCACCAGCTCGGTGATCACGCGAATGCCGCGCGCATGCGCTTCGCGGATGAAGCGCCGCACGTCGGCCAGCGTGCCGTAGTCGGGGTGCACGTCGCGGTAGTCGGCGATGTCGTAGCCGTCGTCGCGGCGCGGCGACGGGTAGAACGGCAGCAGCCAGATCGTGTCGACGCCGAGTTCGGCGATGTAGTCGAGCTTCGCGATCAGGCCGGGGAAATCGCCGATGCCGTCGTTGTTCGAGTCGTAGAACGACTTCACGTGCACCTGGTAGATGATCGCGTCCTTGTACCACAGCGGATCGTCCGCGCAGAGCGCCGGCGCGCGACGGCGTGCGCGGCGCCGGCGCGGGGTGCCGGCCGGCGCCAGCGACGGGAATTGCGCGCGGCGTACGTCGTCGAGGGAATCTTCGCGTTTCATCATCCATGGGCTCCCGAGGATGGCCGGGCGTCGCCCGGTCCGCGCGCCGCCGCCCGCGCGGCGCCTGTTGACGGCGTAAGCCGCCAGATCGCATACGGGCGCACATGCGGATCGAGCGAGACGTACTGGCGATGTCCGTGCCAGGTTTCCGCATGCGTGGCGTCCTGTTCGAGCGCGTCGAGCGGTTCGCCGTCGACGAGCCCCAGGCCGCGCCACAGCGACGCATCGAGCGTGAAGTTCGCGACCTGCGGATGCCACGGATCGGTGCTGATCGCGACGACGACCACGCTGTCGAACGCCGGCGTCGCCTTCACGAACACGAGCACCGAGTCATTGTCCGCGTCGGCGAACGTGAGGCCGAGATGCGTCTGCAGCGCCGGGTTGGCGCGCCGCGCGCGGTTCAGCCGCGCGACCTCGGCGCCGATATGCGCGGCCTTGCTCCAGTCGCGCGCCCGCAGCTCGTACTTCTCCGCGTCCGCGTATTCCTCGCTGTCGGGCAGCGGGGCCGATTCGCCGAGCTCGAAGCCCGAGTACAGGCCCCACGAGCCGGCCAGCGTCGCCGCGAGCGCCGCGCGGATCACGAACTGCGTGCGCGGCGCGTTCTGCAGGTGGCGCGGGTTGATGTCGGGCGTGTTGACGAAGAAGTTCGGCCGGAAGAATTCGCGCGCCGGGCCGGTCGTCAGCTCGGTCAGGTAGTCGATGAATTCGCGCTTCGACTCGCGCCACGTGAAGTACGTGTACGACTGCGAGAAGCCGACCTTCGCGAGCCGGTACATCATCCCCGGCCGCGTGAATGCTTCGGACAGGAATACGACGTCCGGATGCCGGCCGCGCACGTCGTCGATCATCCACGCCCAGAACGGCAGCGGCTTCGTGTGCGGGTTGTCGACGCGGAAGATCCGCACGCCCGCGTCGACCCAGAACAGCACCGCGTCACGCAGCGCGAGCCACAGGTCGGGCAGTGCGTCCGGCGCGTAGAAATCAGGGTTCACGATGTCCTGGTAGCGCTTCGGCGGATTTTCCGCGAAGCGCAGCGAGCCGTCGGGCCGCCACGCGAACCAGCCCGGATGCGCGGCGAGCCACGGATGGTCGGGCGAGCACTGGATCGCGAAATCGAGCGCGATCTCGAGCCCGTGGCCGCGCGCGGCATCGACCAGCGCGCGGAACGATTCGAGCGTGCCGAGCTGCGGATGCACGGCCGTGTGGCCGCCGTCCGGCGAGCCGATCGCGTAAGGGCTGCCGACGTCGTCGGGGCCGGCCTTCAGGCTGTTGTTGCGCCCCTTGCGCGCGGTCGTGCCGATCGGGTGGATCGGCGGGAAATACAGCACGTCGAAACCCATGTCGCGGATGCGCGGCAGGTGCGCGATCACGTCGTCGAACGTGCCGTGCCGGTGCGGATCGTCGCTCGCCGAGCGCGGAAACATCTCGTACCAGCTGGAGAAGCGCGCCGCGCGGCGCTCGACCTCGACCGGCCAGGTCGTTTCATCGTGCGTGACGAACGGGCGGTAGCGCAGCGCCGCGAACGCATCGGCGAGCGGCGCCGCGCCGAGCTGCGCGAGCTGCGTGTCGGCTGGCGCGTCCTTGAATTCGGCGATGCGCTGTTTCATCTGCGTGAGCGCGCGTGCGTCGAGCGGATGGGCGAACTTGAGCGCGGTCGCGAGCAGCAGCTGCGCTTCGCGCAGTTCGAGCGTCACGTCCTGGCCGGCCGCGTGTTTCTTCGCGACATCGTCGACGAGCGATGCCCAGTCGTCGCGCCAGGCAATCACGCGAAATTCATGGCGGCCGATCCGATCGAGCACGACGCGTGCGTGCCAGCGGTCGTTCGGTTCGGCTTCGAACGGGATTTCGCGCCAGTCGTCGTCGCCGGCGGCGCGCCACTGCAGCGCGGCCGCGAGATGCGCGTGCCCGTCGGTGAAGATCGACGCGTGGACGACAAGCGTCTCGCCGATCACGCGCTTGACCGCGAAGCGGCCGCCGTCGACCGACGGCTCGACGCGCTCGATCGCGATCCGTTCGCCCGCGAGCGCCGCGGACACCATGCCGCGCTCGTGTGCGGCGTCGTGGCGGGTCGTGACGGGCGGCGCCCGCCACGCATGCAGCAGCGCGTATGCGCCGGGTTCGAGCGTGAACGGTTCGAGCGCGGCCGGCGGGTGGGTTGGCGTGCCGCCGTGCGTGGCGACGCGCGTGAATCCGCCCGGCACGCCGGGCAGGATCATCGCGGGGTCGACCGTCACCGCTGCATCGAGATCGGGATTCAACGCGATCAGCAGCGCCGCGGTGTCGTGTTCCAGCGACGGCCCGGTGCCGCGCAGCAACGCGGTTGCCGGTGCGCCAGGCGCGCTCAACTGCGCGATTTCGCCGCGCGCGGCCGCGACGGGCGTGGCGCGGCGCCACGCGTTCGCATCGGCGATTGCGCCCGACAGGTCGAAGCGCGCGTCCTCGAACGCGGCGAGGTAGCGCGCCGCATCGGCGTCGCGCGCCATCAGCGGCACCGTGACGCCGCGCTCGAAGCCCATCGGCACGAGCCAGCCGGTGCCGACGGCGGCAGCGGTCCACAGTGCGCGGCGATACGCGCGGGCGACGGTGTCATCCGACGCGTCGGGCCAGTCGTCGGCGAGGCGCGTGCCGTCGAGCGCGTCGGGAAACGCGATCGGCGAGCCGATGCGCCGCAGCAGCCGGTGTTCGTCGACGAACCACGGGGCGCGCAGGTCCCACCAGCGCACCGATGAAAACACCGCGTCGAACCCGGCGCCTTCGAGTTGCGCCAGCGCGTCGCGCGCATGGCCGGGCACGCCGGCGAGCACCGCGACGTCCGGGCGCGTACGGCGCAGCGCCGCGCGCCAGCCGGGCCACCAGTCGGCCGGCAGATGATGCGGCGCGTCGATCAGGAAGCCGGCCGCGCCCGCATCGGCGAACGCGGCGAGGTGTTTGCACCACCACGCGGACAGCGCGTCGCGCGCGGCTTCATCGCCGAGGTTCGCGTGGGCGACATCCAGCGCGTGCGCGGTGCCGCGCGGGTCGATCAGCGCGTCGTCGTGCGTGTGCTCGACGTACCAGTCCGGATGCTCGGCGCGCAGCGGGTTCTCGCGCGCGACACGATCCGGCACGACTTCGAGCAGCAGGCGCAGCCCGTGGCCGTGTGCAAGCTGGGCGAGCCGGGAGAAGGTTTCGAGCGCGCTCGCGCGTGTCGCGAACGATTGAGCCGGACGCCGGAAATCGGCCACGTGGCGCGGAAAGCCGGCGACGCTGGCGGCCCAGAACGCGCCGACGAGCACGTGATCGAAGCCCATGCCGGCGACATGCGCGAACGTCTGCGGCCATGCGTCGAGCGGTCCGACGAGGCGGGCGTCGCAGAACTGGATATGCGGAGCGAAGATCGGCGTGGAGTCCATGGCGCGGGTGTACGGGCGGCGGTCGATAACGCCGGTTCGCCGCAACACGCGTGCCTGCCGGGTGGTTTTCCGTGGGGCAAGGGCGGGTGGGCGACCCGCTGCAGCGGGGACTGTCGTTTTTACATGACCGCTGGGTAGCTGCATGCACTTATATGCGCGGCACCGAGCGGATATCCGTGCTGTCGCCCGTGGCGCGATCGTCATCGGCTTCGGGAAGGGGCACGCCGGGGTCGCAGCGCACCACCGCACCATGTTCGATCCGGTGCGGGAACGGCGGCGGTGCATCGATTTCGTCCCCAAAGCGTGCGCGCACGAACGCCCGCAGCAGGGCCACGCGGGCATCGCGCCCGTGCGCGCCGCAGGTGCACGGGCCGTCGACGAAGGTCGCGTCGCATTCGACGTCGTCGCCGTGCCGTGCGATTCGAAGATCGTCGACACGGTCGAGCACCGCGCCCGCGTCGGACCACGACGCCGACGGCACGAAACCCGTGTCGAGCCGCCTGAGTGCGTCGCATGCAGCCGTCACGACCAGGTGCGGTGCGACGGCGGTGAAACGCAGCGTGTCCTCGTCGTCGATGCACAGCGCGCGTGCACACCAGTAGTCGAGATCGTTTCCGTCGAGTGCGTCGGTTTGCATGGGCCGGCTCCGTCGGATCAAAACCGGCTCACCGCGCAAGCGGCGTGCCCGCTGCGGGCGTCGCGCGCATCCGCGCGAGCGGCGGATCGCGATCGAACGCCGGCCAGCCCCGCACGCTGCGATGCACGGCCCGTCGAACAGCCGCTCCGGCGGCCCCATCAGGGTCCGGCGAGCTTGCCGGGCATACGCTCGGGAACGCGCGCGACACCTGCGGCGCTCTCGTCGGCGCGTGTCGCGCGGTCCGGCACGATCACCATACGTCGACGTCCCGGTTGCTGTCGATCCGCTGCAGCAGCGCGTCGCATCGTTCGCGCAGCGCGTTCAGTTCCGGTGAATCGGCGTCGAGCCGCACACGTTCGCCGGTGTCGGGATCGCGGTTCGCGATCGCGATGTCGTAGATCCCTTGCGCGATCGTCGCGGACGCATCCGCGATCCTGACCCGCGTAAGCCATCCGCATTCGGCGTGACGGCACGCGAGCCACATACGCTCCACGTCGACCAGCTGACCGGTCGTGAGCCATGCACCGGACCGCATGCGCGCAGCCAGTTGGCTCGTCACGAGATAGGAGAGCAGATCGGTCGTTTGATTCACACGAGGCTCCTTGGCGAAGGGTCGGGACGTTCGATCCGCGAGCCGGGTCGCGGGAGCGGAGCCGGGGAAGGCATCGGTGCGCGGATCGTCGTCCGGTTGCAGGGGAACCGCTTTGCGGGCTCGGGGCGCGTGCCCGTGGCGGTCCGGTGCGCGAGCGGCGCGCAAGCCGCGTGCCAGCAGGCAGGTATCAGGCACGGCGCGTGCGTACTGGGCCGACGGGGCGCGCGGCGATCATGCGGCGCGTATTTTTTGCATCGCCATCGCAGATAGGTACAAGGAGGCCACCGTGCAAAATCAACAGGACGCACAGATTCGGGACCCGTATCGCGGGCACGAGATCCACGTGTGGGCGCGGCGCAACGACAGCGGCGCGTGGCGCGACGAGGTGCAGGTGTATGTGGGCGGCAAGCGCATCGAGCTGGTCGTGCCGGCGGCCGATGGCCCCGACTGGATGACCGAGAACGAAGCGCTGCTCGCGGGTGTCGAGCGGGGGCGCTATCTGATCGACAAGCGCATTGACGACGATTGAGCGGCGCGGCGGCCACGTGCCGATACGACGGGGGTGCGGCCGGTGGTCGTGCGCGACCTGACGAAACCGACGGCGATCCGGCGAAGGTGCCGTCGGCGAAGCAGGCGTTTCAGGGCCGCGCCGCAATCTCGTCGAGATGCCACAGCAGATCGGCAGGATCGTCGTACACGCGCAGCGCGCCCGCGCGTTCGAGTTCGTCGCTGCCGTAACCGCCGGACAGCAGCCCGACGCCGAGCGAGCGGCAGCGGGCGGCGGCGAGCATGTCCCAGATGCTGTCGCCGACCACGACGGTGTGTTCGATCGGCACGTTCAGTTGCGCGGCAGCCGTCAGGAACAGGTCGGGGTCGGGCTTCGCGTACTTGACCTGGTCGCGCGTGACCACCACCTGCTTCGCCGGATCGACGCCGAGCGCCTCCAGATTGATCGCGGCCGTTTCCATCCGCCCGCTGGTCGCGATCGCCCAGCGAATGCCGGCGTTCGTCAGCGCGGCGAGCAGTTCGCGTGCGCCCGGCAGCGGCCGGACCTGTGCGCGCAGCCGCTGGTACGCGGCCGCATGCAGCCGCGCGAGACGTTCGACGCGTTCGGCGTCGATGTCGCCGGCCGTCTCGCGTAGCAGCTGATTCAGGAACAGGCCGCCGCTCATGCCGATCTTGCGATGGATGCGCCACACCGACAATTCGATGCCTTCGGCATCGAGCGCTTCCTTCCACGCGAGCACGTGCTGGTAGACGCTGTCGACGAGCGTGCCGTCGAGATCGAACAGAAAAGACGTTTCAATGCGCATGTGATTCTCCTGGCTCGATGGGGCTCAAGCGAACGGATCGCGAGAAGCCGGTCGGCACATTATCGGCGCACGGCGATGTCATGACCATGTCCCGCGGCCCACCGACGCCGCCCGGCGCCGCGCCGCGCCGTGTCATGTGCCGCTGGTACAATCGCGGCGATCGCCGGGCCGGGTTCTCCGCGCCGCGCGCCCCCAACCCTCGTCTCGCCGATTCCAGGTATGGCTACACCGGACGCCGTCAGTTCCAAGCACTCGTGGTGGGGTGTCCTGACCCTGGCACTCACCGCCTTCATCTTCAATACCACCGAATTCGTGCCCGTCGCGCTGCTCAGCGCGATCGGCGACAGCCTGCACATGCAGCCGACCGACGTCGGCCTGATGCTGACGATCTACGCGTGGGCCGTGGCCGTCGTGTCTTTGCCGCTGACGCTGGCCACGCGCCACGTCGAGCGCCGCAAGCTGCTCACGTGGGCGTTGCTGGGGTTCATCGCGAGCCACGTCGTGACCGGTATCGCGTGGAATTTCGCGGTGCTGATGATCGGCCGGCTGGGCATCGCGTGCGCACATGCGGTGTTCTGGTCGATTTCCGTGCCGCTGGCCGTGCGGCTCGCGCCGAGCGACCGGAAAAGCCGCGCGCTCAGCCTGCTGGCGATGGGCACGGCGATCGCGATGGTGGCCGGCATTCCGCTCGGGCGCGTGATCGGCGAGACGTTCGGCTGGCGCGTCACGTTCCTGATCATCGCCGGCGCGGCGGGCGTCGCGTTGCTGCTGCTGCGCGCGACGTTGCCGGTATCGCCGAGCGAGGGCGCCGGGTCGCTCGGCAGCATCGGCGTGTTCCTGCGCAAGCCCGCGCTGGTGGCGCTGTACGCGATCACCGTGCTCGTCGTGTCCGCGCACTTCACGTCGTACACGTACATCGAGCCCTTCGTCCAAAGCGTGAACCACGCGAGCGGCAGCCGGATCACGTATGTGCTGATCCTGTTCGGCGTCGCCGGCATACCGGCCGCGATCTGCTTCAACCGCGTCTATCCGCACCGGCCGGACGACTTCCTGCTCGGGTCGATCGTCGCGCTGGCGGGATGCCTGCTGATCCTGTTCCCGTGCGCGCTGAACATCGTCACGCTGTCCGTGCATACGCTGGTCTGGGGCGGGGCGATCGTCTGCTTCGGGCTGGCGATGCAGGCATGGGTGCTGAAGCTGGCGCCGGAGGGAACCGACCTCGCGGTGTCGATCTTCTCCGGGCTGTACAACGTCGGGATCGGCGCGGGCGCGCTGATCGGCAACCATATCGCCAGCGACTTCGGGCTGCCGTGGGTCGGCACGTTCGGCGGCGTGGTCGGCGCGGTTGCGGTCGGGATCGCGTGGCTGGCGCTGCGGCTGCACGCGAGGCAGGCGGCGGCGTAGCCGACGCCGGGTGGCGGCGTGCGGCGCACGCGGCCACGGCCCGGCCTTGCCTTGCCCGTCATGCCACCGAGTAACCGCCGTCGGCCACGAGCGCATGCCCTGACACATAGCTGGAGTCGTCCGACGCGAGGAACGCGACGATCGTCGCCATCTCCTCGGCGGAGCCCCAGCGTCCTGCCGGCGTCGATGCGGCAAACGCCTGTTGCGCCTCTTCCGACGGCCAGATGCCGCGATGATGGAACGGCGTCTCGATCAGCCCCGGGCACAGTGCGTTCACGCGCACGCCGCGTTTGAACCATTCGATCGAAGCGGTCTTCGTCATCCCGATCACCGCGTGCTTGCTCGCGATATAGACCGACGCATTCTCGAAGCCGATCAGCCCGCCCATCGATGCGTTGTTGATGATGCTGCCCGAACCCTGCCGCAGCATGATTTGAGCGGCGTACTTCATCGAGTTGAACACGCCTCGCACGTTCGGTTCGAACACCCTGTCGAACCGCTCGGCATCCTGCTCGAGCAGCGGCGCGAACACGCCTTCCGTGCCGGCATTGTTGAACGCGATGTCGAGGCGTCCGTAGGCCGCCACCGTGAAATCGAACAGCTTGCGCAGATCGTCTTCGTTCGCGACGTCCGCGACGAAGGCCCGGGCTGCGCCGCCGGCGGTCACGATGGCGTCGACCAGTTGATCGAGTTCGGGCTTGCGCCGCGCGGAGACGACGACCTTGGCGCCGCGACGCGCGAGTTCGATCGCGGACGCGCGGCCGATGCCGGAGCTGGCGCCCGTCACCAGGGCGATGCGGCCGTCGAGTTGGCCCGGTTTCGTGCTTGCGTTCATGATGAGATTCTCCAGAGTGAGGGGTTAAAGCGGCGCATGTGGCTGAGTTGAATCGGTTGCGACGCCCGCTTGATGGGCATTGTGGTCGCTCGCCGGTCGTAAAAAAATGGAACAATGGCGCATTCAGAATTCCCGTTTCGGGAATGAAAAGCGCTGCCGCATGCGCGTGCCACGAGGGTTCTCCATGCTCAACCGACTCGACATCCTGAAGATCTTTTCCGCGGCCGCCGCGGCGCCCACGTTCCGCGAGGCGGCGGCGCGCCTCGGCGTGTCGCCGCAGGTCGTGACGCGCGCGGTGCGCGAACTGGAGGAGATGCTCGGCGAAACGCTGTTTCACCGGACGACGCGGAGCATCCGGATCACCGCGTTCGGGCGGGCGTTCGCGCGCGACGCGCAGACGGCGCTGGCTGCCGTCGACGGGCTGTTCGGGCCCGCGACGGGCCAGGCCGACGAGCCGGTGGGCGTCGTCCGGATCACGGCGCCGTCGGGCATGGGGCGTCATTACGTCCAGCCGATCCTGAGCGATCTCGTGCAGCGGTATCCGGGGCTCGTGCCCGACCTGAGGCTGTCGGACGTGCCGTCGCCGGTGGTCGACGAACAGATCGACATCGGCGTGCGCGTCGGGGCGATCGGCGACAACCGTTTCGTCGCGCGCATGGTCGGGCCGTTGCCGATGTGGATCGTCGGCGCGCCGTCGCTGATCCGGCGGCTGGGTGAGCCCAGGAACCGCAAGGAACTCGAATCGATGCCGGTCACGTGCCTGATCGATCGCGCGAGCGGCCGCGCGTGGCCGTGGATGTTTCGGGGAGAGCACCAGTTCGTCCCGTCGTCGCCGGCGTATCTGACCGACGATACCGAGGTGGAGATCGAGGCCGTATGTGCGGGGGTGGGGCTGGGGCAGTGCTCGGAATACCTCGTCCGGCCGTACGTCGACAAGGGGCGCCTCGTGCGGCTGCTGCCCGGCCTCGAACCCGAGCCGTGGAAGCTGCACGTCTATCGGCCGCGGCGTGGGCCGATGCCCCGGCGCATCCGGGTCGTGTACGACGCGCTGGTGGCGAAGCTCGCGGACGCGACGTGGCGAGGGTAGGCGGTGCGGCCCGGCCGCGGGTCGCGTTGGCGCGAAGCGGTGTCGACCACCGCTCGACGACGTCGGCGCACCTGCGAAACAGTCACGTGCGAGTCACGTGCTTGGCGCGCGGCCATCCGGCCTGGCGTGGTCGCGCCATTCGCCGCCAGGCACGCGGCAAGCCGACATATTGCGGCATCATCATGGATGCCGACGCACCGGCGATCGGTGCCCGATATTCGACAGGAGACTGTGCATGCCGATACCCCGGATTGAAACCCGCGACGCGATGGGCGACCCCGATGTGGTCTATCTCAACCCGGATCACGTGCTGTGGATGTCGCAGCCGACCGCTGCGCAGCGGCGGCCGGGCGGCACGGCCATTCGCGTGGACGACCGCGTGAAGGGCGGTTCGTTGCTGATGGCCGACAATCCGCCGGCCGATCGACTGCTGCAGGATCTCGGGCCGTTCGTGACCGTGACGCTGGCGAACCCGTCGTCCGACTATCCGGACGGTCTCGTGCATGTGCGTGCGCAGGCGATCGTCAAGATCGCGACGGACGACCACGACAAGCCGCTCGCCGAGCGCACGCTCGGCTGGGTCCACGTCCAGGACGGCTCCGCGTTCAAGATCAGGGATTACGCCGGCGTGGCCGCGCAATGGCAGGCGTCGGTGGCGGCCGCCGGCCGCTGAGCGGCGCTCCATTTGGCGCCATGACGCAGCGGCCCGGCGTGCCGCAGTGGGCCGGCCGTGGTTCCCTCGGGAGTTTTGCCAGTCTGTTTCGTCGTTCCAAATTACAGACCGGTTTCACAATGATCGTTTCGCTCACTGGAGGTAAACCTGCAGATGAGCGGCCAGTCGAGATTGAGGAGCGCGTCGCGATGCTCAATCTCGACGCGTCAAGCGGGTACGACGGCGAGGAAAAGCTGCCGCGGAGATAAAGTCAATTATTTGCAAATAATTTTGACATCACTCCCCACCCCAAAACCACCGCCATAAGAAGGGCGATAAATCCATTGAATTTAACCATCTTAAAAATCGTTTCATCCTTTACTTTCGCTATATTTATTCCGAAAACGATTCTGAGATATGCGTCCCACATTTTGCTGGTGCGAACAAAATTCACCACTCGCTCAGTCAATGTCAGCATTAAATATGCCATAACAGCAACAAGGGCAAACGAGGAAAAAAGAAGTGGATAATTTGTCATGCCCTACCAACCAAAAGAAGATTGATATACCGGATGCTATATCCCAGCGAGCCACCCGGGGCAGAAAATCCGAATCCGACTCTTCCCTCGGGATCTCCGGGCGTGCCCGGTGAAGATAGTGCTGCCCAGGAGCCATACTAGCAGTGGCGTTAAACCCGCCTGTATGAATAACCGAGGCAAAGGACTGGCGGGCGGACGTGCCGCCCGTCGGTAGAAAAGGTGGGCTATGTACGTCGACACGCAATGCGTCGATCCGCCGGGTAACATGGCGCATCGCGACAAACCGGCGCCCGTTCGGGCCTTCGCCGCGAAAGCGCCCATCGCAGCGCTCGATGCAGGTGTTCTCCACCGGCTTGCCGAGGAACCGTCCGTCATGAACCTTTCCGTGTCCGATATCACGCCGGCGGAACTCCGGCTGTTCGGCGACATCGTCGCCCGCCTGGAAGAGCTGGGGCCGGCCGTCGACGTGAGGACGGTCGTGCTGCCCGCGATCACGCAGCTGCTCCGCGCCGATTTCGCCGCGTCGTTCGATTGCGACGAACACACCGGCCTGTGGCGCAACGGGTTTTCGTACAACGTCGATCCGTTGCAGATCGCCCGGTACGAAGCGTGGTTCCAGCATATCGATCCGGTCACGTCGCCACTGCGCGCGCGCCGCGTGGCGACCTGCGTCGACGAGGTGGTCAGCCGGCGCGAGCTGGAGCAGACCGAGTTCTACAACGATTTCCTGTGTCGCGACGGCATGCACCACGGCATCAACGTCTATGCGTTCGACGGCGCGACCCATGTGGGCGACCTGCGCATCTGGCGGGCGCAAGGGCGGCCCGATTTTACCGAACGCGACAAGCTGCTGCTGAACGGCATCGAGCCGTTTTTCCGGCGCGCGCTGCTGCGGCGGCGCCATGCGTGCGCGGGGCTGACCGAGCGCGAGAGCGACGTCGCGCGGCTGGTTGCCGCCGGCTATACCGACAAGGACGTCGCGCGCACGCTCGGCATCGGGGTGCCGACGGTCCGCACGCATCTGCGGCGCGTGATGGCGAAGAAGGGCGTCGCCAACCGCGCGAGCCTCGCGGCCGCGCTGGCGTAACGGGTCGCGCGGCCGACGGCCGGGGTCATCCATTGTGATGATGGGCGTCAAAATCGGCGCGCCTTACCTTGTGACGATCCCCTGTCACGAGGAACGACGACGATGCCCACCCTGGGAACCTTGACACTGACCGAAGCCCGGAACGCGATCCTGCGCCGTGAGTTTTCCTGTGCCGAATACGCGTACGCAACGATCGAACGGCACGCACGCTGGCGCTACCTGAACGGTTTTACGTGCGTCGACGATGCGCGGCTGCTCGCCGAAGCGGCCCGCTGCGACCGCGACCTCGCGACATCGGCCACCCCGCACGCGCTGCTGGGCCTGCCGATCGCGATCAAGGACAACATCGACACCGCGTGCCTGCCGACCGGCAACGGCACGCTGGCGCTGCACAACCGCGTGCCGCCGCAGCATGCGCCGGTCGTCGCGCGGCTGCTGGCGCAAGGGGCGCTGATCGCGGGCAAGGCCAACCTGCACGAACTGGCGCTCGGTGTGTCCGGCAACAACCGCGTGACGGGCGCGGTACGCAACCCGTACGACTTCAACCGGATTCCGGGCGGCAGCAGCAGCGGCTCGGGCGCGCTGGTCGGTGCGGGCGTGGTGCCCGCCGCGCTCGGGACGGACACCGGCGGCTCGGTCCGGATTCCGGCGGCGCTGTGCGGCGCCGTCGGTCTTCGCCCGACCGTGGGGCGCTACCCGTCGGGCGGCGTGGCGCCGATTTCGCACACGCGCGACACCGTCGGCCCGATCGCGCGGTCGGTCGAGGACATCGCGCTGCTCGACGCGATCCTGTCGGGCGCCGGCGCCGGTGCGTCGACGGCGCTGCCGGCCCGTAGCGCGACGCGCCCCGTGCGCCTGGCGGTTCCGCGCACGACGTTCTGGCGCGGCCTCGCACAGGATGTCGAAAGGGTGGCCAATGCCGCGGTGGCGAAGCTGGAGCAGGCGGGATTCGAGTGCGTCGACATCGACCTGAACGACTATCCGGGGTTCTTCGACGACGAGCCGGCCGTCATCGCGATGTATGAATTCCGGTCGTCGATGCACGCCTATCTGGTCGAGAACGGCTACGACGTGTCGGTCGACGACATCGTCGCGAACGTGGGGAGCCCGGACGTCGCGAAGATCGCCCGGCATATCACCGGCCCCGACGGTATCGGCGAAGCGGCGTACCGCACCGCGCTCGACCGGCGTACGCGGTCGCGTGCCGCGTATCGGCAGTGCCTCGCCGACAGCGGGGCCGATGCGCTGGTGTTTCCGACCACGATCGCGACCGCGTGCCCGATCCCGGCGGGCGACACGATGATGCTCAACGGCGAGACCGCGTCGGTGTTCTCGACCTACATCCGGAATACCGAGCCGGGCAGCAATGCCGGCGTACCGGGCATGACCGTCCCGGCCGGCCTGACGGCGGCCGGGCTGCCGGTCGGCCTCGCACTGGACGGGGCGGCCGGCACCGATCGCGAACTCATCGCGGTCGCGCTGGAGGTCGAGCGGGTGCTCGGTCGGCTGCCGGCGCCGGATGACGGGTATGGGGTGGAGGGCAGGCTGGGCGGTTATCCGGGCGTCGATGGCGAAGCGTGACACGGTGCCGCCCCGCCCCGGGGCGGTGCGGCGATTGAATTGCCGGGCCCGGTGACGCTCGCCACGAAGCGGCCAGCATGCGCGTGACGCGGACTGCCCTGACGACGAGCCCTTCGCATGCCTGACCCGATGCGCAAGCATCGCTGCCGGAAAGCCCGCCGGCGCCACAGAGTCTCGAGCCGACAACCGGTCGAACAAACGCACGCGAATCCGGCCGCCAACCGCGCATATCGAGAAACTCGCCCACGAGCCCCCGGGCGAGGCATCAGGAAAACCCTGACAGCGGCCCGCCGAGGCCGCTTTTTTGCGTCGCTGCGCGCGTGGCGACCGATGCCATTCCCGTCTCCGGCCGTCCGTATCCCGGGTGACCGCTCCCCTCGATCCAGCGCGGCTTCCCGGTCGTATTGCCTGTCATCGAGGGTATGGTAACCAGCGATATCCTGCGAATATTCCCGAATTTCAATACCTGTCAGGTATTGAAATGACCGCCCAAAAGTATTGGACGCTCGATTCGGCCGAGACGTATAAATCGCCTCAAGAACTTCACCCCCACGGCGAGCCCCATGTCCTCCGTCACCATCGAACGCATCGAAACCCGCCTCGTCGACCTGCCGACGATCCGCCCGCACAAGCTGTCGGTGGCCACGATGCATGGCCAGACACTGATGCTCGTGAAGGTGTTCTGCAGCGACGGCGTGACGGGCCTCGGCGAAGGCACCACGATCGCCGGCATGGCGTACGGCCCGGAAAACCCCGAGGCGATGAAGCTCGCGATCGACACGTATCTCGCGCCGGCGATCATCGGCAAGGACGCGACGCGCATCCAGACGCTGATGGCGTTCGTCGGCAAGCTCGCGAAGGTCAATCACTTCGCGAAGAGCGCGCTCGAAACCGCGCTGCTCGACGCGCACGGCAAGCGGCTCGGCGTGCCGGTGAGCGAACTGCTCGGCGGCCGCCGCCGCGACCGCCTGCCGGTCGCATGGACGCTCGCATCGGGCGACACGGCCACCGACATCGCCGAAGCCGAGCGGATGCTCGACCAGCGCCGCCACAACGTGTTCAAGCTGAAGATCGGCGCGAAGTCGCCGGAGACGGATATCCGCCACGTGGCCGAGATCAAGCGGGCGGTCGGCGATCGCGCGTCGGTACGTGTCGACGTGAACATGGCGTGGAGCGAAACGCAGGCGGCCCGCGCGATTCCGGCGCTGGCCGATGCCGGTTGCGAACTGGTCGAGCAGCCGGTGGCCTCGGCCGCGGCGCTGGCGCGCCTGATGCGCCGCTTCCCGATCGCGCTGATGGCCGATGAAATCCTGCAGGGCCCCGACAGCGCCTTCGACATCGCGAAGCATCACGGCGCGGACGTGTTCGCGATCAAGATCGAACAGAGCGGCGGCCTGTTCGCCGCGCAGCGCGTCGCCGCGATCGCCGATGCGGCCGGCATCGAGCTGTACGGCGGCACGATGCTCGAAGGCGCGTTCAGCACGGTGGCGTCCGCGCACCTGTTCGCGAGTGTCGCGAACCTGCAGTGGGGCACCGAACTGTTCGGGCCGCTGCTGATCACCGAAGAGATCCTGACGCAGCCGCTCGATTACAGCGACTTCGAACTGACCGTGCCGGACGGCCCTGGCCTCGGCATCGAACTCGACGAGGACAAGGTCAGGCGTTTCACCCGCGACGGGCTGACGAAAGTCGCGCGATAACCCGGGCCAGGCAAAGGCCGTCATTCCCCCCAATACACGTGGAGACACCATCATGAGCGTCAAAGTTTTCGATACCCGGGAAGTGCAGGATCTGCTGAAGGCCGCGTCGAACGCGGGCGGGAGCGGCAAGGGCGGCAACGCGCGCACGCAGCAGGTCGTGCTGCGGCTGCTTGGCGACCTGTTCAAGGCGATCGACGATCTCGACATCACGCCCGACGAAGTGTGGGCCGGCGTCAACTACCTGAACAAGCTCGGCCAGGACGGCGAAGCGGCGCTGCTCGCGGCCGGCCTCGGCCTCGAGAAGTATCTCGACATCCGGATGGATGCCGCGGACAAGGCGGTCGGCCTCGACGGCGGCACGCCGCGCACGATCGAAGGGCCGCTCTATGTGGCCGGCGCGCCGGTGCGCGACGGCGTGTCGAAGATCGACCTCGACGCGGACGACGGCGCGGGCCCGCTCGTGATCCACGGCACGGTGACGGGCCTCGACGGCAAGCCGGTCGCGGGCGCGTTGGTCGAATGCTGGCACGCGAATTCGCACGGCTTCTATTCGCACTTCGACCCGACCGGCGAGCAGAGCGATTTCAACCTGCGCGGCGCGGTGAAGACGGGCGCCGACGGCAAATACGAATTCCGCACGCTGATGCCGGTCGGCTACGGCTGCCCGCCGCAGGGCGCGACGCAGCAGCTGCTGAACAGCCTCGGCCGCCACGGCAACCGCCCGGCGCACGTGCACTTCTTCGTCGACAGCCACGACCACCGCAAGCTGACGACGCAGTTCAACATCGACGGCGACCCGCTGATCTGGGATGACTTCGCGTATGCGACGCGCGAGGAGCTGATCCCGCCCGTGGTCGACAAGACCGGCGGCACGGCGCTCGGCCTGAAGGCCGATGCGTACCAGGACATCGAGTTCAACTTCGTGCTGACGCCGCTGGTGCAGGGCAAGGACAACCAGATCGTCCACCGCCCGCGCGCAGCCGCGACGGCGTAACCGCCCGCCGGCGCGGCGCCGATGCGCCGCCGCCGGCCGGGTTCCCGCGAGATTCAACCGATTACCGATGCGAGCGTGCTTGCAGGACGCGGCACGCGCATGGGAGGAGCCAACATGTCCGCCACGATCGACCAAGCCACCGACCTGGATCACCTGCTCGCCACCGCCGTGCAGGACGACAAGGAGGCCGGCGTATTCCGCTGCCGCCGCGACATCTTCACGAACGCCGAGCTGTACGAACTCGAGATGAAACACATCTTCGAGAGCAACTGGGTGTACCTGGCGCACGAAAGCCAGATCCCGGACAACAACGACTACTACACGACGTGGATCGGCCGCCAGCCGATCGTGATCACGCGCGACAAGACCGGCGAGCTGCACGCGGTGATCAATGCCTGTGCGCACAAGGGCGCGATGCTGTGCCGCCGCAAGCATGGCAACAAGGGCAGCTTCACGTGTCCGTTCCACGGCTGGACCTTCTCGAACACCGGCAAGCTGCTGAAGGTGAAGGACGAGAAGACGACCGAATATCCGGTGCAGTTCAACACGAACGGCTCGCACGACCTGAAGAAGGTCGCACGCTTCGCGAACTATCGCGGCTTCCTGTTCGGCAGCCTCAGCGCCGACGTGCTGCCGCTCGAGGACTACCTCGGCGAAGCGCGCGTGATCATCGACCAGATCGTCGACCAGGCGCCGAACGGGCTCGAGGTGCTGCGCGGCAACTCGTCCTACATCTACGAAGGCAACTGGAAGATGCAGATGGAGAACGGTTGCGACGGCTACCACGTCAGCACCGTGCACTGGAACTACGCGGCGACGATGGGCCGCCGCAAGGAAGACGGCACCAAGGCCGTCGACGCGAACAGCTGGAGCAAGTCGGTCGCGGGCGTGTACGGCTTCGACAACGGCCACATCCTGCTGTGGACGCAGACGATGAACCCGGAAGTGCGGCCGGTGTACCAGCACCGTGACGAGATCAAGGCGCGCGTCGGCGACGTGCAGGCCGACTTCATCGTCAACCAGACCCGCAATCTGTGCGTGTACCCGAACGTGTTCCTGATGGACCAGTTCAGCACGCAGATCCGCGTGGTGCGGCCGCTCGGCGTCGACAAGACCGAAGTCACGATCTTCTGCTTCGCGCCGAAGGGCGAGAGCGAGACCGACCGCACGATCCGGATCCGCCAGTACGAGGACTTCTTCAACGTCACCGGCATGGGCACGGCCGACGACCTCGAGGAGTTCCGCGCATGCCAGGCCGGTTACGCGGGCATCACGGCGATGTGGAACGACCTGTCGCGCGGCGCGCCGTTGTGGGTCGACGGGCCCGACGAAAACGCGAAAAAGATGGGGCTGAACCCGCGCATTTCCGGCGAGCGCAGCGAGGACGAAGGGCTGTTCGTGTGCCAGCACGAACACTGGGTGAACGTGATGCGCGATGCGCTGAAGAAGGAACGCGGGGAGGTGGCAGCATGAGCTTCGATTACCGGATCATTTGCGCGGCGCTGTATCGCGAAGCGCGCCTGCTCGACGATCGCCAGTGGGATGAGTGGCTGACCTGCTACACGGAGGACGTCACGTACTGGATGCCCGCATGGGACGACGACGATCGGCCGACCGACGATCACCAGAGCCAGATCTCGCTGATGTACTACCCGGACCGCGGCGGCCTCGAGGATCGCGTGTTCCGGATCAAGACCGAGCGCAGCGGCGCATCGACGCCCGAGCCGCGCACCAGCCACAACGTCACGAACGTCGAGGTGCTGGCCGAACGCGACGACGAGGTGGACGTGCGCTACAACTTTCACACGCTGAACCACCGCTACCGCGTGACCGATCACTTCTTCGGCACGATGTTCGTCACGTTGCGCCAGGTGGGCGATGAACTGCTGATCTCGTACAAGAAGATCGTGCTGAAGAACGACTACATCCGGCAGGTGCTCGACGTCTATCACGTCTGACGCCCGTTGTTTCGTCATGAAAGACAAGGAAGTGGAGGCGACGCCATGTCCAGCTACAAGATTGCACTGAACTTCGAGGACGGGGTAACCCGCTTCATCGACTGCAAGGCCGGCGAGAAGGTTCTCGACGCGGCCTTCCGCGCGAAGATCAACCTGCCGATGGATTGCTCCGACGGCGTGTGCGGCACGTGCAAGTGCCGCGCCGAAAGCGGCAGCTACGATCTCGGCGACGATTACATCGACGACGCGCTCACCGAAGACGAAAAGGACGGCGGCCTCGTGCTGACCTGCCAGATGGTGCCGCAAGGCGATTGCGTGATCGCGGTGCCGACGTCGTCGGTCGCGTGCAAGACGGGCCAGAGCGGGTTCTCCGCCACGGTGACGAAGGTCGAGCAGCACAACGATGCGGCCGTCGTGCTCGAACTCGACGTCGGCGCGGCCGCGCCCGTGTTCCTGCCGGGCCAGTACGTGAACATCGACGTGCCCGCGAGCGGGCAGCACCGGTCCTACTCGTTCTCCTCGGCGCCGGCCGATGCGAAGGTCAGCTTCCTGATCAAGAAGATCCCCGGCGGCGTGATGAGCACGTGGCTCGAATCGGCGCAGCCCGGCGACACGCTGGAACTGCACGGGCCGCTCGGCAGCTTCTACCTGCGCGACGTGCAGCGGCCGCTGCTGTTCCTCGCGGGCGGCACCGGGCTTGCACCGTTCCTGTCGATGCTCGAGGTGCTCGCACGCACCGGGTCGCAGCAGAAGGTGCACATGATCTACGGCGTGACGCGCGATCTCGACCTCGTGCTGGTCGACGCGATCGAAGCCTACGCGGCGAAACTGCCGAATTTCAGCTTCGCGACGGTCATCGCGGATGCCGCGTCGAGCCATCCGCGCAAGGGCTGGGTCACGCAGCACATCCCGGCCGATGCGCTGAACGACGGCGACGTCGACGTGTATCTGTGCGGGCCGCCGCCGATGGTCGACGCGGTGCGCAAGTATTTCGACGACGAAGGCGTGAAGCCGAACAGCTTCCACTACGAGAAGTTCACCCCCAACGTCACGGCAAAGGCGGCGTGATCATGCAACGATTCTCTGGCAAGGTCATCGTCGTCACGGGCGCCGCGCAGGGCATCGGCCGTGGCGTCGCGCTGCGCGCGGCGGCCGAAGGCGGCAGGGTGCTGTTCGTCGATCGCGCGGATTTCGTCGCCGAGGTCGCGGCCGAAGCGACCGGTGGCGAGACGGCCGGCTTCGTCGCCGATCTCGAAACGTACGACGGTGCGCATGCGGCGATCGCGCACGCCGCACAGACGTTCGGCGGCATCGACATCCTGATCAACGGCGTCGGCGGCGCGATTCGCATGCGCCCGTTCGCCGAATTCGAACCCGCGCAGATCGATGCGGAAATCCGCCGCTCGCTGATGCCGACGCTTTATACCTGCCACGCGGTGCTGCCGCACCTGCTCGCGCGCGGCGGCGGCACGATCGTCAACATCTCGTCGAACGCGACGCGCGGCATCCGCCGCGTGCCGTACTCGGCGGCGAAAGGCGGCGTCAATGCGCTGACGGCGGCGCTCGCGATGGAATACGCCGAGCACAACATCCGGGTCGTGGCCACCGCGCCGGGCGGTACCAGCGCGCCGCCGCGCCGCGTGCCGCGCAATGCCGCCGGCGACAGCGAGCAGGAACAGGCATGGATGGGCGAAGCCGTGCGCCAGGTCACGGAGTCGACGTTCTTCAAGCGCTACGGCAGCATCGACGAGCAGATCGCGCCGATCCTGTTCCTCGCGTCCGACGAGGCGAGCTACATCACCGGCACGGTGCTGCCGGTCGCGGGCGGCGATACGGGTTGAGCGGCGTGTCGCGACGCTGCTCGAACGTGTTCAACGAGTTTCAACGTATTCATCGACAACCCACCGGCCGGCGCGAAGACGCCGGCCACGGAGACCCCCATGCGTGATCGCAAAGCCATCGTTCCGGCGGGAATGGAAGCGGTGTACGAGAAGATCGGCTACGCGCCCGGTCTGAAGATCGGCGATACGCTGTACGTATCCGGCCAGATCGGCCGCGATGCGGCAATGCAGCTCGTCGAAGGCCGTGAAGCGCAGATCGTGCAGGCATTCGAGAATTTGAAGCAGGTGCTGGAGGCGGCAGGTGCATCGTTCAACGACGTGGTCGACCTGACGACCTTCCATACCGACATGCGCGACCTGCCGTTGTTCATGCAGGTGCGCGACCGCTATCTCGCCGCGCACCCGAAACCGGCGTGGACGGCGGTCGGTGCGCACATGCTGGGTGGCGCGCCCGGCTACATCGTCGAGATCAAGGCGGTGGCCGTGTTGCCGGCGTGATTCGCGTTGACGGGATGTTTACGCGATGTGCCGCAGTCTATGCATCGATTTGACTTTTCACGAGCTGAAATAGGGTGAGAGACTCTTCGATACACAGTGGCTGCGGGAGGAAAGGATGGTTGCAAGTGCCGGCTTTCAGGTCGGACTGTTTCTGGTCGTACTGATTGCGCTCGTCAAGCCGCTCGGGCTCTACATGGCGCGCGTGGCCGACGGCGAGGTGCCGTTGCTCGCATCAATCGGGCGACCCGTCGAGCGCTGGATCTACCGTGCCGCCGGCGTCGATCCGACGGTCGAAATGAGCTGGAAGACCTACGCGGTCGCGCTTCTGCTGTTCAGTGCCGTCGGCACGCTCTTCCTGTATGTGCTGCAGCGCGTGCAACCGTGGTTGCCGCTCAATCCGCAGGGGCTGCCGGCCGTGGCCCCGGATTCCGCGTTCAATACGGCGGTGAGTTTCGCGACGAACACCAGCTGGCAAGGCTACGCGGGCGAAACGACGTTGAGCTACCTGAGCCAGATGCTCGGCATCACGGTGCAGAGCTTCCTCTCCGCGGCCAGCGGCATGGCCGTGATGTTCGCGCTGATGCGGGGCATTGCGCGGCGCGGCGCAGCGACGGTCGGCAACCTGTGGGTCGACCTCACGCGCGCGACGCTCTATGTCCTGTTGCCGTTGTCCGCCGTGTTCGCGATCGCCTTCATGGCGCAGGGCGTCATCCAGAATTTCACCGCCTACCGCGACGTGGAAACGGTGCAGGCCGTGACGTGGCAGCAACCGGCACTGGACGCGCAGGGCCAGCCGATGCACGACGCCGCCGGCAACGTCGTGCAGCAATCGATGCGCTCGCAACGACAGCGCCTGCCGCTCGGCCCCGTGGCGTCGCAGGAATCGATCAAGCTGCTGAGCGGCGACGGCGGCGGCTTCTTCAACGCGAATTCCGCGCATCCGTACGAAAACCCCACGCCGTTGACCAATTTCCTGCAGATGATCGCGATCCTGCTGATTCCTGCCGCGCTGTGCTACACGTTCGGTGTCGCCGTTGGCGACCGGCGGCAGGGATGGGCGCTGCTTGCCGCGATGACCGTAATGTTCGTCGCCGCGGCGATGGTCACGATTCGTGCGGAGCAGCAGGGCTTCGGGCCGCTCGCCGCTTCGCATGACGGGGCCGCGGCCCTGTCGATCGAGCGCGGCGGTAACCACGAAGGCAAGGAAACGCGCTTCGGCGTCGTGTCGTCGGCGCTCTACGCGACCGTGACGACCAGCGGCGGCGACGGCGCGGTCAACGCGATGCACGATTCGTTCACGCCGGTGGGTGGTCTCGTCCCGATGGTACTGATGCAGACGGGCGAAGTCGTGTTCGGCGGCCCGGGCTCCGGCCTCTTCAGCATGATCGTCATCGCGATCCTGGCGGTATTCATCTCCGGGCTGATGATCGGCCGCGCGCCGGAATATCTCGGCAAGAAGATCGATGCGTACGAGATGAAGATGGTGGCCATCGCGATTCTCGCGACGCCGCTGCTGGTGCTGGTCGGCACCGCGATTTCCGTCGTCACGCCGGCCGGGATCGCCGGGATCGGCAACCCGGGCCCGCACGGGTTCAGCGAAATCCTGTATGCATTTTCCTCGGCCGCCAACAACAACGGCAGCGCGTTTGCGGGCCTGTCGGCCAACACGCCGTACTACAACGGGATGCTGGCGATCGCCATGTGGTTCGGCCGCTTCGCGGTGATCGTTCCGGTACTGGCGATCGCGGGGTCGCTCGCGGGCAAGCGGCGGCGCGCAGCGGGAGCCGGTACGCTGCCGACGCACGGCGCGCTCTTTGTCGGGCTGCTGATCGGGACGGTGCTCATGATCGCGTCGATCACGTACCTGCCGGCGCTTGCATTGGGGCCGATCGTCGAACAGCTGGGCGCGGTGGCTGGCCGTTAGCGGGAAGAACCGCTTTCTTGCAACTTTCCGCATGAATCGTTGCGCCGCGGTCAGCGACAAGTCGGGCGAGTTCGTTTATGGTGCGAGGGAACGCCGCGTCGTTTCTTTCCTTCCGCCGGGAATCCGCGATGAAATGCCTGCCACGCGCCATCTTCGCCGCCCTCGCTGTCACCGTCGCGCAAGCCGCGCTCGCCCAGGCGCCGGGCGCGGTGCAACTCGAGGACATGACCTGGACCGAACTGCGCGACAGCATCCGGGCCGGCAAGACCACCCTCCTGATTCCAATCGGCGGGACCGAGCAAAGCGGGCCGTACGTCGCGCTCGGCAAGCACAACGCGCGGGTCAGGGTACTGTCCGAGCGGATCGCGGAAGGCCTCGGCAACGCGATCGTCGCGCCCGTCATCGCCTATGTGCCCGAGGGCGGCTATGCGCCGCCGACGTCGCACATGCGCTTCCCGGGCACGATCACCGTGCCCGACGACGTCTTCGAAAAGACCCTCGAATCCGCGGCCAACAGCTTCCGCGTCCATGGCTTCACGAACATCGTGTTTCTCGGCGACCACGGCGGCTACCAGAACGACATCAAGCAATCCGTCGCCCGGCTCAACAAGTCGTGGGCCGGCACGGGGGCGCGCGCGTTCGTGCCGGCCGCGTATTACGGCACCAGCTCCGACGGTTATGACCAGATCCTGCGCGAGCACGGCGTGCCGGCCGCTGATATCGGCACGCATGCGGGGCTGGCCGACACGGCGCTGCTGCTGGCGGTCGAGCCGCGCATGGTCAGGGTCGACAAGCTGCGCAACGCCGCGAAGCCCGGCGCCGGCGACGGCGTCTACGGCGGCGATCCGCGTCACGCGAGTGTCGAACTGGGCCGGCTGGGCACCGACGCCATCGTGTCGCGCACCGTCGATGCGATCAAAAAGGAAATCGCCGGCCGCTGACACAGCCGCGCCATCGCGCTACCTTGGTCGTCGTTCCCTTCAATCGAACCGGGACATCGTCATGCAACCGTGCTTTCGCCGTCACCTCCGCTTCTCCCGTTCCGCGAGCGTCATCGTGGCGGCGCTGGCCGTCGGTGCCCGCGGGGCGATCGCGGCGGCCGCCGTCGCGGCCGTACCCGGCATGCCGCCCGTCGTCCATCCCGACAACCTGTACAGCGAGGCGCAGGCCGGCCGCATGAGCGCGGCGGTAGCGGGCGCGTTGCCACGCATCTACGTGCCGAACCTGAGATCGAACGACGTCTACGTGATCGACCCGGCCACGGACAAGGTCGTCGACAGGTTCGCGGTCGGCCGCAGTCCGCAGCACGTCGTGCCGGCGTGGGACCTGCAGACGCTGTGGATCGCGAACAATGCGGAAGGGGGAACCGACGGCAGCCTGACGCCGGTCGACCCGAAGACGGGCAAGCCCGGCCAGGCCGTGAGCGTCGACGATCCGTACAACATGTATTTCACGCCCGACGGCAAGGACGCGATCGTGGTGGCCGAAGCGCATGCGCGGCTCGACTTCCGCGACCCGAAAACGATGGCGCTGAAATCGAGCCTCGATGTGCCGCAATGCACGGGCATCAACCATGCCGACTTTTCGATCGACGGCCGGTACGCGCTCTTCACGTGCGAGTTCGGCGGCAAGCTGGCCAAGATCGATTTCGTGAACCGCCAGGTGGTCGGCTATCTCGAGCTCGACCGGAAAGGGATGCCGCAGGACATCCGCGTGTCGCCCGACGGCAAGGTGTTCTATGTCGCGGACATGATGGCGGACGGGGTCTACGTCATCGATGGCGACGCCTTCACGAAGATCGGCTTCATCCCGACCGGCGTCGGGACGCACGGCCTGTACCCGAGCCGCGACGGCACGAAGCTCTATATCGCGAATCGCGGCTCCAATCGCGTCCATGGGCCGCGTCACGGCAAGGGCAGCGTATCGGTGCTCGATTTCGCGACGCGCAAGGTGGTCGCAACCTGGCCGATTCCCGGCGGCGGCAGCCCCGACATGGGCAACGTCAGCGCGGACGGCAACACGCTGTGGCTGTCGGGCCGCTTCGATGACGTCGTCTACGCGATCGACACCACGAGCGGCGCGGTCCGGTCGATTCCCGTCGGCATGGAGCCGCACGGCCTGACGGTGTGGCCGCAGCCGGGCCGCTATTCGCTGGGTCATACGGGAAACATGCGGTAGGGCGGCGGCCGGTCAGCGCGTACCGGCACGGCCGCTCGACATGCGGGCCGCATGGCTCGCCGATGAAACCCGCGCACGCAACCGCCGCGGCGCAAGCGGCGCGCGGTGGGCGCATGCGCCCGGCCTGCCGCCGGGCAGGCGGTGTCAGACGAACGAGACGCAACCGGCGCGCGTGGCCGCCATCGCGGCGGCCACGTGGCGTCCCAACCGGAGAAAGCCGATGACCGAACGTCAGTCCCCCGATACGACGCCTCCGCACTCGGAGCCCAGCGCGCACGACGCGCTCGAACATTTGCTCGGCAGCCTGCACCGGCATGGATTCCTGCATTTGGCGAGCGAGGTCGTCAGCGCGAACGCGCGGCTGGCCGACACGTTCGTCGACGCGCTCGACAAGCCGGGCATGCAGAGCGGCATGCAGAATCTCGCGGTGCTGTTGATGGCGCTGTCGCGCATTCCGCCCGAACAGTTCGGCAAGGCCGCGTTCGCGGCCGCCGACGCGCTGCACCACGTCGGCGCGTGGCGGCCGGAGCAGCACGAGCATGTCGCCCCAGGCGTGCGCGGCGCGTACCGGCTGCTGCACGACGAAGCGCTGTGGGACGCGCTGACGCCGTTGCTGGAAGGGTTGAAGGTGTTCGCGCAAGGGCTTGCGCGTGACCCGGAGACGCCCGTTACGGCGCTCGGCGGGAAGACGACGGCAACGTGACGTAGGCCAACATAAACGGGTTATCGCTCGCCGAGCATCTACGATCAGATCCACCTTGAACGAAGACACGGGGCGAGTTGCCCACCGCCGGCCAGCGTCATGGTCGTGACAGGCGACCCGCCGACCGGCCGTGAACAACTCGTCCGAACCACGATAAACGGAGGAACTCCGCCTGCGTGGAAGTTAACTGCCCAACCGCTCGCGGAAACGGGGCAACCTCATTCACCCGTTGGCCACACGAATTTCGCCCAACCTCGGGCTGAACGCGTGACTTCGAGTTGTCCGTCGTTTCTTCCGCGCGTCGTTTCGCGAATGGGCACGATTTCGTTGTGGCCAAATCCCGTGGACACCGCATTCAGCCTCAACAAAAAACACTTCATGGAAGCGTGATGGTTCTCCCTTCCGTGACAACTGCAGAACCAGGTGCGCCTGAACCATTCTGCCAAACAATAAAAAGGCACTTGTCGTGACCGGGGGACGGATCGCCCCAATTTCTGTTGTCGGCAGGAAAACTCCTTATACCGTCCGCATACATTTTCGTTACCTGGCTTGTCACGTCGTATGTGTCAGTATTTACGCCATAACCTGCAAAAGATACCTTGATCATTATTTCACCCCGTTAGGCAGTAAGACGAGTCGTCAACACAATCGAAATTATCGACATGAATCCGAGGCTCGCAGGTGCGAAAAGGCCAGTCTGGCGGCCGAAGCGACAGGAAAATTTGTAACCCGCGACCGCGCCGAAAAACTCACCATTTATTTCACGATCTTTACTACTCGCGACGCCATTTCCTCAAGCGGAAATTGCAAACGCCGATTTGGTTTTGCTCAAGGTGAGTGAATAAAAAATAAGCCACTTTTTCGGAAAATTCCAGCCCGACACAGTCTTTTTCGGTGGGTGGGGTGTATTAGGACGTCACCGCCGGAGCATTTGATCCACTACGCGCGTTGATCAATTTAATGCGGATATGGGCGAGTGGACGACATCGTTTCGGCGAGATGGTCGATAAAGCCATCAATTCGCGCGTCGCGCCCCATGTGCGATGCGCGTCTCGTATCGACACCTTCAATTTGCTCTACGCGTGACGGCAGCGCGTCATTCCCATGCGTGCTTGCTGAACTGATAGCCCTTGCTGCGGATCGTCTTGATGCGCTTCGGCTCCGTCAGGTCATCACGCAGCTTGCGGCGCAGCTTCGAAATGCGGCCGTCGATCGAGCGGTCGAAGCCGTCGAACTCGATGCCGCGTAGCAGCAGCGTCAGGTCTTTTCGGCTGACCACCTCGCCGGCACGGCAGACGAGCGCCCACAGCAGGTCGAACTCGGTCGACGTCAGGCGGGGTGCGCTACCGTCGGGAAGACGAACCTTGCGATCGGCCCGGTCGATCGAAAACTTGCCGAACTCGAAACGGTGAGGCGATGCCGGCTCGACATCGTCCGGGCGCATGCGCACCCGTCGCAGGTGGGCCTTGATCCGTGCGAGCAGGATGCGCGGCTCGATCGGCTTGTGGAGAAAGTCGTCCGCGCCGAATTCCAGGCCGAGCAACTCGTCGAACTGTTCGTCGCGGGCCGTCATCATGATGACGATGCCGTCGTACTGCATGCGTGCCTGGCGACAAATCTCGAAGCCGTCCTTGCCCGGCAGGTTGATGTCGAGCAGCACCAGGTCGGGGTGACGCGCGACGATCGTGGCGACGGCGTCGGTGCCGTCGAACAGGCGGTCCACCTCGTACTGATGCGTGCGCAGATAGTCTGCGATCAGTGCGGACAAGTGGACGTCGTCTTCGACGAGCAGGATTCGGATGGGCATCGCTAAACGAGGGGATGAAACGGGAAAGGGGCGAGCGCTCACGCCCGGTCCGAACATGGGGTAGCTGAAGAGACGCGCATGATACTTCGATACATTCCGGTGGAATGTGGCGAAATCTGCATCGCCCGGCCGCCCGGTCCGCACGCGAATCATCACGCCCGGGCAGCCAGGCAATTGAGCGAAAGTGTGGAATCGTGTCGTCGCGGAACGGGGCGATGTTTGGGCGACAAGGTCAGGCGAGGTATCCGTTTCGTGGCCGGCAGGGACGGCGGGCGCGGTGTCGTGCGCGCGAAAACGTTTGCGGAAAAACGGCGCGTGGAACGCACACCCGCCCGGGCCGCAATCCGGTAAAGATTGCTCGACATATCATTACAAAATATTACGAAACGGGCAACGGACAGGTCCTTACAATCGTGGCGACTCGGTGGCGAGCATGACGCACACCGGCTTCCGGCTGGCCGCCGAAGGGAATGCAAATGCGAAGGCGGTGACCGACAGCGTGCAAATGCTCGCCCGGCGCGTCCGTTCGGCGCGGCACTTTCCGCGCTCGACGCATGCGAATCGATGTCGACGTCACCCCCGCCTTCCAGGCGGCAAACGTGTGGCCGGTACGATGTTCTGATAGGAATGCGAAATGACACCGCTTCAAATCATCCGGAGTCTCGATTCACTCACGAACGCGATCGAAGTCGCGGTCGCCCACGCCGACTGGAGCGAGGCCGTCCGGGCAGCAGAAACACGTTCGGCGTTCCTGATGGCGCTGTCACCCGATCAACCCGACGAGGTTCACACGGCGATCGGGAGAATGCGGGAGATCGATATCCGGATCTCGATCACCGCACGGGAAACGCTGGAGGCACTCGTCTCGGAAGGCCGGAAGGCGTTGCACGCAACCCGGCTGGCGACACAGCCACCGTCGCCCGGGGAGGCGGTCACGGCCGCCCGGCCTCCTTCGTGGCGCTCATCCATTTCACGGCGCATCGCGCCGCACATGCATTGACACGGACAAGTCCTTGAACGTACCGGTCAGGTTTCAACATTTCGGTGGCGGTATGCGATTTCGAAAACGCATCAGTTATGTCGATGCAACACGGTGGTTCGCTGATGGCGACCATGATCGGGTGGAAACCCGTGAAGGCGGACGAGCGATCGCCACACCGGAAGGCTGGCGTTCGGTCAAGTCGGGTGACTGGATCTTGCGCGATGATTGCGGCAACTGCTGGCCGATGGACCACGGGCTCTTTACGACCCTGTATGAACCGGACGTGGCGTGAGCGGCGAGGGCGCGCCGGCACCGTCTGCCGAAACGGCCCGCCCACGCCACCCGTACACTGGCGAGCCTATCGGCTCGCGCGCGAAAACAGCAACGAATCGGTGTCGTTGAACCGGATCTGCACCGGCTCCCCATAACCCGCCTTTTCCGCGACGCGGATCGACGCGACGTTGGTCGGCGCGATCAGGCACACGCTGCGCTCGAACCGGTGTTGCCCGTCGAGCCATGCCAGCGCGGCCGAGAGCGCCTCGGTCGCGTAACCCTTGCCGTGCGCCCACGTCGCAAGGGCCCAGCCGGCTTCCGGCACGTCGCGAATCGACGGCTCGATGAGCCGGTGGAAATCGGCGAAGCCGAGATCGCCGACATAGCGGCCCGACGCCTTCTCGCGAATCGCCCAGTAGCCATAGCCGAGCAGCGGCCACAGCCCGCGATACGCGAGCATGCGCATCCACGAGTCGCGCGGCGCGGACGGCGCGCCATTGAAGATGTGTTCGACGACCTTCGGCTCGGCCCACATCGTGGCGAGCGCTTCGAAGTCCCCCAGCGGATGGCCCTCGAGGATGAGGCGCGGTGTGTCGAGAACGGGCGGGGAGGAGATGGGTGGCATCGGGGTGGTCGAAAAAGGGGGGAGGCCGGGCGGCTAGACCGTCAGCACGTCGATGCCGCGCTGACGCAGGTCGTCGACCACGGCAGCATCGGCGCCCGTATCGGTGATCAGCATGTCGAGCTGCTCGACGCTCGCGATCACGGAGAGGTTGCGCTTCATCAGCTTCGACGAATCGGCAACCGCGATGACCTGGCGCGAGATCTTCAGCATCTGCGCGTTCAGCTGCGCTTCGAGCAGGTGCGGCGTCATCAGGCCGATCTCGGGATCGAGGCTGTCGACGCCGAGAAACAGCCGGTCCGCATACAGCCCCTGCAGCGCGACGACGGCCTGCGGCCCCGACAGCGAATAGGAGTTCGGCCGAAGCTGCCCGCCGGGCATGATCAGGTTGATGTGCGGCGCGGCCGCGAGCAGCACGGCCACGTTCAGCGCATTCGTGATCACGTTCAGCGACTGCAGCTTCATCGTGACGATCTGCTTCGCGATTTCCTCGGTCGTGCTGCCCGAGTCGAGCAGGATCGTCTCGCCGTCGCCGATCAGCGCGGCGGCGGCCATCGCGATCCGCACCTTCTCCGCGTGACGGAGCTTCTGCTTGACCGCGATCGGCACCTCGTCGCTTTCGCGCAGCACGAGCGCGCCGCCGTGCGTGCGCAGCACCGCGCCGGCGGCCGCGAGCGCGTTCAGGTCGCTGCGCACCGTGACGAGCGAAATGCCGAACCGCTCGGCCAGCTCCTCGACGGTGACTTTCTCCCGTTCGCGCACCAGCTCGCAGATCAGGCGGCGGCGTTCCTCGACGAGCAACGGCGCGTGATCGACGGCAGGCGACGGAGGCACTCTGTGAGCGGGCATGTCCATTTCGGCAAGACAGGGAGCCGAAATGATATCAAAACCCCTGCCCGGGCTGGAGCGCGCGCAGCGCCGGCGGATCGAGCGGCCGGCCCGCCAGCCGGGCCGCGTGGACGGCCGCGCCGACATGCGGGTCGAGCCGCGGCGCGGTGAGCACCGCGTGCGGCACGCTGCGGGCGAGCGCGTCGCGCAACGGATCGAGCACGAGCGCGCCCGCATTGAACACGCCGCCCGAATACGACACGGGCAGCAGCTGGCCGGGCGGCCAGCCGAGCGCGCGCGCGACGCCGGCCGCGAGCCGCGCGAGTTCGTCCGCCGCGCGCAGGATCAGCGTATGCGCTTCGGTGTCGCCCGCGTGCGCCGCGTCGATCACAAGCCGCGACAGCTGGGCGAAGCGGCTGCGCACGGCGCCCGCATTCACGGCCGCACACAGGTCGAGATCATGGTCGAGCGAAAAGTGCGCGCGCACGATGTCGAACAGCGGCCCGCGCGCGGTGCGGCCGTCGGCCATCCGCGAGAACGCGGCGAGCCCTTCGCGCGCGAGCCAGTAGGCCGAGCCTTCGTCGCCGAAGATCTCGCCCCAGCCGCCGCAGCGCGCGGCGCGGCCGTCGCGCTGCCCGTACGCGATCGACCCGGTGCCGGCGACGATGCTGATGCCGTCGGCGCCGGCCAGCGTGCCGGCCCAGCTGCACACCATGTCGTTGCCGATCCGGTAGCGCTCGCGCGCCAACAGCGGGGCGAGCAGGCCGTCGAGCTCGGGCAGCAGGCGGCTGTCTTCGCCATACGCGGGCAAGCCGGCGAACGCATACGCGATCTCGTCGCGCGCGACGTTCGCCGCGGCCAGCACCGCGTGCACGCCGTCGGCGAGCAGCGTGCGCAGCGCGTCCATGCCGATCTCGAGGTAGTAGCTGGTGGTCGTTTCATGGCGCGCACGCACGCGGCCTTGCTGGTCAATCACCATGAACGCGGTTTTCGTGCCGCCGCCGTCGATGCCGAGAAAGAGTGGAGTCATGTGGGCTGCCCCGCATACGGATGAATGGTGACGCCGGCGACGACCCGGTTGACCGTGCCGGACGCGCTCGGGTTGTCGGGCGTGAGCCCGAGCCGCAGCGACGCGAGCAGCGCGAAGCACTGCGCGAGGATCAGCGCGACGGGCGCCAGTGCGAGATCGGGCAGGCCGGGCGGCAGCGGCACCGCGAGGTCGTCGTCGGAGGACGGCCACGCGCCGGCGCCGTCGGTCGATGCGACGCCGATCGACAGTATGCCGGCCGCACGGTTTTCGCGCCGCAGTTCGCGCAGCAGGTCGAGATCGTAGCGGCGCGTATGCGGATCGCCGGACAGCAGCACGACGACCAGCGTGCGCTCGTCGAGGAACGTCTTCGGGCCGTGCCGGAAGCCGAGCGGCGATTCGGCCATCGAGACGATCAGCCCATCGGTCAGTTCCAGCAGCTTCAGCGCGGCCTCGCGCGCGAGCCCGAGCAGCGTGCCGCTGCCGAGATACACGACGCGCTCTGGCAACTGCCGCACGTGCGCGGCGATGCGCGACGCCTGTTCGCGCAGCAGCGTCCGCGCCGCATCGGCCAGCGGCCCGACCGGCATGCCGGCCACGCCGAACGCCCAGGCCGCGGCGAGCAGCATGCCGCTGAAACTGGACGTCATCGCGAACGCCTGGTCGTGCGTGGCCTCCGGCAGCAGCACGACGTGTGCACGCGGATGCGCGCCGAGGCGGCGGTTCAGCATGCCGTCGGCCGCGCAGGTCAGCACGAGATGGCGGCAGCCGTCGACGAAGCGGTCCGCGAGATCGACGGCCGCGACGCTTTCGGGGCTGTTGCCCGAGCGCGCGAACGAGACGAGCAGCGTCGGCACGCCGGGCTGCAGCGTGTCGCCAGGGTTCGCGACGATGTCGGTGGTGGCCACGGCTTCGACGCGGCCGCCGAAGCGGTGCCGCAGCGCGGGCACGAGGCATTGCCCGATGAACGCCGAGCTGCCGGCGCCCGTCAGGACGATGCGCAGGTGCGGGTCGGCGAGCAGCGGCGCGAGAAATGCGTCGAGCGCCGCGCGTTGCGCGTCGACGACGGCATGCACGTCGGGCCAGACGTCGGGTTGCTGGGCGATTTCGCGGGCCGTGTGGGCGGCGTGGCGGCGGGTGAGGTCGGCGGGATCGAGGTCGAAAAATTCCATGAGCGGATCTGAGGAGAGTCGGTCACGCGGCACACGCGTGAAGATACGGACGGACGGCCGCGGCCGTGCCGTCTTGCAACAGGGCGCTCGCACGCAGCTCGAGCCGCCCTTCGCGGACGGCCTCGTACTGGCGCGGCAGGTGCTGGCTGACCAGCGTGAGCGGCGGCGGCGATGCATCGAGGCGCGCGAGCAGGTCGGCGCACGCGCGCTGCACGGCCGGATGGGCCCAGTAGTAGCGAATGCGGTCGCTCAGGCTGTAGGCGAGATCGAGTTCGAGCTGTGCGCCTGCCGCGTAGTAGTCGCGCCAGTGCGCGGGTTCGCTGTGCATCACGCCGAGCACGGTCGCGACGAAGCCGGCGTCGCCGCCGAGCCATTCGCGCTCGATCGCGGCGAGCGCCCACAGCGTTTCGCGCATCGCGAAGGTCACGCCGGGGCCGACCTTCAGGATCGCGAAGTGGTCGCGCGCGAGTTGCGCGAGATTGTCGGGCGTCTGGTAATCGGTCGAATGCGCTTCGAACACGAGCGCGGGTTCGCTTTCGATGAACGCACTCAGTGCACGCGCGTTGCCGGCATCGTAGTCGATGACCTTGTGATGATCGAACTCGACACCCGGCTGCACGACCATCGCGATCACGCGCGACCACGCATCGTCGAGGCCGGCGCGCGCGAACGCGTCGCGATGCAGCGCCAGCGTCGAGCCGGCCGCGTCGGGCGTCGTGACGGCCAGCGCGTCGAGCGTCTCGTGCGCACCGCCGGGCACCGGCACCTCGGTGCCGATCACGTAGACAGGCGCCTCGCCGCGCGGCGAGGTGGCCGCCCACGCGGCTTCGGCGGCGCGGCACAGGCGCACCACACGCGCGGCGATCTCGGCTTCGGGCAACGGCGACGGATCGTCCGCGCACGACATCGAGCAGTCGAGATGCAGCTTGCGGAAGCCGGCCGCCACGTATTGCGCGACCATTATCTCGGCCTTGTCCATCGCGTGCGCGGCCGGCAGCCGGCGCCAGGCGTTCGGGCCGAGATGGTCGCCGCCGAGCAGGATCGCATCCGGGCTGACGCCTTCGCGTGCGGCGATGTCGAACACGTAGCGGCGGAAGTCGTGCGGCGTCATGCCCGTGTAGCCGCCGTCCTGGTTGACCTGGTTGCAGGTAGCTTCGATCAGCGCGGGGCGCTCGCGCGCCGCGCATTCGCGCAGCGCCGCGGCGATCGCGACCGGGTGCGCGGAGCACACGGACGGGATGCCGATCGCGGGCGCGCCGTGCGACGCGTGACGGGAGGCCTGCTTGTGACGGCGGACGAGATCGAGCAGGGTGTTCATGCCGATTCCCCCGCCGCGTCAGGGGCCGCCGCGCCTTCCGGCTGCAGCGCGAGCAGCAGCGCGGCGAGCAGCGCCAGCGCGATGCCCGTCAGCTTGCTGCCGGTCGGCGTCGTGCCGGTGACGGCCATCGAGATCACCGACGTCAGCAGCGGCGCGCCCGCGTTGACGAGCGGCGACACGACGATCGCCTTGCCGAAGCGGAACGCATACACGAGCGTCAGCGCACCGATCGCATTCAGCACTTGGATCACGGCGGCAAGGCCCGGCCCGCTGATTCCGTAGTTGATCGTGTGGCCGAAGTCGGTCATCCACAGCGCGAACGGCACGCAGAGCAGGCCCGTGAGCGCCATGTAGAAGAAGATCGATTCCGCGTCCATCGTCGCGTTCGCGATCTTGATGAAATACGCCTGCAACCCCCACGCCACGAGCACCAGCAGCGCGAGCGCGAACCACAGCCCGAACCGGGCGGGCCCCTGGCCCGACTGGAAATCGAACAGCGGCAGCGAGCACAGCGCGAGCAGGATGCCGGCAACACCGAGCTTGCCCGTGCGTTCGCGCAGCAGCAGGAACGACAGCGCGATCGTCAGCGCCGGGGACAGCGACACGATCGGGAACACGAGATACGGCGGCCCCGATTCGACTGCGCGGAACAGCAGCATCTGCCCGCCCGCGCCGAGCAGCCCGATGGCGAGCCCGAGCGCGAGCGACCGGCCGTCGTGCCGCACGCGCCAGCCGGCGCGTCCGAGCGCGACCAGCGCGGGCGGAATCATCGTGAACGCCCAGACCACGTAGATCAGCGTATCGGGGAAGCCCTGCTCGGCGGGCAAGCCGGTGAATGCACCCCACACGCCCCACAGGAGGGTCGTGACGAGCGCGTGAACGAGCCAGTTGTTTTGCATCGGTCGCGTTTTTCGAAGTGGGTTCAAATCCGTCGAATGCTTTCGTTTTCTGCCGTGCGAGGCGAAACCGGAGGCGTTCGGCGGGCCGCCACGGAGACGTTTCCGGAAAAAATAGCCGAATCACGCGCCGTGAGCCGCCAATCTATGCGTTTTCGATTTCTTTCGTTATTAGCGTAAACCACAAACGAAAGAATACGAAAGATAGACTAGATTGCCGATCTGCGCGAGGCGGATGCGTCGGCGCACGGCCCTTCTTCACGAGGAATTCCGTATGAACGCTTGCTTTTTCTTTCGATTTCTCAGGCCCGCCCGGCTTGCCGGCGGGCCTGAGCGGTACGTGCAGTTTCGTCGCGAGGTGCGTCCATGACCACCCGGCGCGCGTTCGTGCAGTGGCTGGCCGCCGGCGCGGCGAGCCCGATCCTGGTCGGCGTCGGCGTGCGCGATGCACACGGCGCCGTGCCGCAGCGCGTCGCGCTGCGTGACGACCGGCTCGTGATCGAGTTCGACCCAGCGATGCGCAGCCGGCTGGCCATGCGTCGCGTTGGCGGCACGCGCGCACTGACCCGGTTCGATGCAAGCGAGACGCTCGAACAGCTGATCGGGCCGGCGCCGGCGCCGACTTCGGATGGCCCCGCGCCCGACACGCGGCCGGTGCGCACGATCGACCGCTTCTCGATCGTCGACGCCGCGCATACCGACGTCTCGACCGTGTTCGGCGCGGGGCGGCAACTGCGGCTGGTCGGGCGCTCGGCGAACGGCTTCGAGAAGACGGTGCGCGTCACGCTGCTCGACGCGTGGCCGGGCGTCGCGTTGATCGACACGCAGTTCCGCAACGTCGGCACGCAGGCGGCCGACATCCGCGCATGGAACGTCGGCGCGCACCGGCTGCTGCCGGCCGCCGCTGGCGCGGGCGGCTACTGGACCTATTCGGGCGCGAGCCATGCGGACCGGCGCGACTGGGTGCAGCCGGTGAAGGCCGGCTTCGACCAGCGCAATTTCATGGGCATGAACGCGTCGGATTACGGCGGCGGCACACCGGTCATCGATGTGTGGCGGCGCGACCAGGGCATCGCGCTCGGCCATCTCGACACCGTGCCGCGCCTGGTGTCGCTGCCGGTGAAGGCCGTGCGCAACGAAGTGGCGCTCGGCCTGCGCGGCGAGAAGACGGTCACGCTCGCGCCGGGCGCGACGCTCGACGCGCCGACCGCGTTCGTGATGCTGCACGACGGGGATTACTTCGTCGCGCTCGACACGTACCGGCAGATGATGGGCGCGCAGGGTTTTCATTCGCCGCAGCCGCCGGCCAGCGCCTACGAGCCGATCTGGTGCGCGTGGGGCTACGAGCGCCAGTTCAGCCTCGACTACGTGCGCGCCACGTTGCCGAAGGTGCAGGAACTCGGTTTCAAGTGGGCCGTGCTCGACGACGGCTGGCAAGTCCGGACCGGCGACTGGGTGCCCGACCGCGCGAAATTCCCGGCCGGCGACGCGGACATGAAGGCGCTCGTCGACGACATCCATGCACGTGGGCAGAAGGCGCGGCTCTGGATCGCGCCGCTCGCGGTCGCGCCTGGCAGCGACGCGCTGCACGACCACACCGACATGCTGCTGCTCGACGCGGACGGCGCGCCGCAGGCGATCACGTGGTGGAACAGCTTCTACCTGTGCCCGGCCTACGAGAAGACGCAGGCGCACGTCGCCGCGCTCGTGAAGAAGGTGATCGGCGAGTGGGGCTTCGACGGGATGAAGATCGACGGCCAGCACCTGAACGGCGTCGCGCCGTGCTACAACCCCGCGCACCGCCATGCGCGGCCGGAGGATTCCGTCGAGCATCTCGCGGATTTCTACCGCACGTTCTACGACGCCGCGCATGCGGTCAAGCCGGATGCGGTCGTCGAAGTGTGCCCGTGCGGCACCGCGTACGCGTTCCACAACATGCGCTACATCGACCAGGCACCCGCGTCCGACCCGTTGTCGAGCTGGCAGGTGCGCCACAAGGGCAAGACGCTGAAGGCGCTGATGGGTGCGTCGTCCGCTTATGCGGGCGATCACGTCGAACTGAGCGACGGCGGCCGCGATTTCGCGTCGGCAGTGGGCGTCGGCGCCGTCATCTCGACGAAGTTCACGTGGCCCGTCGATCCGAAGCCGAAGGATTCGTTCCTGCTGACGCCCGAGCACGAGCAGGCATGGCGGCACTGGGTCGAGGTCTACCACGCGCACCGGCTCGCCGAGGGCCGCTATCGCGGCGAGCTGTACGACATCGCATTCGACAAGCCCGAGGCGCACGTCGTGGAAAAGGACGGCGTGCTGCATTACGCGTTCTACGCCGACCGCTGGAGCGGCCCGGTCGCGCTGCGCGGCCTGCAGCCCGGCCGGTCGTACCGGATCGTCGACTACGCGAACGGTCATCGCGAGGTCGGCCGCATCGTGCCCGGGCACGATGCGATCGCATTGCGCTTCGAGCATGCGGCGCTGCTGCGCGCCGAGCCGCTCGACGCGTGAGTATCAACCGGCATCACCGCGTACCACCGCCCGGCAGCGTGCATCGCCGGGCAACCGGCAGTTCCGCAACGCGCAGTTCCACTCGTCATTCCGATCCCTCCACTGGAGATGCTTCGATGAAAAAGACCGTACGCAACCTTTCCTGTGTCGCGGCGCTCGCGCTGTGCGCATCGATCCTGCAGGCCTGCGGCGACGGGTCGTCCGACCCGCTGTCGGCCAAGGCCTTTGCCGCGCCGCCCCCGGCCTCGGCGGCGCCCGCGCGCGCCGCGTCGCACTGGACGCCCGCCGCGTCGGACACGTGGCAATGGCAGCTCAAGGGCAAGCTCAATACGTCGTACAACGTCGCGATCTACGACATCGACCTGTTCGATACCGATCCGTCGACGATCGCGGCGCTCAAGCAGGCCGGGCGCAAGGTCGTGTGCTATTTCTCGGCGGGGAGTTCGGAGAACTGGCGGCCCGATTTCTCGAAGTTCAAGGCATCCGACCAGGGCAACAAGCTCGACGACTGGGAGGGCGAGCGCTGGCTCGACATCCGGTCGAGCAACGTGCGCGACATCATGACGGCCCGCCTCGATCGCGCGGTGGCGAAGGGGTGCGACGGCGTCGAGCCCGACAACGTCGACGGTTACGCGAACGATACCGGTTTCCCGCTGCAGGACACCGACCAGTATGCGTTCAACGTGTTCATCGCGAACGAGGCGCACAAGCGCAACCTGGCGGTCGGGCTGAAGAACGACGTCGACCAGCTCGTGGCGCTCGAGCCGTCGTTCGATTTCGCGGTGAACGAGGAGTGCAACGAGCAGAAGGAGTGCAGCGGCTACAAGGTGTTCACGTCGAAGAACAAGCCGGTGCTGAACGCCGAGTATGCAGGCAAATACCGCACGCCGAGCGGGCAGCGCACGCTGTGCGATGCGGCGCGCGCGCTCAACATGCGCACGCTCGTGCTGGCGAAGAAGCTCGACGACAGCTACCGGTTCAGCTGCGACGCATCCTGATCGAGCCGCGCCCGTCGTAGCGGGCGAACCTGAGTGACCGACGCGCGCGCGCATGCCATGTGCCCACGGCGTGCGAGCCGCGAGCGTCGCGATGCCGCGACCCGGCACGGCGCACGTCGGATGTCGTGTCGGCGCCCGTTCAAATCGATTCGCAGTACTTATCCATGATCATGATGAAAAATTGCATGCTGATTGCAGGCGCTGCCGTGGCGGCCGCGCTTTCCGTCGCCGCGCGCGCGGAGGGCTCGGTCACGCTCTACGGCACGATCGATACGGGAATGGCCTACCTGAACCATGCGGAAGGAGGGAAGTCGCGCGTGTCGATGTCGTCGGGCGCGCTGTCGGCGAACGAATGGGGGTTGACCGGCAACGAGGACCTCGGCGGCGGGATGAACGCGATCTTCACGCTCGAGAACAATTTCGACGTCGCGACCGGCCAGCTCGACGAAGGGCGGCTGTTCGGTTCGAAAGCGTTCGTCGGCGTCGCATCCGACAGATGGGGCACGCTGACGCTCGGCAGGCAGAACGATCCCGTGACGGATCTCGTGCAGCCGATCACGGCCGACGCATTCAGCGGGCTCTTCGCGCCGCCCGGCGACGTCGACAACTACGACAGCAGCGTGACGTTCAGCAACGCGGTCAAGTGGACGAGCGCGACGTGGCGCGGCGTGACGGTCGCGGCGATGGTCTCGTCGGGCGGTGTGGCCGGCGCGTCGGGGTCGGGCCTCGTGTATGCGGGGGCGGTCGGCTATGCCGACGGTCCGCTGAGCGCCGCGGCCGGCTACCTGCACGTCGACAACGGCAATGCGATTCGTTCGACGCGCGGCGCGTCGTCGGCCGATGCGTTCTTCAAAAGCGCCGTCAGTCGTGCGTATGCCTCGGCCCGGTCGATCGGGATCGCGCGCGCCGGCGCGCAATATGCGATCGGCAACGTGACGGTCGGCGCGGCGTTCAGCTTCAGCGAGTATCTTCCCGACGCATCGTCGACGTTCGTGCGGGCGGAGCGCTACCGGAACGGTTCCGCGTTCGCGCAGTGGCAGGCGCTGCCGTCGCTGCTGGCCATCGTCGGCTATAACTTCACGTGGTCCGGCGGCGATTCGTCCGCGCGCTATCACCAGGTCAACGTCGGCGTCGACTATCTGTTGAGCAAGCGCACCGACTGCTATACGACCGTCGGCTACCAGCACGCGAACGGATTCAACGGGGCGGGGCCGGCCCAGGCGGTAATCGGCTCGTACAACGTCGATGCCGGTACGAATTCGCAACTGCTTGCGATCGTCGGTATCCGGCACCGGTTCTGAGTTCGCCGCTGAGCGCGCCGGCCCGTTTGCGCGTTACTTCCGGCTCTTCAGGAAAGTCCGCCCTTCGGCGGTGATCGACGCGCCGGAGCGGCCGTGTGCGGCATGGCTGACGAAGCCCGCGCTGACGAGTTCGCTCGCGATCGACCAGCCGAGCGCCGGTGCGTCGCGCCCGTAGCGGACGTCAGCGAGGCGTTCGAGCGCCCAGATGGCGGAGGCCGACAGGTTCGGGGTGTTGGACGTGAAGTTGTCGCTCATCGCTTCCTCGTGAAAAGGGGATTCGGGGTGGGCGGGATGCCGTGACATCGGGTGGCGCGCCGGTCAGCGCGCTTGCAGCACGGGCAGCAGCGCCTGCAGTGCCGCCTCTTCGTCGGGGCCGGTGGCCAGCACCTGTGCGGACGTGCCGCCGTGCACCTGCAGCGCCGCGACGGCGGCGCTGTCCTTCGCATCGCTGCTGATCCCGTTCGCGATCAGCAGGATGTCGCTTTCGAAGCCGCGCGCAGCGTCGACGGCTGCCGCTCGTGCGGCGCAGCCGCGGTTGCGGTTCCACGCGGGGCCGATTTCAACGAACACAACGGTTGCCACGATGTCGGAGAGCCTCTGGACGGAACGTCGGGATCGGTGTGCGGCGCCGGGCCGACGGTGCGCCAGGCATGCGAGAAGCGCGCTTTTCCGCATGACTCCGGAAAGCCGGCAGCGCAGCCGGGGCATGCACATCCTGCGCGGATGTGCCGGCATTCTCGGTGAAACGGGCTGCAAGTCCGGCGAACGGCGCGAAAACGCCGATTATAATACAGCAGCCAAGATATGTGTATTGCATTATAATGCCGTGTGCGCCGGAGGCGGCTCGCCGACCCGTCGGCGCGTGCCTTCAGGCGGGCCGGGCGACGCTGCCAGCGCGCCCGGCCTTTTTATCGACGACTCAACTCCCCCTGAATGGAAGCTGCAATGAACGCCGCCCCCGCCTGCCCGCAATGCGCGATGGAAAACACTTACCCGGACGGCACGCTGACCGTATGCGCGGACTGCGGCCATGAATGGTCGGCCGGCGCCGGCGCCGAAACGGGCGACGAACCGGCGGGCGACGTCGTCAAGGATGCCAACGGCAACGTGCTGTCGGATGGCGACTCGGTCGTGCTGATCAAGGATTTGCGCGTGAAAGGCTCGTCGATCACGCTTAAGATGGGCACCAAGGTCAAGAGCATCCGGCTCGTCGGCGGCGATCACGAGGTCGACTGCAAGACCGACATGGGCGGCTTCATGCTGAAGGCCTGCTACCTGAAGAAAGTCTGAGCGCGCACGCTCCAATCGACCGTCACCCATCGACTGCCCGTTCATGGCCGAGGATCGAATTTCCTACGACGCGTTCGTCAGGTTCCTGGCGACGCCGCTGAACGACGGCCGGCCGTTCGTGCTGGAGACGCAGCACGCGCTTTCGCTGCACTTCGACCACTTCGGCACGCAGAGCTTCATGTCGCTCCGGGATCCGGGCCGGCTCGAGCTCGGCTATACGCGCGTGATGATGGCCTTTCTGCTGCTGCAGCCCGAGCCCGCGCACATTTGCATGCTCGGGCTCGGCGGCGGTTCGCTGGCGAAGTATTGCTACCGGCACTTGCCCGGCGCGACGATCGACGCGGTCGAGATCAACCCGGACGTGATCGCGCTGCGTGACGTTTTCAGGATTCCCGCCGATGACGGCCGGTTCACGGTGGTGTGCGCCGATGGTGCGGATCATCTGGCCAGGGCGGATGTCCGGACGGACGTGATCCTGCACGACGCGTTCGTCGCCGACGGCATGCGGGGCCGCTGTACGGGCGCCGCATTCCTCGCCGCCTGTCACGCGCGCCTGAGCGAAAACGGCGTGCTGGCCATCAACTTCATGGACGACGATCCGGCGCTGCCGGCGCATCTCGAGCAGTTGCGATCGGTGTTCGGTGTGTCGTATACGCTGGTACCGTGCGGCGACGACAACAACTTCATCGCGTTCGCATGGAAGGGTGGCAACCGGCTGCCGTCGCTGCGGATCCTGTTCGAACGCGCACTGGCGTGTGCACGGGCCGGCGAGCTCAAGCTGGCGGCCACGGCGAGGCGGATGAAGGCCGGGGAGAGCGTCGACCCGCAGCGGCTGGTGATGCGTGCGCAGCCGCACGGGCGATGGGAAATCGGCGCGTAGCCGGCATGCTGGCGCCGCCGCCGGCGCGGCCTGTACGGCCGCCCTTACTTCACGCGCTTGCCGAGCGCGCTCTTGGTCTTGTACGTCACGCCGTGGCGGTCAAGATACTCGCGGATCAGTTGCCGCACGACTTGCGACGGCGTGAGATCCTGCTCCGCGCAGAGCATTTCGAAGGCTTCCTTTTTCGCGGGGTCGATCAGGACGGTCAGGCGGGCGGTTTTCGTTTCCATTGCGAGGCGAGGGTGGTCGATATGTTAATCAAATTATAATCGATCCGCCTTCGGCGCCACCGCCGAAAGCGCGCTCCCGGTGCGCGATCAGCGCCTGCTGCGGAGCAATACGAGCAGGTCGTCGATCACCGGCACGATCGCGAGCGTGACGAGCACCGCGGCAAGCGGCACGGTCGATACGTAGCCGACATGCTTGAAGCCGATCGCGCCGGCCAGGCCGCCGATGAAGAACGACGCGAGCATCGTCGCGTGAATCCGCAGTTTCGAGCGGTTGGCGACGACCGCATGCGCGTCGACGTCGGCCGCCGACCGGTTCCAGTAGAACAGCTTCCCGAGCTCGATGCCGAGGTCGGTCACGATGCCCGTCATGTGCGTCGTGCGGATCTCCGCGCCCGACAGCTTCGTGATCGTCGCGTTCTGCAGCCCCATGATGAAGCACAGCAGCGTCACGGTCACCGGCACGAAGAAGGTTTCCCACAGCGCGAGATGGCTGCCGAGCAGCCCGAACAGGAGCAGCAGCGCGGCCTCGACCAGCAGGGGCAGCACGAACTGGCTGTGCAGGCCGCGGCGGCGGCCCCAGTTGACGAGGATCGCCGAGCAACTGGCGCCGATCAGGAACGACCCCAGCGAGCTGATGCCGGCCAGCGCGAGCCGCACGTCGCCGAGCGCCGTCTGGTCCGCGATCGCCGACACGATGCCGCTCATGTGCGACGTATATTGCTTGACCGCCAGAAAGCCGCCGGCATTGGCCGCGCCGGCGACGAACGCCAGCGAAAACCCGAGCTGACGATTCGCGGTCGCGCTGCGGTATTTTCCCGTCAGGTTTCGAAAGTACTGCGCTGGCATAGGGGCTGGGGGGCTTCGCTCAATCACCGCGAATCGCGGGCACGGACGTGACGACCGGCACCGGACGGCAGGGCGGGCACGCCGCCTGCGCACAGGTGCCGGGTCTCTCGAATCATGTGACGATCATGATAATGACATTATCATACTCTGTTAGTCGAATAGGGCTTTCAGTACAATGTCATCCGGCGCGGCCCGACCGTGGCCCGATTGCGGCTTCGCTGCCGAAGGGCCGCGCCGCCCGCATTCGCGATCACTTCTGCCCACCGTTTCATGACCCCGATCAAGTTCATTCTTCGCTACACGGCGATCCCGTTCACGGCCATCGTGGCTGTGGTGATCTGGACTGTCATACCATCGTCGAAAGAGATCGATGCGAGACAATATGCGGCGCTGTCGCGCGCGTACGCGAGTTTCCCGCTGCCGTTCCGGCGTGAGATCGCGGAAACGATCGACCACGGCCGGATCAACGACCGGCGCTACCAGGCGCTCGTGCGCGATTCGCTGGGCAATGGCGTCGCGCTGGACTGGCCGGCGTCGGGCGTCGGTGCGCTCGCCGACGAGCGGCACAAACTGGCCGAACTGATTCAGGCCGATTCCGATCTTCAAGGGCATCACCAATGAAAACTCTGCTGGTTTCCGTGGCATTCGCGATGATCATCGCGAGCCTGATCTTCGCGCTGTATTTCATGAATCACGATCGCGGCAAGTCCAAGCGGATGGCATGGTCGCTCGCGGCACGCGTCGGGCTGTCGGTCACGCTGTTCCTGTCGCTGCTGATCGCTTACAAGCTGGGCTGGATCGAGCCGACCGGGTTGCCGATCGGGCGCTGAAAGGCGAACGCCCCGTTGCATGCGGGGCGTTTGCGCAAATGCGAGTTCGGCTCTCTGATCGAGCTATTGTGATAAGAAAACTTATCGTCACGGTGGCGTTGTGTGATCCAAAACCAGGTTTCGCACGACGCGCGACAGAGACTGCCAACGCTGCAACGGCACTGCAGGGGAGACCACGGCCAGTGACAACGTGAATTCGCGACGTCCAGCCTCATGAATTCACGAGGCCTTCGCACCTTCCAGCCAACGTTGAACGGCGAAGTGAAAACCTTGCTTCGCAAACCGCGACAATTTCATTCTGGTCAACGCTACCCGGCACCCAGCACCGCGCGAGCAACAGTCGTAATGCGCGGAGGCCCCGTGGACAAAGCCGCCGCGCTCGCTCGCCTACCGCGGCGTGCTACTCTCGCGACTGGCACCGGCCAGGACAGTTCAGTGGTGCGCGACCAGTGAACATGGTGGATTCACGCATATGTATTCGATCTTGCCCGCGTTTGTATCTGCGTTGTTTCTCGGATTTGGCCTCTACGTGCTGGCCACCAAGGGGCTCACGCGGGTATCCGTCCCGTTCGCCCTGATGTGCGCGACGACCTTCGTCTGGCAGGGAACGTGGGCCTTCCTGTTCCAGACGACCGACGCGGACGTCGCCAACGTGTTGGTCAAGGCAGGCTACCTGTTCATCCTTTTTCTGCCGACGACCTTCTATCATTTCATGACGGAGATCGTGTCGCGTCGGGACGAGCGGCCGATCATATTCGCGTCCTACGGACTCTGCGTCCTGCTGGCCGTGCTGCTGGTCACGAGCAATGCGGTCGTCGATGGATTCCGCCTGCATTTCTTTGGCCCGTATCCCAACGCGGGCCCACTGCATCCGTTGCACGTCGTGCAGACGGTACTCCTGGTCGGCCGCAGTGGTTGGCTCCTGATCGAGGCTAGACGTCAGGGGCGGGCGCGAGACGTCCGGCAGTTGCTCACGCAATGTCTCGTCAGCCTGGGCCTCTACTCGCTCGCGGCGACCGACTATGCCGTGAACTACGGCGCCGAGTTCTATCCGGTGGGGGTGCTGTTTATCGCGATCAGTCTCGGGATTCTCGCGACGTCGATCGTCCGCTATGGCCTGATGGGCCCTTATCTCCTGGCCGCGACGGTCGCGCACGAAGTGGCCACGCCGCTGGCGGCGATCGGCCTGCACGCGGACGAGCTGCGCACCGTCCTGCCGGTGCTGCTGCGCGGATATCGGCTGGCGGTGGAGCACCGGTTGTGCGCCGACGATTTGTATCCTGGACAGCTGGAGCGGCTACCGACGCTCGCGTCGTCGATCCGGCGCCAGGTCGACACCACGAGTACGGTGGTCGAGATGTCCCTGGCGTCCTTTACGCTGGACCGACTCGATCGCCACAGCTTCGCGACCTATCCGATACGGGCCTGTGTCGACGCCGCCGTGGATCGCTTTCCCTTCCGTCCGGGTGAGCGGGACCGCGTATCGGTCGACGCGATCGATACCGACATCCGGTTTTTCGGATCCGACTCGCTCGTGATCTTCGTCATCTTCAACCTGCTGAAAAACGCCCTGTACGCGATCCACGCAAACGGCCGTGGGCAGATCGAGATCGACGCGCATCGCAGCGACGGTTACTGCGTGGTGCGTTTCAGCGATACGGGCCCGGGCATCGCCCCCGATGTGCTCCCTCGAATCTTCGACGCCTTTTTCTCAACCAAGTCGCACGGTCGCGGCGCCGGCATGGGCCTGAGTTTTTGCCGCCGCGTATGTGAAGCGCTCGGTGGCACCATCACGTGTGAATCCGTCCCCGGCGTCCGGACCACGTTCATGATTCGGCTGCCGGAACCCGGTGCGCCGGCGGACCCGACATTGAACGGTCCGCCGGCGCTCCCCCCGCGCTATCGCGTCGGGTAGGGCGGTCTCACATTCACTTCGCGGTGGACGGCAGGATCAGTTCATACGCCTTGACCCGCTCGATGATGCCCGGCGGAAACCGGCGGATCCGCTTGTCGGAACCGGCAAATACGATCTGCTGATACCCCAGCGACACCTGCCGTCCGTCAACGTAGAAGCGAAACAGCAGATAGGCCGAACACTGCCGAACCTCGAACGTATTGAGATAGCAATCCACGCGCTGGAACGGAAACGTCTCATGGATGTATTCCTGATGCGCGCGCTTCGTCACGAATGCCCCGCCGGCCCCCATCAGGTTGTTGTGGATGCATTCGTGAAACCAGCGTTCACGGCACACGCCCTGCCATTCGAAATAGCGTGCGAAATAGGTATTCATGAAGGCATTGGAATCCTTGAGGTAAATGTCGACCACATGGTGGAAGGTTTTCTCGGACAGATGTGCCGTTTCGTTGGAAAGGACGTGAAGAATTGCGTCTCGCGTCAACATGGATAACTCCTTGAATCGCTACTGGCGGCAGCGGCGCATTCCTTCAACGAGAAGGAATGGCCCGATTCTCCCCGTGCAATTCTCCCGAGCGCGCGATCGAAACATGCCGAATTCGCGAATGAGAAGCAGTTGATGTGCGTCCCACTTTCGCCGGATAATTGCCGCGATAATCATTCGCGGTGAAGCGTCTCCGATACCGCATCCTCTTCTGCTGATTTATCGAGACTCTTATGCAACCCTTCGTTAGGCAGCCGGTGCTTTACCCCGTGTCCGTGGTATTTGTCGACGACAATCCGGATTTCCTGCAGGCGCTGCGGGGCGCATTTCCGGACGAACGCCTGAACCGCTTTTTTACGCACCCCCAGGCGGCGCTCGACTTCGTGTCGTCGCGTGACGCGGAGACGCCACCCACGGCCGCGGACTATTTCGGTGCGGAGAAATCAGGCGGGAATGCGATCGGCGAGGATGCGCTCGCCGATCCCGCCCGATTCGAGGCGGTGGGCGCGGTGGTCGTCGACTATTCGATGCCGGAGGTCGACGGCATCCAGTTTCTGACCTCCATCCGCAACGCGAACTGCATGAAAATCCTGCTCACCGGTATCGCCGACGAGCGCGAGGCGGTGGCCGCGTTCAACGCGGGGCTGATCGATTGCTATCTGAAGAAAACCGACGTCGAGATGGCGCGCAAGCTGGCAACCGTGCTGGATGACGCGAAACGCAAGTGCTGCGCGGCCCGCGGGCACATCAGCCTGCATGAAGCGGGGGCGACCTACCGGGATCCACGGATCGTCAAACTGATCGATGAGGTGGCCGCGCGGGAAGGCATCGTCGAATACTACTGGCGCCCCAATCAGGACGCGGTGCTGATGTTCGATGCCGTCGGCGCGCCCAGTGTATTTCTCGCCTGGAGCGAAGAGGACTGGGCGTTCCAATGCGATATCGTGTCCGACGCGGGCGGACCGGCCGAATTGCGCCAAGGCATGGAAGCGCGCCGCATCATGCCGCTATTCTGGCCATTTCAGGCCTATCGGCCGGGCCTCGCGGACATTCGCTGCGCGGCCCCGCTACCCGTTCCGGGATGGCACGGCACGTTTCATAGCTGGATCCGCCTGGACGATCCGGCCGCCGAGCGCGAACTGCCTACATTGGCAAAATGGCGTCACGCGTAAAAGATCATCCGCCCATTTTCAAACGGAAAGAATCGGCGAGGCGGTGCTGTCGTCGACTCGGTAACCACTCAAATTGGAACAACCCCTGTCAATATTGACAGTTATCAGCGGCGCAGAATTTTGTTCCAATTGCGCCTTGTTCCGAGGGCCGCCCACTTTTCCAATATTCCAATAGACGGCACATCCTTTCAGTGCAGACCGTTGACCAGCGGTCTGCACACGCTCCCAATATCGATCGATTCTCGATCTGATGTTGTCATTACGCTTCACAAAAGCTGCAGCGACAAACGATCCGCAAATTTCCGACTGGCGTGTTGAAGTTCGTTTTCACGTCGCGTCGATTAGGATCGTTCGCCGCATTGCGTCCGCCGGGCGCGTCATGCATTGAAATGGACGCCCTCAGACGCCCAACGCCATGGATACGCGCGGGAATGCGGCTATCGAACTGAAATCGAGAGCGTCGCCGTGATCGCCGCGAAACGCGGGATCGAACAGGCATCCGACCGAGCGCTATTTCAACGGCCTGCTAACCGCCGGACTCGCTCGCAAAGTCATGGCGATACGCGCGGGGAGAGCAGCCCACGATGCGCTTGAATGCATGCCCGAACGCGCTATCCGAGTCGTAGCCGAGCATCTGCGCGATCGCCGATATCGACGCGTTCGAGCGTCGCAGCTCCCGCATCGCGAGCTGCACGCGCCAGCGCAGGACGTACTCGAGCGGCCCGAATCCCAGTCGCCGCTTGAAATGCAGCGCGAACGTCGAACGCGATACGTGGCAGCAGGTCGCGAGTTCGTCGACCGTCCAGCGTCGCGCAGGCTCCGCATGAATGGCGACGAGTGCCGTGCTCACCCGGGAATCCGCGAACCCGGCAAGCCACCCGACATCGCTGTTCGCGCCGTCGTCCACGTAGCGCCGCAGGATCTCGACCAGCATCATGTGACCGAGATGCCGAACCATCAACGACGCTCCCGGCGATGGCTTGCCGAACTCATGCGCGAGCCGCTGCAGCGCCCAGCGCAGCACCGCTGCCTGCTCCGAGTCACCGCTCGCGACCACCACGGGCGGCAGGCTGCCCAGCAGCAACGGCATACCTTCCTCGTATGAGAAGCGCCCCCCGATCAGGAAGCAGTTCACCGGTTCGCCATAGTGCGCGATACCGCGTTCGACGTTCCGGTACACGTCGGCTGCAGGCACCGGCGTAACCGATGGATCGCTCGCCAGCGAAAATGCCCGCGGCGAGGCGAGCAGGAAGCAGTCTCCCGTGCGCAGCTGGATGGGCGGTCCGGCGCCGTCGACGGTCAGCCAGCAACTTCCTTCGACAACCGCGTTGAACTTGATTCCGTCGGGCGGTGGAATGGCAACCGCCCACGCGCCGCCTGCTCTCAGGCCGGTGAAATACGAATCGCGCGTTTCCAGCAGCGACAGCACTTCCGATAGAGGATCCACGCTCACGCTCCGGACGATCTCGACGAAAAACCGGATTCTATTGCATTCACAGTCCGGGGGGCGTCGCCGGAGAATGGCTTCGTGCAGTGACGCGGCCGACAGGCGGGCGCGTGCTTCACGCATCGTTCCAGGAGCCTTCAATGACGAGCAGGCAACACCCCCTTCATTCCGGATTCGGCGCCGCATCGACGGCAAGCGACGTACTGGCCGGTCTTGACCTTCACGGCAAGACCGCGATCGTCACGGGCGGCCATTCGGGTCTCGGCCTGGAAACGACGCGCGCACTGGCGGAAGCCGGTGCGACTGTCATCGTCGGCGCACGGAGCATCGATGCCGCGCGCGAAGCAACGCGTGGCATCGACGGTGTGGAGGTTGCGGCGCTTGACCTCGCCGATCTCGCGAGCGTAGCGGCATTCGCGGCGCGGTTCGTCGAGGCGCGCCGCGACGTGGACATCGTCATCAACAGCGCGGGCGTCATGGCGTGTCCGGAGACGCGTGTCGGCGATGGCCGCGAAGCGCAGATGGCCGTCAACCATCTTGGGCACTACGCGCTCGTCAACGGATTGTGGCCCGTGCTCGCGCAGGGAGACGGCGCCCGCGTGGTCGCGGTGTCGTCGCTCGGGCATCGGCTGTCACCGATTCGCTGGGATGACGTTCAGTTCGCGCACGGCTACGACAAATGGCTGGCGTACGGGCAGTCGAAGACCGCCAACGCGCTGTTCGCGGTGCAGCTCGACGTGCTCGGCACACCGTTTGGCGTGCGCGCCTATTCCCTGCATCCGGGCAAGATCGCAACACCTCTGCAGCGTCATCTGACGCGCGAAGAGATGATGGCGCAGGGCTGGGTGGACGAGCACGGCGTGCCGATCGATCCGACCTTCAAGACGCCTGCCCAAGGGGCGGCAACCCAGGTCTGGGCCGCAACGTCGCCGCGCCTTGCCGGGATCGGCGGGGTCTATTGCGAGGATTGCGACGTCGCGGTTGTCACGCAGGGAAACGAGGAGTCGGGCGTGCGGCCGCATGCGATCGATCCGGAGCAGGCGGCACGTCTGTGGGCGTGGTCCGCGGAGCAGACCGGGATCGATGCCTTTGCGGCGCGGCGCTGACACCGGGGCGCTCGTGGCGGAATGCACCGGCAAAGACAAGATCTCGCGGCCGGTGCGGGATCCCGCGCGGCCGCTTATCCGCGGGGCGGGCGACGCGCGACGCGCATCTCCGCGATCAATCCCGGCGCGGGCATAACGTAAGCTGAAATCGGTTTTTCGCGCGCGTCAGTTGCGTCCCTATACTTTGCGATGCTGCGCATGCGGCGGTTCGCGCGTGCCGCGATCGCGCTGCGCAGCGCCCGATCTTCCCGAACAAGGACTTGCCGAATGACTGCCCGTGATGCCGTCGATCCGCGCGACACGTTGCGCGACGCGCTTGCCGCGCTACCCGATCTCGCGAATGCGATTGGGCAGGATGCCGCGCAACGCGAGGCGCGTCGCGAACTGCCGTTCGATGGGTTTGCGATCTTCCGCCGCTCGGCGCTGGGCGTGCTGCGGATTCCGGTTGAACGCGGCGGCCTCGGCGGCACGCTGGTCGATCTGTTCGACACGATCGCGACGCTGGCCGCCGCCGATTCGAATCTCGCGCACGCGCTGCGGATCCACTACGACCAGATCGAGACGCTGCGGCTATCGCCGCGCACGCCGTTCAACGACGTGCAGCTCGAGCGGGCGCTGGCCGGCGCGATCTTCGGCGGCGCGTCGACCGAGCGCGGCACGTCGCGGCCCGGCGAGAACACCACGGTGTTGCGTCGGGACGGCGATCACTATCGCGTGACGGGCCGCAAATACTATTCGACCGGCACCGCGTTTGCCGATTTCGCGCGCATCAACGTGGAGAACGAGCAGGGCGACGCGGTCGCCGTGATCATTCCTGTCGCGCGGGACGGCGTGCAGGTGCTCGACGACTGGGACGGCATGGGCCAGCGCATGACCGCGAGCGGCAGCCTGCTGCTGAACGACGTGCAGGTGTTCGCGGATGAAGTCGCCGCGCGCGACGGCTCGACGCTCGTCGGCCGCCATTGCGGCGCGCTGCGGCAGCTGCATCTCGTCGCGACGGGCGCGGGCATCGTGCGCAACGTGGTTGCCGATGCGCGCCGCTACGTGCTCGCGCACGGCCGCCCGGTGCTGCACAGCCCGGCGCCGACCGCGCGCGACGATCATTTCATCCAGCAGGTCGTCGGCGAGCTGTCCGCGCACAGCCACGCGATCGACGGGCTCGTGCGCGAAAACGCGCGGACGCTCGACCGTTCCGCCGACGCGATCGAAGCCGGCGACGCCGATGCGCATGCCCTTGTGCTCGACAGCGCGCTCGCAACGGCACGCACGCAGCTCATCGTCAGCAAGCTTGCGCTGCATGCGGCGGAGCGGCTGTTCGAAGTCGGCGGCGCGTCGGCGACGGCGCGCGAACACAACCTCGACCGGCACTGGCGCAACCTGCGCACGATCTTCAGTCACAACCCGCTGCTGCACAAGGCGCGCGTGATCGGCGACTACGAGCTGAACGGCGTGACGACACACCTGACCGAAGGCCGCGTGTTCTGACCTGGCCGCGCGCGGTCCTCTTTTTTGGAAACCCGTCCCGATGACGACCCGCACCGGATACCTGCATCTCGGCGCATTCCTGTACCCGACCGGCCATCACATCGCCGCGTGGCGCCATCCCGGTTCGCAGGCCGACGCAGGCGTCGATTTTCGCCACTACGTGCGGCTTGCCCAGGCGGCCGAGGCCGCGAAATTCGATCTCGTGTTTCTTGCCGACGGCGTGGGCACGCGCGGAGACGACGTCGAGTTCCTGAGTCGCACCGCGCACAGCTACATCGCACAATTCGAGCCGCTGACGCTGCTGTCGGCGCTCGCGGCGGTCACCGAGCGGATCGGCCTCGTCGGCACCGCGTCGACGAGTTTCAACGAGCCGTTCCACATCGCGCGCAAGTTCGCATCGCTCGACCACATCAGCGGCGGTCGAGCGGGCTGGAACCTCGTCACGTCGTCGAGTGAGCACGAGGCGCGCAATTTCAATCGCGACGCGCATTTCGATCACGCCGAACGCTATGCGCGTGCGGAGGAGTTCGCGGATGTCGTGCGTGGCCTCTGGGATAGCTGGGACGACGATGCGTTCGTGCGCGATCGCGCATCGGGCCGCTTCTTCGATCCGAACAAGCGCCACGTGCTCGACCATCGCGGCCGCTTCTTCCAGGTGCGCGGGCCCTTGAATGTCGCGCGGCCGCCGCAGGGACACCCCGTCGTCGTGCAGGCCGGTTCGTCGCCGGCGGGTACGCGGCTGGCCGCGCGCACGGCCGAGGTGATCTTCACCGCGCAGCAGACGCTCGACGACGCGGTCGCGTTTTATGCGGACGTGAAGGGCCAGCTCGCGACGTTCGGCCGCGATCCCGATACGCTGAAGATCATGCCTGGCGTGTTTCCGGTGGTGGGCCGTACCGAAAGCGAAGCGAGGGAGAAATTCGACGCGTTGCAGTCGTTGATCGACCCGACGGTCGGGCTCGCGCTCGTATCGGGCCTCACCGGTGGATTCGACCTGTCCGCGTATCCGCTCGACGGTCCGATTCCGCCGCTGCCGGAGACGAACGCCAGCAAGAGCCGGCAGGCACTGACGATCGAGCTCGCGCGCCGCGAAAACCTGACGATCCGCGAACTCTATTTGCGTGTCGCAGGCGCGCGCGGCCACTGGCAGCTCGTCGGCACGCCGGAACAGATCGTCGACCAGCTCGAAGAGCGCTTCGTGCGTTACGGCGCGGACGGCTACAACGTGATGGCGCCGACGTTGCCCGGTGGCCTCGACGATTTCATCGCGCTGGTGCTGCCCGAGTTGCGCCGCCGCGGGCTGTTTCGCAACGACTATGCGGGCCATACGCTGCGCGAGCATCTGGGGCTGCGGCGGCCCGTACGCCACGACACCACCGCCCGTACCGAAACGGCCGCTTGACGTCAGCGCCGCAAACCTGCGGCGCGCAGTAGCGGCAGCACGCGCTCACCAAAGAAGTCGAGATCGGGCTTGAAGTCGTAGAAGCTCAGCTGGATGCCGTCGATACCCGCGCGATGCAGCCGCACGATCGTATCGGCGACTTCCTCGGGCGAGCCCGTGATCGAGATATTGCCGCCGATCGCGCGCGTGGCCGCCTGGGAGCGCTGGTCGAAGCCGCCGCGCCACGCATGCGCATCGCTGTCGAAGCGATGAAAGCTGCCTTCATCCGCGTGCGCGACGATTGCATCGCGGTACGCGCGCGCTTCGGCTGCCGTTTCGCGGCAGATCACGAGCGGGTTGAGCAGCGTGCGGATCGTCCGGCCGCGCGCAGCAGCAGCGGCCTTCACGCGTGCGGTATGCGCGGGCAGGGCGTCGAGCGCGCGTTCGGCATCCGGGCCGGCCGGGCTCGTGACGAATACGATGTCCGAATAGCGTGCCGCGAAGTCGATGCCCGCATCGGAGCCCGTCGCGTTGATCAGCAGCGGGCGACCGTAGCGCGGCTTCGGCGTCACGAATGCGCCGCCCAGCCGCCAGCTCGACAGCGCCAGCGTGTAGCTGAAATTGTCCGGTTGCGCCCACAACTGCTGGACCGCATCGAGAAATTCGGCGGCCATTTCGTAGCGCCGGTTGTGTTCGATCCGGTTCCAGCCGAACATCTCGTGCTCGATTGCGCGGTGGCCGGTCACGACGTTGATGCCCCAGCGCCCGCGCGAGATGTGATCGAGCGTCGCGGTGAACTTCGCGAAATGCAGCGGATGCCATGGCCCGTAGAGCACGTGGCTCGTTGCGACGAGGATGATCCGTTCGGTACGCGCGGTCAGCGCGGCCAGCGTCATAAACGAGTCGAGCGCTTGGCCGTCGAACACGCCGCCGTAACCGCCTTTCGGCAGCCACTGCGACAGCGCGAACACGAGATCGAAGCCGAGGGCCTCCGCGCGCGCGACCAGGTCGGCGTTGTAGTCGAAGGTCCAGTCGGTCGTGCGCGGCAGCGTCGACGCGCTCCAGCCGCCGGCCTGGATCGGCAGGAACAGCCCGAGCATCAGCGGCTGCGCGAGGACGCGCGACACCGGGCTGTCGGGGAAATCCGCCGGTGAGCGAACGTCGACGAACGGCGACGGCGCGACCGGAGCGGCGAGGGAAGTGTCGCTCATGAAGGCTTCCTTGCGGGTTGGACAGGGTCCGGACGACAACGCGACGCACGTGCGGTGGCGAATCGCCCGGGTGTCATGCACGATGTGCCTGCGCGTGGTTCGTGCCGCGTCATAGCGTGCCGGGCCTCGGATCGGACACGAACCCGTCGCGGTTCGGCATCCGCACGCGCGGCAGCGTGCGCGCGTCGAGCCGTGCATCGCTGGGCACAATGCCATTCAGATGGAGGACATACGCGGTGACCGCATAGACTTCGTCTGCGCTCAGCGATTGCGGCGCGTTGTACGGCATCGCGCGGCAGATGTAGTCGAACAGCGTCGTCGCGTACGGCCAGTAGCTGCCGACCGTCTTTTTCGGCTTGGCGCTCGCGAGCGAGCCCAGTCCGCCGACGAGCGGATCGCCAACGCCGCCTTCGCCGCCGGCGCCGTGGCACATCGCGCATTTGTCCGCGAACACGTGAGCGCCGCGCGCGACCGTGCCCGAGCCGGGCGGCAGGCCGCTGCCGTCGGGCGCGACGTCGATGTCCCACGCCGCGAGCGCCGCACGGTCGACCGGCTGGCCCAGACCGTAGCCCGCGCCGAATGCGCTCGGGACGCCCAGGGATGCGACGAGCAGGCAGGCAAGCGGTTTACGCATTGCGCACCTCGCCGTCCGCGTCGACGCGCCAGTTCTGGATGCCGTTGTAGTGGTACTGCGAGTTGACGCCGCGCACGGCGACGAGCGCCTCTCGGGTTGGCTGCACATAGCCGGTGTCGTCGGTGGCGCGGCTTTGCAGGTCGGCCGGCTCGCCGCTCCAGATCCAGTCGGCTTCGAAGCGCGTCAGCGCGCGATCGCGCACGTCGCCAGCGAGTCGCGCGGGCCGCCATGTGCGGCCGCCGTCGGTCGAGACGTCGACCGCGCGAATCCGGCCGCGTCCCGACCACGCGTAGCCGCCGATCGGGTAATAGCCGTGCGCGGCGAGCCGATGGCCGGCCGACGGCCGTGTGATGACCGACTTCGCATCCATCTCGAACACGAACTGGCGGGCGCAGCCGTCAGGCAGCAGGTTCGTGTATTTCGACGTTTCCTCGCGCGTCATCTCCGGCGCGCGCACCAGCTTCAGCCGCCGCAGCCACTTGATGTTCGTGTTGCCTTCGAAACCCGGCACGATCAGCCGTACCGGATCACCGTTCTCGGGGCGCAGCCGTTCGCCATTCTGCGCATAGACGACGAGTGCGCGCTCGAGGACCCGGTCAAGCGGCAGGCTGCGCGTCATTGCCGCACCGTCGGCGCCTTCGGCGAGCAGCCAGCGCGCGTCCGGATCGATGCCGGTTTCGTCGAGCAGCGTCGACAGCCGGACGCCCGTCCATTCGCAGCACGACAGCAGCCCATGCGTGAACTGAACGGGCAGCCCGCTCGGGCCGTTCCATTCGCTGCCGGTGTTGCCAGAGCATTCGAGGAAGTGGATCCGCGATTCGGACGGAAAGCGCAGCAGGTCGTCGATCGTGAACACGCGCGGCTCGCGCACGAGGCCGTGCACGACGATGCGATGACGCTGCGCATCGATCTCCGGCACGCCCGCATGATGACGCTCGTAGACGAGGCCGTTCGGCGTGATGTCGCCGAACAGGTCGGCGAGCGGCGTCATCGACGAGCCGGAGCCGGGCAATGCCGGCGTGCGGGCACTGCGGCGGATCACGTCGCGTTCGTGCGGCCCCGGCACGCCGTAGGGTGGCGACAGTAGCGGCGCACCCGGTCCGCGTGTCCATGGCGGCACGTCGAGCGAAGAGAGCGGGGCGAGCGGCTGGCTCGCCAGCGCGCCGCGGGCAGGCAGCATCGCTGCCGCCCATCCGCCGGCGAGCCGGCGCAGTGCTGCGCGCCGGCTGCTGCGCGGTGGATGGGGCGGGAAACGGGAGTCGGTCATGGTCGAATGCGTATCGTGCGCCGGGGCAGCACGCGGGCAAACGCCCATTCTCGGCAACCGAACCCGGTGCGACAAACAACGATTCCCGCTTTGCTTATCGCACCACGCTGCACCGCGCCCGATACACGCGCTGTCAGAACTTCACGCGCAGCCCCGTGACGAACGCGACCTGGCGGTTCGTCGACGACGCGCTGCCGATGTTCGAGATCGCCGCGATCTTGCGATAGCCGCCCGACGTTGCCGTGCTCGCGTCGCCGGCCGCGAGCTGGTAGATGCCGGACAGGTAGATATCGGTGCGTTTCGACAGCGCGTAGTCGAACCCGAGCGTGAACTGGTGCCAGCGCGGTTTCAGCGTCTGGCCGCTGGTGCCCGGCAGGCCGCTCGCGCGCCCGTCGGTGAACGTGTAGACGCCGATCAGCGTGGCGGCCGGCGTGATCTGGTAACGCGCGTTCACGTCGTAGTTGTTGAACTTGCGCGACGAGCCGTCGAGGTAGTCGAGCTGCGTGTGGCTCCACGCGTAGCCCAGCGTCGCACGGCCGAGCGCGTAGTTCGCGCCGGCCACGCCGATCTGCTGCTTGAGCACGCCGCCGTTCAGCCCGTAGAAGAATCCGCCGCTGTAATCGTTGCCGGTGGTGGAGGTCGCACCGCCCACCGCGCCGCTCGTATTCGACGTCGAATTCGGATGATTGATGCGGACATAGCCGGCGCCCACCGACAACGGTCCGTTCACGTAGTTCGCCGACGCGCCCCACGCGTTGTTGTTCGAGAATCCGGTGCCCGCTCCACCGTTGGCCTGGTTGCTGAACGCATAGAGCAGGTCGGCCGTGAAGCCGGCGATCGTGTCGCTGCGGAACTTCACCGCATTGTTCAGCCGGAAGCTCTGGTTCATGTTGTCGTTGTCGCCCACGTGCGTGGCCGGCGACCAGAAGCCGGACCCCGAGTACTGCGCAACGAGGTCGGTGATCGGCTCGTACTGGCGGCCGAAGGTCAGCGTGCCGAGCCCCTTGCTGGCGAGACCCACGTATGCGGAGCGGCCGAACAGGCGGCCGCCCTGGCCGAGCCCGCCGTCGCTCGGCCGGAATCCGCTTTCGAGCGTGAAGACCGCCTGCAGGCCGCCGCCGAGATCTTCCACGCCTTTCAGGCCCCAGCGGCTGCCGCTCAGCTTGCCGCTCGTCTGCTGGATGTTGCTCGCGCCACCCAGATTGTTCGTATAAGCGAAACCGGCATCGACGACGCCGTACAACGTGACCGAACTCTGCGCATGCGCGCTGACCGAACCGATCGAAACCAAACCCAGGACTACCGATTTTTTGATCATGACTATCCTCTGTTTTTATGGGTACATCTGCGAGGATCACGATCCTATTGACGACGGCGGTGCCGGCGAACGGTCGATCCGTGGTTTGCAAATCGCCGCGCGGCCGATTTGCAATGTGTGTTGCCGCAAACCCGGCATGTGCGCCGTGATCGCGTCCGGTACCCATGCTGCGACGAACGCATCGCGCGAACGGCGAACGTCGAGCCCCGGATACACGTGGGCGCCGTCATATCGATCGATGAAATCGTTCGATGTGCGCAATACCTGCGGCCCGGCGCGCGATGTTTTTACGCAACGCCCGCTGTGCGGCGCTCGCCCGATGCGCTACGTGCGGCCGCATATCGATTCCGCAAAACGTTGGTAGGGCCGTGCGACGCATGACGGTAGAGTCGGGCATCCGGCCTCGGGCCGGCATGCTCCGGGAGCAGAAGGGCGCCCCAGCCCATTCATCCCGGCTGGACAACGAACACGGGAGCCGTCTGTCATGAGTCGCGATGTGCTGTTTCTGCTGGAACCGGGCTTTGCCGATCCGAAGCATCCGGGCCAGCGCTTCGTCTGCCCGCATGGACTGTCGATCGAGGGGCTGCTGGCGAGCGCGCCCGATCACGCGGGTCGAATCGACGTGAAACGTGTCGGCTTCGAGCGGCCGCGGCACGCGGTGATCGACGCGCTCGACGATGCGCACCAGGGGCTGCCGGTCCTCGTGCTCGGCCGCGACCAGCCGGCGCCGGACGACGCACAGACGCTCGGCGACGTGCGCTTCGTCACCGACGCGCGCCGCATCCTCGAACTGCTGGCCGAGCGCCACGGATTTCCGGTGCTGCATTGACGCGGCATTTGTCACTTTCCGTTTGATCGACCGACAGGAGTATCCGATGTCGTCAATTTCGGCGGCACGTCGCCGTTTGCTGCTTGCCGGTGCCGCCGTGGCGGCGGCGCCATGGGCCGCGAAGGCCGCCTCCGCCACGCCCGCGATCAACACCGATCTCGCCGGCACCACGTTGCGCGTCGCAACCTACAAGGGCGGCTGGCGCGCGCTGTTGCAGGCGGCGGGGCTGGCCGACACACCGTACCGGATCGACTGGCGCGAGCTGAACAACGGCGTGCTGCACATCGAGGCGCTCAACGCGGATGCGCTCGACATCGGTTCGGGTAGCGAAATTCCGGCCGTGTTCGCCGCGCGACAGAAGGCCAACGTGCGGCTCATCACCCGTGTGCGCGAAGACCTGAACAACCAGGTCACGCTCGCGCGCAAGGACACGCCGATCCGCAGCATCGCGGACCTGAAGGGCAAGCGTGTCGGGTACGTGCGTGCGACGACGTCGCACTACTTCCTGTATCGCCAGCTCAAGGAGGCCGGCCTGAGCTTCGACGATATCCAGCCGATCAACCTGTCGCCGACCGATGGCTTGTCCGCCTACGATCGCGGCGACATCGACGCATGGGCGATCTACGGCTACAACGGCCAGCTCGCGCGCAATCGCTACGGTGCGCGCGTGCTGAAGACGGGGAAGGGTTATCTGTCGGGCAACTTTCCGGTCTATGCGAACCCGCGCACGCTCGACGATGCGCGCCGTCGCGCGGCGACGGGCGATCTGCTGCTGCGATTCCGGCGCGCGTATGCGTGGGCGAACGGGCATTTCCGCGACTATGCGCTCGTGCAGAACAGCGAGACGCGCGTGCCGGTTGCCGATCTCGTCGCGATGTTCGACCAGCGCAGCGAAGACTACGCGCTGCTGCCGGTGACGCCCGACGTGGTGGCGCAGCATCAGCAGGTCGCGGATGTGTTCGCTCGGATCGGTGTGCTGGATGGGCCGGCCAATGTGGCGCCGCTGTGGGATACGTCGTTCAACGCGCTAGTCGCGGCGACGTGATCGAGGGCCATGAGAAGACGCCCAATCATTCGCACGTTGGCGGGCATTCAAGCTATTTAACAAACGTCCCAGGTAGGAGCACATTTTTGATGGCGCCAACCGTCGCGGCCCGAGGAAGCAGGATCAACCGTGCCGAGCCGCATGTCACATTTTGACAGTTCTTGACAGCTCGAGATCAGTGCAGCGCTATGATCTAACTCTTTATTGGATGGGCATCCTGGAGAACCCCCCATGAGTTTGGCGCGCTCACTCAGCATCGGTATCACAATTGGCCTTCACCACGCGGCAGAGAGTCTCTGGGTCAACGGCATCAAGCAGAACGCCTTGTATCTGATGAGGCTCTTTCAACATTCGCCTCTTGGCCATCAGGTAACCCTCGTCAACACCACGAACGTCAAGATCACGTCGGAACTTCCGTGGGATACCACGCAGTATCCGATACGCTCGTTCGACGATGCGAAAGACTCGCTCGATGTCCTGATCGAACTCGGGGGACAAATTGACCAGCAGCAAACCGCGTATCTGCAGGCACGCGGTACAAAAGTCGTGAGCTATTGCTGCGGTCCGGAATACGTGCACATGATGCAGGCCATGATTTTCGGCAGACGGCATGCGGAAACGGTATTCATCAACCAGCGTTATGATCAAGTGTGGATCATCCCGCAAGTTGTCGATACCAGCGCGAGCTACTTCAGCGTATTACGGCGCCAGCCGGTTCGTGAAGTCCCGTTCGTTTGGGACCCGATGTGCATCGAAGAGCGGTCGGCAGCGCTCCCACATCGCGGGGAGTATCGTCCAACCGGCCAACCGAAGCGCCTCTCCATCATGGAGCCGAATATCGACGTTACGAAGTTTTGCCTCTATCCGCTCTTGATCGCAGAACTGGGCTATCGAAGATTTGGTGAAAAGATATCTTATGTGCACGCGACGAACACGGAGCATCTTGCAAAAAACAGCCCCGAATTTATTGGCGTCGCGCACCACCTGGACCTTGTGCGAGATTCAAAGGTAAGCTTTGTCGGTTATTACAGCACCCCTCAGTTTCTTTCAGAAAACACCGATATTGTAATATCCCATCAATCAGGGCTCGCGCTGAACTACTTCTATTTCGATGTTTGCTGGAACGGGTATGCGTTGATTCATAATGCATTTCTCTGTCGCGAGCTTGGTTATTTTTATAATGAACAGGACGTGGAGGAGGGTGCTCTGCAACTCGGGCAGGCAATGGATACGCACGATGAAAAATGGGTCGACTACAAGAATCGGCAGCGCGAATTTATCGGTGGATTTTTGTCGACAAATTCGAGGCAGATCGAATCGTATGACCGACTGCTGATCGGTCTTTTTGATTAGATTCACGATATTTCATTGTGAGGTCGAATAAGTCGTTGACTGAGGCGAGTGAGATTTTATTCGGAATGTACACATCGCTGCTGTCTTGAGATCGGCATTGACCGAGAGCCGGTAGCAACAAGTGGAGTGAGGTTGGTCGTACCCGTTGAATGCGCTATTTGATGCTCAACGCTTATCTCGGGCAGCACGCTCGCTGGCGATGTGCCTAATTGACATCGACTACCATACCGTGTCCTGGCCGGACAACGCCTCCGCCATTTCCGATATCAGTCTGCGCCAGTCCACCCATGTCGCTTACCGATACAACTGCATGGGCCTGTACCACGGCGCGTCGCGATGGCTGTCGGACCAACGCTCATCGCGTGCAGCCGACAGCAATACCCATACGGGCCGCCCAAGTGCTCCAGCGAGATGGCCGGTCCTGTATCCATGGCAATCAGCGAATATCATTAATTTGACATAATATGTATGATCACATTTTTCCGTTGTAGCAGCCATATCCTAATGTCGTGTCTGGGGGTGCGGCGGAATTCTTGGACTGGTTTATGTCGTCCAGCCCGAGGCTCTCCCGGTATTCAATTGGACTGAGTGCGCCAAGCGAGATCTTGATCCGTTTCTCGTTGTACCAGCGAATGTATGAGTCAACGACCTCAATGAACTGGTCGGTGCTGACGGTCTGCCAGTCCCGAGAGTAAAACAGTTCCGTTTTCAGCCGTCCAGCAGCCTTCGCACGCTGCGTTGTCGGGCAAGCAGCCCTTGCCAGCCTCACGCCGCCCCGCTACGCATACGCCAATTGCCACTTGGCGCCGATTTCGGCAACCCGCGTCATACCCAACTTGCGCACAATCAGCATCGCGATCTCCAGCGACTGCTCATAGTTCAACCTCGGATCGACCGTCGACTTGTAAGCGCGGGCCAAATCGGCCTCAGTCAGATTGCGCGCGCCGCCCAGGCATTCGGTCACGTCCTCCCCGGTCAGCTCCAGATGCACGCCGCCCAGATGCGTGCCGCAGGCGGCATGAATGTCGAAGGCCGCCTCGAGCTCGGCGCGGATGTTCTCGAAGCGCCGTGTCTTCACGCCGCCCGGGGTCGTTTCGCCGTTGCCATGCATCGGATCGCAGCACCACAAGACACGCCGGCCCTCGGCCTTGACGGCATGCAGATGCTTCGGCAACTCCGCTTCGATCTTCGCCGCGCCCATGCGCGTGATGAGCGTCAACCGGCCGGCCTCGTTCGTGGCGTCCAGCGCGTCGATCGTGCGCAGCAACTGGTCGGTGCTCACCCCGGGCCCGACTTTCAGGCCGATCGGATTGCGGATACCGGAGCAGTATTCGATATGCGCGCCGTCCAGCTGCGCGGTGCGCATGCCGATCCACGGAAAATGCGTCGACAGGTTGAACCAGCCCCAATGCCGCGATACTTGCCGTGCCATCGCCTCTTCGTAGTTCAACAGCAGGACCTCATGCGACGTATAGAAATCGACTCTCGCATCGCTACCGGCGGGCTCGCCCGCGAGCGCCTCCATGAAGCGCAGCGATTCGCCGATCGAGTGCGTCATCTTGCGATACTCGTCATAAAGCGGCGAATGCGACGCCCAGGCCAGATCCCAATGTTCGGAGTGGCGCAGATCGGCAAAACCGGCATCGCTCAGCGCGCGCACGAAATTCATCGTCAGCGCCGATTTGGAATGCGCCTCGAGCAGGCGCTTCGGGTCGGGCTCGCGCGCGTCTTTCGTAAAAGCGCTGGCGTTGACGATGTCGCCGCGGTAGCAAGGCAGCGTCACACCGTCGCGCGTTTCGGTATCCGCCGAGCGCGGCTTGGCGTACTGGCCGGCAAAGCGGCCGACCCGAACCACCGGCAGCATCAAGCCATACACGAGCACCAGGCTCATCTGCATCAGCACTTTGAGCCGATTGGCGATGATCGGCGCCGTGCAATCGTCGAAGCTTTCCGCGCAGTCGCCGCCCTGCAGCAAGAAGCATCGTCCCGCCGCAGCGTCCGCGAGCTTGCGTTTGAGCGTCAGCACTTCCCATGCGGTGACGAGCGGCGGCAGTGCCTGCAGCTGCGTCAGGGCGCGATCGAGCGCCGCCGCATCGCGATAAACCGGTTGCTGCAGCGCCGGCTTCGTCTTCCAGGAAGCGGGCGTCCAATTCGCGGCAACGCGCGCCGAAGAAAGATTGCATTCCACAGTTCCACTCCCATAATGAAATGCTGCCGATCGAGCGGGTGTCGTCGCCTGGCATGCAAGCGACGCCCACGCTCCGCACCGCTACAGCTTGACGAGCACCGTGCCCAGATAACGTCCGCTGGACGTGTCGGACAACGCGCTCGGCGCGTCATCGAGGCCGTCGATCACCGTATGCGGGAACGCGATCTCTCCGGCGCGCAGCCACTGCGCGAAACGCTCGAACCATTCGCCGTTCGCCTCCGGATTGTCGTCGGCGCTGTAGCCCCGCATCGTGATCCTCTTGAGGAGAAATTGAACGGTATCGATTTCGGCGGGCGCGGTTCGACCCGTTCCCGTCGCGGCAAGCTGGCCCGACAGCGCGCCGAGGATCAGGAAGCGCGCCCCTTCGCGGGCGGCCGTGACGGCCGCCTGTAATTGCTCGCCGCCGACCGAATCGATCAGGACGTCGATGCCGCCCTGCGCCGCTTCGAGCAACTGCTCTGCGAACGGCGTGCTGTCGCCACGCATGACGGCGGCGTCATATCCGAGCTCGGAAATGAGGCGTCGTGCCTTGTCACGCGAACTCGTGCTGCCGATCACGCGCCCCGCTCCCAGCCGCCGCGCGATCTGTCCGGCCATCGCGCCGATCGCACCGGCCGCGCTCGTGACGAACACCGTGTCGCCCGGACGGATCGGCACGCCGCGCGTCAGCGCCGCGTAGGCGGTCCAGCCGTGCCCCAGGTAGCCGAGATAGCCGGCGGGCTCCGGCAGCGCCTCGCCGACGCGCTGGCAGCCCCATGTGGGCACCACCGCGTAGTCTCGCCAGCCGTGGAAGTGCGTGACGATGTCGCCGGACGACAAACCGCTGCCGGCGGGCGCGCTCACCACCTCGCCTAGCGCTTCGCCCATCAGCGCGTCACCCGCCGACAAACACGGAAACGGCACACCGGGCACGTCTTCCGCGCCTTCGCTGATCATCGCGCGCAAGGAAGCCGAGACCAGGAAATAGCGATTGCGCACCAGCACGTCGCCCGAGCCGGCCGCCGGCGCGGCGGCGGTGACGATTTCGAAATCGTCCGGTGTCGGCAGGCCTTTCAGCTTCGCCTTCAAGCGCACCTCGCGCCGCATGGGAATCGACCGATTCATGATCCGCTCCCGCCGGGCGCCGAGCGCGTCGATGAGGCGAACCAGCCCGCCGGGATGCGCGCGACGCTGCGGCCGTGGGCGATCGTCGGGTCGTCCGAGGCATGCACGGTCGCTGTCCAGCCGTATCGGCCGAGCCAGTCGCGCACATCGTCGCGGGACGAGAGCCAACGAGCGCCCTGCGATTCGACGCGCGCCCGGGCTTCCTTGCCCTCGTCGCTCATCATGCGCGCGGCGAGATGCTCGAGCATGAGCGCGCTGCCCGGCGCCGACAGGTCGGCCACCTGACGGATCAGCGCATCGCAGTCCGTGTCGCGCAGATACATCAGCAGCCCTTCGATGAGCCAGATCGTGGGCTTGGCGGGATCGAAGCCGGCCGCGCGCAACGGGCTCGCCCAATCCGAGGTCAGATCGGCGACGAGCGGCCGCCAATCGCACTGCAGCGGCAACCCGGACTGCTTCATGAGTTCGCGCTTGAAGGCGATGATGTCGTCGAGATCGAGCTCGAACCAGCGCGTGCCGGACGGACACGCCAGGCGCGCCACGCGGCCGTCCATGCCGGCGGCCAGCGTGACGACCTGCCGTATTCCGCGGCTCAGGTTCGCGAGAATGGCATCGTCGAAGTAGCGTGTGCGGACGACGAAATATTGCGGAAAGTTCGCGCGCCGCGCGACTTCGCTGACGTGCTCATGCGTCGGCGTGCCGGCCAAGTGCTCGATCAGCGCTGCGGCGAACGGATCGTGAAACAAGGCATCCGGGCGCTGGCCTTCGGCATGACGTTGCCAGGCGATGAACAGTGCGGTTTGGCCGACGCCAACCGGAATATCGAAAGTAGACACAGGCAAGTTCCTTATCCGCAAGAGAATCAAGGTTGGAGTTGGGTGGTTTTCCAATCGTCGCCATCGCGTTCGTACCTGAGGCGCCGGTGAAGCCGGTCGGAGCTGGCGGCCCAGAATTCCATCTCGTGAGGCTCGAGCCGATAGCCGACGAAGCGCGGCGGCCGCGGCAACGCGACGCCGAGCGCGAGCAACTCGGCGGCGTGCGCGAGCAGCGCTTCGCGGTCGACGAGCTCGTCGCTCTGGTGCGAGGCGCTCGACATCGCGTGCATCGGCACCGAGCGTCCGAACCAGAGCTTGTCGTTCTCGCTTTCCTCGAGCGGTACCGCCTGGCCGGAAATCATGATCTGCTGCCCGGTTTCGCGCCAATACAGCAAGCCCGAGGCCCAGCCCGTCTCCCTGAGTTCGCGTCCTTTGCGGCTCGTCGAATGCGTGCAGAAGATCACGCCACGGTCGTCGATCGAGGAGAACGCGATGATGCGAGAAGAGATGCGTCCGTCGGACGTGGCGGTCGCGAGCGCGAGCGCCTTGGGCTCGCGGACGCCCGCTTCATCGGCCGTCGCGAGCCAGCGCTTGAGCAGCGTGATCGGCTCGGACGGCGGGTCGTCATATTCGGGGAACAGGACATCGACGCGTCCGGTGAGGCTTTCGAATCGACTGGTGTTCATGGCAATGTTTTCGTGATGGCAAAAGACGGGGGCGACGCTAGACGCCCAGGCGGCCGCGCGCGACGACGACACCGTGACCGCTGACCTCGACCGCCTCGATGCCGTGCTCCGAGCCGTTCACCCGCGCATGCATGTGCGAGGGGCGCTTGATCTCGACGCCTTGGAGAAGATGCAGCGGCTCGCCCCACGAAATCAGTCCGTGGCGGGCAAGATGAATGGCGATGGGGCCAGCGGCGGAGCCCGTCGCCGCATCCTCCACGACGCCGTAGGCCGGCGAGAACATCCGGCAGCGCCAGTGGTCGCCCGCTGGGGCCAGGCACATGGCCGACATATCCTCGAACTCGGCCAACGCGCGATGGTCCGGATGCACGTCGGAAAGCGCGGAGGCGTCGGGCACCGTGACGAACACGTGGCGCGGGCCGTTTCGATAGGCCTCCACGGGCAACACGGACGCGTCGACGCCGAGCGCTTCGAGCAGACGCTCGGCCCGATCAAAGCGCGTCCACGTCGGGATCGGCTGCTGCATGGTGACGTAAGCCTCGCCGGGCGCATCGGATCGCACATCGAACGGCACGAGCCCCATGCCCGTCTCGAACACGAAGCGATCCTGCGCCTTGACGTGCCTGAGTGCCACGGCCGTGCCCAGCAGCGGATGGCCCGCGAACGGCAGCTCGTTGACCGGCGTAAAGATGCGCACGTGCACGTCGCCGCCCTGCTTCGGCGGCATCACGAACACCACTTCCGACAGGTTCATTTCGCGGGCGATCCGCTGCATGCGCTCCGCCGGCAGCGGATCGTCGACCAGGAAGACGGCAACCGGATTGCCTTCGAGCGGTGTGCGCGTGAAGGCGTCAACGACGATGTAGTCGATTGGATGCGACGCATGGATCGGCGCCGCCGCGTGTATATTCGCGTGCGATGCCGCCGGCTCGAGCGCGCGCATGCGCGCCGCGATCTCACCGCTCGCGGCGCTTGCCTCCACCGAGAAGCGCAAGCGCTCGGCAACCGGCAAGCCGATCAGCGTCTGAGCGTCGTTCGGTGGCAATAGATGCGCGGGCGGACGCTCGCCGTCCCAGAGCATGATCGCGCCCCAGCGATTCTGGTCGTCGTCGGCGATCCAATGTTTCTCGCGCAAGCCCGGCACGTTCGACCAGCGCGCGAGGGTGCTGTCGTCCACACGCGCCTTCAGCGATTCGATGCTCTGCTCGGAACCGTCGAGGTTCCACCAAACGATGTCGACAATCATGAAACGCGTGTCCTATAGGGTTCGATAAAAAGTGCAAAGAGTCGTCAGGCCGTCAACGCTGTCATGCGTTTTTCGCGGCGTATCGCGTGTGTGATGGCTTCGCCGAGAATGCGCGGCCCGTCGACGGTCAGGACCGATTCGGCGTGGAATTGCATCGAGCTGAACGTTGGACCGCGCAAAGCATGTACTTCGCCCGTGCGCGGATCGCGGCTGATGGCCAGCGTGCCGACGCCGTCGATTTCCATTTCGTCCTGGTCGGTCCGTGCGACATACGTGTTGTAAAAGCCCACGCGCTCACGCTGGCCGAACAGATCGATCTCGACCTGGATGCCCTGATTGGGCACCTCGCGCCGCACGAGCGGAATGCCGAGGATGGCGTTCAGGATCTGATGGCTCAGGCAGACGGCCATGAACGGCTTGCCCGCGTCGATGAGATGCCGCAGCCACGCGTAGAGGCGAGCGATGCGTGGATCACCGGCGTCGCTCGGGTCTCCCGGGCCCGGCCCCATGACGACGACGTCGTAACGCGCAAGGTCCACTGCGTCATGAACCCCGCACACTTCGGTGACGAGGCCAAGCGACGACAGTTGCTGGGCGATCATCGCCGTGAAGTGATCTTCGGCGTCGATGATGAGCACGCGGCAGCCGCTCAACTCAGCCGACGCATCGGCCATCTCGACTTGTCGCCCGCCATAGGGCCGAAACCAGAAGTCCGCGATACCTTCGTTGCGCTCGCGCAGCGCCGCCTGCACCGATGGATGCTGTCCGAGCGCCGGGCCGGCTTCCGGCGGATCGAATGCGTTCGACAGCGCGGCCACCTTGGCATGCGTCTCCATGACTTCCGATACCGCGTCCGAATGCCGGACGAGCGTCGAACCGACGCCGATGCGAACGTGGCCGGCGCGGTCGATCTCCGCGGTGCGGATCAGGATGGCGGAGTCGAGCGTGCGCCCGCCGCACGCATCGCGGCCGATCAGCGCGGCAATGCCGCTGTAGTAGCCGCGGCCGGTCCGCTCGTGCCGCGCGATCACGCGGGTCGCGCTTTCGATCGGACTGCCGGTGACCGTCGGCGCAAACATCGTTTCGCGCAGCAAGTCGCGGACATCGGCCTCGGTGTGCCCGACGATGAAATATTCGGTGTGGGCGAGCCGCGCCATCTCGCGCAAGTGCGGCCCCGTGACCTGGCCGCCGGTCGGGCAGATGCGCGCCATCATCTTGAGCTCTTCGTCGAGCACCATGTACAGCTCGTCGGATTCCTTGCGATCGCCGAGAAAAGCGTTGATCCCATCGATCGTCGGCCCGCTTTGCGGATATCGATAAGTTCCGCTGATCGGGTTCATCGTCGCGCGGCCTTCATGCAGCGTCAGGTGCCGCTCCGGCGTGGCGCCGACGAACGTGCGCTCCCCGGTATGAATCACGAAGATCCAATACGCGCCGACTTCCCGGCGCATCAGACGCTTGAAGACCGCCAGCGCCTTGGCGGGCGAATAGTCGTCGAGATCGCCCTCGAGCGTGCGCTTGATGACGAAGTTCGAGCCCGCGCCGGTACCGATCTCGTCGGTGATGACGCGCTCGACGATCTCGGCGTAGGCCTCGTCGTCGATGTCGAAGTGACGCTCGCCGAGCGCGGTATCGGCATCGGGAATGGCGGCGAGCGCAAGCTGCGCGGACACCGTTTCGTGCTCGTCGCAGGTGATCGCGACGAGCGGAGCGCCGTCGTCGTGTGCTCTGAAGCCGCGCTCGTGCAGCTGCCGGTATGGCACGAGCACAAGCAGCTCCTGACGGTCCGCGGCCGCCGCCGTCGGCGCGGCCAACGGAAGCTCGGCCAGGGAGGACGGATAGGACACCGCGCCGGCGAAGATATCGATCGTCGCGCGCTCCCCGGCGCTACCCGTCGAACGCGCGATCAACGCGAAGCACGGTGCCTGTCCGTGGAGGATGCGATCGAAAAGGTTGCGGTTCGGAGCGGCGTTCATGCCAGCGCCTCCTCGGTGCTCACCACCTTGCCGCAACGCTGGGCCACGTATTCCAGGGCCTGGTGATGATGGTCTTCGGAAAAATCCGCCACGCCATCGGCGACGAAGAACGGTTGAATGTCGTTCGTGAACGCATCGACGGCCGACATCATCACGCCGATGTGCGCGTAGACGCCACACAGCATCAACTGATCGCGACCGCTCTCCCGCATGCGCTCGCGCAGGTCGGTGCGGAAAAATGCGCTGTAGCGCCACTTCGTGAGCATCCAGTCGTCCGGGGACGGGCCGACGGCCTCGGCGACGTCCCGATCGGCCGGCGTCGTCTCCATGCCAGGCCCCCAAAAATCGCGCAGCAAACCGCGTTCCGTTTCGGTCATGCGCCCGGGATGGGCCGTGTACGCGACGGGAATACCGGCCTGCTTGCACCGTTTGCGCAGCGACGCGACATTGGTCGTCAACGTCTCGCGCAGCGTCGGCGGCAACGGCGAAAGGAAATAGTTCTGCATGTCATGAATGAGCAGCAACGCGCGCGACGGATCGACACGCCATGACACGACGTTCTCGGGCAGGCTGCTCGAATCGGGCAGCGCGTACGGTTGAATCGACGGGATACCAGCCATTCGTCTCCTCCATTGGGTATGCGTTAGCTCGGTAGACCATCCCGGCGCACTTCGGGAACCTCGATACCCAACGCACGGAATTGCTCGCAAGGGTTCATGAATTCGCGCTGCTCCTTGATCAATCCGTTTTCGAAGCGGAACGAGTGAAGGAAGTGATTGCGGTAATGGCCTTGGGGGTAGCCGGGGAAAATAATCGTGCCTTCGCCGCGGCACTCGACCCAGAACCAGTTAGGGTCTTGCGTCTCGAAGATCTGGATGTCGGTCCAGACCCAATCGGGGAAGCATTGCAGCGACCACACGGCGTGCTCGCCGAGCTTCTCGCGGCCGCGAATCGCGATCGGCTGGCCGCTGTCGGTCGTCCACAGACCGCCGACGCCATCTTCCGTGAACAGCAGGTGGCGCTTGAGCCTCGCTTCGCCACGCGTGTGCATGTACTGCTCGACGATCTTGCGGTTGTGCTGCCGGGCCGCGACGTGCGCGTGATTTTCCGGCTTGTTTTCGAGGGATTCGACGTCTGACATGCAAGCTCCTGTCGTCAAAGAGGGCCGCCCCGCCGGGAACCGGGAGGCCGCGTGGGGTTACACGAGGTAGCTGATTTCGCGCGGATCGAGGCCGACGAGCGCGCGGCCGTAGACAAGTTGCGGAATGCCCATCCCGAAGCCCGCGTGGCGGCTCGCCACGTTCAGATCGCGCCAGATCAACTGCAGGGGATTGGATTCCATGAAGGCGGCGCTGCCGTAGGCCGTCATGAGGCGATCGATGGCCTCGCGGCACAGGCGCGTGACGCGCGTCGATTCCATCCGAAAGCGCGAACGCGTCACTTCGTCGGGCAGGACGCCGGCCGTTGCGTGGTGTTCGACCGTTTCGACGATGCGGCGGGCGTGCAGCTGCGCGCCGTCGATCATCATCGAAGCTTCGGCGAGATCGGTCTGGAACGCCGGCGAAACAGCCTGGCTCTTGAACGTGGACGAGGCGACGCGGCGCTCGTGGGCCTGATCGCGCACGAGTTCCAGCGCGGTGACGATCGCCCCGAGTTGCGGTCCGAGCAGACCGATCGACAGCAAGCCCGAGAACGCGCTGCTATATAAACGGTGGCGTTCCGACGGCAGGCGCGACCGGCCCTGCACGATCGGCGCGTAAGGCGTCACTCGATGGCGCGGAATGAACAGCCGGTTCGCCACGACCGTGTTGCTGCCGGTGCCGCGCATGCCCGTGATATGCCAGGTGTCGCGGACTTCGAGCTCGCTCATCGGCATGAGGACCAAGTTGATCGTCTCGTCGTCGGCATCGACGCCTTTCGGGATCAGCGCGCCGATCCATTCGGCGTGCAGGCTGCCCGATGCATAACCCCACTCTCCCGTCACCACGACACCGCCGTCGACGCGTTCGACCTGGGCGCGCGAAGGCGCAATGATGAGCGCGGTGCGCGTGTCGCGGTTGCCGCCCCACACGTCGTCCTGCGTACTCTCGGGGAAGTGAGCGATCATGTAATTGCCCATGTTGAGCACGCTCGTGACCCACGACGCCGAGCAGCAGCCGCGCCCCAGCTCGTAGCAGACGTCGAACAGCGTGGCGGGACGCGCTTCGTAGCCGCCGAGCCGGCGCGGCGTGAAGAGCCGCATCAGCCCCGCCTCGGTCAGCGCGGCGACGGAACGCTCGGTCAGGCGGCGCCCGGTATCGGCAGCGTGCGATTCTTCCGCGAGCACGCGGGCGACTTCTGCCGCCTTCGCGATCAATTGCTCATGCTCGACCACCGATTCATCGAGCCCAATGGCGTCATGTCCGGCCGAATTCCCTTCCTGCAACGTGCGTTCATTTGTCATTTCACGAGTCATGCACTGCGAGGTCTGTATCGTGCTCACGGCGTCTCCAGAATGGACTTACAATCTTTTTTGTTGAAAAATTTAAAACAATAAGGGTTGCGAAAAATTCAACGATCAATTAATCAGGAAACCGAAGCAAGCAAGCGCCACCGCCTTTAGTGGGCGCATCCGGAATTCGGAAAATATTGGCGCGACAACAGCCATGAGATCCGCACCCAGCTGTGCCTTATCACTCAAAAAGGCATTTTTATTTCAATTCCCTTATAGGTTTATTGCGTTTTTCATTTAAAGCGGCCGGGCATGCCAGTCCTTCGCGAGACAAGCTGTCTCGTCGAGTTCCTGTTCAAAGCCTGAGTGATGGAGCCTCTGGGCGCCTCTTTACACAATGGAGCGCCGCACGAGTTATTCAGCTTCGCCAGCACTTCCTACTCTTGATGCTATTCAGCGGGCGCCGAACAATATCCGGCAAATCGAGACAAGCCTTCGGCGCAAACCGGGGTCATCAGGTTTCCCACCCCATTTAATGGCATAAATATAAATCCCACCCCATTATGCCGCGCATCCCCATCCATATATGACGGTTAAGCGTAGGATAATTCCGAGAAATTACCACCTGTTAAATTTGACGGGTGATACTCCGCCAAGCTGAATGAGACCGTGAGGAAAATAAATTTGGCGATCATTTTAAAAATCTAATGATGCCCGATATCGGGTCCGAGCGAAGACCGTTCGTGGCTCTAAGCGGTCGGGTGTGATGAACTGCGGATAACTTCGAACACCAACAGCATCAATAAGTGCAAGAGACGAGAGCTGAGTTGCGTTGGTTAAAACAGTGAGTTCATCGGCCTGTCCGAACTGAATGATTGAATATTGGATCGTCTTGTCGAGCGGGCTGGCGTTGATTCTGAACTTTAATAAATGGATCGCACAATTGCTGGGCTTTCTACAATCGGATTGTCGGCGGCAGCCGGGGTGAAACGATCGATTGGATCGTGCAGGATTATCATCAAGCGATTCGTTTCTAATGACCGGAATGAAGAAATTTACGGGTTGTGTGGTCAATGAGGCAGCGAATAATCGGGTATGCATTTAAATAAATGTGTCGCACAAATACATCTTGAATTGGTTTCGCGCTGATCTACTCTCATCCTTGCGCCTGTGGAATTCAGTTTAAATTTCCAATTCTGGAAATTGAACTTCAGGCGCACAAAAAGCACTTCCGAAGTGTGTCGATGACCTTTCCCCTTCAATTGATGATCGGAGCGGCATGATTTTGTTCTTTATTCTCATGCCTGAATCATCGATTCCGTGATTGAACGGGTGCAGGCGATGGCGAGTCGATTTCGCGATTGGGGGCATCGCGTGGCGGAGGCGATTGCCGGCAGCAGCATACCAATAGCGGCAGGCGCGCCGTGGAGCTACAGCGAGGCGGGACGCAGCTTTACCGGCACCTCCACGTCGGAGTCGCCGCTCATCCTCGGCGTGACGATCGAGCAATTGCCGGCGCGGAGCAAGCCTGTCCTCGCGCTCGCCGACGATGAGCCCGGTGCCGAAGCACTCGGCGATGCGTACCGCTTTGAAGCGGGTGCGGGGGATCTGCTCGCGCAAGGCGTTACCGAGGCGCAGGCGCTGGCGCTCGGTGCGCAGAGCTGGATTCCCCGGCGTTCGCTCGAGCAGGCGGCGGTCGTGACACGCCACGCGCATGACGTGCGCGTCGTCGCGTTGCATGGCGATCCGGTCCTGGTCGACGGCATCGCGTCGATCGATTTCAACGGGACGCAGTTGACGCAGTTGACGCAGTTGAGGGCCGGGGTCTTTGCGGTCAACAAGCCGATTCCGAAAGTCGGAGCGGCTTATCAGGTAAGCGGTACGTACGACGAAGGCAACCTGCCGTTCTCGTTCGGGCTCACCTGCACCCACGCCGGCCGGCCGATATCCACATTCGCGCGGTAAGCGCGCGGCGCCCGGGCGGCGGTGCATGCCCGGGCGCCTTGCCTGCGCTAATGATCGTTCACACCCACGCAGTGTCCGATCTTGCAGCAAAAATCATCGACACGCCGTACGTCCATTTGCGGCACTGCAACGCCTCGCACGTCACGCTCGTACACGGCGCGCCGCAAGCGGTCGCCGGATCGGCTATCCGCACAACATCGCTGCTGCCATTCGATTTCCGGCGATTCGAGCCGGTCACGCGCCATTTCCTGCCAGTCGCCACGCTCCCGAGACTGAGCGCGCCAAGCGAGAACTTGACCGACTCAAGGTGATCCAGGCCGTGGTGGACACGGGTTTGAAGCCTGGACGTCCGGAGAAATCGCCCCTGCCGGACTGCCTCGAGCAACCGCGGCCGCCGCACACCGTGGCCGACTCCCGGCGAAGCCTCGCGCAGCGTTAAAATAGCGCCCCTTCTCACAGGAGACGAAAATGTCCTGGTTCGTTTACGAAGTGCCCGAATACCACGAAGACGCTGCGCGCATCGAGCCCTTCAGTGACCTGCGCAGCCGTGTGCTGCAAATCAGTGGCGTGGCCATGGCCGACGAACTGGAAAGCGTTCGCGAGAACGCCGCGGCGACGGCCGACAGCCCCGAGCGCCCGCTGCGTACGCCGGAAAATCCGCATGTCTTTCCGATTCCTTACGCCGACTCCATGATCCTGGTCGGGTTCATCTTCGATCTGAAACGCGAATTCCGGCAACTGGTCGTGTCACCCGTGGAAATGCCCTGGCTGAAAGACGCATGAATGAATGGTGAGCAGGCCTGGTTGGTCCACCGCCGATCACTACGGATCGCTTAGCCGCTTGCCCGTGTTTTCCGACTTGTCTTTGCAGGACTGCGACGGCTTCACGCACGCTATCGGCCATTGTCCGAATGTTTGCAGCCGTCACCTTCGCGCGCGTATGGCGCATGCCTATCCGCCGGATCGACATCGCGCACTGACGCTCGCACAGTGCGAGCCGTAACGACATCAGGTGCGGTCGTCGAATGCTCCGTGACATGCCATTCGGCGTCTCTGCGTGCGTATGGCTCGAACATCACACCCACCTCGTCGTTGCCAAGGCGAATGATGATCAAACCTCATATCATGATATTTAAGGATGGCTGAATGAAGGGCCCGGGCGACGAAGCGGCCATTCGTCGCTCGCGCTTGCCGGAACCTGTCGCGGGGCGTATGGTTAATTTCTCTATCGCCCTGTTCCGGGAGATATCAAAATGGCTGCCATGCAATCCGCGGCCACGCCCCTCTCCGACGAGGAAGCCCGGCGCCAGTTACGCCGCGCCGTCATCGCCAGCACGATTGGCACCACGATCGAATGGTATGACTTCTTCCTCTACAGCACGGTCACCGGCCTGGTCTTCGCAAAGCTGTACTTCCCCCAATCCCACCCACTCGTCGGTACGCTACAGGCGTTCCTGATCTATGCCGTCGGCTTTGTCGCACGTCCGGTCGGCGCAGCGATCTTCGGCCATTACGGCGACCGCATCGGACGCAAGGCCACACTGATCGTGACCCTGTTGCTGATGGGGCTCGCCACGTTCGCCGTGGCTTTCGTTCCGACCTACGCCGCGATCGGCATCTGGGGCGCCGTCATCCTCACGGTATTGCGTTTCATCCAGGGCGTCGGCGTGGGCGGCGAATGGGGCGGCTCGGTCCTGATGTCGATGGAGTGGGCGCGCACCAATGCCCATCGCGGTTTCGTCGCGTCGTGGCCGCAGTTCGGCGTGCCGGCGGGCCTGTTTCTCGCCAACCTTGCCGTGCTGGCCATGAGCTGGTTTTCCGGCAGCGCCTTCCTGACATGGGGCTGGCGCGTGCCGTTTATCCTCAGCGTCGTGCTGGTCGCGATCGGGCTCTATATTCGCCTGAATATTCTCGAGACGCCGATCTTCGCGAAGCTGCTGGCCGAGCGTCGGATCGAGAAGACGCCCATGCTCGAAGTGCTGCGCAAGCAGCCGAGGGATATCGTGCTGTCGGCGTTTGCGCGGATGGCCGAACAGGCGCCCTTCTACATCTATACGGCGTTCGTGTTCACTTACGGGATCACGGCGCTGGGCGTCACGCGCGAACTGCTGCTGGCGGCGGTACTGGCCGCATCCGTGGTCGAGTTCTTCACCATTCCGTTGTTCGGGCACGTGTCGGATCTGATCGGACGGCGGCGGATGTACATGATCGGTGCGGCTGCCGTCGGCGTGTTCGGATTCGTCTACTTCACGATGGTCGATAGCCGGAATCCGGTGTGGATCTTCACGGCGATCGTGTTGTCGCTGGTCCCGCATTCGATGATGTACGGACCACAGGCTGCACTGATTGCCGAATCGTTCACAGGGCGGTTGCGGTATAGCGGCGCGTCGATGGGTTATCAGCTCGCGTCGGTCATTGCCGGGGGCCCGGCACCGTTGATCGCGACCGCGCTGTTTGCCTACTACCACTCGGGGTATGCGATCGCGGCGTACGTGCTGGTGTGTGCGGTGCTGAGCGTGGTCGCCGCGTCGAAGCTCGGCGACTATACGAACAAGGATATTTCGCGGGAATACGACGATGCTCGGGGATTGGGGGATCACGGGCACGCGCCGCCGCTAACTTGACGAATGGGCCCGCTCAGGCCGGCGATGACGCCCGCAACCGCGATCGCAAGGCGTCACGGACGCGAGACGGACGTTGCTTGCGGGTGCATCGAGCCTGCATTGGCGGCCGACATGCCGCGAGACGGCGCCGGGCGCCGCGGAACGCCTACCCGCCCCATCCGGAGCGGGTCTGACGACAGGGCGCGATACGCGAGCCGAGACGTTCGTGATCCAGCGCTCGCCGTCCGGCGAACGCGTTCCATCTCGATCGAAATGGGGAGAGCCGCCGGACGGCGAGATCGGTGCTGTCGCGCAGTGCCTCGCCCGGCGTTACCGGGTTATCGCTCGCTGACCTTCACGCGCGGCAGCCATTCTGCCTCGGCGCCCTGCGTGCCTTTCAGATGGGCGGGAATCGCGTCCTGTGCGTGCGCGCCGAGGCGACGTGCCGCCTCGGTGTCGAGATGCCGGCCGTCGAACGTCGACTGGCGACGGGTAATCATGTTGATGCGAAGGCGTTTTGCCGCCATGGTCGGTATTCCTTGAGAAAACGGTACCTCGCCGACTGGCGAAGTACCATAGATTTACGCGAGAAAGATGTCGCTGCGATGACGCGGCGCGCGACGCAAATCCACTGCCGTCGCATCGCTTGTCGCATGCACCGCAGCGGTCGGCGCCATGCCGGGCCGCCCGCCGCTCCATCGCCTCAAGGTAGCGATGGACGCAAGCAACTCACGATGGACAAGAAACAGCGCTTCGAGTTCAGTTTGCTCGGCGGCCGTCAAGGTCACGCGTCACCGCTCCCCGCCCCTTCGCCCTTTTGCCGTTCCAGGTGAACACTCGTGCCGATCGTTTCACGAATGAATCGACGGGCGGGGGTCCCCTTGAATCCGGGACCTTGCTGGCGACGCTCGGCGCGGCGATCGTTGGGCGTCACGCAGCAATACCGTGACAACGCAGTCGAGTCCGGCCCATGGCGCGTTGTCGTACGGTCTTGTGGACGGATGTTTCAAACTTGAAATCAGCGCCGCCGGGCGTGCCCGACAGCTCGCTTCGGCGTCCGCTGACCGTCTCTCATAGCTATCAGTCTGGCGCCGACAAGTAGGGATCGATTCGCTCGCCGTCCAATCCCCGCGTGTCGGCCACCGTTGTATCGCTGGTGCCGTTCCGTTTCGGTATTCGAGGCCATCTGATTCAATCGTGAAACGACCGGAATGGTTGCCCGCTGTGCGGAGGCTGGAGTTTCGTCGACCTATCGGATGGGCTTGCCGAGTGCGTAACGCCGGCAATGCTCGAGATAGGCCTCCTCATGCGCGACCATCAGTTCGATGATGCTTCGCCACAGCCAGGAGGGTGCATCGACGGTCTTGGGGTGGTGACGCCTCAGCTCGGCGCGCCACGCGAGGCGGGTCCGCTCGTCCATCTGCTCACCATGTGCGCGTCCCACGACCCAAGCAAGATAGCGGGCAGCCTTGACGGCATCGTTTTCGGAGAGTTGCTTGGCCGCCAGTTTCAAATCCTGCGGCATCAGTTCGCGAATCACGACAGAGCGCCCGTCCAGTCGCGCCGCGCACATCCGGCTTCCCAGCATGGGAGAGACGCGTCTCGCTCCTTCGAGCACGCGTTGAGCGGCATCCCGGGGCATTCGTGCACCGGCATGCGAGGGCGCTGCGGCGACCGCAGCCTCCTTGATATCGATCAGGCATGGCGGCCCGCCGTCGGAACACGCGCCATCGATGTCGAGCATCACGGCATACCGGCGCCGGCCCAGAGAACTGCAACCCTTTACCCAGTAGGCAGCATCGAGCACCTTCATTTTGGCGGTGCTGCGCGCGCCGTGACTGAGCGCCGCGCCGATCGTGTCAACAGGCGCGGATTCGAACAACGCGTGTATTGCCGATTTTTCCTGAGTCGAGAGTGGCCAGAATCGCTTGCCCAGTGGAATGTGAGGTTCGACATTCCGGATCGTTTGCCGTTCGAGCTTCCGCCACGACCGATGCAGGGCCGCTTTCATCGCGATCTGAACCGCGGTCGGACGGCGTATCCCATCTGGCCGGTCTTCGGCCTTCCGGTCGAACGCCTGTTCGTATCCGTCGACGAGTGCCTCGATCAAGCGCCAGGTAATGACGCCGGGTAGATCGGAGCTACGAGCCGCGGTCGCGAGCGAAAGTCCAAGCCGGAGCAAATCATGAACAGGATTGCCAATCACGCTCTGGTCGAGATCACGAATCTGCACCGTCACCTCTCCCGTCTTTGACGCGAGGGGGCCGAGATTGCCAAGATGGCAGTCCCCGCAAATCCAGACCGGCGGCCCGTCAGGAAGGGATCCTTCTTTGCGACTCCCGAGCCACTCGTAAAAGTGTGCGGCGCTGCCACGCACATATGTGTGCACCGAACGCGCCATCTTCTCGTGGCGAAGCTCCGCGAGGAAGATCGACCTCTGATCAACGGCAGGCAACCCCATCAATTTCGAAGTTTTCTTCGTCACAATGCCCCCAGCTGTCGCGTTACAACACGCTTCCGATCGGTCGCCGCTTGCCTGCGTGAACTGAATGCGTCGCCTTGAGGAGTCGGTTTCATCCCGGCACAAAAATCCCCGCGGCTGCAATTGCCATTGCAAGTGTTGCAAGCCACCCTCCCCACGCAAGCGGTCCCGCAATGGCGAACTCACCCATGACCCGCTTGCTCCGAGCCATCAGCATCATGATGACCATGATGGGGACCGCCGTTACCCCGTTGATCACAGCGCTCCAATACAACGCACGGATCGGATCGAAATGCATGAATGTGATGACCACGCCACCCACGGTTGCCAATGCGATGACCGCGTAGAATTGTCGCGCGAGCGTCAACTTCAGGGCGAGGCTATTGCGCCAGCGGAATGTGCCGGCCGCCGCGTATGCGGTCGATCCGGCGAGAACCGGCAGCGCCAGCAGTCCGGTGCCGACGATCCCGAGCGCGAACAGCATATAGGCGAAGTGACCCGCGATCGGGGCAAGGGCCCGCGCGGCGTCAGCCGACGTCTTGACCTCGATGTGGTGCGCATGCAGCGTAGCCGCCGCGGTGAGCACGATGAAGAAGGCAATGACATTCGATACGCCCATCCCCAGCCAGGTATCGAAACTGATTCGGCGCAGTTGCGCCGGGGCCTGGTGGGGAACTCGGCGAAGCGGCCCTTCACGCGGCGCGGATTCCAGTTCCTCGACTTCCTGCGAGGCCTGCCAGAAGAACAGGTACGGGCTGATGGTCGTGCCGAGGACCGCGACGACCGTCGTGAGGTAGTCCGGCGCCAGCACGATATGCGGCCATACGATCGCACGGCCCACCTCGGTCCACCGGATCGGGACGATCAGGGCAACCGCCACATAAGCGAGCAGGATCAGCGCCGTCCACTTGAGAAGGCGCGCATACCGTTCATAGGGAACGAACACCTGAAGCACGACCGACAGGCCACCCAGCCCGACAACGTAGAGCTGGTGCGGCCCGGGGAGCAGCAAGCCGGCTGCGGCGCCCATCGCCGACAGGTCGGCTGCGATGTTGATGACGTTGGCGATCATCAGCAGCACGACCGCGCTATAGAGCAGCCACATCGGGTAGTGAGCCCGCATGTTCGATGCAAGCCCCTTGCCGGTCACTCGCCCGATCCGCGCGCTCACCAGTTGTATGGCCGTCATGAGCGGGTATGTCAGGAAGAGGGTCCACAGCAATTCGAATCCGAACTGCGCGCCGGCTTGCGAATACGTACCGATACCTGACGGATCGTCGTCAGCCGCACCGGTAATCAAGCCGGGGCCAAGGCGACGTGCCCAGTTCTGGCCGGTCGACTTAGGCGTCGCTTTCTCGATTTCGAGCGGTTCAGGATTGTTCATGATGGTGGCCTCCCGATACGGCCACAGCAATTCACGTACCCGTTCGATGCAGGTCGCCATCCGGTACGCGCTGAGGTTCGATCCTCGTGGATCACGCGAGGCCACCCTCTCATGCATTTTCCGCGTGCTGCTCCGAGTCACGCTGGTCCGGCGGAAGGCCGCCTGATGCGAGGTCCGCCTGCCCTCCATCGGGATATCGATCACGACCTCGCCGCTGCGCGGTGACGCGACGGGGCGATCCGGCTGGAGGCCGCCGCCCCGCCCCGTGCCGGACCGGCCGATCATCGGATTGGCGACGTCGTACCCAGTTTCTCCGACAGCATCCGCTCATACACGCCGAAGTGCAGATCGACCTCCTTTTGCGTGACGGGCGTGACCGTGATGTTGATCTGGTCAGGCAACAGGCCCAGCACAACGGCCACGGCCGCTTCGAGTTGCGGCGCACAAAACTTGTCCTCCGCCATCGTGGTGCCAACGACGACGTCGTAAGTCTTTTCCTGCCGGCACACGACCTCGACGAGTCGAGCCCGCGCACTCATGTTGTTGTCGATCGCAAGCCGGACGACCTCCGCCACGGTGCGCATCGACTCGGTCGGAAACCCCCTCGTCGAACGCAGCCGGATACGATGTCTGCCGAGCGTCAGCCAATCAGTGTCGAACTCCATGGCGTCCTCCGTAACGTAGTACCGATTCGCCGCGATGATAGGGTCCAGCGCACCGATTTCAAGTGCAAAAAAATGACGGGCGCCCCTTGAATTTCTCCGCAGAATTCCTATCTTAAGTTTCGCTCAGGCAGACGCGCGGGTCGCTTCATTCCGCGCGCTGCGTGTTTCGATTTGTTTGCCACGCAGTCTGGCAGGCGAACTGGAGCGCGTAGGCCCGTTCGCCTCCATGCTGCAACAGGCCAGGAGGATAAGATCATGAGCGATCTCTATTTCGGAACCGATCTCTTCAGCGAGTTCGACCGCCTGCAGCAACAGATGGCGCAACGCTTCGGCGGTTTCCCGTCCAGCATTCGCGCGAGCCGTTTCGGCACTTTCCCTCAGATCAATATCGGCGCGACAGACGATTCAATCGAGATCGTCGCGTTCGCGCCCGGCGTCGACGCCGCCGCGCTCGATGTGTCGATCGACAAGGGGCTGCTGACCATTGGCGGCGAACGCAAATCGGCACAACGCGACACCGGGGGTGAGCGGCGCACCTATGCGCAAGAGCGCTTTGCCGGAACGTTCCGGCGGGTCATCGAGCTGCCCGAGGCCGCCGATCCCGACAAGGTCCAGGCGCACTACGAAAACGGGTGTCTATCCATCAGCATTGGCAAGCGTGAATCGTCCAAGCCGCGTGCCATCGCTGTCCAGTAAGAGAAGGAGCCGATCATGAAAGACACTACCCAACTGGCGGAACGCGACGCGTCCGCCGTTGCGCGTCGCGAAACCGAACAGGCCGTGCGCCGGGGGACGCTCGTGCCGGCCGTCGACGTATACGAGGACAGTCACGGCGTCACGCTGTGGGCCGATTTGCCCGGCGTGACGAAGGACAAGCTGGACGTGAAGGTTCACGACAGCAGCCTCCTGATCGAGGCCGAGGCTGTGGTGCCGACGCCGGCAAATCTGCGGCTTCAGCATGCCGAGGTTCGGGAGCCGCATTTCGCCCGCACGTTTACGCTGTCGGCGGATCTCGACTCGTCGAGGATCGAGGCGAGCCTTCAGGACGGGGTGCTGAAGCTGACCATCCCGCGCCGCGACGAAGCGCGTCCACGACGCATCGAAATCAAGACCGGCTGACGCGTCATGAGCCAAGGCGCAGCACGAGCCCCTCCGTCAACTCAGAACAGGATCAGCGAGGCTTCGCTGCCTGAGTTGACGCAGGCGTATCGGTGAGGACACGCGATCCGGATCCGCACGATCCTCGTGAAACGGATCATGGCGCGCGTGTCCGCACCGGACGGCTACGCCAGGCTCAAAACAGACTGGAGATCAATCGGAGGACGCCATGAATGTCGATCCGAAAAAGTGGAACCCCTTCAAGTTCCTTCGCGGGGCCACCCGCAAGTCCGATGCGGAAGGCCCGGACAGTCCGCCGACAGGCGAGCCGTGGCGTACGTCGTGGCCCGACATTTCGCGACTGTTTTCACGAGAACCATTGCGCGCCATGGAGGAATTCCTTCATGACCCGTTCGCTGGCCACGGCGCGCTCGAACGGTGGTTTGGCGACTTCAGTTCATCGCGCTTCCAGCCGCGCATCGACGTCGTCGATGAAGGCCCGGTGCTGCGCGTGACCGCCGAACTGCCCGGAATGGAGCGCGAAGATCTGAAGGTGAGCGTCGAGGATGGGGCCATCGTGCTGCGCGGAGAGAAAAAGCAAGACGTGAGCAGTGAGGAAAACGGTTGCTACCGGCTGGAGCGCGCCCATGGAAGCTTCGTGCGCACGATCCCGATGCCGGAAAATGCCGACCCTGACCACACCTTGGCAAAGTTTGACAACGGTGTCCTCACGTTGACCGTACCGAAATCGGAGCCGGCCAGATCCACCAGTCGCACGATCGATATCGGCTGAGCTGGTTTCCCGTGCCCGCCGGTTTCGGCTTCCGGGTGCATGCGTTTGTCATGCGAAGTCTTGATGCGGATGGCCCGAATACCTGGCCACGCCGCTTTCAGGAAACGCTTCGTTGAGGTGCTGCCGCACGCGGAATCACGCAGAACGCGCCTGCTATCAGGACGGCTCATGTTGCGCCGACGGGCGACGAACGCAATGAATCCACGGATGGCGGTCAGCCAGCCGATGTGGACGGGTCGTCACGGAAACGCTCGAGGCCGGAAACGCTCGACGCATATCGCACTGCGTCGTGCTTCGAGCCTGACGCGATCTCGCACCAGAATTCCTGATGACGGGCACCGAGACGGCGGGCCGCCTCATGACGGTGAAAGTGACTGGCGAGCCAGAACCGACAGCCATCAAAGAAGACCTTCATTGCCGGTCGTGCCGCGCGCATTGAGCCACATCGGACAGCGACCATCGCCTCCTCCAGCGCTTCGCTGCTGAATTGGCCGAGGCCGGCAAGCCCTGCGTCAATCGAGAGCTGCAAGAACTTCAGGTAGTCCAAACCGAGCACGCCGGCGGGAATCCTTGGCGGCGAACCGACGGGCGAGCGGCGATTGCCTGGCATCGACGCGACCAAATCAGAAGGATAACTTATGGATGCAAACGCGCATCATGCCCCGCCTGCCGATTGAAACCGGCCAGGCCGATTCAGTCGCCCGCCATCAGATAGCGAATCACGAGTGCCGGATCGGCGATATCCAGGATCAGTCGGCGAAGAATACGTCGGCGCATGTGGTCCGCGTCGAGGCTCCAGGGCGCCCCCTTCTCGTTGAGATAACGGGTGATGGCGTCCCGGTGATCGGCGTTTTCCGGCAAATCGAGCCGAACGGCCAGCAGTCCTGCCACGACGTCGTCAAGCTCGATGTCGAGCGGTTTGGAGTCAATGCAAAGTTCGAGTTTCATGTCGATCATCGGCAAAAAGGGGCGCCGCATGATGAGGGGCAGCCTGCGGCGCCAAACGACTCGCACCGGCCGCGACTGTTGGCCGGCGCGTACACGACCCGCTGCCGGGGTCAGTGCTCGAACTCAGGTGCGGCCGACTGCACCGGTTTTGGGTCTTTCGGCGCTTCGGCTACCGTTGCGTCTGTCGTCAGGATGAGCCCGGCAATCGATGCGGCGTTCTGCAATGCCGTGCGCGTGACCTTGGTCGGATCGACCACACCTGCCTCGACAAGATCGCCGTATTCACCGGTGGCCGCGTTGTAGCCAAAGTTGCCCTTGCCTTCGAGCACTTTCGCAACGACGACCGAAGGTTCATCCCCGGCATTCGCGGCGATCACGCGCAGCGGTGCTTCGAGCGCGCGCAGCACGATACGAATGCCCGCGTCCTGGTCGCCGTTGGCGCCTTTCAGGCTCGTCGCCGTGGCACGCGCGCGCAGAAGCGCCACGCCGCCACCCGGTACGATGCCCTCCTCGACCGCCGCGCGTGTCGCATGCAGCGCATCGTCGACGCGATCCTTTTTCTCCTTCATTTCGACTTCGGTGGCCGCCCCGACCTTGATGACGGCCACCCCTCCGGCAAGCTTCGCCACGCGTTCCTGAAGCTTCTCGCGATCGTAGTCGCTCGTGGCTTCCTCGATCTGCGCGCGGATGGACTTCACGCGCGCCGCGATGTGCTGCTCGTCGCCCGCGCCGTCGATGATGATCGTGTCGTCCTTTCGAACCTCGACGCGCTTCGCGCCGCCGAGATCCTCGAGCGTGGCCTTCTGCAGTTGCTTGCCGGTTTCTTCCGAGATGACGGTTGCGCCGGTGAGGGTGGCGATGTCTTCCAGCATGGCCTTGCGCCGGTCACCAAAGCCGGGCGCCTTGACGGCCACGACTTTGAGGATGCCTCGCATCGCGTTGACCACGAGCGTGGCCAGCGCTTCGCCATCGACGTCCTCGGCAACGATCAGCAGCGGCTTGCCTGCCTTGGAGGCCGCCTCGAGGATCGGCAGCAGATCCCGGACGTTCGAAATCTTCTTGTCGTGCAACAGGATCAGCGCGTCGTCCAGATACGCCGCCTGCTTTTCCGGATCGTTGATGAAGTAGGGGCTGACGTAGCCGCGATCGAACTGCATCCCTTCGACGACATCCAGCTCGTTCTCGAGGGACTTGCCATCCTCGACCGTGATGACCCCTTCCTTGCCGACTTTCTCCATGGCATCCGCGATGATTTTGCCGATCGCCTCGTCGGAGTTGGCCGAGATCGAGCCCACCTGCGCGATTTCCCGGTTCGTGGAAATCGGCTTGGACAGTTTGCGCAGTTCATCGAGCACCGCGGCCACGGCCTTGTCGATGCCGCGCTTGAGGTCCATCGGATTCATGCCGGCGGCAACGTGCTTCATGCCTTCCTGCACGATCGCCTGCGCGAGCACGGTGGCCGTGGTGGTGCCGTCGCCGGCCACGTCGGCGGTCTTCGATGCGACCTGCTTGACGATCTGCGCGCCCATGTTTTCGAAGCGGTCCTTCAGCTCGATTTCCTTCGCGACCGACACGCCGTCCTTCGTGATGGTGGGTGCGCCGAAGCTGCGCTCGATCACCACGTTGCGACCTTTCGGCCCGAGCGTGACTTTCACGGCATCGGCAAGCACGTTCATGCCCTCGACGACACGGGCGCGGGCGCTGTCGTGGAATTTGACGTCTTTTGCACTCATCTTGTTACTCTGGATAGAAGTCGTTGATTCGATGTATCGCGAACGCCTGGTGGGTGTTCGCGATCTGCCCGGGATCTCAGGCGGCCTTGCGGGACGCGCCAGTATCGGCCTCGAGGACGCCCATGACGTCTTCTTCGCGCATGACGAGGAGTTCCTCGCCATCGACCTTGACGGTCTGGCCCGCGTATTTGCCGAAGAGAACCTGGTCACCGACTTTCAACTGGAGCGCGCGAAGCGTTCCATCCTGCAGCAGCCGACCATTGCCGACCGCGACGACTTCACCCTGCTCGGGCTTTTCCGCGGCCGAATCGGGAATCACGATGCCCGAGGCCGTCGTCCGCTGCGTCTCGATTCGCTTGACGATAACCCGGTCGTAGAGGGGACGAATCTGCATTCTCATCTCCTGAGCGATTGAAGGTTCGAAAAAGGAATCCGCCTGCCAGGCATGGCGACGCAAGCGTCGCGGCCGGGCAGCCGTACCACTGTCTGGCGGAAAGCGAAATAGAGGTGCTCGTCGCGCACTTCAAGGGGAGCGAAATGGGCTATATGTAACAAATTGTTTCAGGCTGCCAAGACGATGGCCTTGGCCGTCTCGCCGCCGCTCACGCCTGCCTGGCCGTGGCCCGCGCCGCCAGCGCGGCCCGCTCGATCCAGCGGATGGCCGGCGCATCCTGCTCGCCCGGCGCGGGCTTGCCGATCAGGAAGCCCTGCACCTCGCGGCAGCCCGCATCCGTGATGCACGCCAGCTGCTCCTCCGTCTCGACGCCTTCCGCAACGGTCGTCACGCCGAGACGCTTGCCCAGATCGGCCACCGTGCGCACGACGGCCGCGCAGTCCGGACGCGTGACCGCATCGCGCACGAAGCTGCCGTCGATCTTGATCTTGTCGAACGGGAACGCACGCAGATGCGCGAGCGACGAGAAGCCCGTGCCGAAGTCGTCGAGGGCAACGCGCACGCCCATCGAACGCAGCGCGCGCAGGTCCGCGATGGCCTTGCCCTCGTCGTGCAGCAGCGCGGTTTCCGTCACTTCGATTTCCAGCCGGTCGGGTGCGAGGCCCGCGCCGGCCAGCGCCGCCGCGAAGGTCGGCGCGATCGTGCCGTGGCCGAGCTGCCCCGCCGACACGTTGACGGCGACGCGTGCGCCGTCGGGCCAGCGCGCCGCCTCCCGGCAGGCCTGCTCGAGCACGAAGCGGCCGAGCCGGTCGATCAGGCCGCCGCGCTCGGCCACCGGAATGAAGTGGCCCGGCGAAATCCAGCCGGCGCGCGGGTGATGCCAGCGCAGCAGCGCCTCGCGCGTCGTGATCTGGCGGGTGAGGACATCGACGATCGGCTGGTAGAACACGTACAGCCCCTGGTTCTCGTCCAGCGCGACGCGCAGCTTCGATTCGAGCGCGACCCGCTCCTGCGCGCTCGTTTCCATGTCCGGCGAGAACATCCGGTAGGTGCCCTTCCCGGCTTTCTTGGCCGCATAGAGCGCCATATCCGCGCGTGACAGCAGCGCGCCGGCGTCGTTGCCGTGATGCGGCGCCAGCACGCAGCCGATCGACGCACCGATGCGGAACGGCCGGTCGGGCGACGGCGCATAGGGCGCGACGAGCGTGTCGACGAGCCGCGCGGCCGCGCCCATCGCGCCGTCCGCGTCGGTGTCGCGCAGCAGCACCGCGAATTCGTCGCCGCCGATGCGCCCGAGCATCATCCCCGGCTCGGGGCACTGCCCGCGCAGGCGTTCCGCGACCTGGCGCAGCACCGCGTCGCCGGCCGAATGCCCGCACGCGTCGTTGATCAGCTTGAAGCCGTCGAGGTCGATGAAGAGCAGCGCGATCACCTTGTCCGAGCGGCGCAGGCTCGCGTCGAATTCGGCCAGGAAGGTTGCGCGGTTCGGCAGGCCGGTGAGCGAGTCGTGATGCGCGAGCTGGTGAATTCGCGCCTCCGCCTCGGCCTGCTGCGTGACGATCGACCACGACAGCATCGGGCCGATGTAGCGCCCCTGGGCATCGCGCACGGCCGAGACCTGGAAGTCGAGCACTTCCGACCCGAGCGGAATGCGGGCGCGATGCGGCAGGTTCGCCGGATCGGCGAGCAGGCGGCGCTGGTGCTGCGGGTGCGGATGAAAGAAGTCGATCGACGCGCCGAGCGCGTCGTCCGCGCGGATCGGCAGCAGGTGCTCGATCGAGCGCAGCAGGTTGCGCGACGTCGCGTTCAGGTAGTTGATGCGGAACGTCTCGGGGTCGGCCGTCATCACGGCCACCGGCATGTCGTCGATCATCCGCATCAGCCGCGTCTGCGCCTGCTCGCGCAGACGCGATTCGGCCTGCGCATCGACGGTGCGCAGGAAGCCCCGGTAGTTGACGGAGATGACGGCGATCAGCGCCGCCGACACGAAGGCCATGTTGACCGCGGTGGCGACGAGTGTCGGCTGGCGCGTCGAGAGGAAGAACGCGATGAACGCGACGTTGACGATCAAGGCCACGCTCAGCGCGGCCGTACGCAGGTACATCAGGCTGAAGACGCAGCCGATCACCGTGATCGCCATGTAGAACGCGACCTGGGCCTTTTGCCACGCATCGCCGTACGGGAACAGCAGCAGCGCCCAGGTAGTGAACGTCACCGCGACCGGGATCACCAGCCAGTTCGTGACCGTGAGCGCGCGCATCACGGTGTCCGGCGTCGGCTCCAGCAGCCGGGTGCGGTGCCAGTGCAGCAGCCGCGCGAGCGCCGCGAGCGTCATCGCGGCCGGCATCGCGACCGACAGCCACCACGGCGTGCTGCCGAGGTGCGTGACGGCGAGGCTCCAGGTGCTCGAGATGAGGATCAGGTACGACACCGGGATCTGGCCGGCGAATACCCGGTATTGCGCCGCGAGCAGGTCCGGGTTCCGGGCCGGCGCCGCGATGCTTGCCAGTCTTGCCATCCGTGCGTAGAGGATTTTCATGTGAGCGTGCCGGCGGCAACCCGGGGACGGGCTGCCGTGTCCGGCGTCGAAGGGTTACCCGCGCGGGCCCGGGTCGAGATCGGCCTCGACGGCCGATTCGGACGCAGGAACCGCCGTGCGGACGCGGTTGCCGCCGGTCAGCGCAATCTGCCCGCTGCCGACGATCTCGTTGAGGGGGGCAGGCCGGCCGAGCAGGAAGCCCTGCGCTTCGTCGCAGCCTTCGTCGGCCAGCAGCGCAAGCTGGTCGTGCGTCTCGATGCCTTCGGCCAGGATCGGAATGCCCAGGCTCTTGCCGAGCGCGAGCACGGCGCGGATGATCGCGCGATCCTGCGGTTTCGCTTCCGCGTCCGCGACGAACGACTGGTCGAGCTTGATGCGGTCGAACGGGAACGAGCGCAGCGTGTCGAGCGACGAATAGCCGGTCCCGAAATCGTCGAGCGCGATGCTCACGCCCAGCGCCTTGATCTGCCGCAGCGTGTCCAGCGCGCGCTCGCGGCTGGCGAAGATCGTCGATTCGGTCAGCTCCAGCTGCAGGCGCGACGCCGGCAGGCGGGTTTCTTCGAGCACGTTCGCCACGAGCGCCGTCAGGTCCGCGTGCATGAACTGCACGGCCGATACGTTCACCGCGACCGCGTAGGGCGGCTCCCACGTGGCCGCCCGTGCGCAGGCCTCGCGCAGCACCCATGCGCCGATGTCCAGGATCACGCCGTTTTCCTCGGCGAGCGGAATGAACTCGGCGGGCGGAATCGTGCCGAGCGTCGCGTGCTGCCAGCGCAGCAGCGCCTCGTAGCCGCGGATCTCGCCGGTCGCGAGCGACGTCTGCACCTGGTAGTGGACGCTCAGCTGGTTGTCGGCCACCGCGCGGCGCAGGTCGGCCGCGAGGCTGCGGCGCGCGCGGACGATCAGGTCCATCGCCGGCCCGTAGAAGCAGATCGATTGCGCGATGCTGCCCTTGGCGCGGTACATCGCGAGGTCCGCGTTGTTGATGAGGACGGCCTTGGTGGCGGCGTCGTCCGGGTAGATGGCGACGCCGAAGCTCGCGCCCGGCACGACCTCGTAGTCGTCCAGCCTGACCGGCTTGTAGAGCGCCGGCTCGAGCCGTTCGAGCAGATCCATCAGGCGCGTGTCGTCATCCATCCGGCAGAGCGCCGCGAATTCATCGCCGCCGATGCGGGCGACGAACTCGCCTTCGCGCAGCAGGTTCGTCATGCGGCGCGCGAGGATGCGCAGCACCTCGTCGCCGGCATGGTGGCCGCGCAGGTCGTTGATTTCCTTGAAGCGGTTCAGGTCGATGCCGATCAGCGCGAGCTTCGTGCGTTGTTCTTGCGCAAGTGCGATTTCGAGGTCGAGCCGCTCGTTGAAGCTGGCCCGGTTGGGCAGGCCGGTCAGCATGTCGCTCAGCGCCAGCCGGCGCAGGTGTTCGAGCGATTCGGCCCGTACGTTGCTGTCGATCACGTAGCTCACGAGCCCCGTGCAGACGATCACGAGCGACGTGCCCGCGACCGCCAGCGCCAGCGGACGCAGCTCGCCCACGTCGGTCCAGTTGCCGTCGAGCATCAGCGGCGTGATGCGCAGCGCGGACATCCCGGTGAAATGCAACGCGAGGATCGCGAGCGACAGCACGCCGGCCATCTGGTTGACGGCGTGCGCCGACGGCCGCATCGCCAGATGCAGCGCGAGCGCGGCGAGCGTCATCGCCAGGACCACCGACGCGATCAGGTAGCCGACGTCCCACGACACGATCCCCTCGACCCGCCACGCGAGCATGCCGGTGTAGTGCATCAGCACGATCGCCACGCCGACGATCGCGCCGCCGAGCGCGGGCGCGATCTTGACGATGCGACAGGTCGTCAGCGCGAAGCCGATCGTACTGCCGCCGACCGCGATGAACAGCGACACGAGCGTGAGCGGCAGGTTGAAGTGCACGGGCGCGCTGGCGTTGAAGCCGAGCATCGCGATGAAGTGCGTGCACCAGATCGCCACGCCGGCCGAAATCGCCGTCAGCACCTGCCAGCCGAGCCGCTGCGTGCCGGAGGTGTTCACCGTGCGCTGGAACAGGCGCGCGGTGACCCACGAGCCGCCTCCGCACAACAGTGCGGCAAGCAACACCAGCCAGTGATTGTGCCGATGAACGATGCACCCGAAAACTGTCACCAAACCTTTCTTCCCCTATCCGTCGCATGGGCCGATGCCATTCCCGATCGACGCGGCGGGACAATGCCGCTTCGATCAGGCGCGCCTTCGAGATATCGGCATGCGATGAATAAACTGAACGCCGCGCGACCGGGCGCAAACGATTGCCCGGCAGATATTTTTTTGGGAAAAAGTGCCGGAACGGGGCGGGATGGGGGGAGCGGAGGTTCGGACGAGGGCTGGCCGGTCTAACGCGTGACGAAGGCAACGAGAAATGCGGCGTGAATCCGCGGAGGTTCACCGTCAGGTGAATAGCACGACAGGAGGCGAATCGAGGCGAGATCAGCGAGACAAGTTGCGGGTGGAATGAAAACGGGAATCTGGAAATCGACCGCCTGCAATCGCAGGCGGTCGATCAACCTCTGCCCTCTATTTACCTGGGCATCGCGTGGCTTCGACCGGTTCGCCCTGCTCCGAAGCGAAGCATCCGCCACGCGATCCTCGGGCATTCAACGCACTCACACAGGCGCCATCAATTCACCCCGACCGCACTCCACGCGCGAGCGACCGCTGCGCTTTCGGCCGAGTTCGCGCCATACAGGTCGTTCGCCGCCTGGATCGATGCACGACGCGCGTTCGGGTAGCTGGAGTTCGCGTTCAGATACACGGTCAGCGTCCGGTACCAGATCTTGCCGGCCTTCTCGCGACCCACGCCGCTGAAGGTCGTGTCGCCGTTGCAGACCAGCTGCGCCTTCGTCAGGCCGGTATCGGTCGACGGCACCGTCGGGCCTTCCGCGAGCAGGTAGAACAGGCGGTTGCCGACGCCCGACGTGAAATGCGGATCGTGGCGCGGATTCGACCACGAGAATCCACCGGACGGGTAACAGCTGAACGACCGGCCGTCGAGATCCTGCTTGTACATCTTGCGCAGGCCGCCGCTCACCACGCGCGCACCGATCACGTAGTTGCCGGGATCGTTCGGGTTGTTGGCGTAGTACTTCACGAGCGTGCCGAAAATGTCGGACGTCGACTCGTTCAGGCCGCCCGCGTCGCCCGAGTAGTTCAGATTGGCCGTGGCCTCGGTCACGCCGTGACTCATCTCGTGTCCGGCGACATCGACCGACACGACGGGTTTCGGCAGGCTGGTGCCGGGTTGGCCGTCTCCATACACCATCACGTGCGAATCGAGCCATGCCGCATTCGCGCCGGTCGTGCCGCTGCCCGTGTTGAACACCACGTGTGCATAGCTCTTCACGCCGCGGCCGTCATTGAAGATGCCGTTGCGGTTGTGCGTCGTCTTGTAGTAGTCCCAAGTCAGCGCGAGACCATAGTCGATGTCGGCGGCGACGGTCTGCCGGTCGGTGGTCGTATTGTTGCCCCACACGTTCGTGCTGCTCGTGAAGATCGGCAGGTCGGTCGCCCGCTCGACGTCGTCCGAGGTCAGCCCGCGGCCGTCGTAAACCGAGCCTGAGCCGCGGCTCGGATCGAGCATCCGGTACGCGTTCGTGCCCGTCTGGTCCGTGGTGAGCGTCAGGTTGCCGTAGTACAACGAACGGCCGGTGCCGGTCGCGGCGGCCGTCTTGATCAGGTCCTGTGCGTCGAGCACGGTGCCGGTGCGCGCATCGACGTAGTACAGCACCGCGTCGCCATGCACATCGGTCGCCTTGCCGTAGACGCGCACCGCGTAGGCCAGCGTCGGCGTGACGTCGCGTGCGAACACGACGAGTTCCGCGTCATCGACGCGGCGCACGTCCGAGTTGAAACGCGCGGCTGCGATGCGCTTGACTCGGGCGGCGCCGATGTCGGGTGCGTTGCGTACGACCGCGCGGTCGCCCACCTTGCCGATCGTGCCGGCGAGATTGATCGGCGCGAGCTGGGTCACGCTCGCCTGCTTCAACTGCCCTTTGCTCGAATGCACGACCACGTCGCCGCCGATCACGGGTAGGCCCGCGTAGAAGCGGTCGAAACGCACGTGCTCGGTGCCGTCGGGGTCGACGATCACGTCGCGCACCTGGAACTGATCGCCGTCCGCCGGCGCGCTCGCCTGCGGCCCTGCGAACTTCAACGTGCGTGCTGCGCCGCCGGCTGCGAGACTGAAGGCGGAAGGGTTCTGCTGGATCAGTTGCAGTGCCTTGTCGACCGTAGCCGACTGGTCGCCGGCCTGGGCAAAAGCACTGAGACTCGCGACGGTAATCGCGGAGATGGACAGCAGACGAGACAGTTTCTTCATGTAATCCCCCGGCTTATAAGTGGGTGATGTTCGAGGAATGCATCAAGTACAGACTTTGATGTAAGACATGTCACGAACCGCAGAGGGATGCTAGAAGGTCATCTTTATAATTACAAGATATTTTCCAACAGTTTAATTTTTTCTGTCACCGGTGTTAATCGAGTCATGATTTGGTGAGAAATTTGAAATGATCTCGTCGGCCGCGATGGCGGGATCGACAAGGTTGCATCGGTGGAATGTGCCCGAGAGCCCGGTGCTGTCTGGGAAAGGCCGCACGTGGCGCGGGTTGATGAGGACGGGCGAGGTGAAGCCGGGGATAACGCGCCAGACACTAGTTGCTTTATTAAATATTTATTTTGATTGTTGCCATTGCCGGCGCGCCAATGAAACTTTTAATGGTCTTCGATTCTCGTTTTTGACGGTTACGCCTTTGAATTCGTAGTGAAAGCCTGCCGAGCGACGCACTAGATAATGCTTTCTACGAATCCTTCCGCTTGAGCAGCGTGGCGAAATCTATCGCATGTGCATGTCACACTTTCTCTTGCGTCGGAAGGCTCACGCTCAGCCAGAGGTTGCGCACGCGGTTGTTTCCAGCGGAGACACAGGTGGCCGATGAACCCTCCGTCGACGTCCGCTGCCTAGCCGGCCCTTACCTTGAACCGCACCACCAGCCACGTCAGCGCGCCCAGCACGAACACGGCGAGCGTCCACGTGCCGCCATGGTGCTGCAGCACCGCGGCCGTCGCCGCGATGCCCGCCAATCCTTGCTGCAGGAAGCCGCACAAGGCCATCGCATGCGCGCCATGTTCGTGCGCATCGCTGACGGCGGTCGCCATGCTGTTCGGAAACAGCACCGCCTGGCCGAAAATCGCGAGGCAATACAGCGCGATGAAGATCCACAGGCCGCTGAAATGAGCCAGCAGGCCGCGGAGCCACGACGCCAGCATCAATGTGGTTGCGAGCGCAACCAGCGCGGCGCCGGCATGCATCAGCCGCACGCCGCCGAGCCGCTTCACGAGGCGATTGACCAGCATCGCGCCGCTGAAATAGGCGACACCGAGCAACAGGCCGATACCGCCGAAGCTCGTCACGGCCAGCCTGAAATGTTCCTGGAACACGAACGGACTCACTTCCTGCAAGGTCACGGTCGTCGCGAACCCCAACCCGCCCGCGCAAGCCGGCCAAAGGAAGCCCGGGCGCCGCAACAGGATCCGGTAAGTGCCGGCCATGCCCGACGTGACCGCGGTGCGGCTTCCCGCCTTCAACGGCAACGCAACCGACAGGCCGATCGCCAGCGCGGCGATGACGGCCATCAGCACGAAACCCGTTTGCCAATGACTGTACCGGCCGATCAGCCCGCCGACGAACTGGCCGCCGCCCAGTGCGGTGATGAAGGCGATCGACAACACGGAGAGGCGTCGCGCCAGTTCGTCGCCGCGCCAGTTGTCGCGGACGATGATTCTGGCGATGATCGCCGCACCGCCGCCCCCGATGCCCTGGAGGGCGCGCAACGCGAGCAGCGCCGGTGCGACCGTGCAGATGGCGAGCAGCAGGCTGCTGGCAACGAACAGCAGCAGCGAGATCAGCAACGGGCCACGCCTGCCCCAGCGTTCCGCGGCAGCGCCCCAGAACGGTACCGGCAATGCCGCGCCGATCACATACGCGGAAATGGAGAATTCGGCGCCGCCTTGCGTCATCGTCAATTCGCGCATGACGACAGGCAGTGACGGCAGGTAGACCGTCGTCGCCATTTGCACCATGAATACGACCAGACACGCCAGCGCCATCAGGGATGCAGTCGACGCGGCCGGTTCGCACGGTGTGCCGGCGGCAAGAACGGGTTTGTCGCTCATGCCGGCACCCGATTCGCTCGAGATGCGGGCCTGGCCGTTACCCATCCGTGCACACATGATGGGTTGCCGTCGCGGGTGCTACGCACATGCATGCAGTCCCGCAACCCGGGTTCGGTCACCATCGTTTCTCTCTCTTGATCTTGTCGGGGTTGGCCGCCGCGGTGTGCGGCAGGATTGTTGTGGTTGGTCGTACAAAGGCGCAGGCAGCGAACAGCCGACGTCGATGTCACATTCAAATGGCCATTGCGGGACAGCGAGACTACCCGGCCCGGACACATCTGCTCGCCCCCCGATACAGGCGCTGCCGGCACGCCGCGCCGCGTAATCACGTGTAATCGATTCTGGAAAAAACCGGTCCTATATTGGCGTCACTCTTTCGCCATGCGCCTGACTTCGGGCGGGTCGAACAGAGCCAATCAAGCGCCGGGCGTCGTTCGATCAATCTCGAGACTGACGGGGAAGAATTCAACGCTCCCGTGCGTACCGTTCGAATGAATCAGGAGAGCATCATGCCAGACATCTTCATCTGGAAGCCCAATGAAAACCAGACATACAGCACGGCGGGTACGAATGAGGTGAGCGCCCCTTCCTTTGACAAGGAAGCCGGCAAATCCTTCTCGATGATCGCTCCCGCCGGAACGTTGACGCTGCTGTCCCGGCAGTCGTCGGTATGGGGCGGAAGTTTCGACAACGACATCCTGCCCGTTGAAATCGATCTTCGTAGCGGTGCCCTCGTGATGCGCGGAATCTCCGGCGATGCGCGCGGCGTCGATTTCACGATGGGCCCGTATCCGCACAAGCTCATCGGTCACCCGTTCGTCAACTTCAGGATCGTCGACGCCGCGTTCGAGGCCAGCCGTTTCGATACGGTGAATGCGGGCGGCCTGGTCCCGCCGTTGCTCGGCATGTATATCGACCTTCTCCTCGATCTGGAACTGGCCGGCGCCAGCCGCTATGACATCTCCTGCCGGTTGTACGCCAGCACCAAGAAGCTGCGTGTCCAGGGCCAGTCCGCGGTGAATGTCCGTGCCGAAGAGATCGTGCTGACATTCAGCGAGTATGCCGTTCTGCCGGCGGCGCTGCCCCGGGTTCCGGGCAACGATTACTCGCTGCACATGGAATCGACGGGCGGCAAGATGGAGATCGCCGAATCGCGTCTCGCGTTCGGAAAGCGTGCGAAGAGCGCGATGACGAGCAAGCAGATTACGTTGCGCAAAAGCGTGCGGGTCTGGGCTCAGGACGATGCAAATGCGAAGTTCGTTACCGACGCGGTCGAGTTTTACGACAGTGCGTCGACGGCAACGTTTTCCATCTCGCACAACGCCAACGTGGAATTCGATACGTATTCCGGCGGAAAACCTTTCGATTTCCTGGGCAACAAGACGTATCCCCAAGGGTTGTTCAACTTCCAGTCGACACCTGAGTCCAAGGCGACGGGCAAGTTCACCTTCTACGGCGCCGGCAGCGCGTTCGACCAGTCGGCGATGCTGCACAAGCAGGTCATCGCCATCGACGGAGTACCGCAGTCGAACGACCAGCAACTCCGCTTCGAGTACGTTCGCGTCGGCAACACGCAGAACATGGTGGTGTCGCTCAAGAAGTGACCGGAAGGGTTCCGTCTTCAGCCTGCGTGTGACGGGTCCGAGCAACAGCCCGTCAGGCTGATTCGGCGTTGACCAGGCTGCCCCTCCAATGCAGATGGGTTGGCGGAGCAAGCCTGGGCATCGCGAATATTCAACGATGAACCGCGGCATTCGAGGCGCTGCTTCCTGCCTTCCTACATGAGGCACGCATGAGGCACAATACGCAGCTTCAAAAATTCAGCCGCGGTCAAACCCATGCGCTTCATCGTCGTTGGAACCAGCGGAGCGGGGAAATCCACTTTTGCCAGCGCACTGGCGGCGGCAGCCGGCTGCCCATACATCGAGCTGGATCGACTCTACTGGGGCCCCGACTGGACAGCCGTGCCGCCGGCACAGTTCGAGAACGCCGTGCTGGCCGCGACCGCCGGTGATCGCTGGGTCGCCGACGGGAACTACAGCGCCGTGCGCGACGTGCTCTGGTCGAGAGCCACGCACGTGGTCTGGCTCAACTTCGGGCGCCGGACAGTATTCTCTCGGGTGCTCTGGCGCACGTTGAGCCGCGGGCTCATGCGCACCGAGCTTTCGCACGGCAACCGCGAATCGCTGCGGATGGCGTTCTCCCGAGAGTCGGTGCTGCTGTGGTCGTACACCACGTTCGCCAGGAATCGCATCAAGTTCGCCGCCCTGCGGGACGACCCGGCATTCGCGCATCTGCACTGGACGGAAATCACGCGGCCTTCGCACACCCGCGCGGTGATCGACAGGCTGGCCCGCGCCGGCGGTTGAGCGCGGCGCAACGCTCACCTGCGTCAGTTGTCGAACGTGCCTTGATATGCCGGCGCGGCATCCGCGCGCGTGTTCAGTTCGAACATCACGCCGCCCGGTGCGCGGCAGAAGAAACGCGAACCGCGCCCGTTGTTGAAGACCTCCGTCACCATCTCGACGCCCTCTTCCGTCAAGCGCTCGAACAACGTGCGAACGTCATCGAGGCTCGGCAGTTCGAACCCGACGTGGAAATTGGTCGGCCATGCCGGCCTGTCGTCACTGACGTGATCGATCACCACGTCGAAGCCCGGGCGCTTGAGGATCCAGGATTGTTCCCAGCTTCCCGCGATCGTGAAACCGAGGTGCCGCTCGAAGAATCGGGCCGTCGCCCGTGTGTCGGCCGACGGAAAGCTCAGGTGGTTGAGCTTCATGGTTTGCGTAATGGCAGTCATTGCGAGTCCCTGTCATGCGTGGATCGGCGGAGGCCCCATGCCGTTCCGCCCGACGCATTCAGAATACGAGCCGGCGCTCACATTCGGCAATTCGCATGAGTCGCACGTCCGGACAGCCCGCGAACCCGCGTGAAACCGTGGGCCGGGGCGCCGTTGCGATCGCCGTGGATCGCGCTATTCGCATTCGGCCGGGATGGGCCCGAACACCCTCGTTTCGCTGTGTTTGCCGCGTAAGACCCAGTCGCAAGGCAAGCGGCATGGACTGCCGGACGCGCTCGGCGCAGCCCTGTCGCGCTGCGTGACGCATCAAGCATCGATGGCCCGAGGGTGGCAAACCCACCCCGGGCCACGGATTTCCCGCCAGTGCCGGACATCACAACCGCTGCCCGACACCACCGGTCAATCGATGCTGTGCGGACGACGTCAGAACTGGTAACCCGCGCCCACGACCGCGCCGAAGTCCGAACGCGCGTTGCCCGTCACCGACGCCTTGACGACCCAGCGGTTGCTTTCCGTCACGTACGAGTACCCGGCGGCGAAACCCTGCTGGCCGTGATAGTTCGACGTCGCCGCCGAGACCATCGAGCGGCCCGCGCCCGTCGGTTGCGGCAGGCCGGCCACGGCCATTGCCGATGCCACGCCGCCGTACATGTCCTTCTTCAGGTCGTTGAACGAGTTGTACACCTGGCCGATGCGCTGGTCGGTATAGCCCTTCGCCTGATTCGACGCGGCCGACAGGTTGTCGTTCAGTTGCTGCACGTTCACCGCGTCGGTCGGCGCCGTGCCGGCCGCGACGTTCGTGACCTGGCGCTCGCTGCCCTTCGCGCCGACCGAGAACGAATTGTCGCGATCGGCGACGGAGCCCTGGCCGACCGCCACCGCGTTCTTGCCGGTTGCGGTTGCCGTCGACCCGATCGAACCCGCGTCGGCGCGCGCGATCCACGTGGTGTTCGCATCGGTTGCCAGCGCGCGGATCTGGTCGTTGGCCGCCACGTTCTTCAATGCATTGTTGAACTGGCCCATGTTGACCGCGTCGTTGTCCTTCACGCCCGCCGCGACACCGGTCAGCACACGGTCGCCCGACGTGCCGGAGAAGTTCACGCTGGACCCGCCGGTGTCCTTCCCGACCGTGATCGCGCCGTTCAGATCCTGCTGCTGCACGAGGCCGGCCTTGCCGTTCGCGATGTTGGTCACGTTCCCCTGCAGGTTCGTGATGTCGGTCGTGTTCTTCGCGACCTGCTGGTTGGTCGCGTAGAGCTGCGAGCCGTTCACCGCGTCCGTGCTGGTTGCGCTGAGCGTCCCGGCCTGCACGTTGGTAATGCGCGTGCCGCCGGCGCCGCCGAGGGTGATCGAGCTCTTCGAGCTGTCGTCGTACTGCACCGCAAGCGCGCCGAGCTGGTTGAGACTCGACTGCACGCCCTTCAGCTGCTTCACGTTCACTGCGTCCGTATCGTCGGTGCCCGCGGCGACGTTCTTCAGCACGACGGCCGCATTCGTGTCGCCGCCGATCAGCGATACCGAATTCAGTCGGTTGCCGTTCGTGTCGACATCGTACTTGACGACGTTCTTCACGGCCTCGCCCGCCTGGTTGGACACCTGCGTGATCTGCTGTTCGAGCGACGACTTCACGCCCGACAACTGGCCGCCGTTCACCGCGTCCGTGCTGCCCGCGGCGATGTTGCCGTCGGCCACGTTCGTCAGCTTCGTCGGTGCGCCGCCGCGCGCCGCATTGTAGGCGCCGGCCTTCGGGTCGAACTGGAGCGCGTCCTGCTGCAGCCCGGCGATCGCGGCCGTGTTGCCGGCGATGTTCGTTTCGGCGTTGCCGATGCGCGTTTCGTGATTCTCGAGCGTCGTCGTGTTGCTGCCGACACGGCCGTCGAGGTTCGTGAGCGCGTCGCCGACGTTGTTGAACGAACCGCCGCCGACTTTATAGGCCGGCGCGCTGATCGAACCGTCCGGATTCGCCGTTGCACCGCCGCCCAGCGCGGCTGCCGTGCCGTCGGTCGCGCGGCGCAGTTGCGCGCCGTTCACCGCATCCGTGCTGCCGGCCGCGACGTTGCCTTCCGCGACGTTGGTCACGCGCACCGGGCTCCCGCCGTTACCCGCGCCGAGCGAGACCTGCTTCTTGCTCGCGTCGTCGTACTTCACCGCGAGCGCATCGAGCTGGCTCGTGCCGTCCTGAATCGCCGCGTTCAACTGGTCGACGTTGACCGCGTCCGTTCCGTTCTTGCCCGCCGCGACGTTGCCGATGCGTTGCGGGCCGTTGCCGCCGTGGCTCGCGTCGTAGGTGCCGAGGGTCGCGTTCCACTGGAGTGCGTCCTGCTGGAGCGCGGCGATGTTGCCCGTGTTTGTCGTCACCTGGTTGCCGAGCGTCGTCACGTTGTTGCTGACGGTCGTGATCGACTGATTCAGCGTGTCGGTGGCCTTGCCGAGCTGGCCGACGTTCACGGCGTCGCTCGCGGCAAGGCCGTCCGCCACGTTGTGCAGGCCGACCGGCGACTGCGCGCCCTTGCCGCCGAGCGTCACGCCGCTGTGCGCGTCATCGTCGTACTGCACCGCGTTCTTCGTCGCGTTGCCGATCTGGTTGTTGATCGACGTGCTCAGGTTGCCGAGCGTCGTGCTGAGGTTGTTCGTCACGCTCGTGCTGAGCGACGACAGGCCGCCGTTCAGTTGCCCGACGTTCACTGCATCGGTGTTCGCGACACCCGCCGCGACGTTGTGCAGCGTCGTGCCGTTCGTGCCGGCGAACGTCACCGAGTCGAAGCCGCTCTGGCCGTCGTACTTCACGTTGCGTGCATCGGCCGCCTGCAGGTTGCCGATATTGGTCGTTGCCGTGCTCAGCGACGCATTGATGCTGGTGACGTTGCCCTGCAGGTTCGTGATGTTCGACGCCGCCGTCGAGATGGACGATTGCAGCGGCGCGATGCTGCCCGTCAGCTGGCCAACGTTGACCGCGTCGGTGTTGGCGACACCGGCCGCGACGTTGCCGATGCGTTGCGGGCCGTTGCCGCCGTGGCTCGCATCGTACGCGCCAAGGTTCGTGTTCCACAGAAGCGCGTCCTGCTGGAGCGCCGCGATGTTACCCGTATTCGTGGTCACCTGGTTACCGACGTTCGTAATCGACTGGTTCAGCGTGTCGGTGGCCTTGCCGAGCTGGCCGACGTTCACGGCGTCGCTCGCGGCAATACCGTCCGCCACGTTGTGCAGGCCGACCGGCGACTGCGCGCCCTTGCCGCCGAGCGTCACGCCGCTGTGCGCGTCATCGTCGTACTGCACCGCGTTCTTCGTCGCGTTGCCGATCTGGTTGTTGATCGACGTGCTCAGGTTGCCGAGCGTCGTGCTGAGGTTGTTCGTCACGCTCGTGCTGAGCGACGACAGGCCGCCGTTCAGCTGACCGACGTTGACTGCGTCCGTATTCGCGACACCGGCTGCGACGTTGTGCAGCGTCGTGCCGTTCGTGCCGGCGAACGTCACCGAATCGAAGCCGCTCTGGCCGTCATACTTCACGTTGCGTGCATCGGCTGCCTGCAGGTTGCTGATATTGGTGGTCGCCGTGCTCAGCGACGTGTTGATGCCGGTGACGCTGGTCTGCAGGTTCGTGATGTTCGACGCCGCCGTCGAAATGGACGTCTGCAGCGGCGCGACGCTGCCCTTCAACTGACCGACGTTGACCGCATCGGTGTCGGCGACACCCGCCGCGACGCCGCTGATCGTCGTGCCGTTGCTGCCGTCGAGCGCAATCGCCGCATGCGAATCGTCGGTGTATTTCACGACGTTCTGCGTCGCCGTCACGATGCTGGTGCTGAGGCTGTTGCCCACGCTGGTCACGCGCTGGTCGACGTTCGAGATCGTGGTCGACAGCGAATTGCCGACCGACGTCACGCGCGCGTCGACCGTGGCGATGCTCGTGCTGAGCGTGCCGTTCACGTTCTTCAGCTGCTGGACGTTGACGGCGTCCGTATCGGCCGCGCCTGCCGCGACGTTCTTGAGCTGACGCTCTTTGCCGATTGCGCCGAACGACACCGCGCCGCCAACCGGCGCGGCCGTGCCGCCGAACACCGGTGTGCCGCCATTGTTCGCACCGGTGCTGCCCGAACCGATCGCCACCTGGTTGTTGTCGTTCGTCTGCGCGCCTGCGCCGATCGCCACGGATTGCGTGCCGCCGGCGCGCGTCTGGGTGGCCGCGTCATACGACGCGCCGGCCGACACGCCGTCGCTCGACGTCGGGTTGGCGCCGCCGATCGCAACCGAGCGATCGCCGCTGGCGAGCGCCGAGTGGCCCAGCGCGATCGAGCTCGTGCCGTGCGCATCGGCGACGTTGCCGAGCGCCATCGAGAAATCGCCGACCGCGGCCGACTGGCGGCCGATGGCGAGCGCCGTGTTGCCTTGCGCGACGGCTACCGTGCCGATGGCCGTGGCAGAGTTCGCCAGCGACTGCGCGCCGACGCCGATCGCGATCGCGCCGCCGCTGCTGGTGCCGCCATTGCTGCTTGCATTCGACTGGTCGCCGATCGCGATCCCGCTGGTGCCTGCCTTGGCATTCGTGCCCATCTTGACGTTTGCGGTGCTCACTGCCACGTAACTCCCGCTCTTGGTCGCGACGCAAAGCGGGTTCGTCCCGTCGATGCACTGACCGGTCAGTGCGTTGTCCGGGTTGCCGCGGTCGACGAAATTGTCCGCATGCGCGGCGCCCGAGATCAGGACACCTGCACCCGTGAACATGGCGGCGGCAAGCGCCGAAATCTGCTTTCTCTTCATGGTCTTCTGCTCCGTTTTGTAGCGTTTGGTTTGAATACGGACTACTTACTTTCTGTTGAAGACTTCAGCTGCGATTGCGATTACGACTTCAGTGCGGAACCCGATTCCCGTGCCCAGATCGAGCGTGCCGCAGGCGACACGCATCGTCCGCCCGTGGCGACGGGACGTTCGAAAGCGCGGGCACGCCGTTCGTGTGACGGCCCGTTCCGTTAATTCATTCAGTGCATTAGGAATGCATATCGTTTTATATGGGCGAATTCGCCCAGCGACTGAATCCGGAGATTCAACCCGCCGTTATGGACACCCCTGATTTGATGCCGCGCTGACCGCGACCAACCCCGCTTCTTTTATTTCATCCACGGCAACCGGATTTGCGCTTGCGCGCAACGGACCTGCGCCCGGATTCACATCAATTGATGCCTCGGACCCGAATCGCACAACGTCCGTCACAATCCGCCGTGTCTTGCGCTGCTCGGTGCGACCCTGCATTCAAGACCGGACGAATTATGAGACACGATTTAAAATTATTGAAGCCGACATTCTTTATAGATTGTAAAATTCAATATATTCAATGAGTTGCGATAAAATCGCGTATCTCGCAAACGATTTCTCTCCACCAGAATTAATTGGGATGTTTTGTCGAGCGGACAGAATCTTTGCTGAGGCGGATTAAAGGAAAATTCCTCAAAAAGTTTTTTCAAAAAAAACCGCGGAACTGCGCGACTGCATGTGGCGGTGCAAAAGAAAATGGCGGAAATGGACAGGCATCAGCGTTCCGCACGGCAAACTCGAATCAAAATACACGATGAAGCATCCGAAAAGCGGTATGAAGCAGATAGAGTCAATGTGTCTGGCAAGAATTGAAATATGCCCCTACAATTCGGCTCGCATCGAGACCGGCGGGCGCGCACTTTTCAGCGCGCGACGACGGCAACGCTCCGCGCCTTTACCGAATCAGTGATCAAAACCGGCCATGCCGGGCATTACGCCGACCGGTTGTCCGTCGTGTCGTGGGGCGAAATCCGAATATCGATGCGCTTGTACGTCGCCATCGAGCAGCTTCCGACGATTGATCCGAACCGGGCCGGCCACCCGCAGGAACGCAGCCAGCAGCCATTCCAGAACAGGTGCACGATGCATCCATCGATCTCCGCATTGGGCGACGCCCATATCCTGATCGTCGACGATCAGCCCGACCAGCTTCGCTTGCTGATCGACATCCTGCGCGGCACAGGGTGCCGGATCAGCATTGCATCCGACGGGCTGCAGGCGTGCCAGCGCGCGCAGGCGCTCATGCCCGACCTGATCCTGATGGATGTCCGCATGCCGCGCATGGACGGTTTCACCGCGTGCCGGCTGCTTGCCGCCGATCCGCTGACGTGCACGATTCCGGTGATTTTCCTGACCGTGGCCGGCGCCCTGCACGAACGCCTCGAGGGGTTCGAAATCGGCTGCGTCGACTATGTGGTGAAGCCGTTCGAGCCCGCGGAAGTGCTCGCGCGGATTCGCGTGCAGCTCGCGCGGGAGAAGCGCGAGCAGTCCGTCGACATGGAAAGCCCGTTCGCGGCCGGCAAGGACGACGACATCATCGTGCGCGCGGCCATCCGCCACCTGGCACGGACGCTGAACGATCCGCCGACGGTGGAGCAGCTGGCCCGCGCGGTCGGCACGCACGAAAAGCGGCTGTCACGTGCGTTTCGCGACAATCTCGGCCAGACGGTGTTCGAGTATCTGCGGCACGAGCGGCTGCGGATCGCGCAGGATCTGCTGGATTCGACGTCGCTCAGCATTGCCAGCATTGCGAAGGAAATCGGCTTTTCCACGCCGGCGAATTTCGCGACCGCATTCCGCGAACGTTTCGGCCTCACGCCGACCGAGTGGCGGCGCCAGCGCGACGCCGGCGAGCGCGCCGCGCGCCGGGAGCCGCAACGCGACGCGTAGGCCCGTTCCGCGCGTTCGCGATCACCAGTTGTATTTCGCGGTGGCCAGCACGGTCCGCTCGTTGCCGAACACGCAGACTGTATACGACGTGCAGCCGCTGACATAACGCCGGTCGAACAGGTTCGCGACGTTCAGCGCGAATCGCCAGTGCGGCATCTCGTAGTGCAGCGCCAGGTCATACAGCGTCACGCTCGGCACGGTCAGCGAGTTGTCGGGCGCGCCGGCCGACGCGCTCTGGTACCGCACGCCGCCGCCGAGCCCGAGGCCCGACAGCGCGCCCGTGCGCCAGGTCCAGTCGGCCCACATCGACGCCATCTGCCGCGGCAGCGGCACGGCCACGGGCCAGTGGTTCAACGACGCGTCGTTCGCCTGCACGTTCTTGACGTCCTGATACACATACGACGCGACGACCGACAACTCGCGGGTGACCTTGCCGACCGCGCTCAGCTCGATCCCGCGCGAGCGCACCTTGCCGGTCTGCACCGACGTCGTGCCGGTCGGGTCGAGACTCACCGGTGTTGGCGTCGCGACGTTGGTCTGGTCGATCTGGTAGACGGCCGCGCTCAGCAGCAGGTTCTTGCCGGGCGGCTGCCAGCGCAGCCCGGCTTCCGTCTGCTTGCCCCGCGTCGGTGCAGGCAAGCCGCCGCCATACATCCTGATGCCGATGACGGGATCGAACGACGTCGAATAGCTCACGTACGGCGACAGCCCGGCGTCGCCCTGATAGGTGAGCCCGACGCGCCCGGAGAACGCACTGACGTCCTGCTGCGCCTGCGTGCCGGCCGTCCGGTCGTCGAACCGCGCATCGACGAAATCCTCGCGGCCGCCGAGCGTCAGCGTCCAGCGCTGCCAGCGGATCTGGTCCTGCGCGTACACGCCGAACGTGTTCATCGCCGTGTACTGGTCGACGTGGCCGAGCGACGTCGGGCCGGAGAAGATCGCGGCCGTGACGGGCCGGTAGACGGGGTGATACAGGTTGAGCGACGGCGCGAGCGCCAGCCACACGCTGTTGGTCGTCGTCTGCCGGTCATATTGCGCGCCGAGCAGCAGCGTATGCTCGAGCGGCCCCGTGCCGAAGCGCGCCTGCGCGTGGTTGTCGATGTCCAGCCGGCTGTAGTTGAGCTGGAACAGCCCCGCGAAACGCATCATGTTGGTGGTGCTGCGCGGCACGAAGCCGTTGCCGAACACCGTCGCGTCGTCGAGCGACAGGTGCGACCAGCGCACGTCCTGGTGCAGCGACCAGATCGCGTTCACGCGGTGCTCGAGCGCGTAGCCGAGTGACCACTGCTTCTTCCGGTAGTCGTTGAACCCGGGAGCGCCCATGTAGATGTCCTGCGACAGCCGGCCGTTCGGGTTCGGCAATACGGTGCCCGACGCGGGCAGGAAGTTCGACGAAATGTCGCTGCTGTCCTGCAGGAACGTCGCCGAGAGCGTCAGTGACGTATCGGCGGTCGGCCGCCATCGGAACGACGGCGCCAGCGCGACGCGCCGGTCGCCGTTCGGGCCGGTGACCGCGTTGCCGTCGCGCGCCACGCCGACGAAGCGGTACGCATAGCGGCCGTCCGGGTCGAGCGCATCGCCGACATCGAGCATGAATTGCTTGCGCGCGTCGTTGCCGATCTGCACGCCGGCTTCGCGGACGCGCTCGCCGTCGGCGAGCTTCGTGTGCGCATCGACGATCGCGCCGGGTTCGCCCGCGCCGTACAGCACCGAGGTCGGCCCGCGCAGCACGGCGATCGAGTCGATCGTGTACGGGTCGACGCGCCAGTTCGCGATCACGGCCGTATTCGGCGCGGCCACGCCGTCGACGTACAGCGTCGGCGTGAAGCCGCGCAGCGCCGCATACCAGTCGGTGCGGCTGTCGGCGCCGAACGTGGCAAATCCCGGCACGTAGCGCAGCGCCTGGTTCAGGTCGGTCGCGCCGGTCATCTCGATCTGCTGCGCGGTCACGAGATTGACCGTTTGCGGGATCTCGGCCACCGGCGTGTCGGTCTTCGTGCCGGCCGTGGTGCGCAGCCCGACGAGCCCGCTCGACGCGCCGTCGGCCTTCCCGGTCACGTCGATCGTCGGCAGCACGGCCGCCGCCGCGCCGGCCGGCGCCGTGGCTGCCGCACCTGATGCCTGCGCGTGCGCGCCGCCCGCGGCCGCCACATACAACGCGCTCCCGGCAGCGATCGCCCTCGCGCGTCGCGCCGCACCCGTCCCCCTCCCCGTTACCATCGTTCCTTGCTCCGTCGTGCTGGTGGCCGATTCGGCCCGATCGCGGCGCGACGCACCGTCGGCGTCCGCCCTGCGTTGTCTTCTTTGCGATGCGGTTTGCGCGCGAGTCGGCATGCACTGGCCCATGGCGTCGGTCGCGAGCGCAGCGATGATACCGGGGGAACATGGCGCAGTCTCGAAAAAAAAAGTGCGTCATCGGCCGGCGCGTGGAAGACGGGGACGGCCCGGCGTCGATCCAGCCGGCTGGCGCCGGGCAAGGCGGATGAAAGACGGGGACGCTAGACTGCGTGCGCCACGGGAAGCGTTCGCGGGCTGCACGGTCCGCGCGCGTCACCGGCGTTCGTCGTGCCTTGGCGGCCACGCGCGTCCGGCGTCGCGAGGTTGTCCGCCCCGGGTTCGGCTTCCGTGTTTGCCACGCCACCGTCACGTCACCACCGAGGACCGTATGCCCCGCCTGTCGGCTCGCCCCCTGTTCGCCGCGTGGCTCGCGGTGAGCGCACTCTTCTGTGCCGTGCCGCCGGCCCGCGCCTGTGACGTCCCGGCGGCCGTCACGACGATCGATCCGCCCGGCTACTATGACGACGCCGCCGGCTATGCGCGCGCGGTCAAGCCGATGCGCGATTTCATTTCACGGCTCAATGCGTCGGCGGACCATGGCGACTGGTCGTGCGTGACGAGCCTGCTGGAAAGCTGGGCGCGGGCCGACGCGCTGATGGGCCGGATCGCCGGTTATCAGGGCGACTACGAGCGTTCGTGGGCCGGCACCGACTTCGCGATGGTGATCCTGCGCATGCCGCGCGACGTGCGCGACGCGAACCGTGCGCGGTTCGACGCGATCGATCCCTGGCTCGAACGCATCGCGATCGCCACCCGCGATGCGGAATCGATCAACCATCTGCACAACAACCTCGTGTACTGGGCCGGACTCGACCTGATCGCCATCGGCACCGTGACCGGCAACGCGAGCCTCGTCGACTCGGGGCTGCTGCGGGTTCGCGAAGGCATCCGCGACATCGGCCTCGACGGTTCGCTTGCACGGGAAGTCAAACGCGGCAACCGCGCGCTGCACTATCACACGTTCGCGCTGCTCCCGCTCGTGTTCGCGGCGGAACTCGTGCAGCGGCGCCATATCGATCTCTATCGGGAAAACGACGGCGCGATCGGCCGCCTGGCGAACCTCGTCATCGATGCGGTCGATAATCCCGCCAGCTTCACGGCGATCACGCCGGTCAGGCAGGACCTGTTTCCGTGGACGTTCCGCGATGAACTGAGCTGGGTCGAGCCGTACTACGCGCGCTTTCACGACGCGCGCCTGCCGGCGATCATCGCACCGCGCCGCCCGTTCACCGAATGGCGGCTCGGCGGGGACGTGACGGCAGTCTGGGGCGTGCCGCTGCCGTAGCGGATCGGCGGGCGGGCTGCCGCGCGAGCCGCTAGGCGCGCCCGCGCCGCATCCTGAGCGTCGCCGACGGCGACTCGCCGAACGCCCGCTTGTACTCGATCGCGAACCGTCCGAGGTGCGCGAAACCCCATTTCAGCGCGATGTCCGTCACCGACGCGAGCCCCGGCGACGCGTCGGCCAGCAGTTCCTCGCGCACATGTTGCAGCCGCAACTGCCGCACGAAGCCCATCGGCGTGATGCCGTGGCGATGGCGGAAGCCGGCGAACAGCGTGCTCGGGCTGACGCCGGCGAGTTCGGCGAGCCGTTCGATCGTCAGCGGCTCGTCGAGATGCGCGCGGATGTAGTCCTCGACGCGCCGCACGTAGAACGGCGCGAGCGCCACCGGCAGGTGCCGCGTGCCGTTGCGCGCGCTGTTCGGGTGGCCGTGCAGCAGCAGGTTGAGCAGCGTCGATTCGAGCGGCTCGAACGCGAGCGGGTGACGCAGCGGATGCGCCTCCGTCGCGATCGCGCCGGCGAGGATCGGCAGCATCTGCATCAGACACGTCCCCTGCGACGACGACAGGCTGAATTCCGGCTCGAATTCGACCGGCGCGCGGCGGTCGTCGCCGAAATGCCGCTGCGCGTGGCGCTCCATCACTTCGCGCTCGATGCGCAGGATGACTTGCGGACACGCGTCGCCCCAGCGCATCTTCAGCGACAGCGTCGGCGAGATCAACGACGCGGTGCCCGGCGACGACACGAAACGCGCCGAGCCGCACTCGATCTCCGCGTCGCCGCGCAGCGGGATCTGCAACAGGAAGAAGTGCTCGAGCGGCCCGGGCTCGATGCTGACGCCACCGCCATAATCGAGCAGGTTCAACGACAGGTTGCCCCAGCGCGCGTGATGCATGCAGCTGTGCAGCGCGCGCGATTCGCCGGTCGGCGTGAGCCGGTGCGGCTTGAAGACGTCGGCGACGCGTGCGCGAACCTCGTCGACGTCGTTCGACTGCAGCAGCAGGTTGTCGTGATTGAAACAGGCCGTATCCGGCAGCCAGCCCGTTTCGGAAAATTGCGCCATCGCTGTTCTCCCGTCATGCCCGATTGCACTCGCGCCGTGCATGCGTTCCCGGTATGGGGGCATCCGCCGCACGATCCGGATAGCGCCCGGAGTATCCGGACAGTCCGGCCGCCCAAGCACGCACGTCCCGCGCAAACGATGCAAGAAGCGGACCGTTCGCGCATCGTAGAAAACTGTGCGGGCCTTCCGCATCCGCACATACCCGCAGTCAGCCGCGCGCCCGCCCACGCGCGGCGGCCGGCTCCGCAGGTTTCCGGAATTCGCGGATACCGGCCGAAGAAAGCGGATAGAAGTGCCCATTTCGTCCGCCAATACTGGGCCCGTCGCAGCAAAAAACTGGAATGGAGGAACACATGCAAGGACGTCACATCGAGATTCCGTCGCCGGACGGCGGCACGTTTCGCGCGTACCTGAGCACGCCGGCCGCCGGCAAGGGGCCCGGCATCGTGCTGTGCCACGAGATCTTCGGCGCGAACGCGACGATGCGGGAAGCGGCCGACTACTACGCTGAGGAAGGCTATACGGTGCTCGTGCCCGACTTGTTCTGGCGCCAGGCGCCGGGGATCGAACTCGGTGACACAGCCACCGATGTCGAGCGCGCGATGGCCCTTTACCGCGAATACGACGAGAACAAGGGCGTCGAGGATGTGAGCGCCGCGCTCCGGGTGCTCAGGCAGTTGCCGGAATGCACGGGCGCAGCCGGCGTGCTCGGCTACTGCCTCGGCGGCAAGCTCGCCTATCTCGCCGCGTGCCGGCTGCCGGACGTGGCCGCGGCGGTCAGCTACTACGGAGTGGGCATCGAGCAGGCGCTCGACGAGGCGTCGCACCTGCACGGCCGGCTCGTGCTGCAGATCGCGGGGCAGGATCGCTTCTGCCCGCCGGACGCGCAGCAGCGCATTGCCGACGCGCTGGCCGGACGCGACGGTGTCGAAGTGGTTGTGTATCCGGGTGTCGATCACGCTTTCGCGCGCGTCGGCGGCGACCATTTCGACAAGGCCGCCGCGATCATGGCCCATCAGCGCGCGATCGCCGCCTTCCGTGCCGCGCTCGGCCCGCACTACGACCTGTCCACACTGTGGGAAGCCCATCTGAAACACGAATTCGACACGCGCAACGTCGATGCAACGATGGCGACGATGGTTGCCGAGCCGTACGTCAACCATATTCCGACACTGACGGGCGGCGTCGGCTACGACGAGCTCAAGCGCTTCTACACGCATCATTTCGTGCATGCGAATCCGCCCGACACGACGATCACGCCGATCTCGCGCACGATCGGCGCGAGCCAGATCGTCGACGAGCTGCTGTTCTGCTTCACGCACACCACCGAGATCGACTGGATGCTGCCGGGCGTCGCGCCGACCGGCAAGCGCGTCGAGATTCCGCTCGTCGCGATCGTCAAGTTTCGCGGCGACAAGCTCTATCACGAGCACATCTACTGGGACCAGGCGAGCGTGCTCGTGCAGATCGGCCTGCTCGATCCCGCCGGCTTGCCGGTCGCGGGCGTCGAAACGGCCCGCAAGCTGCTCGACGAAACCGTGCCGTCGAACGGCCTGATGCGCCGCTGGCAGGACAGCGAACCGTCGGCGGGGGCGCGTTGACGCGGCCCTTCCCTCACCCAACGATTTCCGGAGACACCCCATGACTGCCCTTGCTGGCAAAGTCGCGATCGTCACCGGCGGCGCCACGCTGATCGGCGCCGCGGTCGCGCAGGACCTGAGCCGCGCCGGGGCGTGCGTCGCGATCCTCGATCTCGATGCGGAGAACGGCGCGCGCGTGGCCGATTCGCTCGGCGAACGGGCGATGTTCGTCGCGCTCGACATCACCGACGATCGCGCGATCGAGCATGCGGTCGCGGCCATCGTCGATCGGTTCGGCGCGATCGACGTGCTCGTCAACCTCGCGTGCAGCTACGTCGACAACGGCCTCCAGGCCACCCGCAACGACTGGCTCGCCGCGATGGACGTCAACGTCGTGTCGGCGGCGATGCTCGCCAAGGCCGTGCATCCGCAGATGGTCCGGCGCGGCGGCGGCGCGATCGTGAACTTCAGCTCGATCTCGGCCCAGTGCGCGCAAACCGGCCGCTGGCTGTACCCGACGTCCAAGGCGGCGATCCGCCAGCTCACGCGCAGCATGGCGATGGATCTCGCGCCCGACCGCATTCGCGTCAACTCGGTGTCGCCGGGCTGGACGTGGTCGCGCGTGATGGACGAGATGACGCACGGCGATCGCGCGAAGACCGATCGCGTCGCCGCGCCGTTCCACCTGCTCGGCCGGGTCGGCGATCCGTCCGAGGTCGCGCAGGTCGTAACGTTCCTGTGCAGCGACGCGGCGAGCTTCGTGACGGGCGCCGACTACGCAGTGGATGGCGGCTATTCCGCGATGGGGCCCGAACAGGCGGTGCCGGCCATTCCGCGTCTCGCGGAGTGACCGTTCGTCGCCGCCGCTTCCCGCCATCATTTCGATTCCGGCCGGCATCCGGCCAACCAAGGACACATCCATGAGACGCATCGCCATCGTCGGCGCCGGCCAGTCCGGCCTGCAACTCGCCTTCGCCCTGCTCGACCAGGGCTACCATGTCACGCTCGCGACCAACCGCGACGCCGAACAGATCCGCACCGGCAAGGTCATGTCGAGCCAGTGCATGTTCCACACGTCATTGCAGATCGAGCGCGACCTCGGCCTGAACGCCTGGGAGGAAGCGTGCCCGTCCGTCGAAGGGATCGGCATCGCGGTGCCGCATCCGGACGGCAACGGCCGCAAGGTGATCGACTGGTCGTCGCGGCTGACCCGCTATGCGCAGTCGGTCGACCAGCGCGTGAAGATGGCCGACTGGCTCGACGGCGTGCGGCGCCGGGGCGCGGACGTGCGCATCGGAGACGTCGGCGTGCCCGAACTCGAGGAGCTGGCGCGCAGCCACGACCTCGTGCTGCTCGCGGCCGGCAAGGGCGAGATCGTCAACCTGCTCGGCCGCGACGACACGCGCAGCGCGTTCGACCGCCCGCAACGCGCGCTGGCCCTCACCTACGTGAAAGGGATGACGCCGAGCCAGCCGTATTCGCGCGTGCGCTTCAACCTGCTGCCGGGCATCGGCGAGTATTTCGTGTTCCCCGCGCTGACCACGACGGGCCCGTGCGAAATCATGGTGTTCGAAGGCATTCCGGGCGGCCCGCTCGACTGCTGGGCCGACGTGAAGACGCCCGAGCAGCATCTGGACCGGAGCCTGTCGTTCCTGCAGCAGTACGTGCCGTGGGAATTCGAACGCTGCCGCGACGTCGAGCTCACCGATCCGAACGGCACGCTGGCCGGGCGCTTCGCGCCGACGGTGCGCAAGCCGTTTTTCCGGCTGCCGTCAGGCCGGACGGTGTTCGGGATGGCCGATGCGGTCGTCGTCAACGATCCGATCACCGGCCAGGGATCGAACAACGCCGCGAAATGCGCGAAAGCGTATTTCGACGCGATCCTCGCGCGCGATGCCGCGCCGTTCGGCGAAGACTGGATGCAGCAGACGTTCGAAGGCTACTGGGCGTATGCGCAGCACGTCGTGCGCTGGACCAACTCGCTGCTCACGCCGCCACCGCCGCACATCCTCGAACTGCTCGGCGCGGCCGGCCAGTTGCCGTCGCTCGCCGCGGCGATCGTCGACGGCTTCGACGATCCGCGCCGGTTCTCGCCGTGGTGGTTCGAGCCGTCGGCCTGCGCGGCGATGATCCGCGAACACAGCGCACGCACGGAGTAACCGACATGGAAACGACCGCTACCGATCGCCCGGCCCTCGACCCGCTGCAGTTGCGCGCCGCGTTCGGGCAGTTCCCGACCGGCGTGACCGTGATCACCACGTGCGCGGCCGACGGACGCAAGGTGGGCCTCACCGCCAATTCGTTCTCGTCGCTGTCGCTCGATCCCCCGCTCGTGCTGTGGAGCCTGCGCAAGGTCGCGCCGAGCCGCCCGGATTTCGTCGCGGCCAGCCATTTCGCGATCAACATCCTCGCGCACGACCAGATCGAGCTGTCGCGCCGCTTCGCGACGCCCAGCGCCGACAAGTTCGACGGCGTGCTTCACGTCGATTCGGAAACCGGCGGCGTGCCCTGCCTCGACGGCGCGAGCGCGCGCTTCGTGTGTCGCAACGTCGGCCATTACGAAGGCGGCGATCACCTGCTCTTCATCGGCCAGATCGAACAGTTCGACACGTTCGGCCATGCGCCGCTGGTGTTCCATGCGGGCCAGTATCGCGCGATCGTCGATCATCCCGATCTCTTTCGCGTCATTTGATTAGTTATACAAATAAATAAACAGGAGGTGGTGAACATGAAATTCGGCTCTCGCGTGCTCGTCGTCGCAGGCCTCACGATCGCCGGCATGGCCGCCGGCGCGCCGGCCGGCGCAGCCGACCTGCCGGCGGTCAACCTCGGCATGACCAGCTTCCTCGACGGGATGCCGCCGGCCGGCTCCGGGTGGTACGGCACGCAGTACCTGCAGTACTACACGGCCGGCCGCGTCAACGACAATGCGGGCAACAAGGTCGGGCTGCCGAAGCAGGACATCGACCTGTTCGCGGGGCTGAGCCAGCTCGTCTATCAGTCGCCGCTGACGTTCGCGGGCATGCATCCCGGCCTCGACGTGATCCTGCCGTGGATCGCCTCGGCACGAACCGACGACGGCATCGGCAACGTCGCGCTGAATGCGCGCGCCGGCTTCGGCGACCTGCTGATCGGCCCGTTCATCCAGTTCGACCCGGTGATGGGCGCACAGGGCCCGCGCTTCGCGCAGCGCGTGGAATTCCAGTTCATCGCGCCGACCGGCGCGTATGACCCGTCGCGCGCGATCAATCCCGGCAGCCATTTCTGGTCGTTCGATCCGTACTGGGCGGCGACGCTGTGGCTCACGCCCAAGTGGACCGTGTCGTGGCGGCTGCATTATCTGTGGAACGCGACCAACCACCAGCCGGCCACGTCGCTCGGCCCGGACGTGACATCGACGCAGGCTGGCCAGGCGATCCACGCGAACTTCGCGACCGAGTATGAAGTGCGCCCCGGCCTGCGGCTGGGGCTCAACGGCTACTGGCTGCGCCAGACCACCGACATGAAGGCAAACGGGCAGGACGTGCCGGGCACGCGGGAGGCCGTGTTCGCGATCGGCCCGGGGGCCATGTATAGCTTCTCGCCGCAGGATCATCTGATGTTCAACGCGTACTTCGAGACCTATGCGCGCAACCGGCCGCAGGGCACGCGGATGGTGCTGCGGTATGTGCATCACTTTCAGTGACGGCCGCGACCGGGTGAACGGGCCGGATCGCTATCGTCAGACCAAAAATGCGTGCTGCCGGCGGCAACACGCCTGTCCTATAGTTTTGGAGAAGACAACGCAGGCAATACGTCACGACCACGGAGGGTCCGCATCATGGTTACGTCAACAACCTCCCGGTTTTTGTCGAACGTATCGCGACGGCTGATGCACGGCCTGGTTGCCGTCGCACCGGCCGCGGTCATCGGCCTCGCCGTTTCCGCATGCGGCGGCGACAGTTCGCCGGCCTCGAGCACGCCCGCGTTCGCGAACGCGGCGCGCCCGCAGATCAACGCGCTGCTCACGGACACGCTGACGCCCGGCGCGGTCGTCTATGTGCAATCGCCGCAGGGCAACTGGCTCGAATCGTTCGGCACGGCCGTGCGCGGTACGAACACGCCGATCCCGACGAATGCGCACTTTCGCGTCGGCAGCGTGACGAAGACCTGGACCGGCACGGTGATCCTGCAACTGGTGCAGGAAGGCCGGCTGAGCCTTGGCGACTCCGTGAGCAAGTTCGTCGCGAACGTGCCCAACGGCGACACGATCACGATCGAACAGTTGCTGACCATGCGCAGCGGCCTCTACAACTATTCGACGAATCTCGCGTTCAACCAGACGCTCGATGCGCAGCCGGACAAGGTGTGGACCCCGTCCGAGCTGCTGGGCATCGCCAAAGGCCAGCCGGTCTATTTCCCGCCCGGCACGGATTTCCGCTACTCGAATACGAACACGGTGCTGCTCGGGCTCATCATCGAGCAACTGACCGGCATGAGCGCGGCCGATGCGATGAACGCGCGCCTGTTTGCGCCGCTCGGCCTGGCCAATACCTTGCTCCCGCCGCAGCAGAACACGTCGCTGCCGGCGCCGGCACCGCAGGGCTATCAATGGGGCACCAATGCCGAGACGACCAACAGCGACGCGCTGTCGCCCCAGCGCCAGGCTGACGCGAAAAGCGGCGTGCTGCAGCCGACGAACGTGACCGGCGTCAATACGTCATGGGCGTGGACGGCCGGCTCGGGCATTTCAACCGTGACGGAACTGGCCGCCTACGTGCAGCGGATGGTCGGCGGCGGCTACCTGAACGCCGACCTGCAGGCGCGACGGCTCGCCAGCTGCACGCCGATCGATGCGACCGATCCGATGTCGGCGAGCTACTGCATGGGCCTGGCCAAGTTCGGCACGTTCTACGGACATACCGGCGAGATACCGGGCTTCAACACCTTCATGGGCTACGACCCGGTCACGAAAACGACGATCGTCACGTGGGCGAACACGGCTGCCGCGCCCGATGGACGCGCACCGGCCAACGAGATCGCGCGGATCATCATGGGCGAGCTCAGCAAGGCGGCCGAGGTGCCGAGCGAAGGTCGGCCGTGAGGCGGTGAAGGGGCACGTTGCGACAGGGGACGAAGTGCCCCCTCCACCGCTCACGCGTCGCGAACGTCCTCATCGATCCGCAGCAGCCGCCCGGCGTTCGCAATCACGATGAACGTGCCGACGTTGTGCAGGATCGCCGCCCACACCGCGCCGAGCATCCCGGTCGCGGCCAGCGCGATCACCGCGAGCGTCCATGCGAGGCCGATCGCCGCATTGGTTGTCGCCGTGCGACGGCATTGCCGGCCGAGGCGGATGCAGGTCGGAATCCGCTTCAGGTCGTCGCCCAGCAGCACGACATCGGCCGATGCGATTGCAATGTCGACGCCACGCTCGCCCATCGCGATGCTCGTCGAGCCGGCCTTGATCGCCAGCACGTCGTTGAGCCCGTCGCCGACCACGAGCGGATGCAGGCCCGCGCCGATCTCGCGCATCACGTAATCGAGCTTGTCGTGCGGCAGCGCCTGCGCAACCACCGTCTCAATACCCGTCTCGGCCGCGACCTTGCTCGCGACGCGCTCGAGGTCGCCCGTCAGCAGCGTCTGCCGCGCAAGGCCCAGCGTCCGCAGCTCGGCGAGCACGTCGCGCGCGTCGGACCGCAGCGTGTCGGCAAAGCCGAACCATGCGAGCAGGCGCCCGTCGAGCACAAGGCCGACGAGCGGCCCGTCGAATCCGTCCGGGGGTGACGGTAAGTCACCGGCATGGTCGGCAAGCAGCGCGGGCCGGCCGAGTACCGCCGTGCCGTCCGGCGTATCGGCGACGACGCCGAGCCCGCGCAATTCCCGCGTGCGTTCGAACGGCGCCATGGCAACACCGGTGAGGCCGGACGCGGCGGCATCGCGGACGAGCGCGCGGCTCGCCGGGTGCGCACTGCTTTCGCCGAGCCGCGCGGCCAGCGCACGCGCGTGCGCACTGTCGACACCGGGCTGCAGCCATACCTGCCGAACCTGCAATTCCCCGCGGGTGAGCGTGCCGGTCTTGTCGATCACGAGCGAATCGACTTCGGCGATCTTGTCGAGAAACGCGGCATTGCGAAACAGGATGCCGTGCCGCGCGCCGACCGCGATCCCGGCGATGGCCGTGGACGGTGCCGCGAGCACCAGCGCGCACGGGCACGCGGCCACGATGACCGCGAGCATCGCCGATGCATTCGAGGACGTGAACCAGACGATCGCCGCGATCAGCAGGACGAGCGCGAGATACGCGCCCATGTGCCGCTCGAGCACCTGCGTGACGGGCGGTTTCGCCTGTTCCGCGTGCTGCATCAGCGCGATGATCTTGCCGAGCGTCGAATCCTTGCCCGTGTGCGTGACGTCGATGCGCAGCACGCCGTCGAGATTCAGCGCGCCGCCATACACGGCGCTGCCTGCATCGACGTCGTGCGGTACGGATTCGCCGGTGATCGGCCCGTTGTCGACGCTCGACGTGCCCGCGACGACGACGCCGTCGACCGGAATGCGCGCACCGGCCACCACTTCGATACGGTCGCCCGCGCGCAGCGCGTCATACGCGACTTCGACGACACTGCCGTCGGTGCCGATGCGACGCACGCGGCCGGCCGTCAGCCGGCCGAGCGCGCGGATCGCCTCCTGCGAACCGAGCACGCTGCGCTCTTCGAGCGCGTGGCCGAACGTCATCACGATCGGCAGCAGCGCGGCCGTCGTCATGTCGCCGATCGCCCAGGCGGCCAGCATCGCGAGCGCGATCAGGCGATCGGTCACGCCGTGCAGGCTCGGCGCGCGCAGGCTGTGCCACGCACTCGCGAACACCGGCCCCGCGACGATCAGCGACGCAAGCGCGGCGAGCAGTTGCGCGAGCGTGTCACCGCCGCCCGACAGCATGCGCCACGCGAACGACAGCACGAGCAGGCCGCCCGCGAGCAGCGCCAACGCGATCTGCCGCGTGATCGTGCGGCGCTCGTCGGAGGACAGCGCGTAGGCGGTCGCGCCGGCGGGCGCGGTGTCCGGCTGCGTAGCCGGTTCGACGAGCGAATTCATCGGGCGGTTCCGGGCAGGATCAGGTTCGAGGTGTCGTGCGGATCGATCGTCGTCACGCGTCCGGCTTTCGACAGCACGCGCTGCACGCGATCGCGATACAGCCGCGCCAGCAGCCCCGGATCGCCGTTCTCGCGGAGCGTCGCATCGAGCTGCCGGATCTCCAGCGTGTCGGTCTGCGCCGTCGCGACGCGTTCGGCCGCATGGGCCCGCGCGTCCTGCACGATCCGGTCGGCATCCTGCTGCGCGTCCTGCCGCCGCTGTTCGGCGGCAGTGCGGGCTTCGGCGATGGTCCGCTCGGCGACCTGCAGCGACGTCAGCACCGCGTTGAACGCATCGGCGGCCGCTCCGGGAAACGCGGGCTGCACGTCGACGCGCGCGACTTCGACGCCGAGCCCCGCGTGCGCCGCGTCGAGTGCACGCAGGTGCAGCGCGATCGCATCGGCGAGATCGCCGCGCAACCGTTCGCGTCGCGCGGCCATTTGCCGGTCGGCGGCCAGTTGCTCGGGCCGCGCGACCAGGATCGCGTCGAGATTGCGGGTCGCCGCGACCTCGACGGCCGATGCGGACACGATCCGCTCGAGCGCCGCGTCGAGGCGAGCCTGCTGCAGCACGTACGCGTACGGATCGCTGACCCGGTAATAAAGCACCGCGCTCAACGCGACCGCGCCGCCGTCGCCCGTCAGCACGTAGCCTGAACCGGCGAGCGCGTCGGACAACCGCGCGACGCCCTTCGCGGACGGCGCGAGCGCTCGCGGATCGCGGTCGAGCGAGCGGATCCGCTGCTCGAGCACGCGCGCGGCGCCCGGCACGAGCAGGACCGATTCGAACGGCTGCGGCCATGCGATCACGAGCCCGGCGTCCTGGGTGCGCACGAGCGCGCCGAAACGCGTCACGACCGCGCGGCTGTCCGCCGGAATCCGCCGGATGTTCGAGCCGGCCCACGCGCAGGCGGCGAGCACCGCGAGCGCGGCGACGAACCAGAACGACAGGCGCACGGCCTGTGCGCCCGGCCCGAGCGGCGATGCGGACGGCTCGCTCATCGCACGGCCCTGTGCGTCTTGGGTGCCGGCACGGCCTGCCCCGACGTGTCGGCCGGGCCCTGCACGAGCACGCGGAACGGCGCGGCGTCGGTACGCAGGATCAGGTTCGTATTGGTACCGACCACCGCGTTCAGCGTGTCGAGCGAACGCAGCATCGTGTACAGGTGCGGGTTGCCCGCATAGCTCTTGCCGTAGATGTCGGCCGCATCCTTGCGCGATTGCGCTTCGATGCCGGCCGCTTTCACGTTCGCGTCGGCCAGCGCGATGCGTGCATCGCGCTCGGCGTCCGAGCGGATCTGCGCGGCCTCGCGATTGCCGTCCGCGGTACGCTGCGCGGCCACGGTCTCGCGTTCGGCGCTCATCCGGTCGACCGTCGCGGCAAGCGTGACGGCCGGCAGCGTGAGCCGTTCGAGCCCGACCTGGGCGACGCGCACGCCGTAAGCCGCATAGAGCTGCGCATCGATCTGCCGGCGCAGCGCATCTTCGAACTCGCCGATCTTCACCTGGGCCGGATCGGTGTTCACGAGCGACGCGAGATCGTACCCGGCGGACGTCGTCTGCAGCGCGGAGCCGACGAGCGAGCGGATCTGCCGCGCCGCTTCATCCGGCTCGTTGCCGACCGCCCGCATGAAGCGCCCGATGTCGCGCGCATCGGCCGGCACGCGCCACGCGACGTAGGCCTCGACGATGATGCGCAGCCCGTCGCGGGTGCCGACGTCCTGCAGGCCGCTCGACGTGGTGTGCAGGCGCAGGTCCACGGGCGTCACCGCATCGATCGGCGCTGGCAGGCGCCACGCGAGCCCGGGTTCGAGCAGCACGCGCACGGGCCGCCCGAAGCGCGTGATCACCGATGCCTCGCCGGCACGCACCTGCACGAAGCTCGCCACCGCGAGCGCGACGATCACGCACAGCAGCGCGACCGCGACGCGCAGGCGGAACGCGCCGGGCGGCTGCGGCGCACCGTGATGCGCGTGATGATGATGGTCGTGGCCATGGCCGTGGTGCGCATGATCATGCGCGTGCGAATGAAACAGACTCACGATGTCGTCCCGGGTGCGGCGTCGCTCGCGTGCGGTGCGGCGGCACGGCTTGTTGCCGTGTCGCGCCGCCCATGCGGAAATCGCCGCGACATGTCAATGGATGCCGGCCAGATCGCCGGCAGGCGTATTGCGAAGATCGACGGTCGCCCGCGTGCCGTCGGCAAGCCGGTCGTCGATGATCGTCATGCGCGCGTCGCTCAGGCCGCGTTGCAGCCGGTCGAGGTAATACTCGAACGGAAACGCGGGGCCGCCGAGCCGGTACGCGACCAGGTCGGCGTCGAACTCGATCTGCTGCACGCGCGCCGACGACACCGTGTCGCCGGCCTGCGCTTCGGCGTGCGCGACCCGTTCGAGCGCCTGCTGCTGCGCGTTGCCGAGCAGGCCGGCCGCGAAGCCGCGCGCCTGCGCGACGCTGCCCTGCGCGCGGATCTGCGCGGCCTGCACGTCGTGGAACGCGGCCGCTGCGCCGGTCGGCGGATGCACGCTCTCGATCACGACCGCGATCACGTCGACGCCGCTTTGCAGCCGGTCGAGCTGCCGCTGGATCGCGCGCTTCAACTGGCCGGCCATCGCGGCCTGATTCGTTTCCAGCAGCGATTCGAGCGTATGCGACGCGAGGTAGTGCACGAGTTCGCGATTGGCGCTCGTGCGCACCGTGCTTTCCGGGTCGATCGCGCGATAGAGCGCCGCGCGTGCGTCGGCATCGGTCAGGCCGAGCCGGTAATCGACCCGCACGTCGGCGTTGACGATCTGGAAGTTCTGGCGGTCGCCGTTCGCGCCGGCGATCACCTGGGTGGTTTCCCACGGATGCGGCACATCCCACAGACGGTCGAGGCGCTCGGGTGTCGGGCCATCGGCGGGCACGGGCGACGTATCGGCGCTGCCGTCGTTCGTGCTGCCCGCGATCGCGACCTGGTGCACCGCGCCGTTGTCGACGATGCGCGCGCGCCCGAACGGCCAGGGCAGGCCGACGTGCAGGCCCGGCTGCCACACCGTGACCGGCGCGCCGAAGCGCTCGTAGACCGCGCGCTGCTCCGGGTTCAGCACGACGACGGCGGTGAGCAGCCATGCACACGCGACGGTGGCGGCGAGCGCGCCGGGCAGCAGCCGCACGAAGCTGCGCCAGCCCCAGCTCTGCCGCAAATCGATGCCGTAACGATGGCGCAGCTCGGCGCCGAGCGACGCGAACGGCGACGGGCGCCGGCTCAGCAGCCCGGTGATCGCGCTGGTCGGCGCGACGGCGCCGCGCGGCCCCGCAAACCACGACAGCACGCCGCGCAGGGTCAGTTCGGCGGCGACGGCTGCATTGAGCAGCGCGACCGCCTGCACGAGCCAGTCTGCCGTGCGGTGCCGGAACGCGAACCATGCGGCGGCCAGCGCACCCGCGAGCGCGGTGACGAGCGCAACGCGCAGCATCCGCGTGAGCGACGCGGACACCGCCGAACGGCTGACGGCCGCCGCATGGTGGCGTTCGGCGACGAGTGTCAGGAAGGCGAGAACGATGCAGGCCGCGCCGGCCGCGAGCGTAGGCTCGGGCGAACCCATCGCGCGCACCAGCATCACGGGCGACGGCGGCTGCCACGCGAGCACGGCGAGCGCGACGGAAAGCACACCGCAGCCGGTGACGGCCCACGGCCGCCAGTCGATCGCAGCGGCGATCGCCGGCCACGGGTTGTCGTCGTGCTCCGGTTCGTGCTTTCGGCTGAATGCATGGCGCAGCCAGTCGCCGATCAGCGTGGCGGCCGATATTTCCGGAGGATGGCGGCGTGCGCGGCCGGCGAGCAGCACGCCGATCGCGACGACGAGTACGTTGCACCATGCGCTGGCAAGGGGTGCGCACCAGCGCAGGTCGGCGGGCAGGACGTCGACGGCGCCCAGCGCGCCGAGCGTGGCGACCAGCAACGCGGCGGCGCCTGCGACCGGCGCGAGTGCGTCGCGCACGGCCGGGTTGCCGGTAATGTCGTCGTTGCCTTCCGCCTGCTGCCCCATCGGGATTCCTTACGTACGAATTACAGGGTGTGCAGGCGTCCGTACGGAATTCTGCGAGCGGCAATGTAGCGCGGCGGATGATGAAACTCAAGGCATCGATGCGATTGACGCGACGGATGAAACAGTCGTGCGGACCGGAATTTTCCGCCGCATGGCGGGCAACGCGTCGGTCGGCCGTCCGCGCGGCGAATCATCCCGGATTCAGATCAGCTGCCGGCCCGCGGCCGACTCGATCTTCCAGCACGCGGCCGGAAATCGGCACGTACGCGATACGGATACGCTCGCCGTTGCGCAACGGGTCAGGGACGGCCTTGTCGATCTGGAAGCGCCGGCGCGGCACATCGGGGCCGTCGTCGGCTACGCTCAGGCAGTCGCTCGACATGCCGCGAAATACCGCGCGTCGAGCCGGGCGATCGTGGTGTCGAGCACGAGCTTCCGATTGGCTTTCAGGTTGAGCGATGCCTTGTGCTCGCTCCACAGGTAGATCAGGCGAGCGTCAAAAGCGGGTACGACACCGGATGCGTGAGGAACGCACAGCCCATGGGAATCGCGGGAAATGCAAATGCGAGCGTCAGGAGCAGCAGGCCGCCGCCTTTGGTGCCGCGCCGCGAATGTCAACCATGCCATAGCGCGGCGTCCATCCTGTCATCACCACGATTGCGTCAGGGACGCAGTTGACACGCCGGTCGCGATCCGCGACGTTCGCGCCGTCGCGCACAACGTGATGCCGGCAAACTTCGCCGGCATTCAGGGTAGCAGTAGGGGGCAGCCGCTGAGGCGGTGGACTACGGCTCGTTCCATGGCCGACCATGGGTCCAGGATGCCTTGACGCCGCTATGGTCAACCTGTCTCGCGGCGCCACCTGGGGAGGGAGCCTCCATGAAGCCTGTTACCGTGCCGGCCGGCGGGGGTGGCCGTCCGGCACGCAAAACCTTGATCGACGAAACGGGCGCAACGCCGCTGCGCCACTCACTGCCCGATGCCCACGAACGTCGGCAGCAGCACGCGATAGACGTGGATCATCGCCGGCCCGAGCAGCACCATCATCAGTGCGGGGAAAATGAAGAAGATCAGCGGGAACAGCAGCTTCAGCGCGATCTTCGCGGCCCGCTCTTCCGCGCGCATCCGCCGCCGCGTGCGCAGCATGTCGGACAGCACGCGCAGCGATTCGCTGATGCTCGTGCCGAAGCGGTCGGCCTGGATCAGCATCGCGCAGAACGACTCGATGTCCTCCACGCCGGTACGCAGCGCGAGATTGCGCAGCGCCGTCTCCTTCGTGAAGCCGGAGCGCATCTCGAGCAGCAGCAGGTCGAGTTCGCTCGCGACCACCTCGCTGCTGAACCGCAGTTCCTCGCTCACCTTCATCAGCGCCGCATCGAGCCCGAGCCCCGCTTCGACGCACACCGTCAGCAGGTCGAGCGCGTCCGGGAAATCCTCGAAGATCTTCTGCTGGCGCACCTTGACCCGCTGCGACAGCACGACGTTCGGGATGTAGTAGCCGATGCCGGCGAGCGCGACGAGGATGACCGACAGGATCGCACGCTCGTCGCCGAGCGACGTCGTGATCAGCACCATCAACGCCACGCACGGCAACCCGAGCGCGAGCGCCGTCTTCGCGGTGAAATACAGGGCGGCCGCGCTCTGGTTGCGCCAGCCGGCATTCATGAGCCGGATGCGCAGCGGCGAATCCTCCCAACCCTCCTTCGGCACCGACAGCTTCGAGATCGGGGTGGATAGCTCGACCAGCTTCGCGACCCAGCGCGACGCCAGGTCGTCGCCGTCGCCCGTGCCCGCCGCGCCGGTCGCGCCCGCCCCGGTCCCGCCGGCCTGCTGGATCCGGCGCTGGATGCTGCGTGGCGCGAACAGCAGCATCGCGACGAGCGCGCCGCCGGCCACGAAGAGGAACAAGCCGCCCAGCATCACGGCCTGGACTACGCTCAGGTTTTGCATGACAGCCTCGCAACGGTTCGTTATACGGCTCGCGCGTCAGACGCGAATGCGGACGATACGGCGGATCCAGAACAGCCCGAACAGCATCGACACCAGCATCATGCCGACCATCCGGATCCCCGCCGGGTCCTCCCAGAGCACGGACAGGAATTCGCGGTTCAGCAGCGCCATCACCGCGGCGGTGCCGAACGGCAGCAGCCCGAGAATCCATGCCGACAGCCGCCCTTCCGCCGACAGCACGCGCACCTTGTCGAACAGCTTGAAGCGCTCGCGGATCAGCGCGGCGATGCTGTCGAGCAGCTCGGCGAGGTTGCCGCCCGTCTCGCGCTGGATCAGCACGGCGATCACGAAGTAGCGCAGGTCCTGCACCGGCACGCGCGTGACGAGGTTCATCAGTGCGTCGTGCAGCGACACGCCGTAGTTGACCTCGTCGAACGTGACCCTGAACTCGCCGCCCATCGGATCGGGAAACTCGTCGCCGACCATCCCGAGCGTGCTCGTGAACGAGTGGCCGGAACGCAGTGCGCGCGCGATCATGTCGCAGATGTCCGGCAACTGCCGCTCGAGCTTGCGCATCCGCTTCCCGCGGCAGCGCATCACGTACATCATCGGCAGGCATCCGGCGAACAGCGCGACCGGCAGCGCCGCGAGCTGCGGCAACGTCGCGAAGCTCAGCGCAAGCCACGCGAACGCCGCGAACACCGCGCTGAGCATGATTAGCTTCGGCAGCGTCCAGTCGAGGCCCGACTGCTGGATCACGAGATCGAGCCGATGCACGCGCGGCATGCGCAGCAGCAGCCGGTCGAACGGCTTCGATTCGTCGAGCATCCGCTTCTTCAGGATCGACAGCCGTTCCTGCTGGACGTTGCCGCCGGCCGACATCGAGCGGATGCGCGATTCGATCCGGCGCGCGGCAGCGCCATGCCGCGCGTTCCACCATTGATAACCGCCTTCGATCGCGAGTACCACCGCGACGAAGGTGAGAATCACAAAACCGTAAAAGATCGTGTTCATGAAGCCTCCCCGGCAGCGAACGGCGCCCTGTCGTCAGTTCGTCTCGTACCGCTGAGACGGGTCGTACAGCGAATCCGGCAGGTTGATGCCGAACGCCTGCAGCCGCTCGACGAACTTCGGCCGCACGCCCGTCGCGCAGAAGTGGCCGCGTACCGAACCGTCGCGGTCCACGCCCGTTCGCTTGAACGTGAAGATCTCCTGCATGTTGATGATGTCGCCCTCCATCCCCGTCAGTTCCTGGATGCTGACGATCTTGCGCCTGCCGTCGGTCAGCCGCGCGGCCTGCACGACCACCGAGATCGCCGATGTGATCTGCTGGCGCATCGTCTTCGGCGGCAGCGTCAGGCCGGAGATGCTGACCATGTTCTCGAGCCGCGTCAGCGCGTCCCGCGGGGTGTTCGCGTGGATCGTCGCGAGCGAGCCTTCGTGGCCGGTGTTCATCGCGTTGAGCATGTCGAGCGCTTCGGCGCCGCGCACTTCGCCGAGGATGATCCGGTCCGGGCGCATCCGCAGCGCGTTGCGCACCAGCGTGCGCTGCGTGATCTCGCCCTTGCCTTCGATGTTCGGCGGTCGCGTTTCGAGCCGCAGCACGTGCGGCTGCTGCAGTTGCAGTTCGGCGGCATCCTCGATCGTCACGATCCGCTCGTTGCGCGGAATGAAGCCGGACAGGATGTTGAGCAGCGTCGTCTTGCCGCTGCCGGTGCCGCCCGACACCAGCACGTTCACCTTCGCGCGCGACAGCGCGTCGAGCAGCTCGGCCATCGGCGGCGTCAGGCTGTGGTAGCGCACGAGGTCGTCCATCTTCAGCGGATTGACCGCGAAACGCCGGATCGACATCAGCGGCCCGTCGATCGCGGACGGCGGGATGATCGCGTTCACGCGCGAGCCGTCGGGCAGCCGCGCATCGACCATCGGGCTCGATTCGTCGATGCGGCGCCCGACGCGCGACACGATCTTCTCGATCACCTTCATCAGGTGCGCGTCGTCGTAGAACGTCACGTCGGTCAGTTCGAGCTGGCCGAAGCGCTCAACATAGACCTGCCGGTACGTGTTCACGAGGATGTCGGAAATGCTCGGGTCGCGGAGCAGCGCTTCGAGCGGGCCAAAACCGAACATCTCGTCGTACACGTCGATCGCGAGCTGCCGCCGCTCGATGTCGTTCGCCGGCAGCCGCTCCTCGTCGAGGATGCGCGTGATCAGCAGGCCGATCTCCATGCGGACCGATTCCTGCGGCATCCGCGACAGGCGCTCGAGCTCGACGCGTTCGAGCACGGCCAGATGGATTTAGCGGCGCAGCTTCTGGTATGCGTCGCGCACCGACGAATGGGCCGGGCCGGCCGGGTCGCTGCCCGCCGCCGGCGGCTGGGCCCGTTGCAAGGACATCTGTTCGCGCAATGACATGATGGTTCCCCGAAAGATTTACATGGACTTGAGCTTCGGCGTGGCCTTGCGGCCGAACAGCCGGGACATCAGCGGTTCGCTGTGCGTCGCGCCGTGCTCCGCGCGCACCTCCCCTTCGACGAGTTGCTTCGCATACCCCTGCAACGCACGGACGACCCCCGTGCCACGCGCGACCCGCGACACCGGATGGCCCTGGTTGATCGCTTCGAGCACGGTGTCGGCATCGTCGGGAATCATGCAGGCCGCGTGCAGGCCGAGCACTTCCTCGAGCGCCGTGCGGGTGCGGTCGCTCGCGCGCGTCGCGCGGTTCACGATCAGACGCATCTGGTCGGTCGAGTAGCCGAGCGACACGAGGATCTCCAGCAACCGGCGGCCCGCGCGCACGTGCGGCATCGCGGGTTGCAGCACGAGCTCGATCTGGTCGCTGCGATCCAGCGCGACCATCGACAGCGGATTGATGCAGACGCCGACGTCGAAGACCACGAAGTCGTAACGCGGCGCGGCGACGCCCAGGATCCATTCGAGCGCGTCCTCGCGCATCTCGGCGGCCTTGACCGGATCGCCTGCGCCCGCGAGCACGTGGAAGTTTTCCGTCACGTGCGCGACGCTCGCGTCGAGAAACGCGCTGTCGAGCCGCTCGATCTGCGCGCACAGCTGCGGCAGCGTCGACGGCGGGGTTTCGTCGCTGACGAGGAACGCCGCGTCGGCGAACTGCTGGTTCAGGTCGATCAGCAGCACGCGGCGCTTGAAGCCTTCCGCGATCTCGAATGCGAGGTTGCTGGCCGCGAAGCTCGTGCCGGCCCCGCCCTTGCACGACATGAACGACACGATCCGCGTATCGTCGGTGTCGCGCCGTGTGCTCTGCGCGGCCGCCCGTTCGAGCGCGTGGCCGAGCGCCTGCGGGTCGAGCGGCCACTGCAGCACGTCGCGCGCGCCCGCACGCATCGCGTCGAGCAGCACGTGCGGCGACGCATCGGCCGTCACGAGAATGCAGGTCAGGCCCGCGTGCGCGCGGCAGATGCGCTCGATCGCCGACAGCTCGGACGGGTCGAGCGACGTGCCGTCGACCAGCAGGATGTCGAACGCGTCGAGCCCGTCGGTGCGATGTTCGATCTGCGACGGGCGGCCGGTCGCGCGTGTCGCGCGATAGCGTCCGCAGTCGGCCACGAGGCGCGCGATCTGCGTGAGTCGCGCGGTGTCGTCGGAAGCTACGAGAATGTTGATCATGTCGTGTGCCTCGCCTGTTCGATCAATTGCAGTTGGCGCCGCCGGTCGCGGAAGTCAGGCTTTCGCGCGGCAGTGTCGTCGTGAACGGCGGCATCGTCACCGTGACGTTCACGAACGGGATCATCGTCTTGACGGTGACGTTCGTGACGCTGACCGTCACGAACGCGCACGAATTCACGTCACAGCTTGCGGGCGAGTAGTTCACCGACACGTTCGCGTTCGACAGCAGCGGCAGCAGCGATCTCACGCGCTTCACGACGCCGGCCGCATTCACGTCGCAGACCACCGCCGTGCGCGCGCCCAGGCGCACGGCTTCGCTCGCGGTGCTCCAGTAGAACAGCACGCGGCCGAATTCGAAGATGCCGATCAGCAGCATGATCAGGATCCACGCGATCAGCGCGAACTCGACGATCGCCGAGCCGCGTTGGGCACGCCGGCGTGACGGGAGGGCATGGCGCGCGTTCATGACACTTGCCTCATCACGGTGACGATGTTGTTGAAGGTGATCGACGGCAGCCCCGGGAACGCGGGAATCGGCTGGTACTTGTAGCCCGTGATCTTCACTTCGACGACGTTGATCGCGCCCGTCGCGGTGCCGCCCGACGCGTTGTTGTTCGAGTCGTAGGTCGGCAGGTTCGCGAACTGCGCCGGGTCGGACGTGTCGCTGCAGCCGGTCGTGCGCTGCGCGTCGCAGATCGTCACCATCGACGTGGTGAGCCCCGGCACCAGCTCGGTGCCGGCGGCGCCGCACGTCGTGCTGCCGTAGACGACGAGGCACTGCGCCTGCGAGGCCGGATACGCGCTGTCGCTCGGCAACCAGACCGACAGGTAGCGCGCCGCATCGCGAGTCGCCTTGGTCAGCGTCTCGAACTGGTAGATCGCGCGGCCGAACTCGGCCACGCCGGTCGCGAGCATGATCATCGGCATCAGCACGAGCGCGAACTCGACGGCGACGGCGCCACGGGTGCGCGAACGGCGAAACGGGGGCTTTTTCATGATCCGCTCTCCGCTATTGAACGAGCATCGGGACCTGGGTCCCGGACGCGCTGCCGCTGCCCGGCAAGCCGTGCGTCGCGCACGGATTGTTGCCGGAGACCGACGAGCCGAGGTATTCGAGGTGCGCGACGACCGCGCCGCTGCCTGCGCTGAACGGAAGCGGATCGAGCATCAGCACGCAATCCCACTGCGTGACGTGCACCTTGCCGCTGCTGCCCGACAGCGTCGAGCAGTCGCCCTCAGGCGCGAGCGCGACGCGGCGGTCGCTGCCGAAAGTCTGGTAGTTGCTCGCCGTCGCGGTGCCGTTGGTGTTGATCCCGCTGCCCGTCGGCGGCGCGCCGTCGCCCTGGTAGGACTTGAAGGCTGCGCGGTCGGCCACGAACTGCGTGTACGCATCGCCCTTGATGCCGGCCGTTCCGGGCGGCCCGTAGTTCGGGCCGACATACGCGTAGCCGGTGAAGTCGGGCTGGCCGCTCGAGCCGTTCGCGCCGTTCGTATAGATGCCGAAGCGCGTATTCCAGGCGCGCAGCGACGCCGACTTCAGGCCCGTGGTGGCGAGATCCGGCGGGCTCTTGATGTTGCAGGTATTGCCCGACAGCTCGCCGGCGAGGGTCGGTTCGTTCGTCGAGCCGTCGAGCGCCGCCCAGCCGAAGTTGCCCGGCCCGTAGGTCGACGACGACCCGGACGGCGACGAGATCCAGTCGCCGACCTTGTACGCCGGATCGGATGGGCCGCGACACACGAACACCGGGATCGCGCAGGTCGTCTGCCCGCCGCCGACGGTTGCGATCGCGCTGGCCGACACCTCCGCCGCGTTCGCGAGCTTCGTGCCCGGCAGCACGTTCAGTATCTCGACGAACCAGTGCGCGATGTTGCTCAACGTCGCGGTGCACTGCACGTACTTGATGTTCGCCGGCGTCGTGACCGAGTTCTTCGTCAGGAACGCGTTGGACAGCGAGTCGCTGAATGTGACGTTCGCGTTCGTCGACATCTGCACCGACTTGTTCTGGAAGAACACGAAGTTCAGGTGGCCGGCGGCGATGCCGTCCGCCTCGGCCACCGACAGGCTGATGGCCGAAGTCAGGTCACGCGCAGCCGACAGCGCGCACGCATCGGCGCTGTTCTGCAGTTCGCTGCGCGTGACGTACAGCTTGCCGAGATCCAGCGCCAGGCCGACGAACCCGATCATCACCGCCAGCGAGAGGCCGACGATGATCGCGACGGCACCGCGCTGGCGATGCAGGCTGCGACGCATGACTTTCGGATAACGGGCTGCGCTGTTCATGGCGTTCTCCCTGAGCGTGCCGTCGTTACTGGGTGGACTTGCCGATGCCGATCACGAACGCATTGGCGGGCGGCACGGTTTGCTTGAACGACTTGTCGTAGTTGTCGAGCGCGGCCGCGGCGGCAGCGCCGTCGACCCCCGGCGCCGACACCGAGGCCGCGTGTTCGCCGGCATGCGGGTCGATGATCTGGGCCTGGGTCACGGCGCGGACCGAATCGCCGAAGCGGGTGTCCCACACCGGGGTCGACGACATGCAGCCGGCAAGCGCGAACGCGAGCGGTGCGGCGAGCGCCACGCGGCGCACGATGACGAGGTAGGCGGATTTCATGAGCGTCCCCTTGGATGGCTTCAACGATCGGTGGATTCGGGTGCCGCGCTCACGCGCACGACCTGCTGCGCATGGGCCGCCGCCGGTGTCCGGCGCTTCGGCTGCCCCGCCGGCTGGGCCGGCGTGTCGGAACCGGCTGCCGCAAGACGTGCGGCGGCGGCTTCGATGCGCGCGATACGGGCCGCGTTGGCGGTATCGTGCTGCGGTACGGCTGCGGCAACCGGTGCAGGTGCAGGCGTCTTCTGTGGCTCGGCCGGCACCGGCGGCTGTGCGTCCGTCCCCTGCGGCGCGCGCGGTGCGGGCAGCGCGGCGGCCGGGCCGGCGGGCGCTTCCGATTGCGGTACCGGTGCGGGGGCCGGTGCCTGGGCCGGGGTCTGCGGTGCGGCTGCCGCGCCGCTCGCCGGTTGAGCACCGGGCTTGCGCACACCACCGCGGCCTTCCATGTTGCCCGTCGCATACACGTCGATTTCGTTCGGCTTCGAGAAGCTGTCGGTCGGCAGCGGCACGTCGGCGGTCTGCAGCGGCTTCACCAGGTGCGGTGTGATCACGAAGATCAGCTCGGTGCGGTCCTGCTGGAACGATGTACTGCGGAGCAGCGCGCCGAGCACGGGAATTTCGCCGACACCCGGGAGCGCCTTCAGTGCGCCGGTCCCGTTGTCCTTGATCAGCCCGCCGATCGCGAACGTTTCGCCGTCACCCATCTGCACCGTCGTCGATGCGCGCCGCGTCGTGATCAGCGGCAGGATCGACGTGCCGCCGATGTTGGTCGCGCTCAGCGTGACGCCCGTCTGCGACAGCTCCGACACTTCCGGCGCGACCTTCAGGCTGATCCGGCCATTGCCCAGCACGGTCGGCGTGAACTTCAGCGCGACGCCGAACTCCTCTTCCTGCAGCGTGATCGACGACGTGCCGTTGCCGCTGCTTTGCGGGATCGGGATGAAGATCTTGCCGCCGGCGAGGAACGTCGCTTCCTGGCCGCTGATCGTCACGAGATTCGGCTCCGCGAGGATCTTGACCAGGTTGTCGGTGTTCTGCGCGTCGGCCGCGAGGTTGAACGGCTTGTTGTTCGCCTTGCTGAAGGCGATCCCGGTTGCGACGCCCGCGAGCAGGTTGCTGACCAGCGCACCGCTCCACGAACCGAACCCGCCCTGGATGTTGAGCGCGCTGCCCATCTGGTTGATCAGCGTCTTCGACACCTCGGCCACCTTCACCTCGAGCATCACCTGCTGCGGCGACGTGACGTTCAGCATGTTGAGCACCCCGCCCGCCTTGCCGCCGCCCGCCGGATCGGCCGCGCTGTCACCGTACGCACGGGCGATCTGCACGGCCTGTTGCGCGGCCATCGAGCTCGACACGGTGCCGGCCAGCACGATCGTGCCGGCGGCGGTCGACACATGGATATCGCGCTCGTTCGGCATCAGCTGCATCAGCGACGCCTGCAGGCCGCCGGCATCCGCGCCGACCGCGACGTCGATCACGCGACATGCACCGCTCTTGCCCTGCACGATCATGTTGGTCGTGCCGACCGCAAGCCCGAGGATGTACAGCGTCTGCGGCGACACCATCGTGGCCTGCGCGACGGCCGGATTGCCGATCGTCCGATTACGGACCGGCTCCGGCATCGGCACCAGCAGCGACTTGCCGAGCGGCACGCTGACGCTGGTCGATTCGCGCACGGCGCCGACGCAGTTCGGTCCGCGCAGCGGCCCCGCCGCTGCGGCGGGCGCGGCGGCCGCCACCGGCGCCATGCTGATCGTCATCTGCATCGGCCCCTTGCCGACCGCGGCCGGCGCGCTGGCGCCGCCCTTGGTCAGCGCGGCCGACTCGACGCCTTCCTGCGCGAGTGCGCCATAAACGGTCAGCCATCCCGAACAGAGGATCGCGGCCATCATCGTGCCCCGTGCGACGCGTGTCTGCAGCGGCCCGGTACCTGTACATTGCGGTTTGATCTTCATTTCGTCTGATCCCCCGAGAGACCGGCGCCGTGCCGGTTATCGACTTCCAGGGCCACCGCGCGTTGCCGGCGGCCGTTTATGTGACTTCAATGAACTGATTCAGAAACACTCGACGCTGCCCTTCACGCCCGTCAGCACGCCGACGCAGTCGCGCCGTACCTCCGGCGCCGCGTGCGATGCGACGTGCACGCGTACCGTCTTCACACGGGCCGGTGCCGGCGGCGCTGCGGGTGCGGGCTCCTTGCCGAGCAGCGTCAGCTTGGTCGCCCCGTCGGTGTTCAGCGTCTTCTGGTCGACCTGGTTGCGCAGCACGAGCGACAGCGTGCCGACGCTGCGCGCGAGATCGAGCCGTTCGGCCTGGTCGGGCGTGACTTCCAGCGTCACGGCGTTGACGACCTTCGGTGCGGTGTCGTCGCGGCTCACCTGCTGCGCGACAGCCAGCACGAGGATGTGTTCGAGCACGATCTTGGAGATGCTCTGCCCGTCCGTCTTGCCCTGCTGCTCCTGCGTGTTGACGATCACGTCGACGTAGTTGCCCGGCAGCGCGAAGCCCGCGACGCCGACCACGTCGTTCACGCGCACCGTGATCGCGCGGCTGCCGTCGGCGATCACCGCGGACAGCCCGCCCTTGGTGCCGACCGGCGCGAGCTTCGACTCGATCACCGGCTCGTCGCGCGACAGGCTGGTGCGCACGACCCGCCCTTCGAGCGCCTTGGTATCGGTGAACGCACCGGTCGGCACGCTGCCCGACGGCCAGCTGATCATGCGGATCTGGTTCGGCCCGAGCGGTTCGCCCAGGTTCAGGTCGGTCGCCGCGACCGCCACCTGCGTGACGGAACTCGTGGATGTCTGCACCAGCCAGTGGGACGCAAACACGACCGCGGCAAGACCCGCGATCATCGCGACGACCAGCATCATGACCGCTCGACTGTTTTTCATGGCAATGCTCCTCGACGAATCGTGAAAGAAACGGCTCAACCGGTAATGAACGTACGGCCACCGCGCTCGACGGGCGGCGGATGGCTGCCGTCACGTTCGGGAGCCGCGCCGAAATAGCTCGCCCACGCGTCGTACAGTGCGTCGTGCGTCACCTCGGGCGGATCGCCGCGGTAACGCGCGCCGGCGGCCACGAGACGCAGCAGGTCCGCCGGGAAACAGGCGAGAAACGCCTTGCCGGTCGGCAGGTGCAGCCGATGCAGCAGGTAGTCGAATGCATCGCTCGCCGATACGAGTCCGAGCGATGCGCAGGCCGCGTTGTACACCCGGCGGTAGTCGTCGATCGACATCGCGCCGACGTGCAGCTTCGAACCGAGGCGGCGCAGGAATGCCTCGTCGCCCAGCTGCTCCGGCGACAGGTTGCTCGAGAACACCGGCCAGACGTCGAACGGCATCACGAAGCGGTTGCCGGATTCGAGCGTCAGGAGATCGACGCCGCGATCGAGCGGGCGCAGCCAGCGATTGAGCAGGTCGCGCGGCTCGACGCGCTGGCGGCCGAGATCGTCGACGACGTACATGCCCAGGTTCGCCTTCATGTGCGGCGGCGCCTGGTAGAAGCCGGCGGCCTCGTCGCGGCGCAGGTCGAGCTCGTCGAGCGTCAGTTCGCCGCCCGACATCACGACCGGCCGTTGACACAGGCGCCAGCGGCGATCGACCGACAGGCCGCCGGACGGCGCGTCCGCGTCGACGTGCACGAGCGGGTCGTAGATCTGGATCACTTCGCCGGCCGCGCAGATCGCGTGCGGCACCGGCACGCGGCCGCGCATCAGCGAGCCGAGCCGCTCGGCGAGGAAGGTCTTGCCGCTGCCGGCCGGGCCGTAGATCAGCAGCGGACGGCCGGCGTTCAGCGCGGCAGCCGCCGCATCGAGCAGCGACGTGTCGATCACGATCCCTTCGAACGCCGCCCACACTTCGTTCTGGCTGATATTCAGCTTGCGTACCGAATGCGCGTTCAGGCACTCGATATAGGCATCGAGCGTCACCGGCGCGGGACCGCTGTAGCCGCTGCGCGCCCCTTCTTCCAGTGCGAGCACCCGGCCCGCCTCGGTCAGGCGGAACGTCACGTCCAGATCGGTCGCACCGCGATGGGTGAGTTCGACGAGGTGCTCACGCACCAGGAATGCGAAGACGTCGTCGAGCACCGCGAGCGACAGGCAGTGCCGTTCGACCAGGTCGCCGTATGATGGGCGGCCGAGCACCAGTGTCGACTTCAGCACGAGGCCGGCAACGAACGTCAGGCTCAACCCGGTTTCCTCGAGCGAGCGCGGCGCCGCCGGCAACTGTGCGCCCAGCTTCGTATGCACTTCCCGCGACGGCAACGGATCGGGCAGGCGTGCCACCTGTGCGTCGCGTCTCGGTTCGGTGTAATTCGTGTTCATGATCGTTCCGTCCTCGTTGCGGATGCGTCGCGCTATGCGCACGACGCGAACAGCATGCCCAGCGTGCCGGCCGCGATCGCCACGCCGTACGGCAGCGTGCCGACCGATGCGATTTCGACGGGGCCGCCGGCGGCCTCGGCGCTCGCGCCTCGCGAGCGCAACGCGATCAACGCGTGCACGTTCGCCCACATCTGGCGCATCCGCCCGCGCAGCAGCGCGACGGCGATGGCGCCGATCCCGCCGGCCAGGAAGGTGGCCAGCACGATGTAAAACGTCATTTCCGCGCCGACCCAGGCGCCGATCGCGAGCATCAGCTTCACGTCGCCGGCCGCCATGCCGCGCAACACATAGAACGGCAGCAGCATGCCGAAGCCGGTCGCGGCGCCGGCGAGCCAGCCGAGTGCACCTGCCACGACACCGTGCAACAGGCACTGGGCAACCAGCGCGCCGGCCAGGCCGAGCAGGACGAGACGGTTCGGAATGCGACGGGTCGCGATGTCCGTGCTGGCCGCGGCGACGGCGAGCAGCGTCACGCACAACGGAACCGGGTAAGGCGGCGCAACGGGGAGCATGGCGAACCTCGCAGTCGAATCGGTGGAACCGGTGGAATCGGTGGAGTCGGCGGATCAGGAAACCATTGCCAGCGCGGTGGCCACGGCGGCCGTCACGGCCGTAGCGATCACCTCGTACGTATCGGCAAGCGAGCCTTTCAGCGTAACGACGCTGCCCAGCACCGCAACGGCGAACATCGCGCCGAGCAACGCATATTCGGTCGACGTCACACCCTGCTCGTCGCTGATCCAGCGACGTACGACGCGCATTCTGGCTTGCATGATGGTCTCCGGTTCCGGGTTGATCAGATGACCGGGGACGGCTCGAGCGCTGCACCGGCCGAGCCGTCCGCGGCACGATCCATCAGATGGCTGCGACCGCCGAATCCAGGTCGTCCGCGATCGTCTTGAACACGGTCTTGAGGTCCTGGCCGACCGTCGTCAGCGCGCCGATGATGCCGATGGCGATCAATGCGGCGATCAGGCCGTATTCGATGGCCGTCACACCGTCTTCATCGCGGATGAAGCGGCTGGCTTGTTGAATGAACTTGGACATGATGATCTCCTTGCGTAGTCACTTTCAGATCCCTCGCGGGCCGGCAGGATCGATTGATCCGGCATCGATACGTCGAGGCATGTTGTTAATGCCGTGTGGTGCCGACGAACGAATCGGACGAGCCGTTCGCCGCACCGTCCATCAAATCGCAGCTACTATCGAATCCAGATCGTCGGCGACCGTGCTGAATACGGTCTTCAGATCGGTACCGACGGTCGTCAACGCGGCGACGATGCCGATCGCGATCAGCGCGGCGATCAGGCCGTATTCAATGGCCGTCACGCCGCCCTGATCCTCGACGAGCCAGGCGATCTTCTCGATGATTCTTGACATGAGCATTCTCCTTTCGGACTGCTATGAAATACCCTTCGTCTGTCAGGACGTCGGGGGTGGGCACCACCGGCACTACTCGAAAAATCGGAACGCGTCGCTCAGCTGCGCGAGCGGGGATAGTCACCCCGGTCCGTGCGAACAGGTATCAGTGAGGCAGTGAGCGAGAAAGGCGTGTACGGTGCGACCGGCCGGATGAACCGGACGATCCGATCGACCGGAACGGCACGACTGCCGTTCGACGCGTGGAATCCTGTTGAACGGGAGACAAACTCCCGGAAAATCCGCAATGTGTCTTTAGAGGCCAGTTCAAAAACCTTGCTCAGCTCGCCTGAAGACGTTCCAGCAGACGAGCGAGCAGCCAAGTTTCAAGAATGCTTCGTGAATGTCGGCACGTCGCTCGAAGCGCGTGCGTAGACGACGGAA